>JAHDCV010000117.1 GCA_020629695.1 Acidimicrobiales bacterium | reverse complement strand
AGCCGAAGCGACACGATCAACCTATGCCGAGGGTGTGACACCGAGCGGCGATCATGGGCTCGCCGAGGCCGCCGCCTCGTCAGTTGACCGCGCGTTCCTGGCCTTCCCAGTAGGGCTTGCGGAGCTCGGTCTTGAGGATCTTGCCCGAGGGGTTCCGCGGGATCACGTCGATCCGCTCGACAGCCTTCGGCAGCTTGAAACGAGCGAGGCGTTCGGCGCAGTGATCGATGATGTCCTGCTGACTCGGGTCGGCACCCTCGGCGGGGATGATGAGCGCGAGCGGCGACTCACCCCACTGCTCGTTCGGGATGCCGATGACGGCGACATCCGCGACACCATCGTGGGACATGATGGCGTTCTCGATCTCGGCCGGATAGATGTTCTCGCCGCCGGAGACGATCATGTCCTTGACCCGGTCGTGGATGAACACGAACCCGTCCTTGAGGTAGCCGGCGTCACCGCTGGCGAACCAGCCGAAACCGTCCTCGTCCCGACCTTCGGGGAACGCCGCGGCGGTGGCTTCGGGGTTCTTCCAGTAACCCTTCAGGTTCTGATGTGACCGGGACCAGATCTCGCCCACCTCACCGTCGGGCAGGTCGTTGCCGTCCTCGTCGACGATCTTCACCTCGGTGCCGACCACCGGCTTGCCGGCGGAGCGGAGCAGCCCGGCTCGCTCACCACCCGGGTCGTGATCTTCGGGCTTCAGGAACGTGACGGCGCCCGTCGTCTCGGTGAGGCCGTACACCTGTGCGTGATCGCACTTGAGCAGTGCCATCGATCCGACGAGCGCCTGCTCCGTGATCGGCGACGCGCCGTAGAGGATCGTCTTGAGCGACGAGAAGTCGACATCGGACGCTCCGGGGATGATCGGCAGCACCTGGAGCAACGCCGGGACCATGAACGCGGTGGTCACGCCGTGGCCCGGGATGTCGGCGAAGATGCGGCCGGGGTCGACATCGCGGTGCACGATGCTGGTGCAGCCCTTGAACACGGCCGCATGGGCGACGCCGCTGCCACCGATGTGGAACATGGGCAGCACGTGGAGCACGACGTCGGAGGCTTCGAGACCCATCACATCGGTCAGCGGTGGGACAGAGGCTTCGAGATTGTGGTTGCTGATCTCGGCGCCCTTCGGCAGGCCGGTGGTGCCCGAGGTGTAGAGCTGCACCGAGGTGTCGTGCGCGTCGAAGGCGGTGACGATGTCATCCTCGGCAGCCCCGGCGATCCAGTCGGCGTACTGCACGTGCGATGACTCGCCGCCGACCGCGATCAGGTGCGGGGACCGGGCAAGATCCATCTTCTCGAGGTGACCGAGGAACTCCGCTTCCACCACCACGACCTTGGCCTCGGCGTTGTCGAGGATGTAGTCCATCTCCGGCGCCGCGAGTCGCCAGTTGACGGCGACGATCACGGCGTTCAACTTGGCCGCGCCATAGGTCAGCGTGAAGTACTCCGCGATGTTCTTGCCGATGAAGCCGACCCGGTCCTGGCTTCCGACGCCCATGGCGGCGAGAGCGTTGGCGACCTTGGCCGATTCGGCCTCGAGGTCGGCGAAACTCAGGGTGCGATCGTCGCAGACGAGTGCCGGCTTGTCGGGCAGCTCCGCCGCTTGTCGGCGGAGGTTCTCGGCGAGATTGAACATGGACGTGCCCTCCTCAGAGCTGATCACGATGACGTCGGTAGCCGAACGGCAGCACCGCTGGAGCACCGCTGGTCTCGGCGCTCAAGTTCGCACCGTTGTCAACTCGCCGCAAGCGTGACCGTTCGTCGAGACGCCGTAAGTCGACACCGACGACCCGTGCCGCCCGGGCGCAGGCGTCAGGCGCGCCGCCCGCGTCGGCGGGTGCGCTGGAACGCATGGGGGAAGACCTGGGTGAACCGGGCCTTCGCTTCGTCGGTGCCCACGAGGAGCAGTTCGGCCTCGACGGGCAGCGGCGTTCGCGCGTCCGGATTGGCCTCGATGCCGTCGACGGTCTCGATCGCGACGACGTTGCAGAGGGTCCGGGCACGGATGCCGGCCTCGGCCAGCGTCTGTCCGACGAGCTCACGTGGCATGGGCGAGCGGAACACGTGCAGTCCGTGGGCCACGACCAGCAGCTCGTCTCGCCGCAGGTGATTCCAGATGGCCGTCGAGCCGGTGTCGGCGTAGGACAACACCGAGTCGGCGCCCGCTCGGTAGAGCGTCGAGACGTTCCGGTCGAGCCGGGACCGGGCGACGATCCGGATGTCGGGACGCAGACCCCGGCAGTAGCGCGTCAGGTAGACGTTGACGTTGTCGTCATGGGTGGTGATGAGCACCGCATCGGCGTCGTCGATCCCGGCCTCGGTCAGCACCGCCCGATCGGCGGCATCACCGATGACGTAGTGGGCGCCGTCGCTCTCCCGCTCGGGTATCTGCTCGACGATCGAGAACTCGACGCCCTCCTCGGCGAGCGCGGCTCCGACCGCTCGACCGACCCGACCGCCACCGATCACCAGCGCCCTCGGGGAGTCCGCGCCCGACGGCCGTCCTGGGCTGTCGAAGCTGCCGTCGAACCGGGCGAGCTGATCGGCCGAGCCGGCCAGCAGAAGCAGCGACGACGAGCGGAGCACCGTCGTGGCGTTGGCGATCTCGAACTCGCCGCGGTCCCAGACACCGATCAGACCGAGCCCGAACCGCTCCCTCAGGCGCGCCTCGGCGAGCGTGCGGTCGACGAGGTCGGTGCCGTCGACGCCGGCCTCGGCGATGCGCAGACCGGCGAACTCGCCGATGACGTGGCTCCGTCCACCGAGGCCCAGTGCGCGGGCCGCCATCGAGGTGCCGAGGACCTCACCGAGCTGGATGACCCGATCGGCGCCGGCGATCTCGAGCACGTCGACCGAGGCCGGCCTGTTGGCGGTCGTCACGATCTCCACGTCGGGGGCGATCTCTCGCACGGTGAACGCGATGTTGGTGTTGGTCTGGTCGTCGCGGGACGCCACCACCATGGCGGCCTCGCTGACACGTGCCCGCTCGTAGGTGGCGGGGTCGTCGAGCGGACCCACCATGACGCTGCGCCCGACATCGTGGAGGCGTCCGGCCTCCTCGATGTCGTCGACCAGGATCACATAGGGCACCTCGGCCTGATCGGCGTCGTCGATCAGCGCCTCCTCCACCGGTCCGACGGCGGTGAGGATGATGTGGCCCCGGGTCGAGGCCGGCAGGGAACGCGGGGCCCGCCTCCGGTCCCGTTCGTGCATCCACGGAATGAAGAGGAACTGGATGAACACGAACGGCAAGACGACGAGCAGGAACGTCGAGCCGGACAGGAGGACAACGACGGAGAAGATCCGCCCGGCGTCGGAGGTGAAGGTGATGTCGCCGAAGCCGAGCGTGGTCATGGTCGTGAGCGTCCAATAGACGCTGGTGGGCCACGAGAACGTGCGTCCCTCGTCCGCCATCAGCTCGTGGAACAGGGCGCTGAACACCCCCACCATCACCACGAAGACGGAGAACAACACGAACACCGTCTTGCGCTGTCGGCGCTGCTCAGCGCGTCGAGAGGCGGCGAACACCGCGTCGAGGTCGGCGAACCCTCCGTTGTCGCCGGAGATGCGCTCGGCGACATTCGCGATCGTGACCCCGAGTGACTTCAACATGGCGTCCGTGACCGTACTCCGCCGGTCATGCGCCGGCCCGTTTCAGGCCACGGGTTCGCAGATGACGACCGGTATGTCGCGGTCGGTCTTGGCCTCATAGGCGGCGTAGCCCTCGGCTGCGCTCGCGATGCTCGGCCAGAGCTCGGCCTTCTCGTCGGCGCTCGCCGTCCGAGCGATGAACGCGACCGGTCCCGTACCCCCGACCGGCTCGATGGTGACGCTCGGGTTCGCGACCAGATTCCGGTACCAGTCCGGGTGGCGATCGTCGCCTCCCTTCGACGCGACCAGCACGTAGCGACCGCCGCCATGGATCGGGGCCGTGAGCATCACCGTTCGGGGTTGACCCGACGTGCGGCCCGTGGTCGTCAGCTTCACCACGGGAAGGCTCCGCAGCTCATGGCCGATGCGGCCGCCGGAGACGGCGATGAGTGTCTTGTGCACGGCGTTGACCGTCTTGGACAGCAGATCTCTTCGTCGGTGGGCGATGGTCATCGTCGTCTCCTGGAACGTGCGGGTG
>JAHDCV010000043.1:5863-33894 GCA_020629695.1 Acidimicrobiales bacterium | reverse complement strand
GCGACGCTCGGCTCCAGGTGGGAGTAGCGACCCTGTCGGCTGAACGGTGAGCCGAACCCGGCGTGTTGCTGTTCGAGCATCGGGATGTCTTCGGCGAGGGCGACGTCGAACCGTTCGTAGTACTCGGCGGCGACAGCGTCGAAGCCCGGGCGGGCGACGGTCTCGGCGGGGAAGCACACCACCTGGGCGCATCGGCACCGGTCGGGGCCGTCGGGGTAGACCTCGTACATCCAGAGCCCCTCGCGGCCGTAGGCGACGATCGTGTTGGGGAACATCCAGGAGTACCGCACACCCTCGGCGGCCCGACCCGAGAGCGACGGGATCGTCGGGAAGGCGCGGTCCTGCGCCTCCTCCAGCAGACCACCGGTACCGCTGGTCGTGCCGAAGTGCGTCGCCCATGCCCCCGTCGACGGTTCGGGCTCGTCGGGCTCGTGGTAGGTGTCGTCGATCGAGTCGGGATGCACGTAGGGCAGGTGGTAGTACTCGTTGAAGACCTCGGCGAAGGCCTTCCAGTTGCAGTCGACCGTGAACTCCCGCCGCCGAGCCGTCACCAGATCGCCCGCCGACCAACCGGCATGGATGTCGCCGTACCCGGCGAACCACTCGTCGATCGACGGTGGCTCGGCCTCCAACGAGACGAACACGAAACCGTCCCGCTCGGCGAGGGAGAACTCGATGAGCCCGTGGTCGTCCGCTTCGAAGCCCTCGGTTCGCTGCATGGACGGCGCGCCGACGAGGCGACCGTCGAGGGAGTAGGTCCAGAAATGGAACGGGCAACGCATGCGCTTGCAGCTGCCCTCCCCCACCATCACCTTGGCCGAGCGGTGCCGGCACGAGTTGGCGAACGCCCGGAGCACGCCGTCGTCTCCTCGGACCACGACGACGGGCACGTCGCCGATGTCCTGGGTGATGAAGTCGCCGGGCGCAGACCACCGGTCGTGACGGCCGAGGCCGACCCATCCCCGACGGAAGATCGCATCCCGCTCCCGCTCGGCGAGCCCGGCGTCGGTGTACCAACGACCAGGCAGCGTCGAGGCCTGCGCCGCCGGGGCGCGGCAGGCCTCCAGCTCGGCGACGAGCTCGGAGGCCAGCACCATCAGCCCCGGTCCCGCTGCTCGGCGACGACGTTGCCCGCACCCCACTCGTTGGCCTCGAGGGCCAACATCATCGAGGTGAGGTTCTTGTCGCGGATGCGTTCGAGCTCGCGGAGCTCATACGCCCCCGACTGGTCGTCGGACTGGGCTTCGAGCTCGTCGGCGAACGCATCCGTCATCTCGGGGACGTCCATGAGCTTCGTCCACGGCCATTCGAGCGCCGGGCCGAACTGGCGCATGAAGTGGCCGAAGCCGCCCTCGCCACCGGCGATCCGGTAGGTCTCGAAGATGCCCATCTGGGCGAAACGCAGACCGAAGCCGTAACGGATGGCGTCGTCGATCTCCTCGGTGGTGGCGATGCCGTCCTTCACGAGCCACAGGCACTCACGCCAGATCGCCTCGAGCAGACGATCGGCGACGTGGGCGTCGATCTCCTTGCGGATCTTCAGCGGCTTCATCCCGAGGAATCGGTAGACGCCCATGGCCTGCTGCACCGCGTCGTCACTCGTCGCTTCACCACCGACGATCTCGACGAGCGGCAGGAGGTAGACCGGGTTGAAGGGGTGGGCGACGACGAGGCGGCTCGGGTCGGCCATGTCGCGTGCCATGTCGGTGCACTTGAGCCCGGACGTCGATGATCCGATCAGCACGTCGGTCGGCGCGGCGGCCGAGATGGCGGCGAGCGTCGACTGCTTGAGGTCGAGCCGTTCGGGTACCGACTCCTGCACGAGCTGGGCGTCGACCACGGCCGCCTCGATCGAATCGGCCATGGTGAGCGACCCGATCGTGTCCTCACGCAACAGGCCGAGCTCGTCCCACGCTTCGCGGGCGTTGGCGAACACCGCGGCGAGGACGTCCTCGGCGTTGGGGGCCGGGTCGAACACGGTCACGTCGACCCCCGACAACCGCATTCGGGCGGCCCAGGCCGCGCCGATCACCCCACAGCCGACGATCGCCGCCCGTTCGACCGGGGCGGCGGCGACCTCATCGGTGGCGTTGCGACGCTCAGCCATGCTTGACCAGCTTCAGCTCCTCACGCACCTGCTCCGGACCCTTCACCGACACGTTGATGCTGGCGAGGATCTCGGTCGCCCGACGGACGAGGTCGGCGTTCGAGGCGAGCTGACCACGGGACAGGTAGATGTTGTCCTCGAGGCCCACCCGGCAGTTGCCGCCGGCGATCGCGGCGAGGGCGACATACGGCAGCTGGTCCCTACCGATCGAGAAGGCCGAGAACGTCCAGTCGTCCGGGGTGTTGTTCACCATCGCCATGAACGTGTTGAGGTCGTTCGGCGCACCCCACGGGATGCCCATGCACATCTGGATCATCACCGGATCGTCGATCACGCCGGCGTCGACGAGGCTCTTGGCCTGCCAGAGGTGGCCGGTGTCGAAGACCTCGATCTCGGGTCGCACACCGAGGGCCTGGATCTGGCGGGCCATCTCGTGCAACGTCTGGGTCGAGTTGGCGGCGATGTAGTCACCTTCTCCGAAGTTCATCGAGCCACAGTCGAGGGTGCAGATCTCGGGCATCAGCTGGCGGACGTGCTCGACCCGCTCGGTCGCTCCCACGAGGTCGGTTCCGTCGGGGTCCGGCGGCAGGGGCTGCTCGACCGAGCCGAGGACGAAGTCGCCGCCCATGCCGGCGGTGAGGTTGATGATCACATCGACGCCCGATTCCCGGACCCGCTCGACGACCTCGCGGTAGTAGTCGATCTCACGGGCGGCGGCGCCGGTCTCGGGGTCGCGCACGTGGATGTGCACGATCGCCGCGCCGGCCTTCGCCGCTTCGATGCAGTCGTTGGCGATGTCGGCCGGCTTGTACGGCACCTTGTCCGACTTGTTGACGGTGTCGCCGGCGCCGGTGACGGCACAGGTGATGAAGGCTCCGCTCATGGGGCACTCCTGGGTTCGGTGGGATGGTTGGTCGATCTCGGTGAGCTCAGGCGTCGGCCGCACCCTCGCTCCAGCGCATGAGCCGGAGGGTGGAGTAGACGTCGTCCTGGTCGATGTAGCAGCCGCGCAGCCAGCGGAGGCCGGCGCTCGGCTCGAAGGCGTCGCGGCCGTGCAGCACGCGACGGTTGTCGAACCCGATCAACGTGCCGGGCGCGAACGGGAAGCGGATCTGGAAACGCGGGTCGTGGGCGAGTTCCGACCACGCCCGCATGGCTTCGTAGCCGCGCTCGATCTGATGCTCGGGCATCGCCGGGAAACCCCGCACGGGGTAGAAGGCCCGGACGGTCAGGGGACGGCGGTCGAGGTCCGAGCCGGTGGCGATCGGGCCGTCGAGGAACGGTCCGGTCCAGCGATGGTCTGCGATCGACGACCGGTTGTTGAAGGTCCACTCGAGCGTCGTGAGCGCCTCGAACGCGTCCGGATCCACCCGCCGCATCTCGGCCGCGACGGCATGGCCGTCGGTGAGGCGCGACCATCCACCGGCGACCTCGTTGGCAACGCAGTGGAGGAACTGGAACCCCGGGGGTGTCTCCCGCGTCGGCAGGTCGCTGTGCTGACCGAGGTTGAGTCCGGTGTTGGCGGTGGAGTCGGGTTCGAGCATCGAGCGGACGTCGAACACGCCACCGAAGTTGGACCCCCGGATCGGGCCGATGCGCGCCGCCAGCTCGGCCATGAAGGTCTCCGTCGCCGGCGCGTCGACGAGGCGGGCCATGCCGTACTCGCACAGGAGCCAGAGCCACTCGCGCAGCACCTCGGGATCGTCGAGCACGTTCGTGCCGTCGACCGTCGGCGGCACCCCGTCGACGTCGGCTGCGGTCCATGTGCGCAGAGGCGGCAACAACGCACCGGGGGTGTGGCGACCCTCGGCCACATGACGAAGCCAACCGGGATGCACGGTCGAGGTCTCGCCGTCGGCCCAGGTGACGACGAGCGCGCCATCTCCATCGACGACGGCGGCCCGGAGATGGTCGGCGGGCGGCAGGTCGGAGGGATCGATCATCGCCTCGCGGCTCAGCGGCTCGACCCCGACGGTGTTCTCGTACAACCACAACGAGAAGCAACGGAGCCGCAATCCGTCGGCCCAGGCGACCTCGGCGAAGTTCCCGTCGAGCGACGCCTCGGCGATCGGCCTCCACGCCCGCGGCGCGAACTCCGGGGTGAGGGGCAGGGTGGTCTCGACGTGTGTCATGTCGCCTCCTCGAGCATCGGAGCCGGGCTCGATGCCGAAGGGTCGGTGTCCCGTTGAACGGGACGTCCCACTGAGTTAGTCTGCGAACACTATGACCGGCGACGAAACCATGTCAATGGCCACCGGACCCGTGCATCGCGCGTTCCACGTGCTCCAGATCGTGGTGGCCGCCGACGGGCCGATCGGGACCCGCGAGATCGCCCGCCGTTCAGGTCTCCCGAAGTCGACCGCCGGCCGCCTGGTCGGCCTGCTCGCCGACCTCGGCATGGTCGAGCGTGCCACCGACGGCGCCGTCAGCCCGGGTTCGGCGCTCACGACGCTTCGACCCTCGAGCGAGGCCGAGATCACCCTCGGCGACCGGTGCCGTCCGCTGCTCGTCGAGCTCGTCGATCGGTTCGGCGAGAACGCCTCGGTCGGCATCGACACCCCCGACGGCTTCCGCTACGACATGGTCCGGACCACCGCCGGAGCACTGAGGGTTCCCAACCCGAGCGGACGCACCTATCCGTTCCACTGCGTGGCGCCCGGCCTCGTCGCCATGGCGTTCTGGGACGTCGACCGACTCGACGCCCATCTCGCCGAACCGCTGACCGCCGCGACCGAGTTCAGCGTCACCGATCCCGACGCGGTCCGTGCTCGCCTCGCGAAGATCCGGTCGAACGGTTTCGCCTGGGCCGATCAGGAACTCGACCTCGAGGTGAACGGACTGGCCGTGCCCATCCTGGACGACGGCCGGGCGGTCGCCATCGTGTCGCTCTACGGCCCGGCTCACCGACTCTCGCCGGATGTCTGCGGCGGTCTCGCCGAGGAGCTCCGAGCCCTCGTCGACGAACGGACCCCGGCGCTTCTTCCCTGAGTGTCGGCCCGCCTCACTACGGTCGTGCCATGAGCGATCTCGTGTTGGGCGACGACGGCAATCACCGCTGCGGCTGGGGCGTGTCGACGCCGGACTACATCACCTATCACGACACCGAGTGGGGTCGACCGACGACCGACGAGCGGACGCTGTTCGAGAAGCTCTGCCTCGAGGGCTTCCAGTCGGGCCTGAGTTGGCTGACGATCCTGCGCAAGCGCGACAACTTCCGGGCCGCGTTCGCGGACTTCGATCACGAGGCGGTTGCTTCGTTCGACGAGGCCGACGTCGAGCGCCTGCTCGGTGACGCCGGGATCATCCGACACCGCGGCAAGATCAACGCCACCATCAACAACGCACAAGCGCTGCTCGAGCTGCACACGACGGGCCGAACCCTCGCCGGTGTGATCTGGTCGCACGAGCCCGACCCCGAACGGCCGGCACCGGCGTCATTCGTCGACGTGCCCGCGACCTCCCCGGAGTCGACCGCCCTGTCGAAGGAGCTGAAGAAGCTCGGCTTCCGCTTCGTCGGGCCGACCACCGCCTACGCCGGCATGCAGGCCATGGGCATCGTCAACGACCACCTGGACGGATGCTGGATGCGGGCCGAGTGCGAGGCAGAGCGACGGGCACTCGCCCGGCCGAGCTGACGCTCAACGAGCGAGGTCGCCCGTCGCAGCTCCGCTGGAGGGCACCCGGCCCGGGACCACGGCGATCACCTCACCGTCGCGGTACTCGAATCGGACGAGATCGTCGTCACGCCGACCGTCGGGTCGAGCGTTCGTTCCTGGTCGTGCGTTGGTTCCCACCTTCCAGGCATCGGGCGGCTCGCCCTGCGCCTTGAGCCACCCCACCTGCCCCGGTTGCGCATCCGTCGAGCACATCGACGACGTCCGACGAGGAGCTGGGGCGGGCGTTGGCTGTCAACGACTGACGGACGACGACTTCGTCGAGTCGTCGGCGAGGAACAGCACACACGCCACCTCGCGACGACCGAGGTCCCACTCGTCGGTCGTGGGATTCACGGGCACGTGTTCGTATCGGCCGGTGGACGCACCTCCGGTGACCCGGGCGAACTCCTGCTCACAGACCGGGTTCCCGACGATGCCGGCCGCGGCTCCTGGATGTGGCGCACGGTCGGCGAACACCGCTGCGCCGAAGACCTCGTAGGTGTGGGTCTGGGTGCAGGGCACCGCGAGCTTCGTCGCGTCGGCTCGAAAGCACTGGCCGGGCCGAGCCGAGTGCGGGACGTGTTCGGCCACCGCGGCGTGCTGTGCCGCCGGCCCGAACGTCTGCCACCCGAAGAACGCGACGCCACCCAGCAGCATGAACACGAGCCGAGCCTTGATCCAGTCGACGAAGGTCTTCTTCGGCTTGGCCTTCTTCGCCGCGACCTGGCCACCGATCAGCTTGGCGGCACCGGCGTAGCTCGGAGTCGAGGACATGTCCCTCGACATCGACCGGCCAGAGCCGGATCTTGATGCCTCGATCGCCGGCTCAGGCGAGCGACTCGGCCGCGGCGCGGAAGTCGTTCCGTTCGAGTGTCGTGACCGCCTCGCGATCGAGCGATCCGACACCGCCCTCGGCAGCCAACCGAACTGCCTGTTTCGACACCGCCGCCTCGAACAGCGTTCGGGCATAGCGCCCGTTGCCGAAGTTCTTCGTGCGCTTCGACCCGGAGAAGATCATCTCGAGCGTGATCTCGGCCGCTGGAGCGAGCGAGAAGTCCGCATCGGTCACGAGCTTCCGGGTGATCTCGACGAGTTCGGCGTTCGAGTAGTCGGCGAAGGTGATCTCCCGGGCGAACCGCGATCGCAGACCGGGGTTCGACTCGAGGAATCGATGCATGAGATCGGGGTAGCCGGCGACGATCACCACGAGCCGGTCGCGGTGGTCCTCCATCCGCTTGAGCAGCGTCTCGATGGCCTCGGACCCGAAGTCGTTGGTGACCATCGGACCGGTGGGCGACAGCGAATAGGCCTCGTCGATGAACAGGACCCCGTCGAGCGCCCGCTTCACCGCACGATTGGTCTTGGCCGCCGTGTGTCCGACGTATTCGCCGACCAGGCCGGCCCGGTCGACCTCGACCAGATGCCCCTTCGCGAGCAGTCCCATCGAGCCGTACATCTCCGCGAGCAACCGGGCGACGGTCGTCTTGCCGGTACCGGGGTTCCCCAGGAACACCAGATGGCGCGACGACGCCATCGTCCCGAGTCCGTGATCGGCCCGCCGCGCCTGGAGTTCGAGCAACGCCATCTGAGTCCGGATCTGTTCCTTGACGTCGTCGAGGCCGACGAGGGCGTCGAGATCCCGCTGGATCTCGGCGACCGGACGTTTGGGCGCCACGGCGGCGCGTTGGGCCTTGACGTCTTCGAGCCGATCGGACGCGACCTTCTTCGCCTGCTCGCCCACCACGTTCAGGGCGTCTCGGAGTTTGTCCCGGCGGCTCATGACCTTCTCACGGTACCGACCCGGTCGGGCTGATCCGGACTACTCACGCGCCATCTCGGCGGCACCGACCGCCTCGTGGTCGAGCTCCTGATCGCCATGCAGATCCACCACCACCCGACGCAGCCGACCGCCGAACACATTCGGCCCGACGTATCGCCCGGTCCGGTCGTAGTCGGAGACGGTCGTCCCCCGATCCATGCCGATGTCCAGCCCCGACCAGGACACCATCACGAAGAAGGTGCGTCCCGTTTCCATCCGGGCCACGGTCGATCCATCGACGGTCAGCTGCGCATCGCCGACCACGGGGTGTCCCGGTTCCTGGTGCCGGTCCATCCGGAACCCGAGGGTCAAACGCTCCGCCGGAAGCACCTCGGGCGACGCGAGGAGTTGCGCCTCGCCCCCCACGTTGAGGTCGTGCACCAGGCGGCCGTCGCGGACGAACAGCGACCATCCGCCGGTCGCGTCGCCGTGAGCGACGATGACGCCGTCGGCCTGACCACCGGCCACGTCGAGCCCCCGCAGGTCGACCTCGGCGGAGATCGTGTAGCTACGACTCCGGAGGTCGGGGGCGACATCACCGGGTAGGTGCTCCATCCCGTTCCAGAAGACGTAGCGGGTGCGACCACCCCGGTGGCGTTCGGCGTTCTCGGCGAACCGCTCGGCGAACCGGTCGTCGAGGGGAAGCACCTGGTTCGCTTCGGCCTCGTCCCACCACGCGTCGATCATCGCGGCCAGGCGCTCGGGTTCGGCCGCGGCGAGATCGTGGACCTCGTTCACGTCGACATCGAGGTGGTACAGCTCCCATCGGTCGTCGTCGAACGAGGTTCCGGGCTGGTGATAGGCGACGGCTTTCCAGCCATCGAGCCAGATGCCGCGATGACCGAACATCTCGAAGTACTGCCGGACCTTGCCCGTCGTGGCGTCCGGATCGTGCAGTGCGGCCTCGAAGCTGACGCCTTCGAGCCCGTCCGGATGCGCCAAGCCGACCAGGTCGTAGAGCGTCGGGGCCAGATCGCAGACGTGGGCGAACGGGGTGCGCAACGAACCATCGGTCGGCAGCCCGGCCGGCCAGTGGATCACGAACGGATCGCGCACCCCTCCTCCGTGGGTGTTCTGCTTGTAGCGCTTGAGTGGGGTGTTGGCCGCCATCGCGAACCCCCACGGGATGTTGCTGTGGGTGTCGGGCCCGCCGATGTCGGCGAGCCGCGCCGACTTCTCGACCATCGGCTCGGGACGGCCGTTGTAGGGCCCCATCGCGTTCACGAACCCATTCGGTCCGCCCTCCTGCGAGGAGCCGTTGTCGGAGGTCACGATGACGATCGTGTTGTCGAGCTGCCCGCTCCGTTCGAGGTGATCGACCAGCCGCGCGAGCTGGCGATCGGTGTGATCGAGCATGGCCGCATAGGCGGCCATGAGACGGGCGAACACCGCTCGCTCGTCGTCGGTGTGGGCATCCCACGGCCGGACCATCGGATTGCGATCGGGCAGCACCGTGCCGGCGGGCACGATGCCGAGCTCGATCTGGCGTGCGAGGCGATCGTGCCGTGTGGCGTCCCACCCCTTCCGGAAGATCCGCTCGTAGTGGTCGATCAGTTCGACCGGCGCCTGGTGCGGGGCGTGGCAGGCGCCGGGGGCGAACATGGTGAACCAGGGAAGGGCGGGGTCGGCGGCTTCGTGACTCGACCACATCGCGATCGCCTGATCGGCGAGGTCTTCGGTCAGGTGATAGCCCGTGGTGTGATCGCCGGGGGCGGCGATCGGAGAGTTGTCCCGCACGAGCTCGGGTGAATACTGGTCGGTCTCGGCGTCGAGGAACCCGTAGAAGCGGTGGAAGCCCCGACCGAGCGGCCAACCGTCGAACGGGCCGGTCGGGCCCGACTCGGTGAGGTTGGTGAGGTGCCACTTGCCGAGCATGTAGTTCCGGTAGCCCGCGGCGCCGAGCACCTCGGAGATCATCGGGGCATCCCGGGTGACCCGGCCGCGATAGCCCGGGTAGCCGGAGTCGAAGTTGGCGAGGCAGCCCATCCCGACCGAGTGATGGTTGCGGCCGGTGAACAGCGCGGCCCGTGTGGTCGAACACATCGCCGTCGTGTGGAAGCCCGTCATCCGCAGACCGGCACCGGCGAGGCGGTCGATGGTGGGGGTCGCGACCTCGGAGCCGTAACAGCCGAAGTCGGCGAACCCCACGTCGTCGAACAGCACGACGAGCACGTTGGGTGCGCCGACGGGTGGGCGGACGGGCTCGGGCCACGAGGGCTCGACCTGATCAATCGTCGCCCCCGGCCGTGTCATGAGCTGGCAGCCTCGAGATCGGCGAGGGTGAACAGGTGGTGGATCTCGACCTCGGAATCGGCCACCGCGGTGGGTTCACCCCGCAGCAGGGTGCACAGCACGGTGTCGATCAGCGCGCCACGGGCCCGCATGTCGGCGATCGACAGGGCGACCTGCCCTCCCGTCGTGATGACGTCTTCGACGACGAGGCAGCGGCGGCCTTCGATGTCGGATCCCTCGGCGAGGCGCGCTGTGCCGTAGGTCTTCGCTTCCTTGCGGACGAAGGCCGCGGGGATCCCGGTCTCGAGCGACAGCGCCGTGGCGATCGGCACGCCACCCAGCTCGAGCCCGGCCAGCACCTCGATGCCATCCGGCACCATCGGTGCGAGCTGCACGGCGACTCGCTTCAGCAGCGACGGATCGGCCTCGAAGCGGTACTTGTCGAAGTAGACGTTCGAGGTCAGTCCGGAACGGAGGAGAAACTCCCCCGACAGCAGGCAGGCCCGCTGCAGGTCGGCGGCAAGGGTCGGATCGGTGGTCGGTTCGGTCGATGCGCTCACGCGGCTCACTCTGCCAGCTCGGCGGGCTACTTCTTCTTCTCCGGCAGCCCGACGCGGGCTTCTCCGTTGGCCCAGGCCGGCCATCGCTCACGCGACTTGGCCGAGAGACGGTTCATCAGCGCGATCGCGCCCGGATCATCGGTGCCGGGACGGGTCTCGATGACACCGTCGTTCCGCATCGCGTCGATGACGGCTTTGCCGATGTCGGTCCGCACGACGGTCAGCGTCCAGTCGGTGGCGTCACCGATGCCACCGGTGGAGATGTCGGCGTGCTCGGCGGCGAAGTCGGGGCAGTGATTGCAGCCCTCACGGGTCCAGGCGTGGCACTCCTTGAGATTGATCTCGTGGTAGTCGCCGTTGCGCATCCACACCTGGAACACGCCCTTGATGTTCATCTTGACGATGTCCTCCTTGGCGAGCCCGTACTTCAGGAAGAAGAGCTCGTCGAAGAGAGAGTCGTCGAACGACTTCGAGCACAGCAGCCCGATGTTCAGCTTGATCGGCTTCGAGACCTTGCCGACCTTGCGATGCCACATGACCGGGGCGATCGAGGTCTGGCAGCTCATGCCGACGAGCGCCAGGTCGGTGAGGCCACGCTCCCGGGCTTCGTCGTAGGCGATCGTGTTGGCCGAATACGTGTAGCGAGATCCCGCGCCGGCCAACACCTCCTCGGCATTGGTGGCGACCATCGGCTTGGCCTTCCAGCCGCCCTCGCCACCTTCGAGCCCGGACACGAGCGCCCCGTCGATGATGCCGTTCTCGAGACACCAGATGAGGATCGCGGACACGAGTCCACCGTCCTGACCGTTGTCGTAGACGTCGTCGTCGGCGGCACGGACGAGGAGGATCTCGGAGTAGATGCCGGCCATCTCGTCGGCCTCACGGGTGCGGCCGAAGAGATGTTCGTCGGCTTCGGTCTCCCAGGCCCGGAACCGTGGGCAGGCACGGGTGCACGAAGTGCAGCCCTTCTCACCGTGGATGCAGTTGTCGAGGCCGAGCTCTTCTTCGAGGTGGAACGGCTTGTAGGCACCCGGCTCGTGCTTGTACCCGATCACGTCGTGCGGACAGGAGATGACACAACCCGCACACCCGGTGCAGAGGCCGGAGTCGATGACCTCGGAGTACAGCTCTTTCCACTGGTGGGTCCAGCGGGCCTTCTTCGCCGGGGGGCTGGTGGCGGTGTCGGTCACGATGTGGCCTCCTGGTCGACGGGTTCTCGACCCTACTTCGGGGGACTCCGACGGCACGAGTGCAGTCCCTCAGCGGGGTCGGGCCACGATCGGGGATTAGGTTTCGTGACATGGACGAACGGGCATCGACGGAGTGGGCCCGGGCCGGGTCGGCCGGACTCACCGAATCCTCGGCGGTTCGTGAACTCTCCGCCATGCTCGACGGTCTGGGTGCCTGGTTGGTGGCCGACGACCTCGATCGCCAGTGGGTGGTCGGCGTCGGCGAGCCCGTCTGGCATGCGATTCCGGCCGACGACGTTTCGTACGCAGCCGTGGAGGGCGGCGACATCGAGATCGTCGGCGCCGACGGTGCGAGCCTCGGTCGCCTCCGCACCGCCGAGGCCGGCATCGCCGACCTGGTGCGGGCGGCCCCCCGGCTGGAGCTCTGGCTCGATCGCCTCCGTGAACGCAAGATCCTCGACGAGGTCTCCTCGGAGTTGATCCGCGATCACCGCCTGCTCCGGACCCGCCTCGTCGACCTCGAGGAACACAGCGACCGGCTCCAGCGGTTCGCCTACGGCGTCGCCCACGAGCTCGGCCGCCCGCTGGCCACGATGGCCGTCACCGTCGAGGCGATGCGATTGAGTCTCCCCAATGCGTCGCCGCTCGCCGAGGTCCTGACGGATCGCATCGGCGGCGAGGTCGATCACCTCCAGCGCCTCGTGACCATGCTGATGGACGTCGCCGCCGTCGCCTCGTCGGCAGCCGAGGCCGACATCCGTGACGTCGTCGAGGACGTCGAGCGACCATTACCGAAGCGGACGATCAACTGGACGATCGCCGAGAGTGTCGAGCTCGTTCCCGCCTCCTGTTCGATGATCCTGGTCAACCTCGCCGAGAACGCCGTCAAGTACGGCGACGCCGGCCCCGCAGCGCCGGTCGAGATCTCGGTGTGGACCGACGAGGGCTCGCTCTGGTTGTTGGTGGCCGACCGGGGCCCGGGACTCGGCAGCGATGTCGATCCGACGCAGCCGTTCGAGATGTTCTGGTCTTCGAAGGGCGGCACGGGTGTCGGGCTCGCCGTGGTGGACCAGCTCGTGCGTGACGCTGGCGGCTCGATCATCGCCGCCGAACGCGAGGGCGGCGGCCTGGAGTTCCGCTGTCAGCTGCCGCAGCGGCGCTGAATCAGCCGATCGTCGCCCGTGCGAGGAACTCGAACGCGTCGTCCACACCGGTGTCTTCGAGACATGAGGTCGCCATCACGTTGTCGGCGAGCGGCGCGAGACGGGCCGATGACAGGGCGACCTCCGCCTCGTCGACCAGATCCGTCTTGTTGACCACGGCGACCATCGGCACGGCGGCCACGGCGAGCGCTCGTTCGCGCAGCGTCGTCGCGATCTCGATCGTCTCGGGACGGGACGCGTCGATCACGACGAAACAGCCGGCCATGCCGGCGAGATAGGACGAACGGACCGAGAGCGACTCGTCTTCGCCGTGGATGTCCCAGATGATCAACGACACGTCCTGCCCGTCGATCTCGAGGCCACGCCGATCGATGCGGACACCGATGGTCGAGTGATAGTCGGCTTCGAACCGCCGCTCGACGAAACGGCGCACGAGGCTGGTCTTGCCGACGCCGGGGGCGCCCACCAGACAGATCTTCTTACGAATCACGCTCGAACCTCCACGCCACGACCCCTGCCTAGAGGATGATCGCTGCGCCGACAACCACAACGATGATCAAGAGCACGAAGAGCAACAACACCGAGAACCGGTTGCCACGAGCGAGGCCGTGACGGCGTTCGAGTTCGGCGAGGCGAGGTTCGAACGGCTGGTACGGCTCCACGGCCCCGTCGAACCCGCGCAGGTCGGATTCGTGTTCACGATGGAACTCCTCCAACGCGATCTGGAGCTGTTCCCGGAATCTGGTGGGTGGCACGCCGGCGGTCACCGCCGCGATCACGGCCTTGGGCCCGGGCTCGACCAGCACCGTCACGTCGCCGACGCGGAGATCCTGGAGCCCGTCGAGCTGACCGGCCTCGAACGACTCCTCGACGAAGGAGCGGATGGCCGACAACATGCCCGACACCATCTCGACCGCACCCTCGTCGAGGTCTTCGCTCCGCTGGTAGTGCACCAGCGGAACCGACGTCGCGCCTTCGATGATGAAGATGTGGTCGACCTGGAACCCGCCGGAGGGCCCGAACGAGAACATCGCGGCGATCGATCGGCGAATCGCCGGACCGATGACGGGATAGATCGCATCGGCGATCACCTTCGGATCGTCCTCGACCGACCGGAGAAGGGTGCGCTCGACGGTCGGCTGAAGGCCGGGATCGAGCGATGCGTCGGTCGAGCGCTTCTCGATGACCTTCGGTAGGAGCGCGGCGAGTTCGTCGACCCGGGGCCCGGCCTCGAGACGTTGCTCCAGGGCGTCGATCCTGGCTTCGAGGCGGGCGATCGCCAGTCGGTCAGCGCCGAGGAGCAGCTCGCGCAGCTCGTCGAGCTCGTCGCTCATTCGTCGCTGCTGGCGTCCTCGGTGTCCGGCGCGAGACCACGCAGACGACCGGCTGCGTCATCGAGGATGGCCGCGAGCGCCGCACGGTCGACCTTGGCATCGCCGAGCTGGCCGGCCTGGGTCTCGAGCGTCGCCGACAGACTGGTGAGTTCGGCACTCAGCGCGCTCTCGGCCTTGGCCCGCTCGTCGCGTTCGGCGGCCAGCTCGGATTCGAGGCGCTTCACCTCGTCAGCGACGTGACCGCGGAGTTCTTCGAGCTCGGCCTCCACACGGGACATGGCGTCACCGAAGAGCAGACCCTGGATTCGTCCGAGATCGCCTTCGGCGAACGGCTGTTTCGAAGCCACTGTGAACCTTCTGATGTGTGCGGGATGGGTCACCCGGAACGGTGGCTCAGATCGGAGGTTCGATCAAGCCCAACCGCTGGGCGTTGAGGACCGCTTCGAGCTGGCTCGACGCATCGAGGGCGACGAGTACCGACTTGATGTGGTCCCGCACAGTATGGAGGCTGATGCCGAGGTCGGTGGCGATATCGGCGGCACGCATGCCGGTCCCGAGACGCTCGAGCACGTCGAGCTCGCGCTGGCGGAGCTTCGGACCGGTTCGGGTCGGGCTGACCTCACCGATCGGGAGACCGGCGAGCACCGATCGCACGGCGGCGACGACGGCACGCACCGGCGTGGCCTTCGAGAGGTAGTGGAGATTCGGGACCTGCGCGATCTCGGCTCGGAGACCCGGTGAGCCATACGCCGTGAGGAGCACGACGGGCACGTCGGAGTTGATCTCACGCAGCGACTTCACGAACGAGATGCCGTCGGTACTGGATCCGAGGTGCTGATCGCAGACGATCAGGTCGAGCGGATGCCGTGCGAGGAGCTCGGCCGGGTCGGGGGTGCGATCGGCGCACTCGACGACCACGAGGTCATCGGGCATCGAGAGCACGAGCCCGAGCGATTCGGCGAAGGCGAGGTGGTCGTCGAAGACCGCGATGCGGGCGACGGTTTGTGCAGTGTTCACGGGGCGGACCGTACGACGGACCCCCTCTGCCGTCGTGGGGCTGTTGACCCATCACGACGTTTTCCCTGCTCAGCGCCCCGAACTGGGCTCCCCTGATTTGGGGGTTTTTCAGTCCAGGTTGTCCACAGTCGTGGTCTGGGTGTCCGATTGTCCGGTCACCCTCGCAGCGAGACATGACCCCATCGCACCTGCGAGGTCGGGGTCGAGCGCGGTCGGCGACTCCTCGAGGTCCAGCGAGGCCGAGAGCTCACGGAACTCGGCGTACGCCAGATCGCCGGTCAGTTCGTCGAACACACACCCGCAGACGGAGGTGATCAGAATCGGGTCCTCGCCGGGCAGCGTGCAGGCTTGGAGGAACTCGTTGCGATCCTCCGGCTGATACTCGGTGATCTCCTCACCCCCGCAGGCTGCGAGTGCAAGGGCGACGACCATGACCGGCACGACGATCCTGCCGGGCACGAGACGGCGGCGGGCTCGTCGGAGGCGGGGCACGTACCTCACGTTAGTCAGCCGACCGGCCGGCCTCACCGCCGGGCCCCCGGCCGTGGGGCGCCAGACCGGCGAGGTCTCGCGCCGTGACGAACACGTCGTCGAGCATCGACTCGGTGAGACGACCCGTGAAGGTGTTCTGTTGGCTCACGTGATAGCTGCACACCACGTGCCGACCATCGCCGAGCTCGGCGACGACGCCGTGGCCGAACTTGGGGCGGGGGCGCAGCCCGAGGTGACCGGCGAGCGCCTGGTAACCGAAGCCGCCGAGCACGACGAACACCGAGGGCTCGATGAGCGCGACCTCGCGGGTCAGGAACGTGGCGCAGGTGTCCCGCTCCGCCGGGGTCGGCTTGTTGGCCGGTGGTGCACACTTCACCGGCGAGGTGACCCAGGCGTCGCGGAGCTCGAGGCCGTCATCCACCGACACCGACTCGGGCTGATTGGCGAACCCGGTTCGCCACATCGCACCGAACAGCCAGTCACCCGACCGGTCGCCGGTGAACATCCGTCCGGTTCGGTTGGCGCCGTGGGCGGCCGGTGCGAGCCCGACGACCATGACCGAGGCCGCGGGATCGCCGAATCCGGGCACCCCTCTCCCCCAGTACTCGTCATCCCGGTAGGCCGCCCGTTTGTCGACCGCGATCTGTTCCCGCCACCGCACGAGCCGCGGACATCGCCGACAGTCGGCGACGGCGTCGGTGAGCACCTCGAGGGTGTCGGCACGTCGAGAACGAGGCATCGACGACACCGTAGGGCGACGCCGGCTCGGCGACGGAGGCCGGTCGGTCGATACCCTCGCCACGTGGCCGCATCCAAGACGCCGAAGCCGACCCTCGTGTTGTTCGTCCGGCACGGCAAGACCCCGACGACCGGTTCGGTTCTGCCGGGTCGCGCCCCGAACCTCCATCTCGCCGAGGAGGGCGTCGCCCAGGCCGAACGGGCGGCGGCGCGCATCGCGCCGATCGGCAAGAAGAAGATCGCCGCGGTCTACGCCTCACCCATGGAGCGCACCCAGGAGACGGCGGCCCCGATCGCCGCGGCCCTCGGATACGAGGTCCGGACCGCCGAGGGTCTGATCGAAGCCGACTTCGGCGACTGGACCGGTCGCAAGTTGTCCGAGCTCCGCAAGCTGAAGGTCTGGTCGCAGGTCCAGAATTATCCGAGCGGGTTCCGCTTCCCGAACGGCGAGTCGTTCGCCGAGATGCAGACCCGCATGGTCGGCTGCGTCAACGATCTCGTCGCCGCCCATCCGGGCAAGACGATCGTCGCGGTGTCGCACGCCGACACGATCAAGGCGGCGGTGGCGGCAGCGACCGGCACCCATCTCGACCAATTCCAACGGATCGTGATCGGCCAGTGCTCGATCACCGCCATCCTCTACACCTTCGACGGCCCGGTCGTCCTCTCCGTCAACTCGATGGGAGACGATCTCTCGACCCTCGTCCCGAGCTGAATCGCCATGAACGAATCCTTCGAATTCCGCGAGACCGAACACTTCACGGCCGGCGCCCTCGGCAATCCCGGCGATCGGACCTTCTTCCTCCAGGCGGGCGAGTCGGGCACGCAGGTCTCGGTCAAGATCGAGAAGCAGCAGGTCGCGGCCCTGGCCGCGTTCCTGAAGTCGGTCATGAACGACCTGCCGTCGCCGACGGTCGATCCCACGCCGGTGCCGCTGATCGAGCCGGCGCTGCCCGAGTGGGTGGTCGGCCAGATCGCGGTCGGTGTCGACGAGGCCGAGAGCCGGGTCGTGCTGATGGTGGAGGAGATCGCGTTCGTCGACGAGGAGACCGCCGAAGCCGCGGAGCTGCTGGGTATCGAGCCCGAGGTCGAGACGGCATCGCTGCGGGTGCACCTGACCGTCGATCAGGCGGCGTCGTTCATCGCCACCTCCGAGGCGCTCATGTCGAAGAGCCGGCCACCGTGCCGCCTGTGTGGTGATGCGCCGGATTCGCCGGACCACGCCTGCCCTCGGCTCAACTGACCTCGTGGAGCTCGCCGACTCGGCTTTCGATCTGCCGACCCCCGACCTCGTCGATCTCCTGACGAACGGTGACATGGACGTGGAGGGGCGCATGCCCCACTCGTCGAACGCGACCCTGCTGGTGACACTGTGGCCTGAGGGATTCGACCGCCCGGCCGAGCCGGAGGATCACGATCCGGCCAACCGGCCCCTGCCGGGATCGCACCGGGCGATCTACAAGCCCGGCCAGGGTGAGCGTCCGCTGTGGGACTATCCCGGCGGGCTCTACAAGCGTGAGGTCGCGACGTATCGCCTGGCCGAGGCGCTGGGCTGGGACGTGATCCCACCGACGGTGCTGACGACGGGGCCCTTCGGCGAGGGATCGGTGCAGGCGTTCGTCGACGGCGACTTCGCCCAGCACTACTTCACGTTGCACGAGGAGGGCATCGGCGACGACGACTGCCGGGCCATCTGTGTGCTCGATCTGATGGCCAACAACACCGATCGGAAGTCGGGCCACTGCATCCTCGGGCGGGACGGCCGGATCTACGGCATCGACAACGGCCTCACGTTCCACGCTCAGTGGAAGCTGCGCACGGTCATGTGGGACTACGTCGGCGACCCGATCCCGGACGATCTGCTGGCCGACGTGACCCGCTTCGTCGAGACGGGCCTCGACGACGGGTTGTGTGCGCTGCTCGATCCGTTCGAACAGGACGCATTGATGACCCGGGCCCGCGCCGTGCTCGACCGGCCGTTCTTCCCCGACGACGACACCGACGGCCACCGCTGGCCGTGGCCACTGGTCTGAGGATCAGCCGTCGAGCACACCGCCGAGGTCGACGACGATCTCGGTGACGAGGCCGAGCCCGTCGTCGGTGTCGAGCGGTGTGGACTCGGCGATCCTCGGAGCGGCGCAGCGGTCACCGAAGAGCACGGCGATCTCGGATGACTCGCCGGGCAGGAGCTCGCCGAACACCGTCATCGGCCGGACCGGCGCCACCTCGGCGACCCGGGAGTGCCAGAGCAGACCGGCGGCATCGGGGTGGAGCGCCCGGAGCGTGGTGGCCCAGGCACGGGTGCAGGAGTGATGGGCGGCCGAGGTGGCCACGAGCTGATCGCGCGCGATGGCGGCGACGCCGAGGGCCTGGTCGCGCAGATCGACGACGGGCACCGCAGCGACATCGAGGCGCCGGAGGACCCGCCCGTGGAGCTCCGACTCGGCGACCCGGCCCGCTCCCAGTGGGGAGAGTTCATGGAGCACCGTCTCGAGCAGCGAGGTCACGGCATTGCGGGCGAGGTAGAGCGTCGGCACCACGCCGTCCGCGTCGGCGAGAGGAGAGAAGCGACTGTCGCCCCGACCGCTCGCGTTCATGACGGTGGTGTGGGAGATCGACCCCACCGAGCTCCAGGTCGCCGCCGGGAGCTCGACCTGCTCGAACGGTGACTCCTCCGGCGGGTCGGGCACCGGGCACCGGTCGGGGAAGGGACAGTCCGGTGCGGTCATCGGGTCAGCTTGGCCGAGGGGACTGACAGTCGCCGGAGCCGGTCAGCTCGCCGCACCGAGCGACTCGAGTCGACGCTCGGCGGCGGCTCGCACGACCTCCGGCGACGAGGCGATGAGGTCGGCCGGGGCCTGCCCATCCAGCCACGTCGTGGGCTCCGCACACCACGCCCATTGACCCCAGCCGACCTCACCCGCGGCACGAAGCGCAGCGAACACGGGCTCCCACTCGGGCATCAGCTGAAAGGCCTCATCCAGGAAGATCGCCGGCACGAGGCGATGACCGTCGGCCGTCACGGTGACGAGCTTGCCGGCCACCTCGGCCCGGGAGATCGCCTTGCGGGTGGCCGCCAGCGTCGCGCCCCGACCACGTGCGACGTCGTCGATCGTGAAGGCACCATCATCGAGCAGACGCTGGCGAAGGCCACGCAGGCGCTCGGCGTTGACGATCGCCGCTTCCACGCGGGCGTCCGGCTGATAGCGGAGCGTCAGCGTGTCGTGACGGGTGCGGGCGAGCGAAGACGTCGCGGATCGTCCCATGGACGGAGACTAGGGCGAAACGTCGATTCCGTCCAGTTCTGAGTTACGAAGGACAACCTGGACAGAGCAGAGCACGACGACTTCTCGACCGTCGACCGGTAGTACGTACACTACGTACATGCCCAACAAGACGATCAGCGTGCCAGCCGATGTCGTGCCGATCATCGAGAGTCTCGATGTTCCGTTCTCGAGGTGGGTGACCGAGCAGCTCCGCCGACATGCCGAGGAGTCACCGATGTCACTCTCCGAGCAGATCGTCGCCGATGCGGCCCTCGCATCTCACCCGAGCGACAACGAGCGGCCCGACCCAGCCGAGGTCGCACGGCGGATGGATCGGAACGCTCCGTGGTGAGACGGGGCGGCGTCCACTGGGTCGAGCTCGACAAGCGGCGGCCATGTGTTGTCGTGTCCTCGGACGACGTGCTCGCCGCCGACGTCTGGCAGGCCCACGTGGTGCCGTTGACCTCGAACCTGGCGCGTGCCGGGACTGCGGGAAACGTGTTCGTGGCAGCAGCAGTCTCGGGCCTCCCGAAGGACGCCGTCGCCGTGCCGATCGGCCTGGAACTCATCGACCGTTCCTGGTTGTCCGACCCTGTCGGCCAACTCGGATCCACACTGATCGCAGCGATCGACGATGGGGTCCGCCGCATGCTCGGACTGTGAACCTCGCCTCACTCCGGTGGCCGGGGCACGGCCTCGGCGATCACGGTCATCTCGAAGCGGCCGTCTCCGCTCAGCAACCCGAGCAATGTGAAGCCGGTCTCCCCCGACAACTGGATCACGACGCGCTCCGGTGACGCGTCGAGCAGATCCACCGAGATCAACATCGCACGGTCCTGCTGCGACGCGAGCGACCGCTCGGCGAACTCGACCGCCAGACCCGGATCGAGCAACAGCTCTCCGCTCATGCGATAGGCGTCGACGTCGAGTCCATTCGCCGCAGCAGCGGCAGCCGAGTCGGCCATCTCCGACAGTGCCCGCCGGTCCGACCAGACCCGCCAGAGGTCGACACTCACACCCGCGATCATCAACATCGCGATCACGAGACCGAGACCGAAGATCGTCACCTGCCCGCGCTCGCTTCGACACGTCCGGGTCACGGCGGACTGGCCCCGTAGTCGGCCACCCGCTCGGTGTGGCTCCGTGTGATGGTCTGCCCGCCAATGGCGCCGAACAGCGGCAGCTCGAGCACCGGCACATCGACCGAGGCCGTCGCCGTCACCTCTGCACCCGGTGACAACGCCCCGGACCAGGCAACCGAGACCGGTGAGTCGAGGCCGTAACCATCGACGACCTGCCGGGCCGCGGCCTGCCCGATCGCCGTACCGGCGTCGGGGTCGAGCGCAACGGCTCGCGCGGCTTCGGCCGCGGCGTCTCGCACCATCGTCTGCCGCTCGACCCAGGTCGGCACGGTCACCACGAGCAGCCCGAACGGGATGAGGACCAGGCCGATCACGAACGGCACCTCGATCGCGACCGCTCCACGCTCCGCCGAGACCGTCTCTCGACGTCGCCACCACCGCCTCACGGGCGCACCCGTTCGCGAACGGCGATGCCATCGACGGTGAAGACCCAGTCGGGCGAGCCCGGCAGCCAACCCTCCAGACGAACGTCGACCGAGACCGCGACCTCGTCGTCACCGACGTCACATCGGGCCGGTCCGACCCCGTCACCGAGGTTCCCCCCGAGCAACTGATCCCGGACCGTCTCGAAGCGACGCAGGCAGGCCCCGGGGTCGGCATCGACGGGAGCTGCGGCGCGGGCCGCTTCCATCGCCGCCGAACGCACCACCCCCCGGGCGTACTGCCACGCGACGATCTGCACGAAGAAGGTGAGCGTGAGCAAGAGGGCGCCGATGCCGGCCACGGCCCCGATCGAGGCGGAGCCCCGTTGGGTCGACACGACCGGTCGCTCAGATGCCGAGCGAGCTCGAGATGAAGCTGACGAGGTTGAGGCCGACCGCTTCGAGCGCGGCGAACACCGACACCAGGAGCGCGATCGACAGCGCACTGATCCCCAACCACTCGACCACACCGGCACCGCGTTCGGCGGCCCGACTCTCCCGGTCTCGCGTTGCGAGGTACATCAACATGGACATTGGATTTCTCCCTCTCCCGGCCACTCAGCCGAAGACCAACGACGGCAGGGCTGCCGCCACGAAAAGCACCATCACCGGCGCGATGAACAACAACAGCGGCAGCAACATCGCCGTCCGACGCCGGACCGCCAGCCGGGCGACCTCGTCGCGACGTTCATCACGCACGTCGTTGGCCACTGCGAGCAGACCGCCCGAGACATCGGCCCCGGAACGGGCCGAGCCGGCGAGCACCCGATAGAGGCGGGCGGCCACGGGCTCCGCCGTCGCCTCCGCGAGCTTGTCGTAGGCCCGAGCCGGGCTCGTCCCACCTGAGATCCATCCGAGCGCCTGGCGCAGCTCGCCCGACACCGGCCCCGACCCCATCACCGCGACCGATCGCACCGCTTCGACCGATCCGGCGCCGGTCCGGGTGTGCACCGCCAACAACTGCGCCACCGTCGCGATCTCGGCCCGCATCGTCGCGGTCCGTTCCCGGGTCGCGCGCTCCAGTCGGTTGCGCTGCATCGTCGCCGCTGGGAACCCGAGCAGCAGTGCGAACAGGAGCGTGCCGACAGCGGAACGGATCACGAGCAGCCCGACCGCACACCCCGTCGCGACACCGGCAACGGCCTGGAGGACCTGACGGAGCCGGTACTGATCGGGGTCGAGATCGAGCACCCCCGCGTGCTGCAACCGGCGACGGATCGTCTCGTCGTCGGCGACGTCGACCACACGGCCAGCGAGATCGAACCAGCGATCCGCCACCGGCTGGAAGACCCGCGCGATCGACGACCGATCGTCGACGGAGGTCGCCGACAACACCGACAGATCCATCGGGCCCGCACCGAGACGGGGCCGGGCCAACGCGACATACGGAGCGATCCGCCCGGACAGTCGTCGGCGGGGAGGGGCGAGCAGCTCGAGCAGCGTCACCACGACCACCGCCGCGGCCAGGCCCGCCCACAACGTGACGCTCATCCGACCGGCTCCTGCACGAGCACCCGTCGCTCCTCGGGGATCCGCCCGAGACGCGTGATCACCACCAGGCCGAGCGCACACAACCCGAGACCCACGCCGACAACCATCCAGCCGGCCACCGAGCCGTAGAAGTCCCGATAGCCCGGCGTCGACACGCACAACAGCGCGAGCACGACGAACGGCAGCGCCGTCGCCGACCACGCCTCGACCTTCGTCTCCAACTGCGCGGTCGTGATCTCCTCCAACAACCGCAGGTCGGCGGTCGTGGCGACCGCCATCTCCCCGAGCACATCGATCACGATCGACGAGCCCTGATCGAGCGCGACCAGCAGGACCTCGATCACCCGATCCGAGACGGGATCGGCCAGCTCCGAGCGGACGACCTCGAGCGCGGCCGCCGGGTCCAGCGCCTGCGCCAGCGCCGCGTACCGGACGAACGGCTCACGCAACGCCACCGGTCCGGAACGACCCAGCTCGACCATCGCCCCGTGCACCGACGTCGCCGACCGGAGATGCCCGGCGAGATCACGCAAGGCATCCGGCCATGCCTCGGTCCTGGCCCGTACCGACGCGGCACGACGCTTCGACAGCACCGTCGCCGGCGCCCAACCCACGGCCAGCCCGGCGACCACCCCGAGCGGGGCGACCCCGACCAGCACCCCGACGACGACGCCGGCCGCCAGACCGCCGAAGGCACACACCGCGACGAAGCGCCCCACCGACAACGTCACGCCGGCCTGGGCGAGCCACACCGCGCCGCGCCCCCGCAGCGACGACCCTGACCGGCGGTGTCGCAGTAGCCCGGGTCGCACGCCGAGCACGGCCGCCGCGACGAGATACACGGTCAACCCCGCGGTGAGCGCAGCGAGCAGATGCATCAGCGACCCAACTCCAGGATCTGGCGCACCGTCGTCGAGTCCACGCGCAGGGCACGGTCGAGACGGGTCTCCAACGCCGACGGCAGCGGCGCACCCGTCCAACGCAGCGGACCATCCGGCCGCTCACGGGCGAAGATCGGTTCGACGGTGAACTCCGTCTCGTGCCCCTGCATCGCGGGCACCGCGACGATCTCGACGACCTGCCGCCGGATACCGCCACCGGGTTGCGCTTCACGCCCGACGTGCACCACCACGTCGACCGTCTGGGAGAACACGTCCCGCACCTGATTGACCTGCACGTTCGCCGCCGCCATCACCGCCGTCGACACCAACGCCGCCAGCCCCTCCCGAGCACCGTTGGCGTGCAGGGTCGCGATCATCCCGCAGCCGGCGTTGCCGGCCCGCGTCAGCTCATACGCCTCGGCCCCACGGACCTCGCCGACCACGAGGAGATCGGGGCGCATGCCGAGCGAGACCCGGACGAGCTCGCGCAGATCGACCCCACCGGTGCCGTCAGGCCCGGCGGAACGAGTCCGCCAACGAGCGGCCTGGAGATGTGCGGTCGACAACTCCGGGGTGTCCTCACAGGCGATGACGCGCCGGTGCGAGGGCACGGCCCGCAGCAACGCGTTCACCATCGTCGTCTTCCCGGCACCGGGTTGCCCGGTCACGATCACGCCCGTCGGGGTCTTCACGAGGATCGACAGGAACGCGGCCGCGGCGGGGGAGATCGCATCCCACGCCACCAACTCCTCGAAGGTCTCCCGGCGGGTGCGATAGCGACGCAGCGTCACGTCGATCTCGGCCGCGACGGGGGCGATCACGACGCCGAGCCGGGCTTGACCATCGAGAACCTGGGTCTGGACGATCGGGTGGGACTCGTCGACCGAAGCGCCGACCGAAGCGAGCAGTTTCGTCACGACGTGACGGACCTCGTCGGCTGAGATCGGTTCACCGAACGAGACCATCCGACCGTCGTCGTCGATGTAGGACACGTCCTCGCCGTGGATGATCAGCTCCTCGTAGTCGAGCGAGCCGTCGAGAAACGGTGCGAGCGGACCGAAGCCGAGCACCGAGCGCTCCAGACGGTCGAACATCGCCTGCGGATCGGCGAGCGGGCGACCTCCACCACCGGAAGTCGCACTGCGCTGGTATCCCTCCACGACGTCACGGAGCAGACCGCGGACCACGCCGTGGTCGTCCACGTCGATGCCATCGCGGCGGATGCGATCGAGAACGCGTAGCCGCAGGTGTTCGTAGGTGTCGACGACAGCGGCGACGTTCATGCCACCATCTCGAGTGCGTCGTGATCCCATCCGCCGGCGGCGATCGTGCGGACCGCAGATCGCAGCTTTCCGCCGGCGGCGACCGCGCCGTCCCAGGCGGCGCGCTCGACACGGCGGTCGTGTGCCACGACCTGGATCGAATCGAGCCGGTCTCCGAGCAGACGTCGGAGCTGCTCGACGATCTGGCGTTGGCTGGCCCGCACCGTCGGGGCACGGTTGGCGATGACGTCGAGTCGCTTCGCCCCCGCCAGGGGAAGCAGATCCCCGAGCCAGTCGACACCCCGCAGCAATCCGGTCGGCGAGGCGTCGACCACGACGACGAGTCGATCGGCGACCTGCGGGATCGATCGGCTGAGGTCGTAGCGCGGCCGGTCGCCCGTGCCGGCTTCCAGGATCGGGCCGAGCCGGACGACGACCGGTGCCGTGGCCGTCAGGACGCCGATGAGGTGCACGACCTCGTCGGGCCGGACGAGCGACCAGTCGTCACGAGCGGCGAAGCCGCAGATGACGTCGAACGGCAGCGCCGGGCCGTCGATCGCAGACCTCGCGAAACAGTCGCGCAGGGTCCGCTCGGCGAACCCGTCGAGGGCGACCCGTTCACTCCGAGCGGCGTCGGCAGCGGTGACGATGTGGGGATGGATGGCGAGACCGAGGCGCCGGGCGATCGACGGAGACACTTCGTCGACGTCGAGCAGCACCGAGCGGGGCGCGAGGCTGGCGGCGAGGGCGATCGAGGTCTCGGTGACCCCGCTCCCGGCGGGTCCACCGATGGCGACGACGGGATGACGCGACGAGTCGTCGAGGGCGACACTCTCGGGCGCCGACCATCGGGTGAGCGGGCGGAGGGCACGGACGGTGGCAACGAACTCCTCCGGCGACGCGGTGGCGGCGACGGTGGCGCGCACGCCGAGACGGTCGAGGTGCCGAGCGCCGTGGCCGTCGGCCTCAGCCGGGTCGAAGACACCGACGATCTGGACGTTCTGGGCGAGGAGCTCGACCACGAGGTCACCGGTGAACCAGCTCACGTCGTCGTCGACGATGAGCACGTCGAATGCTCCGGTCCGAGCGTCGCGTCGATCGCGTACGAGCTGCGCCACCACGTCGCCGACATGGTCGCGGCAGTGACGCTGGAGATCTCCCCGCCACACCCTGGCCCCGACGGCCAGCCCGATCACGAGCTGGGTCATGACCGAGCCGTTCCCGATCGCATCAGATGCACGCCGGCTTCGCTGGCCTCGGCCAGTGCGAGCGCCTCGCGATCGTCGACCGCCACCGCGACCCACTGCTCCCCGGCGCTCGAGAGCAGACCGTCGCCGAGCCCGCTGGGAACTCGGACGACCACCACGTCGCGAAGCACGAACGACGCCCCGTCGTCACCGGTGGCGACGACGTCGACGGTCGATCCGACCCGCAGGTCGAGGCCCTCGATCACGGAGCGTTCGACATCGATCACGGCCGTGCGCTGATCGTCGAGTTCGACGCCGACCTGGGAGGCCAGCAGAGGATCGCCGTCCCGCAGGGTGGCCAGCGCCACGGCGTCGGCGCCGAGGTCCGAAGGGTCGACCCAACGGTCGACCGGCGAGGTCTCGTCGACCGGGACCTCGACCGAGCGCACGACCAACGCCGACCCCGCGGCGTGGTCTCCCTCGACGACGGCGATCTCGATGGTCGCTCGACGATCCGCCAGCGCGGAGGCGACGAGCACGAAGGTCAACAACCCGGCAACGACGATCACTCCATGCGACACCGAGAACGGAATCGAACGTCGACTCACTTCGGCCACCCCCTTCACTCCACTGACGGCCCACTAGGCCAGCAGGACGGGGCGCCACTCGTCGATGGGACGGCATGCCCACGAACGCGCAACCCGGGAACGCGGCGCCCACGAACGCCGTCGGGCCGCGGTGGCGTCGTTCGGCCGGTCTCTGGCGAAGGCAACCACCGTCGAGCGCAGTCGAGCGCTACGGTCTGGCCATGAGTGATTCCCCAGGGAGCGGCGCCCCCGACGCTCGTGACCACGGCAACGTCATGACGGCGGCACAGGTCGCCGAGATGCTCGACCTCAATCCCCGCACGGTGCTCGCGATGGCGAACGACGGTCGCCTGTCGGCCTACCGCCTGCCAGGCTCACGGCAATACCACTTCTTCTACGACGAGATCGTGGCGACGTTGAAGGCGAACCGGGTCTCGCCGGCCGAGGTCGACACCCCCACCTGACGCGTCACGGCGTCAGCGAACCGGACGCCACCGAGACGACATCCAACGAGTCCAGCCGCCAGGCGATCTCCAGACGGTCGACGCGACCGAGGAGGTGATCGCCCGAGACCGCCGACACGACTGCGTGTTGTGGACCCCCGATCGCTCGCCACACGGTGACCGTTCGCTCCATCGCCACCGCTGATCGCAGGACCGCCAGCATCGTCACCTCGGTCGAGTTCGCCCGGCGGGGCACCGAACCGGCGACCTCCGAGGCGAGCTCGATCGATCCGGTGCGGACGAGGACCTCCCCCCGACGGTCGTCGTCGATCGTGACATGGTCGCTCGCGACGGCGATCACGAGACCGTCGACGCGCTGACCACCCCGAAGCTCGAGCGCCACGTGCGAACCGCGAGCGGTCCAATCGATGAGCACGTCGGTGATGGTCCGCTTCGCCTGGTCGAACTCCTGCTGGGCTCGCTCCAGTTCGACCTGCCCGCCCGCCCGATCGGTCTCGAATCGTCGTTGCGCCCTGGAGAGGTCGTCATCCACCGGGTCCACGAAGATCCATCGGCGTTCGTCGTGGATCCTCCAGCCCGGCACATCGACGTCTGTGACGAACCGGTTCTTGTTTACGCTCGTCTACTTCTTTATGCTTTCGACATGCTGGACTTCCCCGAAACCGCTCGCGCGTCGCTGGCAGCCGTGATCCCCGACGACTCGGAGAGCGCGATCGTGCTCGGTGTCGCCTGGGCCGCACTCGTCGTCTCGCTCGTCACGGCGGCCAATGTCCGACGATGGCGACGCGTGTTGCGTGATGCCGCCGAGCGAGGCGTCACCGTTCCCGTGCATGGGCGTCGGTCATTCGCCCGCCGACTCGCCGAGTGGTCGCTCGCCGCATCGGTGCTCCTCGGTGCGTGCGGCACCCCGAACGACACGCCCGGGATCGAGCAGCTCGGCCCGAGCATCGACAGCACGTCGATCGATGGTTCGTCGGTCGCCGCGGCCACCGTCGAGACGACCTCGTCAAGCGTCGAGACC
>JAHDCV010000043.1:0-5763 GCA_020629695.1 Acidimicrobiales bacterium | reverse complement strand
CCGACGACCCAGCCACCGACGACGCCGGACACGACGCCCGAGATCGGCGAACACACCCGGAACCCGCCACCCGCCGACGCATGGGAGCCGACGACCGATCTCCCGGTGGCGCACATCGTGCAACCGGGCGAGCACCTCTGGGGGATCGCCGAGGTGACAGTCCGACGTGCGCTCGGCAGGGACGCCTCGAGTGAGGCGATCGCGACCTACTGGGTCGAGCTCCTGACGGAGAACCGATCGATGCTGAAATCCGGTGATCCCGACCTGATCCACCCCGGCGAGACGCTCCTCCTTCCACCGATGAGCGTCCTGGCCGACTGAGCGACGGAATGCCACAAGCGGAGATCCGGTTCACCCCGGCATGGCTGCGATCACCGCTGAACTGCTCTCCGACTTCCGGGTCGACATCACCAACGGCACCCACACTTGGCGGGCCGACGAACCCGTCGACCTCGGCGGGGACAACACCGGGCCGAACCCCTACGACATGCTGCTCGGCGCCCTCGCCGCCTGCACCACCATCACCCTCTCGATGTACGCCCAACGCAAGGGCATCGACATCACCTCACTGTCGGTCGAGTACTCCCACGACCGGGTGCATGCCAGCGATTGCGAGGACTGCGAGATCGACGACCGCCACGGCTAGCAGGTCGATCGGGTCACCTCTCGGATCTTCATCGACGGTGACTTCGACGACGACACCCGGAAGCGCCTCATGGACATCGCCCAGCGCTGTCCCGTGCACAAGACCCTCGAGAAGGGTCTGGTCTTCGACGAGACCGTCTACGCCGGCTGACGCAACTGTCACCGGCGGAGCGCCTCCCCTAACGTCGAATCTCACGACAAGGGGGCCACGTGGACGTCGGACTGCAACTCATCTTCGCGAGCTACGGCTGGGACGACCTGAGCGATGCGGACGTCTACCTGCAGGAGACCGAGCTCGCCCTGATGGCCGAGGAGCTCGGCTTCGACTGCATCTGGCCGACCGAGCACCACTTCTACGACTACTCGTTCTGCCCGGACAACACCGAGTTCCTCGCCTACATCGCCGGCCGGACCGAACGCATCGACCTCGGCACCGCGGCGGTGATCCTCCCGTGGAACGACCCGCTCCGGGTCGCCGAGAAGATCGTCATGCTCGACCACCTCTCCGGCGGCCGAGCCCGCTTCGGCATGGGCCGGGGGCTCTCCCGCCGCGAGTTCGAAGCCTTCGACGGTGTCGAGATGGGCGAGTCCCGCGCTCGCTTCGACGAGGCGTCGCTGATGATCGTCGACGCCATCGAGACCGGGTTCATCGAAGGCGACGGCCCCTTCTACCCGCAGGTCCGCAAGGAGATCCGGCCCCGTCCGCTCGAGTCCTTCAAGGACCGCACCTACGCGGTCGCCAACTCCCCCGACTCGATCGACGCCTGCGCCGCCGCCGGGGCGCGCATCATCATGTTCGCCGAGTCGAACTGGGAGAAGCGCCTGCCCTCGATCGAGCGCTACCGGGAGAAGTTCGAGGCGGCGCACGGCCAGCCGGCCCACGCCCCGATGACGGCCGACTTCACCTACTGCCACCCCGACGAGGTCGTCGCGAAGGAGGTCGCCGAGGAGGCGCTCGCCAACTACCTGGCCAGCCTGCTCGAGCACTACGAGCTCACCGGCGAACACCTCGAAGGGCTCACCGGCTACCACGGCTACGGCAAGCAGGCGAAGCTGCTGCGGGAGCACGGGTTCGACAAGTTCATCGACGGCTTCCTCGCCGCCAACGCCTACGGCACCCCCGAGCAGCTCCTCACCCGCTTCCGCGAGCGCTACGAGATCATCGGCCCGTTCGAACTCGCCACCTGCTTCCGCTTCGGGGGCGTCGACTTCGAGGCGGCGAAGGAGAGCATGCGCCTGTTCGCCAGCGAGGTCATGCCCGAAGTCCGTTCCTGGACCTGAGCGGGCCCGTCCGCGCTCGGAGACTCAGTCGGCTGGCTGGTAGATGACCTCCATGCGGTGGCCGTCGGGATCGGTGTAGGCGAGCAAGGATGCATCACCGAACGGCGTCATCGTGCCGTCCGACGCCCCACGGGCGACCAGCCGCTCCATGATCAGATCGAACGTCTCCTGTGAGTCGACCGACACCGTGAAGTGGTCGAGACGGACCCCCTGCTGGAGCAGGATCGCCGGTGTGTCGGTCGAGGCGTCGCCGACCGGTGCCTCGACGATCTGCATCTCGACGCCGCTGATCGAATAGAACGCGATCCGCCCGACGGGGGTCTCCTTCGGGAAGCCCGGATACGGCTCCAACTCGAACACCTCGCGATAGAAGGCCATCGTCGCGTCGAGGTCGTTCGTGGCCGTGGCGATGTGGTGGATCTGGCTGATCAGGCTCATGCCCGATGCTGTCACGGAAGCAGGCTGGGTGTCTCGCCCGTGACCGTCTCGTCGAGGCCGAGATCCACCAGCGCCTCGGCCACCGCCCTCGGCGACAGCTTCGCCATCGTGGCCACCGCCGCTTCCATCTCCGGAAGGCCGGCGACCGACCGGTAGAGCATCGGCGTGTCGACCAGGCTCGGGCACACGGCGTTGATCCGGACCCCGGCCACCTCGAACGACGGCGCACTCGCCCTCGTCAGCATGACGACGGCGGCCTTCGTCGCCGAATAGAGCGGATCGTTCGGCATCGGCACCTTGCCCGCTCCGGATGCGGTGGCGACGATCGAACCGCCGCCGCTCGCCGACATGTGATCGAAGGCGAGCTGCGTGCCGAGCACGACCCCACGCACGTTCACGTCGAGCACCCGGTCGACCGCGTCGAGGTCGGCGGCCGGATACGCCGGTGGGGGCGTCTGGATGGCGGCGTTGTTGAACATCAGACTGATCCGACCGAACCGCTCGACCGCAGCGGCGAAGGCTTCGCTGAACTGCGCACGGTCGCTGACGTCGACGACGGCGGTGAGGACCTCGACGCCATCCAGCTCGCCCGCCACGGCGACCAGCGCCTTGTCGTCCAGGTCGAACAATGCCAGCCGGGTCACCCCGCGCTCGATCAACACCTCGGCGATCGAGCGGCCGATGCCACCGGCTGCACCCGTGATCACGGCGGCGTCGGCGTTCATGACTCCAAGCCGAACTCGGCCACGATCTCGGCGGTGTGTTCACCGGCCACCGGCGAGGCCCGTCGGATCGTGATCGGTTGACGGTCGAAGTCGACCGGCGAGGCGACGGTCGCCGCCGCCTCGACGAGGTCCGACGCCGGCAACTCGACGATGGCGCGTGCCGCGGTGACCTGCGGATCGGCGACGACATCGGCGAGGTCGGCCTGCGGTGCCCACCAGACACCGTGGGCATCGAGGATCTCGCCCCACTCGTCGCGGTTCTTCGTCGCGAAGATCTCGCCGAACCGTGCGATGAGTTCGCGACGGTTCTTCGCACGGCCACCAGCCGAACCGAACCGTTCGTCGGCGGCGAGCGCGGTGTCGCCGAGCGCCTCGGACAGCGCGGGCCAGTGCCGGTCGGACTCGAGCAGGATCAACCACAACCAACGATCGTCGGCGCAGCGATAGCCGTTCAGCATCGGGTTGGGCGCTTCATGTCGGGCGAGGGTCCGGCCGGCCGTGCCGTTCTGCACCTGGAGCGACAGATCCGCCGATCCGGCCCAGATCCCGGACCGCAGGAGCGACGTCTCGACGAGGCGCCCTCTGCCCGTCCGGGCACGGGCGACCAGCGCCGCACAGACCCCACCGACCAAGCCGGTCGCGGTGATGTGATCACCGAACGACGGCGGGCAGAGCGGCGGCTCGCCACCCTTCGCGGTGAAGGCGTTGGCCACACCCGAGCGGGCCCAGAATCCGGCCACGTCGTAGGCGGCCCGATCGGCGTCGGGTCCCTCGGTGCCGTACCCCGTGACGAGTCCGTAGACCAGGGCCGGATACCGCTCGCGTAACTCGTCGGGATCGAGGCCGAGCCGTCGCAGCGCCTCGACCCGCAGGTTCGTGACGAACACGTCGGCCTCGGCGAGCAGGCGATGCATGTCGCGCAGGCCGACGTCGGTCTTGAGGTCGAGCACGATCGAACGCTTGCCCCGGTTGTCGACCTCGAACGGCGGCAGGCGAGCCGCCTCCCGACCGACGGTGGCGAGAATGTGGCGCTGCGGGTCACCGCCGGGTGACTCGACCTTGATGACCTCGGCGCCCCAGTCGGCGAGCACACCGGCAGCGGCCGGACCGGCGATCCACACGCCGAGCTCGACGACACGCACGCCGTCGAGTGGCGGTTCGACGTTCTCGTTGATTTCGCTCATGCGGGTCCCCCTCCGCTCGCCGACGCGGCGACCCTAGCTCTCGACCTCCGCCCGCTTCCCAGGCGACGATCACAGGACGGCCACTACGGTCGGGCCGGGTCACGAGGGGGACAGGTTGAGCGAGCAGGACACGACCGGGCAGATCACCGACGCCGACATCGAACGCCAGATGGAGGTCGTCGGGCTCGACGAGCCGAGCCCGCATCAGGAGTTCCACACGACCCTCTCGGTCGACTCGATCCGGAACTTCGCGCTCGGCATCGGCGACGACAACCCGCTCTACGTCGATCCCGACCACGCCCGCACGACCCGCTGGGGTGACGTGATCGCACCGAACATCATGGCCGCGATCATCAACGCACCCCTGCGTGGCGATCGCATCCCCCGGGAGGTCCGTAGGCGCGCCCGGGGCGCGTTCAAGGGCTGCCAGACGTTCATGTCGGGCGGCACCTGGACCTGGCACAAGCCCATGTATCCCGGCGACACGATCTACAGCTTCGAGGGGGAGGAGTCGCTCGAGGTCAAGGAGTCGGAGTTCGGTGGGCGGACCGTGCACATCACCCGGCGCTACGTGAAGTTCAACCAGCGGGCCGAGGTGGTCGGCGTCTACCGGCTGCTGCGGATCATCGCCGAGCGCAAGACGGCTCGGGAGAAGGGCAAGTACGCCGAGATCGAGGCCGCTCACTGGGACCGCGACGACCTCGGTCCGATCGACGAGGCCTACCTCGCCGAGGCACCCCGAGGTGCCGAGCCCCGCTACTGGGAGGACGTCGCCGCCGGCGAGACGTTCGGCCCCCTCCAGAAGGGGCCACTCGTGATGACCGACATGATCCTCACCCATGCCGCTGGGTACGGCTTCGCCCCGCAGCGCATGCTCGCCACCGGTCGGGTGGCGGCCAAGGACCGGGCGCGGATGCCGATGATGTACTCCCGCAACGCCCAGGGAGCGTTCGACACCGAAGCGCGGGTGCACTGGGACGGCGACCTCGCGAAGAAGGTCGGCAATCCACAGGCCTACGACTGGGGGCTGACCCGCGAGTTCTGGCTGCACCACGCTCTCACCGACTTCTGCGGTGACGACGGTTGGGTGCTCCGCCAGCACGACGAGATCCGCAAGTTCAACTACCTCGGCGACCTCCAGACGTTGCACGGCACCGTCGAGTCGGTGCAGGAGATCGACGCGATGCGCACGGTCGACGTGCGGGTGGCGGCGGTCAACCAGCGGGGTGAGGAGACGGCATTCGCCGAGGCGACCGTCGCCCTGCCGTCACGCGATCACGGTCCGGTCGTGCTGCCGCAGGCACCGGCCGAGCTGCAGGGCCGGGCGATCGAGTTCCTGACCGAACACCGCCGCCGTACCTGATCGGCGGATGCCTGCGGCATCGTTGCCAACACCCGGCGATGTCGCCGGATTCGGCCGAGGCCGCGTCAGGCGAGCGCTGCCCTCGCCGCCGGGTAGTCGGCCTTGCCGTTCGCCTTCCGGGCCAAGG
>JAHDCV010000042.1 GCA_020629695.1 Acidimicrobiales bacterium | reverse complement strand
GGCGAGGCCACCTACACGATTCCCGCGACCCCGGTCATGGCGGACGCGACCACCGACGTGCCCTACATCGGATCGATCGGCGTGACCCTCAACGGCATCCCGATCTTCGGACCGACCGAAGGAACCGGCGGTGACGTCGACTCCCTCCCGGGCATCATCTCGGCGTGCGGGAGTCACAACGGCCCGTCGGGGTTCCACGCCCACAAGATCCTGGCGAGCGCCGAAACCGACTGCTTCTTCACCCCCGATCAGGTGGCCGAGGCGCCGCAGCTCGCGGGCTACGCCTTCGACGGCTATCCGAGCTACACCGGCATCGACCAGTTCACCTCGTCGTGGCAGCTCACCGACGAGTCGCTGTTCGCGACCGACACCTGGGCCGCCCACACCTATGTGGAGGGTTCGGGCGACCTCGACGAGTGCAACGGCCGTTTCGACGAGAACGGCGACTACGCCTACTACACCACCGAGGCGTTCCCGTACGTGCTCGGCTGCTTCTCCGGTGAGGTCCTCCTCGAGGGCGCCGGTGCCGGAGGCGACGACGCCGAACGCCCCGAACAACCAGGTGGCGAAGGAGAGGACGCAGCCGAACGGCCCGAGCGGCCGGAACGTCGCGAGGGCGACGATGCCGAACGCCCGGAACGCCCCGAGCCGCCGGCCGACGGCGACGACGCGTGACGACGCCCGTCACGACCCGGCGGCGGTTCCTGCTGACCGCCGGTGTCGGCACGGTCGGTCTCGCCACCGGCTTCGTCGGAGGCGCCGCTGCGGCCTCCGGACCGTCGACCCCGGCCGATGAGCCGACCGGGGTCGACGTGGGGTTCTGCACCGACATGACCGCCCACCACCTCCAGGCACTCGCCATGTGCCAGCGGGTGTTGGGAAGCGACACCGGGGATCCGGTGCAGGCCGCGGCGACCGAGGTGCTGCAGACTCAGGCGATCGAGATCGGCATGATGCGGGCGTGGCTCACCGACTGGGGCGAGTCGACGGCACCGCAGGAGACCGCCATGGCCTGGATGGGCACGACCGACGGAGCGGGTATGCCGACGGAGATGATGCCGGGGCTCGCGAGCGATGCCGAGATGCGGGAGCTCGGCACGGTCGACGGGATCGCCAAGGGTCGGCTGTGGCTCGAACTCATGCGGGCCCATCACCTCGGCGGCGTCGAGATGGCCGAGGCGGCCATCGATCTGGCAGGCAGCGACAAGGTCCGGCGCCTGGCCCAGGTCCAGGTGGACGTGCAGACCTACGAGATCGGCCAGTACGACCTGTTGCTCGCCTCGGACTACCGGTGATCGCCACGAGCTGACACGGCGACGCAGCGGTGCGCCATCAGCCCGAGTGGAGGTGGGCACGCTGACCATCACGGTCGAAGAGCGAGATGATCTCGGCCGGTCCCCCCTCCGCTTCGAACAGATGCGGCACCATCGTGTCGAACTCGGCTGCTTCACCGGTCTCGACCAGGATCACCCGATCGCCGAGGGTGAGTCGGATCGTGCCGGACAGCACGAAGAACCAGTCGTGGCCCGGATGCACCTGCGGTTCACGGACGGGCCGGGAGGCCTCGATCCGTTGCTTCACCGCCACCGTCGAGCCGGTCGGTCTGGTGAGCTGCCAGGTCGTGACGCCGCTCCCCGAGCGTGGCACGGGCCGGATCACGACGTCGTCGTGATCGTCGGGGGCGAGCAGAGCGTCGACGCTCACCTCCAGGCCTCGGGCCACGGCCACGAGACTCTCGAGATCGATGTTCCGTTTCCCGGTCTCGAGCCGGCTGATGCTCGACGGGCTCATCCCCGCCCGAGCGCCCAGCTCGTCGAGCGACAGCCCGGCGGCGGTCCGCACACCGCGAACCCGACGTCGGACGAGTTCGGAGAGATCGTCGTCCATCGGTGCATCTTCGCCGGATCTTGCGAAGAGTGCAAGATCCCTTGCGCACCCCGGATCTCGCTTCGTACGGTCCGCACCATGACAGAGCACGACCTCTCCGAACACACGCATCACCAACACCACGAGCCGGTCGATCCCGAGTCGATCGATTGGAACGAGATCTACGGCGACGAGGCCGGTGGCCTGTGGAGCGGCCACGTCAACGGCTCCCTGACCTCCGAAGTGGCGTCACTCGTCCCAGGGCGAGCACTCGACGTCGGCTGTGGCGAAGGGGCCGACGCCCTGTGGCTGGCGGAGCGCGGCTGGCAGGTCACCGCGATCGACGTCGCCCGCGTCGCCATCGATCGCGCCCGGGCGGAAGCCGCGAACCGGTCGACCGACGGCATCACGTGGATCGCCGGCGACCTGCTCGCAGACGACGTCCCGGTGACCGGGCCCTTCGATCTCGTCAGCCTCCAGTACCCGGCCTTCCCCCTCGGCCGACGGCACGAACTGTCCCGCGTGCTCCGCGCTCTCGTCGCGGCAGGCGGGACGTTGCTCGTGGTCGGTCATGCGCCGCCAGCGGATCCGAACGACGCACCGTTCGACCACACCCAGTGGACCCAGCCCGACGATCTCGTGTGCGACCTCACCGCTGGTTGGACCATCGAACGACACGAGACCGTTGCACGTCCCGGCTCGCACCACCATGGCTCGGTGCACTCCCACGACGTGATCCTGCGTGCCCGCCGGACCGCCTGAGCAGCTCGCCGGGCGAATCGGGATCGACCCCATCGGGGGTCACCTCTCGGCCAGGACCTGCCAGGCCAGATAGTCACCGGTCGAGTCCATCGTGTACGGCCGCTGGGTGAATTCGACGAGGGGCACCAACACACCCCGGGCCTCGAGGTCGGCACGCACGACATCGAGGTCGGTCTCGGCCCGGTACGCCATCCGGAGACTCACGACGAGCAGACCACCCGGCATGACCAGTCCGGCGACGTCGGCGAGTGCCCGGGGTGGAACATGCCCGACGGTGAACACCCCTCCCAAGGTGACGATGGGTGCGGCGCCGAGCAGGTCGGCGGGCGGATCGGTCAGATCGACGCCGCCGCGCAGGGTTCGATAGATGCCCAGCTTCCGCGCCTCGGCGACCATCTCGTGGGAGAGATCGATGCCGTCGAGCACGGCCCATCCGGCCGAGGCGAGTGCGATCCCGACCAGGCCGGTCCCACAGCCGGCGTCGAGCACCCGGGCACCGTCGGCCGCCGCCGGCGAGTTCGCCGGCAGTCGAGCGACGCCGGCCCGAAGGGTCTCCACCATCATGTCCGGGAGGCCGTAGCCGTGACTGGCCACGTCGTCGTCGTACGCGGCCGCCCAGTCGCGGTAGAACCGGGCCAGCTTCTCGACATCGCCGTCCAGACTCATCGAGCCGCGCATCGAATCGGTCATGTCATCCACGCCGCCAGCCTGTCACAGCTGTCGGCCACACTTCTCCGTGTCGACTCCCGGAAGGTACCTGCCATGGCCGACGCCCTGAAAGACTCGTTCGAGCGACCCGCCGTCGAGCGGATCGCGATCATGTTCGAGCGTGCGGTTCCCGGATTCGAGTCGGCGGCGTTCGTCGACGACGCACTCGACAGGGTCGATCCCGAGCTCGGCGCGTTCGGCCCGGCGGGGCTCACCGACCGCGCCCGGTTGGTGGCGCGGGCGCTGGATCGGCATCTGCCCGGTGATGGCCGGGACAAGCTCCGCGCCATCGAGCGGAGCCTCGGTGACCCGCTCGACGACGGCGCCGATCTCGGCGGGATGGACGGCTTCGTCCACCTGCCCCACGTGTACCTCGTCGACACCATCGGCCACATCGACGTGACGCTCGCGCTGGACGTGCAGGAAGCACTCACCCAGCGGTTCACCTGCGAGTTCAGCATCCGGAGCTTCATCGAGTCGGCACCCGCCGAGACCATGCCGCGACTCCACTCCTGGACCGAGCACTCCTCCGAACACGTCCGGCGCCTCGTCTCGGAGGGCACGCGACCCCGCCTGCCCTGGGCGGCGCGGCTGCGGTCATTCCAGCAGGATCCTGCACCCGTGATCGAGTTGCTCGATCGTCTCGTCGGCGACGGGTCGGAGTACGTGCGCCGTTCGGTGGCCAACAACCTCAACGACATCTCGAAAGACCACCCCGATCTCGCGGTGGCGACGGCCTCCCGCTGGTGGAGCGACGATCGCGACCGCCGACGACTGGTGCGCCACGGACTCCGGACGCTCGTCAAGGCCGGCGATCCGGGCGCCCTCGCGGTGCTCGGCTATCGCCAGGACGATTCGATCGGGGTCCGAACGTCGGGTGTCGAGCCCGACCCGGCTCGCATCGGAGCGAAGATCCGCGTGTCGGCCACGATCCACAACAACGGCTCGACGCCGGCTCCCGTCCTCGTCGATCTCGTCGTCGGCTTCGTCAAGGCCGACGGGTCGATCCGACCGAAGGTGTTCAAGGGCGGCGAGGCGACGATCCAGGCGGGCGCCGACCACGTGGTGACGAAGACGATCTCGCTGGCCCAGCACTCGACACGCACCCATCACCCCGGGCCGCACACCCTGGCCGTGCTCGTCAACGGCCGGACGATCGATGCGGGGCGCTTCGACGTCCTCGAAGCGTGAACGGGCTCAGAAGCCGTTGACGACCCAGATCCCGGCCTGGATGACCCGCCAGCCGAGGTAGGCGATCAGCGCCGCCACCATGACCCAGAAGTGCCACGGGGCCTTGACCGGTGCCGGCTGTTCCACGTCGGTCGCATCGACCGTCGCGTCACACGTGGGGCAGGTGCCCTCGGCACTCACGGTGTTCGGCGCGAGATACCGATCGCAGTCATCGCACCAGGGCATCGTCAGAGTGTGCCGCCGGCACGCCCCGGAACGTCGGTCGCCGTGCCGTGATGGATCGATCAGGAACGGCGGAGGACGAGCACCGCGACGTCGTCGGTGATCGGGCCGCCGGCGAAGTCACGGGCGGCCTCGAGCAGGCTCTTCGTGAGCACATCCGGTGAGGCCGTCGGATCACGTCGGATCATCGAGGCCACGCCGTCCTCGCCGAACAGTGCGTCGCCGTTGCGTGCCTCGGCGAGCCCGTCGGTGTACATCACGACGACGTCGTCCAGGTCCCAGGCGATCTCCCGGGAGTGGTAGTTCCCGCGGGGATCGAGCATGAGCAGCGGCCCGGTCGCGCCGAGGGGGCGCACTTCACGGGAGTGCCACACGAAGGCGGCCGGGTGTCCGGCAGACGCGTACCGGAGGGTCTCGGCGTCGGTGTCGAAGACCAGCACACACAGCGAGATGAACTCCTCACCGCGCTCCAGCTCGGACATCTGCGTGTTGAGCTGCTCCAGCGCCTGACCAGGATCACGGAACTGCAACAGGAATGCTCGCAGCAGGTACTTCGCCTGCAAGGCGGTGATCGAGGGTTCGATGCCGTGGCCGGTCACGTCGCCGATGACGGCGGCGACCCGGTGATCGTCGACCGCGAACACGTCGTAGAAGTCGCCCGCCATGGCGCCCGAGCCCGGTTGATAGGCCTGACCGATCTCGAAACCGGCCAGATCCGGCAACGCGGACGGGGCGAGGCGGGCCGCCCACTGGAGCGGGGCCAGTTCGTCCTGGGTGAGCACCTCGCGTGCCCGCTGTTCGACCTCGGAGCGGGCGGCGGCGAGCCGCGTGCCCTCGGTGATGCGTGCGCGGCCGACGAGGGTCGCGATCGCGGGGAGGGCCAGCACGACGCCGGCACCGAGACCGAGGTTCGTCTCGATGTCGCTGATGGCCAGGCCGGCTGCCACCAGACCACCGGCGATCGACGCGATCGACAGCAGCAGATCGCGACGCTCGTCGGCCCCGGCGAGACGCCAGAGATCGGGGTCGGACTGTTCCGACGCGAGGCGATGCGTGACCGCTCGACGCGACAACGTGGCGCGGATCCACACGGCGGCCGCCGCGAAGCAGACCAGCGCGGCGAGGCCGAGCACGATGCGGATCATGTCCGGAGGCTACCCCGCGACGATGTCCGGGACCGGCGAGTGCATCGTCCCGATGCGATCGGGCCGTTCACTCGCTGCGCTTCCGGACCCGCATCTTGATCGGCGTCGGGCCGAGATCGAACGCCTCGCGTATCGAACGCTCCAGATACCGGACGTAGGGGTCGGGGATGTCCCGGTTGGCGAAGAGCGTGAACGTGGGCGGATCGGTCGCGCCCTGGGTCGCATAGAGAACCCTCGCACCGCCGGGAGCCGGCGTCGCCTGCTGCGCCGCGCGGATCACGTCGTTGACCTTGCGGGTCGGCACCCGGGTCGCGTAGGCCTCGAGCGCGAGGCCGAGCGACGGCATCAGCTTCTGGACACCCTTGCCACCGAGCGCCGAGATCCGGTGCACCGGCACGTCGGGCAGGAACCCGAGCCGCCGGGCGAGGGTGTCGGGGAACGCTTCCCGCTGTTCGGTCGTCAGCAGTTCCCACTTGTTCAGGACCAGCACGATCGGACAGCCCGCCGCGTCCACCCGTTCGGCCAGGCGCTGATCCTGCTGGGTGATGCCTTCGGTCGAGTCGATGACCAGCAGCGCGACGTCGGCCTTGTCGACCGCATGCAGCGCCCGGACCACCGAGTAGTACTCGGTGTCCTCGTCGATCCGGCTCCGGCGGCGCATGCCCGCCGTGTCGAGGAAGCGGATCTTGCCGTCGGCGGTGTCGACGATCGTGTCGATCGTGTCCCGGGTCGTGCCGGGCATGTCGTGCACCACGGCACGATCCTCGCCGGTGAGGCGGTTGAACAAGGTCGACTTCCCGACGTTCGGCCGGCCGACCAGCGCGATCGAGTAGATGCGCTCCTGCTCGGCGTCATCGTCGTCGTCGGCACCTGCGGCTTCCTCGGGCAACAGCTCGACCACCCGGTCGAGCAGATCGCCGACCTCCCGACCGTGCAGCGCTGACACCCCGAACGGTTCGCCGATGCCGAGCTGCAGGAGATCCCACAGTCGATCCTCGTGGGCGAGGTCGTCGATCTTGTTGGCGACGAGGATGATCGGTCGATCGATCCGGCGGAGGAACCGCACCACGGAGCCGTCGTCCTCGGTCGCTCCGATCGACGCGTCCACGACGAACAGCACGACGTCCGCTTCGGCCATCGCCGCCTCGGACTGTTTCGAGACCTTCTGATCCAGCTCGCTCCCGCCGGTCATCCAACCACCGGTGTCGACCAGGCGGAAGTCGCGTCCCTGCCAATCGGCGGTGACCTCCTTGCGGTCGCGGGTCACACCCGGCTTCTCCTCCACGATGGCTTCCCGGCGCCCGACGACCCGGTTCAGCAGGGTCGACTTGCCGACGTTGGGTCGGCCGACGATGGCCACGAGGGGCAGGCGATCATTCGGTGTGCTCATGCTGCAACAGTCCTGTCGGGGTCGACGGGCACGAGAGCCCGGCGAAGGGCGTGTCCATCGGTGGGAAGGATCTCGACCGGTCGGGGGAGATCGTCGGGGGTGAGACCGTCGAGGAAGCGGCCGTTCGAGAGGCAGACGTCGGGAAGCAGGTAGCGGTGCCCCTCGGGTTCGTCGGCGAGCGTACGTTGCAGATCGGCGCCGACCATCAAACCGGCGACGCCGATGTTGCCGCCGAAGAACCGGTTCTCGACGGCGATGATGCGGACGTCGGGCCGGCCGAGCTCATCGAGGAGCGGCGCGAGGACCATCGCCCCGTAGGTCGAGGTCACCACGGCCACGGGGGCCTTCGCCGATGGCCGGATCCGGAGCAGACCGCCACCCGACGTGGCCGCGACCCGTGGCGGTGCGGGCTCGGCGTCGGGCAGGACACCACCGGGATTCGACCCACCGGCGAGGCGGGGGGCTCGATACCCCTCGGCCGGCGCACCGTCGACGGACGCGAAGAATCCCGCGGCGACACCGACCGAGGTCTCGACCTCGTTGCGGAACTCGGCCTCGAACGTCCGGGCCATGCCGATCCCGTCCTCGTGCATGTTGAACTCCCCGTAGATCTCGGCGCTGGGGAACGATCGACCGGCGAGCAGGTAGTACTCGTCGGCGCAGAAGGCGAGGCGGTGGCCGAGCTCGGCCAGGTAGGTCTCCTGCCAGGCCTCCACCAGGTCGACGACGGCTTCGGCCTCGGCGGTGGTGTGGGCCCGCATCGTCGGTTCGTTCGAGTGATCGGAGATCCCGAGTGGCACCACCGCGACCGAGGCGAGCTCCGGGTACTCGTCGAGGATGCCGACGAGGGTGTCGGCCAACACCTCACCGTCGTTCACACCCGGACACACGACGAGCTGGCCATGGACCTCGACGCCGTGATCGAGCAGCGCCCGCAACCACCGCAGGCTGGTGCCGCCCCGCCGATTGCGCAGCATGTCCGATCGCACGTCGGGATCGGTGGCGTGGATCGACACGTACAGGGGCGTGAGGCCCTCGGTCAGCACACGTTCGAGGTCGGCTTCGGTGAAGCGGGTCAACGTGGTGAAGTTGCCGTAGAGGAACGACAGGCGGAAGTCGTCGTCCTTCAGGTAGAGGCTCTTCCGCATGCCCTTCGGCAGCTGGTAGATGAAGCAGAACGCACAGTGGTTGTCACAGGTGCGGACCTGGTCGAACACCGCCGAGTGCACCTCGAGTCCGAGCGCGGCGCCGTCGGCCTTGTCGACCTCGATCGTCAGTCCGAGACCACCTCGTTCGATGTCGAGCACGGGATCCGGTCCGTCGACCATCAGCTGCCAGCGGATCACGTCGCGCGGGGTCTCGCCGTTGATCGCCACGACCACGTCGTCGACCTGGAGGCCGGCGACCGCAGCAGGGGACTCGTCGAGCACGGCGACGACACGAGGGGCGGACATTCCCCCAGGCTATGGCCAGACGACGGTGGCCCCGTGGGCCGAGACGCCCGGCGGCCGGATCAGCCGCCGCGGGCGGCCCGCTCGGCCGTGCGTTGCTCGATGAGACCATCCATCGCCGCCGCGAACGCCGGGCAGCTCTCGAGCAGACTCCGGAAGTCCCAGCTCATGATCGACAGGATCTGCAGGTCGGGCCCGGCGACGAGATCCGCGTTCCGGCGATCGTCCTCCACGAGGGCCATCTCGCCGACGATGCCTCCCACCCCCTCGGTCGCCACCACGGCTCCGCCGACCACGACGTCGACCGAGCCGTTGAGCACCGCGAAGAACTTGTAGGCGTGCTCGCCGGCCTCGGCGAGCTTCGCTCCCGGCAGGTGCCACGACGTCGACGCCTTCGCCAGGATCGCGTCCTGTTCGTCAGCCGGCAGGCTCGTGAGCAGTGGGATGTTGCTGATGTCGGTGCTCATGGTGCTTCCTCGGGGCGCCGGGGGCCTCGATCAGCCCCGGGTCTGGCGACCGTAGCCGACCGCGTTGTTTCGGGCTGATGACGTCAGCCCAGATCGAGCGCCAACGCCGCGAGTTTCTCGGCCGTCCGGTCGACCACGGGATCGCCATGACCGGCGAGGAGCGTCTCGACCTGCAGCTCGGCCAGGCGCAGGGCGGAGGCGTTCGCGAGATCGAGGTCGGCGGAGAACTGTGCGGACGGGCCCTGGATGTCTCCACCGCTCGTCAACACGGCGTCTCCGGCCACGAGGAGTCGGCTCATCGGGTCGTACACGCAGATCGAGCCCGGCGTGTGGCCCGGCGTCGCCACGATCTGAAATCCCGCCACGTCATCGCCGTCCTCCAGGCCGACGAGGTCGGCGGCGATCGAGATGTCCGCGAGGTCGTCCGTGCCGGCGTATCCGGTGGCGTTCGGCGCGGCATCGAGCACCTGCTGGAGCGATCCGACGTGATCGCCGTGGGAATGGGTCGCGATCACGTGGCCGACGTCGGTCCACGTCCCGCCCAGTTCACCGATCGCGGTCTCGATGGCGCCGACACCGCCGGACGTACCGGTGTCCACGACCGTGATCCCGTCGGGGCGGGCGAGCACGAAGGCCGAGACGAAGCCGAACGACACTTCGGTCCAGCGCACACCGTCGGCGTCGCCGCCCTGGTTCGTCTCCGGTCCGGCCACGCCCCCGGCCGTCGTGGGGTTGGTCGCGTCGCTCGACCTCTCGTCGTCGGACGACGAGCACGCGGCGAGGCCGAACACCGCGATCGCAGCGGATCCCCTTCCGAGATCGGCGAGAAACGTGCGACGGGAGAGACGGGTCAGACGGCGGGTCATGGCCGGTACAACCGGCGCCACCGGCCGATCGTTCCCGATGGCCGGCCCCGCATCAGTACGGCACCCCGATCGCTGCACACACGAACGACATGAACGGTCCCGCGGCCCGAAGCCGGTCCTCGAACCGGTCGAGGAAGTCGCCCGAGGTGATCTCGTCGTCGGTCAGGTCCGTCGTGAGAATGAAGTCCTTGCGCTTGAGGTCGACGACGAGCGGATGTTCGGGATCGATCCCCTTCGGCGGGCGCTTGAGCGAGTCGCCGGCCGGCACGAGGCCCGACGCTGCCGCCGCGTCGATGGCCGCGGTCCAGGCGGCCGGGTGCTCGACGATGTGATCGCGGATGGCGTACTGCATCGCCGTCTCGGGTCGCCAGATGCCGACGCCCAGGAAGCTCGCGGCGGGCTCGATGTGGACGTAGGCCCCGGGGGCGTGCACGTCCTTGGCCCGTTCATGGCGGAAGTGGACCCCCGTGTTCGTCTTGTACGGCGTCTTGTCCTTGCCGAAACGGGTGTCCCGATGGATCCGGAACAGCGAGCCACCCACCGTCTTGGCCTGCGCGGTCAGGTGCGGCGCCACCTCCGGGAGTCGCATCCCGACGTCTTCGATGAACTCGAACGCCGCATCGCGGACATCCCGGTCGTACCGGGATCGTTCGGCCTCGAACCAGGCCCGATCGTTGTTGGTCGCGAGATCCCGGAGGAACCCCAGGGTCGCCGGGGTGAAGTGAGGTGCAGGCTGCTCGGCCGTCATGCACCGATCCTGCCATCCCGGCCGCTCGGCCCATGCCGATGGGCGAATTCTCCCGGCCGACGCCCGCGCACTCAGGCCTCTCGGGCACCGGCCGACGGAAAGCCATGGTGCGGAAGCCTCGGGCGGCGATCCTCGGACTCATCATCTCCACCGTCGCCGCCTCGGCGTCGATGCTGTTCGGCTCGGCCGGACCGGGCGCGGCGCAGGTCGACGTCGCCGCTGAGACGTCCGAGGTCTCCGGGGTCGCCCCGGCGTGGCGCGCCCCCACCGAACCGATGCGGCTCCGCCCGACGACCTCCAGCGGGCTGCTGCCGGCCCCCTCGTCGACCCAGATCGCCGGGGGGCTGCTGTTGGCCGCCGGAGCGGCCGAGCTGGTCCTGGTGCGTCGCCGGCACGCAGTGTCGCTGGATCTCGGCCCCGCGAGCTGAACCGCTGGCCGGTGGACCTGACTCCACCGCCGGAGTCCGGCCCATCGCCGCCGGGTCGCTAGGGTCGGGACATGGCCGTCGATCAGGTGTTGCTGTGTGCGCCGCGCGGGTTCTGCGCCGGCGTCGAGATGGCCATCAAGGCATTGGCCTGGATGGTGCGGTCGTTCGAGCCGCCGGTGTACTGCTACCACGAGATCGTGCACAACAAGCTCGTCGTCGACCGGTTCCGGGACCGCGGCGTCGTCTTCGTGGACGACATCGCCGACGTGCCCGAAGGTCGACCGATCATGCTTTCGGCACACGGTTCGGCCCCCGAGGTCGTGGCGGCCGCCACCGAACGCGGGAGCTACGTCGTCGACGCCGTCTGCCCCCTCGTCACGAAGGTCCATCACGAGGTCAAGATGCGGGCCAAGCAGGGCTATCGCATCCTGTACGTCGGCCACGAAGGCCACGAGGAAGCCGTCGGCACGATGGCCGTCGCCCCGAGCTCGATCTCGAGGGTCGAGTCGATCGACGATGTCGCCGCGCTGCCGGACTTCGACGAGCCGACGGCGCTGCTCGCCCAGACCACGCTCTCCCACCGGGACTGGTCGGATGTGGCCGAAGCCGCGCGGGAACGCTTTCCCGACATCTGGCAGCCCGGCCGGTCCGACCTCTGTTTCGCCACGACCAATCGCCAGGGTGCGTTGACGGCCATCGCCGAGCGATGCGATGCCGTGGTCGTGATCGGCTCGGCGAACTCGTCGAACACGACGGCCCTCGCCAAGCTGGCGACCGAGGCGGGCTGTGAGCGGGTCTATCGGGTCAACGGCCCGGACGAGCTGCCGTCGGATCTCTCCGGCACGGTGGGCGTGACCGCCGGGGCATCGGCGCCGGAGGACGTCGTCCAGGCCGTGATCGACTTCCTCGCCCCGACCGACGGGGTCGAGGAGGTACGGATCACCGACGAAGACGAGTACTTCCCGCCGCCCCGGAATCTGCGCCAGCTGATCCAGGCGATCGACGTGGTGGCCACACTCGGCCTCGGCGGCAACGTCGCCGACCTCCCCGACCGCCAGGATCGAACCGTCGGCGCCTCCGACGTGCTCGTCACGCTGTAGGTCCTCGCCGCCACGGTCACCGTCTGCGGTGGCTACATCGCCGAGTCCTCGTCGAGCGCCGGGAGTTGCTCGAGTTCGTGGGTCGTCGTGGTGCCGTCGTCGGCGGGCACCGTGGTCTCGGTCGTGTCCTCCGGCTCGGTCCCCGGCGTCGGCGCGTTCTCGGACGCACACGAGACGAGACCGGTGGCAGCGATGACGATGGCGAGAACACGGAAGCGCACGCCCGGAGTCAACACGCGCTCGCACCCTCGGGGCGAGATCGACGGGCGGTTGTTTCGCGAATGGTCAGGCAACCGGAACGAGATCACCCGTCGATGCGCCGCTCGGCGTCGGCCCAGAGCGCCACGATGGCCTCGCGCAACTCGTCGGAGGTCGCCTTCACCGCCGAGCGCTTGACCCGGGTGCCCGGCACCCGGGGCGCCGGATGGATCGGGTCGCCGACCACCAGCACCATCTTCGTCCGCCGGATCTTCTTCGAACCAGGCGGCATGGCGGCGCCTGCGCCTCCGATGCCGACCGGCACCAGCGGCACCTCCGCCCGATGGGCGAGGAAGGCCGCACCCTGCTTCAGCTCGCCGACCTCCGATCCGGTCTGTCGGGTCCCCTCGGGGAAGATCACGAGCGGCTCACCCCGCCGAAGTACCTCTTCCGAGATCCGGAGCGCGTCACGGTCGGTCGCGTTCCGCTCCACCGCGAACCCGCCGACCGACCGGAGGAAGTGGCCCAGGCCGGGCGTGTCGAAGTAGGCCTCGGCACCCATGTAGCGCAGGACCCTGGAGGTCGCGGCCGACGCGATCGGTGTGTCGAGGATCGACCGATGCGAGCCGGGCGTCAGGATGAAACCACCCTCGGCCGGCACCTTGTCGGCACCGATGACCTCGAGCGAGAACCACAGCCCGAACAGGCGGCGGAGGCACCAACGCAGGCCGACGTAGAACCGGACCGATCCGGCGCTCATCGGACCCCGCGGATCACGTCCCCGGAGGTCAGCCATCGCCCTGCCGGCGCCGCGTCGCGGCGACGCGGACCTCATCGACCAGGCGGGCCACGACCTCGTCGATGGTGAGATCGGACGTGTCCAGGTCGATGGCTCCATCGGCTCTGGCGAGCGGATCGATCGCCCGGTTCGAGTCGAGTTCGTCACGTCGGGCCAGCTCGGCCGCCATGGCCGCCACGGCGTCGGCGTCGGTCTCGCCGACCTCGGCGGCGCGGCGAGCGGCCCGCACCTCGGGTGAGGCGGTCAGATAGATCTTGGCCACGGCATCGGGAAACACCGCGGTGCCGATGTCACGTCCCTCGAGCACGCCGCCCGATCGGGCGCGGGCCCAGGCGCGTTGGCGTGCGACCAGCTCTGTGCGGACCGCGCCATGGGACGCGACCGCCGAGACCGCCCCGTTGACCTCCGGCGTTCGGATCGCGGCCGTGACGTCGTCGCCACCGAGCAGGACCGTGCCCGACCCCTTCACCACGATGTCGAGCGGTCCGACGAGGTCGGACACCGCCACCTCGTCCGACGGGTCGACCCCGGCGCTGAGCACCGCGTAGGTGACGGCCCGATACATCGCGCCGGTGTCGAGATACTGGATCTCCAGGGCATCGGCGAGCCGCCGGGCGATCGTCGATTTGCCCGATCCGGCCGGTCCGTCGATGGCCACGACCATCGGATCGGCGGGGCTGCCTCCGAGAGAACTCACGCCGGGCACGGTACCGGTCAGTCGAGCACGCGGACGCGTGGCCGATAGCCACGAGCGACCAGCGCACCGAAGAACCGCTCCTGACGAGCCGCGTCGATGACGGTGATGAGCACGCCGCGGCGGCCCTCGCCCGAGTGCGTCAGCTCCAGATCGAGGAGGTTGACGTCCAGCTCCGTCGCCAGCGACGCGATCGCTGCGATCTCGCCCGGCTGGTCCGGGATCGGGATCGACATCTCGACCAGCTCATCGGCGACCGCGTACCCGGTCGGCAGGTTCATGCGGGCGTCGCGGGCGCGCTCGAGCACCTCGAGCACCGCCTCGCCGTCGGCCGCGACCACATGGTCCCGCATGGCCGACAACGACTCGATCAGACGGTCGAGCCCGGCGGCGATCGCGGTCTTGTTCGAGACACAGATGTCGGGCCAGATCGTCGGTCGACCGGCCGAGATCCGGGTCATGTCACGGAATCCACCCGCAGCGAGACGCAGCAGTGCACGATGCTCGTCGGTGGCATCGTCGGCGAGCACCATCAACGAGGCCGCCGTCAGATGGGGCACATGGGACACCAGAGCGACCATCTGGTCGTGCTCCCGGGGGCCGAGCGTCACCGCCTCCGCACCGAGGGTTCGCACCATCCGACGCACGCGGGTGAACGGTTTGCCCTCCCCCACCTCGCCGGGGGTCAGCACCCACGTCGCGCCCGAGAACAGATCGCCGTCGGCGCCGAAGATGCCGTCCTGCTCGGAGCCGGCCATCGGGTGCCCACCGATGAAACGAGGATGGTCGACCGCCCTGCAGACATCGAGCTTGGTGGAACCGACGTCGGTGACGGCGCCGCTCGTTCCGGCCAGGGCCTCGGCCGCCAGCTCGGCCACGGCACCGACCGGCGTCGCGATCACGGTCAGGTCGGCGTCAGGATCCCGACCGATCGCATCGGCCGCGCCGATCTCGACCGCCCGCTCGGCCACCGACGGATCACGATCGACCGCGTGCACCGTCCACCCGGCGCGCCGCAGACCGAGACCGATCGACCCACCGATGAGTCCGGTGCCGATGATCGTGACCCGCAGTGGTGGACCGTTCGCCCCCGAAGCGGCGTTCACGAGGCGAGATCCGGCCGGAGGACCGTCGCTCCGTGCAGATAGACGTGCTTCGGGACCTGGCCGGCCATCAACTCGGCGTGCAACATCATGCGGATGCAGCGGTCGACGCCGCCGTCGTAGGCCATCTCCTGCGCACACATCAGGGCCGCATCGACGATCCCGACCGTACGGGCCGCGGCGGCCGGCGGCATCGCCCGGACGTCCTCGGTCGCGGTGAACAGGATCGACACCACGTCGCTCGGAGCGAGCCCGTTGCGCTCGAGCACCTCGGTCACCATCTCGACCGTGGCCGCGCGCACGTGTTCCACGTCGTCGACCTCGACGGTCGTGGCTCCTCGGATCGCACGGAACGGCACGGGCGGAGAGGCTAACCCGTCCCCGGTTCGGTCAGCTCTTCCTGCGACGCACCGACGGTCACGGCCCGCTGGAGGTCGAGCATTTCCGCGTCGGTCAGCGTTCGCCACTCGCCGGGAGCGAGACTGCGGTCGGCCAGCGGCCCGATCCGGACCCGGACCAGTCGCTCCACCGGGTGGCCGATGGCCTCCATCATCCGCCGCACCTGGCGATTCCGGCCCTCGTGGATGGTGATCCTGACCACCTCGGGTTCGAGCAGCGACGCCTTCGCCGGCGCCGTCATGCCGTCGTCGAGCTCGATGCCCTCGCGCAGGCGGCGGATCGCCGCACGACTGGGTCGACCCCGCACCGATGCGAGGTACTCCTTCTCGACACCGAAGGACGGATGGGTCAGGCGGTGGGTCAGATCCCCGTTGTTGGTCAGCAACAGCAGACCCTCGGTGTCCATGTCGAGCCGGCCGACCGAGAAGACCCGGGGATCGTCGGGCACCAGCTCCACGACGGTGGGACGACCGTGGGTGTCGCTCGCGGTGGTGACGACACCGGCGGGCTTGTTGAGCAGATAGGTGACGGCGCCGACCACGGTCGACAGGACCGCGCCGTCGACGGCGATCACGTCGGTGTCCGGATCGACCCGGGCGCCGAGCACGGCGATCTCGCCGTTGACCGTGACCCGTTCGGCGTCGATCAGATCCTCACAGACCCGCCGGGAACCGAGTCCGATCCGAGCGAGGACCTTCTGGAGTCGCTCGCCGTCGGCGCGCTCGATCACGGTTCGGACGGTTCGGCGACCGGGTCGTCGTCGACCACGTCGCCGCTCGGCCCGTCGTCGGCGAGCACATCGTCGTCGGCGACGTCGGCGTCGTTCGTCGGCGACGGCTCGACCCCGAGGTCGATCGCCGGGGCATCCGGTTCGGCCCGCAGCGTGAGCTCGAGGGCCTCCACGATCTCCGCCGACGGCACGAACGCCCCGAGCGGAGGCAGGTCCGACGGCGACGAGATCCCGAGCCGAACGCAGAACTCGTCGGTCGTCCCGTAGAGCACGGCCTGGCCGGGGCCGGAGTCGCGAGCGACCTCGTGCACGTACCCGCGGGTCACGAGCGTCTTCAGCACGCCGTCGACGTTGACGCCCCGGATGGCCGACACCTGCGCCCGGGAGATGGGCTGCTTGTAGGCGATGATCGACAGGGTCTCGAGCGCCGCGGTCGACATCCGGCTCGACTGCGGCTCGAGCACGAACCGTTCGACGAACTCCGACTGCAACGGGTGGGACTGGTATCGCCAGCCACCCGCGATCGGCACGAGCTCGAAGCCACGCCGCTGCTCGAGATACTGATCGGACAACGCCCGACACCGGGCCGCCACGCGGTTGATCGGCACGTCGAGCAATTCGGCGAGCAGGGCCTCGGGCACCGGATCGGTGGCCACCATGACGATCGCCTCGATCGCACGTTCCAGGCCGGCATCGTCCAGGGGAACGACCGTCGGACCGCCCTCGTCGTCGGACCGCTCCGCGGCCGGCGGCGCGTGCTCGTCGACCTCGGCGGTCGTGTCGTCGTGCATCTCGTCCATTCCGTCGACTCCGCTCATCCTTCGTACCCGTCGATCCCCGCCAGCGCGACCGAACGATCGACGTCGTCGCCGCACCACTCGACGGTGAGCGCACCGAACACGGTGGGTTGGTCGATCTCGACCAGACCCTGCTTGAACATCTCCAGCACTGCCAGGAAGGTGACCACCACGTCGATCCGATCCACCAGGTCGGCCGTCAGATCCCGGAACGAGACGGTGCCGGCACCGGGCAGGCGGCCGAGGAGCGTCACGATCGTGTCGGACACGTTCGCCTTGATCGCCGCGACATGGGTCAGTTGGACCGCCGGGACCGGTTTCGGGGTGACCGCCCGCAGGAACGCCCGCTTGAGATGCTCGGCGGTGACACCGGCGAGCAGATCGGGCGTGAGATCGACGAACCGTTCGTCGATCCCCATCCGCCGAGGCGTCGATCGGGCGGCGGCGTCGATCAACTGGTCGATGATCTTCGCGGCGTCCTTGAACGTCTTGCACTCGAGCAGTCGCGACAGCAACAGATCGCGTTCTTCCCAGATCCCCAGCTCCTCGTCGAGGTCCACGTCATCGGAGATCGGGAGCAGGCGGCGGGTCTTCAACTCGACGAGCGTCGCTGCGATCAGGAGGAACTCGGTGGCGACCTCGAGATCGGTGTCCTGCATCCGGGACAGCTCGGCGAGGTAGGCGTCGACGATGTCGGCGAGCTTCACCTCGTAGAGATCCACGGTGTCGTCGAGGATGAGTTTCAACAACAGATCGAACGGACCTGCGAACACTTCGGTCTGGACCTCGAACGACACGGCACCGAGCCTAGGGCGGGGTGAGCGTCACCGAGCCGGACCCTCCCGCGGGCGCCGGGGGCCATCGGAAATCCGGCGCCGTCGTCCCGGCCGCTGCCTACGCTTTCCGACCATGCACAGCCGACCTCGCGTCTTCTCCGGGATCCAGCCGACCGGGACCACCCATCTCGGCAACTATCTGGGTGCGATCCGGAACTGGGTCGCGATGCAGGACGACCACGACGCGATCTTCTGCATCGTGGACCTCCACGCGCTCACGATGCCAAAAGCCCCCGGTGAGGTCGCCGAGGGATCGCTCCGCATGGCCCGGACGCTGCTCGCCGCCGGCCTCGACCCGGAACGTTGCACCCTGTTCGTGCAGTCCCACGTGCGGGAACACAGCGAGCTCGGCTGGCTGATGCAGACGGTCGCCTCCTATGGCGAGCTGTCCCGGATGACCCAGTTCAAGGACAAGACCGATGCGGCGGCCGCCGGCCAGACGAAGAGCGGCTCGTTCATCAGCGCGGGCCTGTTCACGTATCCGGCGCTGCAGGCCGCCGACATCCTTCTGTACGACACCAACGTGGTGCCGGTCGGCGACGACCAGAAGCAACACATCGAGCTGACCCGCGACGTCGCCGAACGATTCAACAACCGCTACGGCGACACCTTCGTCATTCCCGAGCACCGGGTACCGGCCGCCGGGGCCCGGGTGATGGACCTCCAACACCCGGATCGCAAGATGTCGAAGTCGCTCGACTCACCACAGGGCACGGTGGAGCTGTTCGACGAACCGAAGGCCATCACCAAGAAGTTCAAGCGCGCCGTCACCGACTCCGACGGCGAGGTCCGATTCGACCTGTCGGCCAAGCCCGGCGTCTCGAACCTCCTGTCGATTCTCGCCGCGGTCACCGATGACGCACCCGAGGGGCTCGCCGACCGCTACGAGCAGTACGGCCCCCTCAAGAGTGACGTCGCCGATGCGGTCGTCGCCGCCGTCGAGCCCATCCAGGAGCGCTACGCCGAACTCGACGACGACGACGTGCGTGACGCTCTCCGACTCGGCGCCGACAAGGCTCGCGCCATCGCCGCGCCGGTCATGGATCGAGCGCGCGTGGCGGCCGGCCTCCTGGTCTGACCTCACCGGGCGGACTTCCACGAAGGGAGTTCGCCCGCGTGGCCGCAGGATGCATGCGTATACTCCGGCCCCTGTGAAACGGACACCAGGCATCGCCGCCTCGCTGGTCCTCGTCATGGCCCTCCTCCTCGGCTTCTGGTCGGGAACCGCGGCGGCCCAGGACGACGAACCGGGGTTCAGAGGCACTCTCACCGCCACACCGGAAGAGGGGGACCGCTTCCCCGTCGAAGGTGTGCGCGTCGTCCTCACCGCCGACGGCGCCGAGGTCGGCGAAGCCACCTCCGGCGCTGATGGCACGTGGTTCATCGCCGCCGAGGCCGGCAGTTACAACGTCGCCGTCGACACCTCGACCTTCGCCGAGGGCATCAGCCTGAAGGACCCCGAGGCGACCTCACGCGACCTCGAGTTGTCGCCCGGGCAGTCCCGCAACGTGCTGTTCGCCCTGATCGAAGGAGAGGGAGGTGCCGCCCCGAACGTCAAGTCCGACCTCGAACGGATTCCCGGCCTGGTCAAGGACGGCCTCATCTTCGGCCTCATCATCGCGATGTCCTCGATCGGCCTCTCCCTCATCTTCGGGACGACCGGACTGACGAACTTCGCCCACGGCGAACTCGTCACCTTCGGCGCCGTCACCGCACTCGGGCTCAACAAGGCGGGCCTCCACATCCTCCTCGCCGGCTTGATCGCCGTGCCTCTCACCGCCGCCGTGGGAGCCGGGAACGAGGTCGGTCTGTGGCGGCCGTTGCGTCGTCGGGGCTCCGGGCTGATCGCCATGCTCGTGATCTCGATCGGCCTCTCGATCCTCGCCCGCTACCTCGTGCTGTACTTCGTCGGCGGGCGCCGCGAGACCTACAACCAGTTCGCACTCCAGACCGACGGCTACGACCTGCTCGGCTTCCGGATCGTGAACCGGGAGATCTGGATCATCATCATCTCGATGACCGTGCTGCTGGCCGTCGCCTTCGCCGTCAACAAGACCAAGACCGGGAAGGCGATGCGGGCCGTCGCCGACAACCGGGACCTCGCCGAATCGTCCGGCATCGACGTCGAGCGGGTCATCCTCACCATCTGGATCGCTGGAGCCGGCCTGGCCGGACTCGGCGGGATCCTGTTCGGACTGAACCAGGGGGTGAGCTGGAACATGGGCTTCGAGCTCCTGCTGCTGATGTTCGCCGCCGTCACGCTCGGCGGGCTCGGCACCGCCTACGGTCCGCTGCTCGGGTCGCTCGTGGTGGGACTGTTCATCAACCTCTCGACACTGATCGTGTCGAGTGAGATCAAGAACGTCGGGGCGTTGCTCATCCTCGGTGTCATCCTGCTGGTCCGCCCGCAGGGCATTCTCGGGCGCGGCGAAAGGATCGGCTGATGGATTGGGGATCGATTCTCGCTGAAACCGTCAACAAGTTCTTCGGAGTCCAGGCTGCGTACTTCGCGCTGGCGGCGATCGGATTGAACATCCACTTCGGCTACACGGGTCTGCTGAACTTCGGCCACGCCGGCTTCATGGCCATCGGGGCCTACGGCCTCGCCATCTCCCTCCAGAACGGTGTGCCGCTTCTCCTGGCGGTGCTGATCGGGCTGCTGGCCGCCACGGCGTTCGCACTGCTGCTCGGCGCCCCGACGTTGCGCCTCCGGGCCGACTACCTGGCGATCGTCACGATCGCGGCGGCCGAGATCGCCCGGATCCTGTTCCGAGCGACGGAGATCGCCGGCTTCAACACCCGGGAGTACACCGGCGGTTCGACCGGCATCAACGGCTTCGCCGATCCGTTCAAGGACCTCAACCCCTACACCGGCAGCGTCGACCTGTGGTTCGTGAGTTTCTCCAGGAACGACGCCTGGACCGTCACCGTGGGGTGGGCACTCGTCCTGCTCTCGGTGCTGTTCGTCCATCTGGCGATGCGATCACCCTGGGGTCGGGTCCTCAAAGCCGTGCGCGAGGACGAAGACGCCGCTCGGGCCCTCGGGAAGAACGCGTACTCCATCAAGATGCAGTCGCTCGTTCTCGGCGGCCTCTTCGGCGCCCTCGGCGGCATGATCTTCGTGCTGGGCCAGAGCTCGGTGCAGCCGACCCCGCAGGACCTCGGTGCACCGAAGACGTTCTTCATCTGGGTCGCGGTGATCCTGGGTGGCACCGGCAAGCTCTGGGGCCCGGTGATCGGCTCGATGATCTTCTCCGCACTGCTGCAGTTCACCGACCTGACGCTGCGTGGCTTCCAGGAGGAGGGCATCATCCCGACCTGGTTCATGGACGGCGTGCAGGTCGGGCAGGTCCGATTCATCCTGATGGGCCTCGGCCTCATGCTCCTGATGGCGTTCCGGCCACAGGGCATCTTCGGAGACAAGCGAGAGTTGGCCCTCGATGTCCGCTGACACCCCGACCGACACCGTGACCTCGACCGCAGCCGACGTGCTCACCGATGTCCAACAGGTCCCCGGTTCGCCGAAGCCGGACCCGATGCTCACCGCCGACGGCATCATCCGTCGCTTCGGCGGCCTCACCGCCGTCGACGTCCGGCATCTCGAGATCCAGCGAGGCGTGATCACCGCCCTGATCGGTCCGAACGGTGCGGGCAAGACGACGTTCTTCAATCTGATGACCGGCTTCGACACACCCGACGAAGGCACCTGGAACTTCGACGGTGTCGCCATGGGCAAGCTCCCGGCGCATCAGGTCGCACGCAACGGCATGGTCCGTACGTTCCAGCTCACGAAGGCGCTCTCCCGCCTGTCGGTGATCGAGAACATGAAGCTCGGCGCCGGCCACCAGAAGGGCGAGAACCTGTTCCGCGGGCTCGTCAAGCCGATCTGGGGCGCGCAGGAACGTGAGATCGAAGCACGGGCCGACGCCCTGCTCGATCGATTCAAGCTCGCGCACATGCGCGAAGAGTTCGCCGGCACGCTGTCCGGCGGCCAGCGCAAACTGCTCGAGATGGCCCGGGCGCTCATGACCGACCCGTCGCTGATCATGCTCGACGAGCCGATGGCCGGCGTGAACCCCGCGCTCACCCAGTCGCTTCTCGGCCACGTGAAGTCGCTCCGCGACGAGGGCCGCACGGTGGTCTTCGTCGAGCACGACATGGACGTCGTCCGGGACATCTCCGACTGGGTCGTCGTCATGGCCGAGGGTTCGATCATCGCCGAAGGCCCTCATGAGGCGATCGGCGCCAATCAGACGGTCATCGACGCCTACCTCGGTACGTCGCACGACGCTCCGTTGGACCTCGGTGAGATCGACGTAGAAGGAGCCTCCTGATGGCCGTTCGTGACGACCTCCTGATCCACGTCGATCAGGTCCACGGGGGCTACATCCCCGAGGTGAACATCCTGAACGGCTGCTCGCTGGAGCTCAGTCCGGGTGAACTGATCGGCATCATCGGCCCCAATGGCGCCGGCAAGTCGACGCTGTTGAAGGCCCTGTTCGGCCTCGTGAAGGTCAACGAGGGCCACATCTACTACCAGGGCGAGGAGATCACGGGCATGAAGGCCCACTCGCTCGTCGACCGTGGCATCGCCTACGTCCCGCAGAACAACAACGTCTTCCCGTCGTTGACCGTGCGGGAGAACCTCGAGATGGGGGCCTACCTGCGTCCCCAGCAGTTCGACGAGCGCTTCGATGTGATCTCGGAGATGTTCCCCCGTCTGGCCGAGCGCCAGGCGCAGCGGGCCGGTGCACTGTCGGGCGGCGAGCGTCAGATGCTCGCGATGGGCCGTGCGCTCATGATGGAGCCGAAGGTCATCCTGCTCGACGAACCTTCGGCGGGCCTCTCCCCTGCGCTCCAGGACCAGGTGTTCATCAACACCAAGCAGATCAACACCGCCGGCGTGTCGGTCATCATGGTGGAGCAGAACGCGAGCCGCTGCCTGCAGATCTGCGACCGTGGCTACGTGCTCGATCAGGGCCAGAACGCCTACACGAACACCGGTCGAGCCCTGCTCGAGGACCCGAAGGTCATCGAGCTCTACCTCGGCACCCTCGCCAAGGCTCACTGACCACCCACCACCCACCCCGAGACTGATCGAACCGTCCGGGCTCAGCGCTGGTCGGATCGATCGAGCGCGGTCACGGCTGGATCATTCGATCGAGAATCGGCCGCACGAGCACGATGTGACGTGCTCGCGGTTCGATCATGGCCGCGCCTGCCGTCTGCATGGTCGACCGCCACAGGCGTCGACCTCGGACGCCTCGTCGAGTCGGCGAAGGCGATCGCCAGACCGCCCCGTCCCGCGCGCTTCGATCGAACAGACCAGAGCAGGTGATTCCCGATCGCTCGGGCCAGGTCTGGAGCTGGCCGACCCGATCGATTTCGGGCGGGGGCGGTTGAGTGCAAAACGACGAAGGGCCGGCCCCGAAGGGCCGACCCTTGTCAGAACTCAGCCGGCTCGTGCCGGCTGATCAGTTCATCAGCCGATGCTGGCGAACTTGTACTCGGTGAGCGAGTCGTCGATGGAGCTCGTGCCGTCGCCGTAGCGAAGGATGGCGAACGACGCCTCGGTGGGCTCACCGGCGGGGCCGAAGGCCTGCGGGCCGGACGGACCGTCGTAGTCGGGGTCGCCGCCGGCCTCGATGATGGCCTTGCAGTCGGCGAAGCTCGTGCACTTCTCACCGTCGCGGGTCACACCGTTGATCTTGGCGGCGATCTCGGCCGGGTTGTCCGAGCCAGCCATCTGCGCGGCGAGGGCCACGATGACGATGGCGTCGTAGGTCTCGGGACCGTACGAGAAGTCGATCAGGTCGCCGTCGACCTCGAGGAGGCGGTCGGCGAAGCTCTGGTCGAACGGAGCCGTCGGGAGCGTGCCGGCGATACCGGACAGTGCGCCACCCTCGAACTTCTCGCCCAGGGCGTTCCCGATGTTGCCGTCGACGAGGTAGATCTTCTTGGTGTCGGGGGTGAACCCGGCCTCGAAGAGACCCGTCAGGATCTGCGAGGTCTCGTCGAAGCCGATGACCACGATGGCCTCGGGATCGGCGGAGACCATCTGGTCGACCTCAGCGTCGAAGTTCTGTGCGCCCGGGTCGTAGACGAAGTCGACGACGACCTCGGCACCGGCCTCTTCGAGCGGCAGCTTCGTGAAGTTGAGCAGACCCTCGCCGTACGGATCCTGGAGGGCCATCAGGCCGACCGTGGTGGAGCCTTCCTCGATGATGAGGTCGGAGAGCACCTTGCCCTGGAGCACGTCGGAGGGAGCCGTACGGAAGTACAGGTCGTCTTCGGCGTAGTCGGTGAAGTCAGGCGAGGTGTTGGCCGGCGAGAAGTGGATCTTGCAGTTCTCGACGAGCTTGTCGATGACGGTGAACGACACGCCGGACGAGGCGGCACCGATCACGGCGTCGACACCGTCGGCCAGGTGACGGTCGACGGTCGCGTTGGCGACGTCGCCGTTGTCGGACGAGTCACCGGGCGACCACACGACGTCGGCGCCGTTCACGCCGCCAGCGGCGTTGATGTCCTGCACGGCCAGTTCGGCACCAGCGAACTCGGGCGGGCCGAGGAACGCGAGGTTCCCGGTCTCCGGCAGGAGGCCGCCGAGCTGAAGCACGCCATCCGACTCGCCTTCGCAAGTCGGGGCCGCTTCCTCGGTCGAGGAGGCGGCAGCGGCTTCGCCACTGTCGCCGGTGTCGGCATCGTCGGTCGTCTCGCTGTCGCTGCCACACGCTGCGGCGACAAGCGCCACGGCGAACAGCATCGACAGGAGCTTCAAGAGCTTGTTGCTCATCTGTCTCTCCCCAATGGATTCGGTAGAAGGCAAGCGCGCGGGACCGTGCGCAAGCGGAATGATGCTATTCGACCATGCAGCGTTTGGCCGGACTTGGGGCCGATTTCATCTGGCGTCACGGGAACGCCCCGTCGTCGTCATCAATCGACGGATCGACGACGGCGTCGCTCAGTCGTCGTCACACGCCTTCAGGACCGCTCCGATGGCGGTGGGGACGCGCCACTCGTCGGCGGGACGGTGGTGGTCGGCGGCCCATCGGGCCGCCATTTCCGGGGCATCGGCGGCGAGGAGGAGCTCCTCCCCCAGTTCCGGGTGGCGGCGGTACTGACCCATGCGCCGCAGCGGTCCCCGGCCTTCCGCCATCGCTGCCGCCCGGTCGTGGGGGACGACCGCCCAGACGAGGGTGGCGATCACGCGAGCCGGCGTTCGATAGCCGCACACGACCTTGCCCACGTCGTGGAACACGGCGGCGACCAAGACCTCGCGTTCGGCGTCCGGCAGCGCCTGGCCCACGGCACGGGCGACCTCGAGTGCGTGGCGTTGGTCGGGGTTCGACATCCGTTCGAACAGTGTCCGCTCGGACGCGGTGGTGAACGACGCCAGCCACTCGATGTCGTCGGCCGGGGGCGGTCCCGGCCGGAGTGATCCGACGAACCGGCGGGCGAGATGGACTGCGCTCACCAGCCGAGTGTGCGGGCGGCGGCGAGCAGACCGACCATGGACTTCGCGTCGGTGATCCGACCGTCCAGGACGGCGGCGACCGCCTCCGCCCCCGACATCCGGACGATCTCCATCGACTCCTCCTCGAGCCCGTCACGAGCCATCGGCACGGGTTCCAGGTCGGTGGCGAGATAGATCCACTGGCGTTCGTCGCAGAAGCCCGGGGAGTGGTAGAGGTCGATCAGCGGGACGAGCGAGCCGGCGGCCATCCCGACCTCTTCGGCCAGCTCCCGAGCCGCGGCCACGGATCGGTCCTCACCCGCGATGTCGAGCTTGCCGGCCGGGATCTCGATCAGGAACTCGTCGATCGGCGCCCGGTACTGCTTCACGAGCAGGACGTCGTCTCCGTCCACGGCGACCACCGAGACCGCACCGGGATGTCGGACGACGTCTCGGCGGAAGCGTGTGCCGTCGTCGGTCTCGAACTCGGCGTCGTAGAAGGCGACGACCTGACCCTCGTGCACCAGGTGATCGGCGACGTGGCGGAATCCCGTCACGACCGGACCTCGGCCGCCTGCGGACGAGCGACGTCGTCGTCGACCTCGATCAGGTCGATGGTGAGGCGACGAAACCGCTCGGGATCGACGGCCTCCACCCGTCGCACACCGGCGGCCACCAGGGCGTCGAACAACGGCGCGGGCCGGTTCGGTCGAGACTTCAGCTCCGGATGGGCCTGCGTGCCGACGAAGTACGGGTGACCGGCGAGCTCGACGAACTCCACGAGCTGACCATCGGGCGAGTTGCCCGACAGACGGAGATCCGAACCCTCGAACGCCGAGCGATAGCGGGGGTTGAACTCGTACCGATGCCGGTGGCGTTCGGAGATCACGGTCTCGCCGTAGATCTCCGCGACCTGCGAATCCTCGTCGAGCACGGCGACGTAGGCCCCGAGCCGCATGGTGCCGCCCTTTTCGGTCACGTCGCGCTGCGACGCCATCAAGTCGATCACGGGGTGTGGGCTCTCCCGATCGGCGGTGTCGAACTCGGAGGAGTTGGCATCGGCGAGCCCGAGCACGTTGCGTGCGAACTCGATGGTCATCACCTGCATCCCGAGGCAGATCCCCAGGCACGGGATCCCGTTCTCCCGGGCGTAGGTCGCGGCTGCGATCTTCCCTTCGACGCCGCGCTCACCGAATCCACCGGGAAGCACCATCGCGTCGAGTCCACCGAGCTTCTCCCCCACCAACATGCCCTCGATGTGGTCGGACGGGATCCATTCGATCGTGAGATCGACCTCGTTCGCGATCGCCGCGTGACGGAGGGACTCCGCGACCGAGAGATAGGCATCGGGTAGTGCGACGTACTTGCCGACGATGCCGATGGTCATCGGACGCCACGCCGCGTCGCGCCGTGCGATCATGGTCGACCACTCGGACATGTCCGGCTGGCCGGCGTCGAGGCGGAGCAGATCGACGACCGAGGAGTCGAGACCCTCCTCCTGCATCAGCAAGGGGATCTCGTAGAGGCTCGGGGCGTCGATCGCGTTGATCACGTGACGTTCCTCGACATCGCAGAGCCGGCTGATCTTGCCGATCAGATCGGTCGGGAGTGTGCGTTCGGAACGGCACACGATGATGTCGGGCTGGATCCCGCGGCTGCGGAGTTCGGTCACCGAGTGCTGCGTCGGCTTGGTCTTCTGCTCCTGGGCCGGCCCGATGAACGGCACCAGCGACACGTGGACGTAGCAGACGTTGTCGCGGCCCACGTCCAGACGGAACTGACGGATGGCTTCGAGGAACGGCAGGATCTCGATGTCGCCGACGGTGCCGCCGACCTCGGTGATCACGACATCGACATCGTCGGAGGCGAGCTCGGCGATGCGTCGCTTGATCTCGTTCGTGATGTGGGGGATCACCTGGACCGTCTTGCCGAGGTACTCACCCTGACGCTCGGCAGCGATGACGGCCGAGTAGATCGATCCGGTCGTGGCGTTCGACGCCCGGGTCAACGGCTCGTCGATGAACCGCTCGTAGTGGCCGAGGTCGAGGTCGGTCTCGCCGCCGTCGTCGGTCACGAAGACCTCGCCGTGCTCGAACGGGTTCATCGTGCCCGGGTCGACGTTGAGGTACGGATCGAGCTTCTGCATCGTGACGCGGAGGCCACGGTTCTTGAGCAGACGTCCGAGCGATGACGCCGTGAGTCCCTTGCCGAGAGAACTGACGACACCACCGGTCACGAAGATGTGCTTGGTCACGGGCGCCCCTGTCGAGTGTGCGATCTGCGAAGACATGACCGAAGTCCGGCCACCTGGAGAACACCACCGCCGCCCGACGGTCGCGCCCACCGCGTCGGGATCACAACGTATCGCGCTCGGACGCCGCGACCGCGCAGCCCCCGGCATCTCGACCGAACCGGCGCCCGCCGGTTGGCACGACCCCATCGCACCGGAGCAGAGTGCACCCATGGCCATCGATTCCCAGCGACGCGATCCGAGCGAACTCGGCTTCGACCCGGAGCGACTCCGTCGAATCGACGACTTCGTCGCCACCAACTACATCGACACCGGACGATTCCCGGGTTTCGGCCTGTTGATCGCTCGGGACGGCGAGGTCGCCCACCTCTCGTCACAGGGCATGCGCCACGTCGGCAACGGTGTCGGCTGGACCGACGACACCGTCGTGCGGCTCTACTCGATGTCGAAGCCGGTCACGTCGGTGGCGGCGATGATGCTGATCGAACGGGCCGAGCTCGCCCTGAACCACACGGTCGGCACGTACCTCGACGGTTTCGACGACCTGACGGTCTGGGCCGGTGGATCGACCCAGAACCACAAGACCAGGGCGGCCGACCGCCCCATGACGGTCAAGGACCTGATGACGCACACCTCCGGGCTCACCTACGGTTTCCTCGGGGAACACCCGCTCGACGGGCTCTACCGCCGCCGCCGACTCGACACGAACCCGCAACGGGGCACGCTGTCGGAATTCGTCGCCGAGCTCGCCGAACTCCCGCTCCTCTTCTCCCCCGGGACTCGCTGGAACTACTCGGTCTCGACCGACGTCCTGGGCGCCGTCATCGAAGCCGTGAGCGGTCGGTCGCTCGCGGAGTTCTTCCGAAGCGAGGTCTTCGAGCCGCTCGGCATGGTCGACACGGGGTTCGGCGTGAGCGAGCAAGGCGCCGATCGGTTCGCCGCCAACTACGCCGTGCCGGCGCTGTCACCGTTCGGTGTGCCCGACGGCGCGTCGGGCGACACCGCCGTCGAGATCGACGGCGGCGGTGCCGGGAGCCCGTACCGCCAGGACGTCACCATGTACTCCGGTGGTGGTGGACTGTGCGGCACGATCGGCGACTACCACCGCTTCTGCCAGATGCTCGCCAACGGTGGCGAACTCGATGGTGCGCGACTGCTCTCCCCCACCTCGGTCCGGTTCATGGCGACCAACCACATGCCCGGAGACCAGGACCTCGCGGCCATGGGCCAACCCGTGTTCTCCGAGACGTCCTACGAGGGCATCGGCTTCGGGCTCGGATTCTCCGTCGTGCTCGATCCCGCGGCCACGGGCGTTCCGCAACCGGCCGGCACCTACGCCTGGGGCGGAGCGGCGTCCACGATGTTCTGGATCGATCCCGTCGAGGATCTGCACGTGATCGGGCTGACCCAGCTGATGCCGAGCTCGGCGTATCCGATCCGCGACCAGATCAAGCATCTCGTCTACGCCGCGCTCGTCGGGTGAACCTGCTCGCCCACATGGCCGTGGCCCGCGCCGTTCGGGACGAGGCGCCGTATCTGCTCGGCGCGGCCCTGCCGGATCTCGCGTCACCGGTGCGTTGCCGACTGACGGAGCCGAGCGGCGTCGACGCACTCGACGCGGGAATCCGGCTGCATCATCGCACCGACGCGGTCTTCCATGGTCTCGGCTGGTTCCTCGACCTCCAGGCCTCGATCGGGTCGGCGCTGCGAGACCGTGGCGTCGGTCGGGGACCGTCCCGCGCCGCTGCGCACGTCGGCATCGAACTGCTCCTCGACGGCGCCCTCGAATCGGACGAGCACCTCGGCGCCGCCGCCGACGACGCACTCCGAGCGCTCGAGACCCACCGAGTCGCGGTCGAGAGCATGGCCGCGGCCGGTACCGAGCAACGATGGAGCGGTCAGCTCGACCGGATCGTCGGTCACGCCCGACCCCGCGACGGCATGGACGCCGACCTGGTGGCGGCCCGCCTCGAGCGGATCTGCGCCCGGCGTCCCCGCCTGGCGTTCGCCGAGGGTGATCGGGCCATCGTGAGCGACGTGCTCGAGGGGGTCGCTGACGAGGTCGATGCTGCGGCCGACAACGTCGTCCTGGCGGTTCTCGAGGGGCTCTGATCTGCGGCGCAGGGAACGCCGCCGGCTGATGGCGGCACGATCGGGCGTCAGCGCCCGGGCGCCACCAACACATCGCCACAGCGATGATTCAACGTCCGCAGCACACGCAGCTCGCGGTGGTGATCGACGAGGCTCACCGTTGCGGTGTCGAGTTTGAATCGGCGGCCTTCGATGGCCGGGAGGCCGCACCATCGAGCGATCAGGATCGCCAGATAGTGCCCATGGGCGAACACGGCGACGTCGCCATCGGGCACGGCCTCGCTCCACCGGGCGATCACACGATCGGCACGGGCGCCGACCTCATCCACCGTCTCGCCGTCGGCGATGCCGGTGGTCCAGATCGACCACTCGGGATCGGTCTCGCGGTTGTCGAGGGTCTTGGTGCCCTCCCACTCGCCGTAGTCCCACTCCTGGAGATCGGGGTCGATCTCGATCTCGGGGGCCAGGCCGACGATCTCGGCGGTCTCGTGCGCCCGCCGCAGTGGGGAACTCACGACACGGGCGAGATCCCACCCGACGAGCGTGCGGCGAGCCAGCTCGGCCTCGGACCGACCGTGGTCGGTGAGCTCGATGTCGGTCCGGCCGGTGTGCTGCCCGGTCCGGCTCCACTCGGTCTGTCCATGTCGGATCAGTACCAGTCGGGTTCGGCTCATGCGCAGGTCCTCTCAGCCGGTTCCGCAGGTCAGGTCCGAACCTGCGCTCTCAATGCCGCGGCTTCCGCCAGCAGCTCGTCTGCATGTGAGCGTGCCGTCGACGATTCCGGTTGCCCCGACAGCATCCGTGCCAATTCGGCGGATCGTCCCTCTTCCGGAAGCAGCACGGCTTCCGACACGGTGTCGTCCTCCCCCTGTCGCTTCACCACGGCCAGATGGGCGTCGGCGAACGCCGCGACCTGGGCGAGGTGGGTCACGACGAGGATCTGGTGCCGATCGCCGAGCTTCGCGAGTGCCCGGCCGACGGCGATGCCGGCTTGACCACCGATGCCGGCATCGACCTCGTCGAACACGAGGATCGGCGGCGCCTCGGACAACACACTCCGCAGCGCCAGCATCGTTCGTGCCAGCTCACCGCCTGAAGCGACTTTGCTCAGAGCCTGCAACGGCGACCCCGGATTGGCCGAGAGCTTGAAGACCACCTCTTCGCCGGCGTCGCCGTCGACATCGATGCCGATGGTGGCGTGAGGCATCGCGAGTTCGGGCAGGAACGCCTCGATGGCGGAGGCGAGCGACGGCGCCGCGTCGGCACGCTCACCCCGCAGCACGGCTCGGGTCGCGGCGAGGACATCGGCGGCCTCGCTCCGTGCGGCGTCCAGTTCCGCGGCGCGTGCATCGTGGCCGAGCAGTGCGTCGAGCTCGCCCACGAGGCGGGCGTGCTCCGCCATGACCTCGCCGAGGTCCTCGCCGTACTTCCGACACAACTCGCGGAGCTGCCGCCGTCGGGCCTGGACGTTGTCGAGCGCCTCGGGATCCGGCTCGATGTCCTCGGTGAGGGATCGAGCGAGATCCGCCGCCTCATCGAGCTCGGCGAGTGCCGCCGCCAACCGCTCCACGACCGGAGCGAAGATCCGGGTGTCGGCGAGGGAGGCAGCGAGTTCGGCGACGACATCGCGTGGCGATCCGTCGTCGAACAGCGTCGTGACGACACGAGCGCCGAGCTCCTGATGGTCGACCGCACCCGCGAGATCCTCCTCCCGCTGCTGGAGCTCGACATCCTCGTCCGGCGACTCGACATTCGCCTCGTCGAGCTCGTCGACCTGATACTGCAACAGGTCGATCTCGCGAGCCCGGGATCGCTCGTCACCGCCGAGCTCGGCGAGATCCGCATCGATCGCACGCAGTGCGGCGCGGGCGTCGTCGACCGGCGACGAATCGATCTTGCCGAAGGCGTCGAGGGCGTCGCGTTGGGCTTCGACGCCGAGCAACGACTGATGCGTGTGCTGCCCGTGGAGATCGACCAACTGCGCCCCGAGCTCGGCGAGGCGACCAGCGGTGACCGGCCGTCCATCGACATACGCACGGGATCGACCCTCGGCGGCCACCACCCGGGTCAACACGATCTCCTCACCGGCCAGATCGAACCGACCGTCGACGGTGGCCTCGTCCGCACCCGGCCGCACGAGGCCCGGATCGGCCCGACCTCCGATCAGCAGGCTGATCGCGTCGACGATCAGGGTCTTGCCGGCGCCGGTCTCACCCGTCAGCGCGATCATGCCGCCGGGCAGTCGGAGAGTCAGTTGTTCGATGACGCCGAGATTCGACACGGCGAGTTCATGAAGCATGGAATGCTCCGTCCGTTGTGGTCGGACCGGTCCTGGCGTGACCGGTCAGGGAGCGAGCGGCGGAGCGGGCTCCGCAACAGCGCCGTCAACCTAGCGACACGCGCCGACAGCGGGATCAGCGATCGCCGAGACCGAACTTGGTCTGGAGGACCGAGAAGAAGTTGCGCGGCCCGTCGACCACGAACCGGGCCCGCTCGTCCGCTCGGCGACAGATCACCGTGTCGCCGGGGGCGGCCGATCCGACCGGGACGCCGTCGATCGTCACCACCGCACCTCGATACCCCTCGACCCGCACCCCCACCGTCGTGTCCGGCTTGAGCACCAGGGTCCGGTCGAACACCGAGTGGGCCGCGACCGGGGTCAACAACAGTGCGGCGAAGTCGGGAGCGACGACCGGACCACCCGCCGACATCGAGTAGGCGGTCGACCCGGTCGGCGTCGCGATGATCAGTCCGTCGGCGAGATAGGTCGGCGAGAACTGATCGTCGATGTCGACCGACAACCGGACCGTCCGACCCGACTCACCCCGTTCGACCACCGCTTCGTTGAGCGCGAGGCCGAGATGTCGCGCCGACCCGTCGCCGCAACGCACCGACACGTCGACGAGCATCCGCTCCTCGATCGAGAGCTCTCCGCCGTGCCATGCGGTGAGGGTCTCCAGCAGCCTCTCGGGTTCGACCTCGGTCAGATAGCCGAGCTGCCCCGCGTTGACACCGAGCACCGGTACACCATGGCGGGCCACCAGGGCCGAGGTACGCAGCATCGTGCCGTCACCTCCCAACGACAGGCATCCGTCGAGCACGCGGCCGCCGTGCACGGCGAGATCGGCCTCGGCCACGCCGAGATCCGGGCGCCCGATCAGGGCGGCATCGGTCTCGGGGAGGCGGACCCCGACGTCTCGGTCCGATGCCCAGGCGATGGCCTGGTTCGCGAGCTCGACCACTTCGGGTCGATGGTGATGGACCGTGATACCGAGGATGCTCATGCCGGGTCCTCGATCTCGAGACCGGCGACCACGATCGCTTCGTCGACGACGGCGTCGAACCGGGTCGCCGCCGCCTCGGGCGTCAGTGCGACGCCACCCCGGCGGAGATGCATCACGAACTCGATGTTGCCGTTCGTTCCGGGGACCGAGGAGACCATGACGTCCAGCATGGCAGCCCCGCGCCCCGACGCGCTCTCCGACACCTCATCGAGGACGCGGCGCCAGATCGCCGGATCGGCGATGACGCCACGACCCCGGGACGCTTCCTCCCGGCCGGCCTCGAACTGTGGCTTGACGAGAACGGCGAGGTCGGCGCCTTCTGCGGTCAAGGCGACGAGCGCGGCCATCACCTTCGTGAGGGAGATGAACGACACGTCGGTGACCGTGAGGTCGAACGGTGGTTCGTCGGTCACCTTCCGGATGTCGGTCTGCTCCCGGACGGTGACTCGCGGATCACGTCGCAGCTTCTCGTGGAGCTGGTGGGTGCCGACGTCGACGGCGACCACCGAGGCCGCGCCACGTTGGAGCAGGCAGTCGGTGAAGCCTCCGGTCGATGATCCTGCGTCGAGGCAGCGGGCGCCTGCAGGGTCGATCCCGAACCGATCGAGCGCGGAGGCCAACTTCCCCCCGGCACGACTGACGAACGGCGGCGGCGGCGCGATCAGCTCGATCGCCTCGGCTCCGTCGACCTGCCGGGCGGCCTTCATCGCGATCGCACCACCGACGAGCACGCCACGTTCGTCGATGAGCCGCCTCGCGGCCTCCCGGCTCGGGGCGAGCCCCCGGCGCACGAGTTCGAGATCCAGCCGTCGGCGTGCCATCCCAGCCAGCCTGCGGCCTCGCGGCGTCAGCGACAACCACAGCGGAACGCGTCGATGCCCGAACCGGAGGTTCGGGCATCGAGGGTCCCGACCGACAGGGGGAGGGTCGGTCGGGCGGATCGCCTCACGGCGACTCGTGGACGGGCTCGCCGCGGCGGGCCCAGCGGGATCAGGCCTTCGTGGCCGGCGCCTTCTTGGCCGGAGCCTTCTTCGCTGCCGGCTTGGCGGCGGCCTTGGCCGGCGCCTTCTTGGCGGGGGCCTTGCGGGCCGCGGGCTTGGCGGCCGGCTTCTTCGCCAGCTCGTCGAGCTTGGTCTCGACCGCAGCGAGGTCGGCCTTGGTGGCGGGTGCCATGCCGGCGATCTGGGTCCGGGCGTCGGCGACGGCCTTCTCGAACTGCGAGGGCACAGCGGCGAGCTGCGAGGGCACAGCAGCCAGCTGCGACGGAACA
>JAHDCV010000116.1 GCA_020629695.1 Acidimicrobiales bacterium | reverse complement strand
CGGCCTCCGGAGCCGTGTGCGCAGGTTCGAATCCTGCCGAGGGCGCACAGCGCCGAAGCCCCCGAGCCAACAGGTTCGGGGGCTTCGTCGTTCCATGGCCAACTCAGCTCGCTCGGGTGATTCGCTCGCGCCGTTCCCGGAGTTCGATCAGTTCCCGCAGCTCGACCGCGAACTCGTAGCGGCGCGCGTCGGCCTCGGCCCGCTCCAGCAGGTCCGCGACGTCAGGGTCGCTCGGATCGAGCTGGAGCAACGCTCCAGCGAGATACCGGCGGGCCTCGGTGGCGAAGTACGGGAAACCGGCGCGATCGGCGACCTCGATGCCCTCCCGGAAGTAGTCGAGCGAGAGGCGGACGGCACCGAGCCCGAGGTAGGCCTGACCGAGCGCCGTCGACACGTTGCCGCTCACGCAGATCCCGAGCCCGATGATCGCGAACCTCCTGCGGTGCGGAGCGAGTTGCTGGATCGCCAGGTCGCAGAACCGCTCCGAGCGGAGGTGGAGCCCGATCCAGGCGAGGTTGCAGACCCCCGACACGAAGTACCAGTCGCGATCGGGCACCGGCTGGAGTTCGACGATCGGCAACGCCGCTTCGACGTCGCCCGTCTCGAGCAGCGCCCGAGCCACGGGGTGATTCCACTTCTTCGCCCACTGGTCGACGTGGCCGAACTGATCCATCGCCGCACCGAACGGGCTGAGCATCTCGGCCAGCGTCCCGTCGGCGAGTGCGATCGCGGCCTCTTGGATCACCGACGGACCGAACCCGTCGACGGGCGCCTTCTCCGCTCGGGCGCTCTGATCGGCCACCGCCGCACGGGCGGCCGGGTCACGTCGTGCGATGAGGAGCATCGTGTCGAAGTGGGCGACCAGGTAGCGGTACCAGTACGACCGGGTCGACTCGGCGATCTCCCGCAGCTCTTCGACGTACACCTCCGCCTCGGAGACCTCGCCCCGGTGCTGGTGCTCGCACGCGAGGAAGAACCCACCGGTGAATCGGTGCGCCCGGCTGTCGAGCAGTCGCCCGATCCGATGGAGCTCGCCGGCGAGTTCGGCCCGATGTTCGAACAACTCCGGATCCTGGATGGCGATGAGCTCCGCAGCGATCGTCGTGCCGATGGCATCGAGGTCGTGGCGTTCCCGGGCCAGTCGTTGGGCCTCGGCGACGAGCGACCGGCATCGATCGACGTCCTCGTCGTACGTCAGGTTGATCGCGAGCACCGCGAGCACCTTCGCCCGCAACCGATCGTCCCCGGGAAGCAGCAGCAGGGCTTCCTCACAGAGCTGGACGATCTCTTCGTCGACGATCCCCGCCTCCGGATACCAGGACCCCGGGCGCATCATGGCGATCGCCGCCCGTGCGAGCAGGTCGGCATCGCCCCGGGTTCGCGCATGGCGTGCTGCGGCGAGAAGGTCGTGCCGGTGACGGCCGTCGCCGAGCATGCGACGGCTCGAGCCGAGGAGGTAACACACCTCGCCACGGTCGATGGCGCCGGCCTCGGTTCCATCGAGCCCCTCCAGTACCCGCTCGAGTCGGGCGGCGGCCGACTCCCACGCCGCCGACGCCATGTCCCGGTCGGCAGCGGCCAGCAGATAGCGGGCCGCACGTGCCGGCGCATCATCGCCGTGGGCCCGATTCCAGTGATGGGCCAGCTCGTCGATCGCGTCGGGACCGCTGACCTCGAGGGCCTCGGCGATCTGACGATGCCAGCGCGAGCGTCGGGCGGCGCGGACGTCGCGCAGCAGCGCTGCCCGGCTCAGCTCGTCGCTGAACCCGATCCGATCGTCGGCGTCCACCTCGTGGAGCAGGCCGGCGACCACAGCGTCATCGACGGCGTCGAGCACGTCGTCGACGGCGCGGCCGGCGACGGCAGCCACCAGCCCGACGTCGAAGGTCGAACCGACCACGGCGGCGACCGAGAGGATCCGCACTGCGTCCGCGCCGAGGCGTGACAGACGATGGGCCATCAGGTCAACCAGGGTGTCGGGCAGCAGCATGTCGTCGACACCGACGTTGAGCTTCCACCGACGGCCGTGCACGAGCACGTCGGTGGCGACCAGGTGCACGATGAGCTCCTCGACGAAGAGTGGGTTCCCACCCGTCACCAATGTGATCTGGCGGGCGAAGGCGAGCTCGTCGCCAGCCAACTCCGCCCCGGCGCGTGACTCGAGCATGCCGACGACGTCGTCGACCTCGAGTCGGTCGAGCCGGTGGTTGACGACCCGGTGGAGCGTGCGGGTGGAGCGCCAGAGCCGCCGAGCGACGGCGTCGCCGTCGAGGCCCTCGGTACGGCTCAGCGCGACGACCATCACCCGTCCGAGGGTCCGGTCCGACAGGAGGTGCTCGATCATCTCGATCGAGTCGGGTGTGGCCCACTGCACGTCATCGACGACGAGGAGCACGGGGCGGACCTCCGCCAGACGACGGAGTACGGCGACGATCGCGTCGAAGACGTCGAGGCGGTCGAGGTCGCCGCCGGCGCCCGGCGACGGCTGCCCGAACACCGGCAACAGCGGACCGACACGATCGCGGACCGCTTCGGTGACTCCGGGGTCGAGATCGACCGCTGCTCGCAGCGCCATGGCGATCGGGCCGTACGGACGACGGAGGTCCTCATCGCAGGCGCCGTAGAGCACGGTCGCACCGCGACCCACGACCTCCCGCCCGAGCTCCCGGACCAAGCGGGTCTTGCCGACCCCCTCCTCCCCCGAGACGACGACGCCGCGGAGATCGCCGGCGACAACGTCGGCCCAGGCGGCGCGGAGTGCACCGAGATCACCACCTCGACCCGCCAAGCCGAAACGCTGGTCGCGGCGGAAGACGGCGGGCAGTTCGACGAGCGGTCGAGCCGCACCGGTCGATGCCAACCGATGCACCGCCACCATGCCGGGCAGCCCTTTCAGCTGGTGACCGCCGAGGGGAACGGCGTCGCGGGCGAGCTCGCCGGCGATGACCCGGACGGCGTCGGAGAAGACGGTGGCGTCGCCGGCCAGCTCGAGTAGTCGCGCCGCCTCGACCACGGCGCCACCGAACTCATCGTCGCCGTCGCGCAGCATCTCGCCGACCGCGATCGACACACCTGCATGCACCGGGGCCGCGGAACCGGCGCGGGCGCTCAGATCGGCCGCGAGGGCATGGAGGTCGCGCGCTGCGGCGACCGCGGCCTGGCAGGACTCGAACACCACGACGTGGCCGGCACCGTGGGTGTCGATGACGCGACCGTCGATCATCACCTCGTCGATCCGATCGAGCGCCACGGAGACGAGGTCGGGCGGACCGTCGATCCGAGTGAAGACCACGCTGGCGAGCGCCGTCGGCCGACCGGCACGGTCACCGCCCATCGACACCAGCGGGGCACCGATCGTGTCGTCGCTGGGCTCGCCGAGGTCGACCTCGCGCACGGCACGGGTCGCCAGGACGACCAGCTCATCGACTCGGACCTCACCGGGCCCGGCTTCGCGTTCGAGGCGGTCGAGACGTCGCAGGTCGGTCGACGCGAGACCAGCGAATACGCCAGCCGGATCGACGGCCACTTCGTCGAGCGAGAGCCCCAGCCGCACGGTGCACGTCGGCGAGGCATCGAATCGGCTGCGGAGCTCGAGCGCGGTCTCGCACGCCGCGACCGCTGAGACGAACGCGAGCACCGCGCCATCACCCTCGGTGGAGACGATGGATCCCTCCACGCCGACGAGCGCTTGCTCGACAACGGCCATCAACTCGTGTCGCTGCGCGACCGCCGCACCGAGTCCCTCGTGGGTGAGCGTCGCGGTCGAGCCGACGATGTCGACACGAAGCAGGGCAGCGAGCCGTGTGCCGTGCCCTCCCGATCCCCGCATCTCCGCAACCTAGGACACCGACGGAACCAGCTCCGAACGAGTGATCGATGCCACACGCCGCAGGTTCGAGCAGCCCACGGCGTCACACCGCCGCGCGACACTCGGCTGATGGACATCGACTCTCCGGCCGGCACGCTGATCCGTTACCTCGAGGTGGCCCATCACGCGATGCGGTGGAAGCTCGACGGACTCTCGGACTACGACCTGCGGCGTCCGCTCACGCCCACCGGAACGAGCCTCCTCGGCATCGTGAAGCACGTGGCCTGGGTCGAGCTCGGCTACATGGCCGAGACGTTCGACCGGCCACACGACCGGGGCGACGCATCGGACGACAACGATGCGTTCTGGGACATGTACGTCGCAGCGGACGAATCGGTCGACCAGATCATGGCGCTGCTCGACGCTGCGCAGGCCCATCTGACCCAGACCCTCATCGACCTACCCCTCGACCAGCCCGGACACGTGCCCTGGTGGGGTGATGCCGGCGCAGTCACGCTCCATCGCATCGCCGTGCATCTCGCCACCGAGATCAACCGCCATCTCGGTCAGATCGACATCCTCCGGGAGGGGCTCGACGGTGCGGCCGGCCTCCGCGAGGGCGGCACCAACATGCCCGGCCCCGACGAGTTCGACTGGGCCGC
>JAHDCV010000041.1 GCA_020629695.1 Acidimicrobiales bacterium | reverse complement strand
CTGCGACGCGGGCATCGCCGTCGCCTCGGCCATGGACGCGACGCCGGGCATCTCGACCGGGGGCATCGGAGAGGCCGTCGAGTCCATGGTCAGGCCGACGTGCGACGCCGGGCTGATCGTGGTCACGAGCGACGCCGGCAGCGCGACCGCTGCGGTCACACCGCCGTTCGGAGTCGGCGAGAGACGGACGTTGAGCCCCTGCCGGCCCGCGAGGCGCCCGATCACGTCGAAGCCGAGGCTTCGACCGGCGGCGGCCCCGGCGGCGGCGGTCGAGGCCGTCCGGATGCGTTGATTGGCCGACTCGAGCTGCTCGGGCGTCATACCCATGCCGTGGTCGACCACGGCCACCAGATAGGACTCCTCGTACCAACCACCGAAGATCTCGACCTGGGTCGAGGGCGGCGAGAAGTGCGTGCCGTTCTCGAGGAGTTCGGCCACGATGTGCACGACGTCGGCGACCGCACCGGGAGCCAGTTCGACCGGCTCGAGGTTGCGGATCGAGGCACGGGTGTAGTCCTCGATGGCCGACAGCGACGAGCGCACGACGTCGACGAGAGGCATCGGTTCGTTCGCCTCGCGTCCGCCGTGTTCACCGGCCATCACCATCAGCGACTCGGCGTTCCGCTTCATGCGGGAGGCGAGGTGGTCGAGCTGGAACATCCGATCGAGACGCTCGGGGTCGTGCTCTTCGGACTCGAGAGCATCGATCAGGCCCAGCTGGCGGGAGATGAGATTGTGGTTTCGTCGACCGAGGTTGGCGAAGGTCTGCGACGACTGCAGACGGAGATCGGCCTGCTCGCGTGCGAGCTTCACCGACGTCGACCGGGCGGTCTCGAGTGCCGCCGCCAACTCGGCGACCTCACCACCGGTGTCGACCCGGATCGGATCGAGCTGCGGCTGCGGAGCGAGCGGGTCCGCCGCGGCGGTGACGGCATCGGGCAGATCCTCGGCGGCGAGCTTGCGGGCGAGGCCGGCCAGTTCGGCGATCGGACGGGTGATCGAACGACCCAGCGTGAGGGCGCCACCGACCAGTGCGGCGATCAGGACCGCGGCGACGCCCAACACGATGAAGCGGGAGGACGAGGCCTCGCCCGCCGCAGCCGTGGCGTCGTCGACGACGGCCTGGACCGCCTCGACCTCAGCCCCTCGCATGGCATCGACGTGTTCGTCGGCGACCGACTGCCAGGTCGTGGCATCGATCGCGACGGCGTCGGCATCGGCGCCGAGGATCTGGAGCCGGAGCTCATCGACGGCGTCGGCCGAACCGCGCAGGGGTGCCGCGATCGCCGGTCGGGTGACGGCGAATCGTTCGAGCGCGGTCGTCTCGACGGCTTCGAGTTCGGCGAGGCGCTCCGCGGTGCCGGCATCGAGCTCACCGGCGAGGAGCCCGGCGAGCAGGACGCTCCGTTGCTCGGCCGCAGCACGCTTGGCGGCCTGGAGGTCGAGCAGCGGTGCAACCTCGATCGGGTCGGCGCCGGCGTCGAGCATGGCGGCGCCGACGGACCCGACGATGCCGTCGATCAGCCCGTCATAGGCCGACATGGCCGCGACGACGTCGGAGCTTCCGCCCCGGACCGTGGCCCGGACGTCCACCAAGGCGCCGAGTTCGGCGTCGATGGCGGCGATGAAGCTGTCGCCGAGCGCACCACCGGCGGCGTCGGTGCGGGAGTTCTGCGCGTCGAATGCCCCGATGTCGCCGGTCGCGACACCTCGAACCGCCAGGTCACGTTCGGCCTGAAGCTCGTGGATGAATGCCGCCGCAGGGGCGGTCTCGTTGACCTGGTCGACGACGAGGTCGGCAGCACTCGCTGTTGCCGTGGCCAGGGCGCTCTGCCAGAAGCCGATGCCGATCACCAGAGCGATCGGACCGAGCACGAGCAACCAGAGCCGCTGCCGAATGGATAGCCGGTTGTACACGACGCCTCCCTGCACCGCGCGGGCGGCTTCGCCCGCTTGGTCCAGATCGGCCGGTCGTCCCCGAATCTTGAGTGTTGATGACGTCGAATCGCTTCAGCGACGGCGGAATCGCACGACGCCCATACCGTCGTTGTCGCCCGGAAGAAGTCGGGCGATGGCCGCCGGACCGCTCGCGTCGATCCGATCCGCTCCGGGAAGCGGTTCGACGGGCTCGAGCTCGGGGCAACGCTCGAGGACCGCGACCGCCACGTCGTCGAGTTCGGAGCGGGTCAGCGTGCACACCGAATAGACGAGCCGGCCACCGGATCGAAGGGTGTCGGCGGCTGCGACGACCAGATCCGCCTGGAGCCGCCCCAGCCGGTCGGGAGCGTCGGCATCGATCCGCCAGCGGGCGTCCGCCCGTCGTCGCAGGCTTCCGAGTCCGCTGCACGGCGCGTCGACCAGCACGGCGTCCATGCTCCCGGGCCGAATCGGCGGCGCGGCGCCATCGGCGAGCCCGACCGGGATCGCGGCATCGAGCCGGCGGATGTTGCGCTCGAGGAGCCGGACTCGGCTCGGACGACGGTCGAATGCCCAGACCATGGCCCCGCGTGCCGCCAGATCGGTCGCCTTGCCGCCGGGGGCGGCGCACAGGTCGAGCACGCGCTCCCCCGCCTGGATCTCCAGAGCGTCGACGACGACGGCCGAGGCGCGGTCCTGCACGTACCCGTCGTCCCGGGTGTGGGTCGACGCCCGCTCGTTCATCGCGAGCAACGACGCATCGGCGTCGTCCCGGCCCAGATCCTCGCGGAGGATCTCGACGATCCAGTCGGGGTAGCTCCAGGCGACGGCGTCGGACGGGTAGACGATCTCGGCCCGATCCACGCGTCGCAGGACGGCGTTCATGAGGTTCCGGACCCGCTTCGGGGCGGCCCCGACCGTGGCGTCGACCGCGGCGTGGCTCGGGATCGAGGTGTGATCGAGTTGGTAGACGCCCAGTCGGAGGAGATTCCGCACGCGGGGCTCCAACTCGTCGAAGAGGAAGGGAGCCATGCGGTGATCGAGGGCTCGCCGCATGCGGGTCGAGCCGTAGACGAGTTCGGTCACGAGTGCGGCGTCACGCCGTTCCAGCTTCGCCCGATCGAGGATCTCGCCGAGCACCAGGTTGGCGTAGGCACCCCCGGCGTCGATCCGGTCGAGTGCGTCCGCGGCGACGCGTCGCACCGCCACTCCGGGGTTGGCCGGCCCGCCGCTCATCGGAGTCGGTCCTCGGGGCCGGGCTGTGCCCCGTTGGCCCACGCGGCGGCGTCCATGCGGGCGCGGTTCTCGGGCTGGACGGTCCGGAGACGGAGTCCGCCGTCGCGACACCACCACACGAGATCGTCCAGCGAGCCGACGGCGGGCGCGGCCGGCGGGAGGGGCACGACGCCAGCCGCGGTCTCCCAGATCTTCAGCCGCTGGCCCCGGAACTCCGCCCATGCGCCGCCGAGACGGATCCGTCGTGACACATCCGCGGCACCGCGGTCGGGATCGAGTCGCAATTCGGCTTTGTCGATCTTGGCCGCGTGCACGGGTTCGCCGAGCTGCGGCTCCGCCGGCCCGAACCCCGACGTCACGGCGTCGACCAGCAGGCCGACACCGAGTTCGACGAGCCGGCCGCGCAGCGACCCGAGGGTGTCGGTCTCGTCGATCGGGGTCGTCGCGCGCCGGTAGACCCCACCGGTGTCGAGGCCTTCCTCGATCGCCATCAGGCAGACACCGGTCTCGGTGTCGCCGGCGAGCAGGGCTCGCTCGACGGGCGCCGCTCCCCGCCAACGTGGCAGGAGCGAGAAGTGCAGGTTCACCATGGGCAGCTCGTCCAGCAACGGGCGCTTGAGGAGACGACCGTAGGCGACGACCACACCGAGGTCGGCGCCGACGTCACGGGCATGCATCGGGTCGTCGGTGACCTCGAGACCGAGCTCGAGAGCCGCTGCCTTGACCGGTGACGGCTGGAGGCTCCCGCCCCGGCCCCGTTTGGCGTCGGCTCGGGACACGACGAGTGCGACCTCGACACCGGCGTCGACGAGCGCTCGCAGTGGCGGCACGGCCAGGCCGGGTGTGCCGAAGTACACGACGCGCTCGATGCGGTCGGGAATCGTCGGGAGCACGAGCTCTCCGGTGGGTTCGGACGTCGTCATGGCCGGGCGAGCCCGATCACGGAAGACTGAGACCGCCGAGCTTCCGCTTCTTCGGCTCGGGCGCCTTCATCGCCGCCTCGAGTTCACGGTCCCGCAGCACCTTCATCGCGTCGCGGCGGGTGTCGTCGTCGAGCAGGTCGAGCAGCAGTACACCGTCGAGATGGTCGAGTTCGTGCTGGAACAGTCGGCTGAGCAACTCGTCGGCTTCGAGGGACACCTCGTTGCCGTCGAGGTCGTAGCCCGTGATGTGGATCTCCTTTGGGCGGACGATCTCGAACGACATGTTCGGGACCGACAGGCAACCCTCGTCGAAGGTCCATTCACCCCGGCTCTCCTGGATCACGGGATTGACGAGCGCCTTCGGCCCCTCGCCGATGTCGTACACGAAGAATCGACGACCGACACCGATCTGTGGTGCGGCCAGACCGATCCCGGGTTCGGCGTACATCGTCTCCAACATGTCGTCGGCGAGCTTGACGAGCCGACCGTCGATGTCGGTGACCTCCTCCGCGACGGACCGCAGGACCGGGTCGCCGACGATGCGCACGCTGTACGGGGAGTTCATGGTCCGAGGCTACCGTCGGGCCGGTGCCACGGCAGCAGAACACCTCCACATCGGGGCCGGGTCCGGCGCACTACTTCGACGACCGGCCGACGGTCCCGTCGGCGCCGGGCACGGTCACCCTCGCGCTGCCCGATCTGACCGCTGAGCTGGCCACCGACCGCGGCGTCTTCTCCGCCGGCGCCGTCGACATCGGGACCCGTTTCCTCCTGCTCGACGGGCCCGCCCCGGTGCCCGGCGACCGGCACCTCGTGGACCTGGGATGCGGGTACGGCCCCATCACGATCGCGCTGGCGACCCGTCATCCCGATGCGACGGTGTGGGCGATCGATGTGAACGAACGGGCGCGGGCGCTGACCGCAGCCAACGCCCGGACCCTCGGTCTGGAGAATGTCGAGGTCCGACATCCCGACGAGTGGGACCTCGCCGTCGTCGTGGATCGCATCTGGTCGAATCCGCCGATCCGAGTCGGCAAGGCGACGCTGCACGACCTGCTGCTCACATGGCTGGCCCGGCTGGCGCCGACCGGCTCGGCCCATCTGGTGGTGCAGAAGCACCTGGGTGCGGACTCCCTGCAACGCTGGTTGGCCGAGCAGGGCCACGCGACGCACCGGCGGGGTTCGCGCAAGGCATTCCGGCTCCTGGATGTCGCGCCGTTCTCCGATGACGATCACCCCGGGGTCACCTCGTGAGCCGGAACCTCTCCCCGACCGAGCTCAAGCGGCTCCATCGTGATTGGCGACGCCGATCGGATCTCCGCTGCTCGCTGATCCTCGACGGGGTGCAGCAGCCCTACAACGTCGGTGCGTTGATCCGGTCGGCGGCGGCCTATCGGGCCGAACGCATCTGGGCCGTCGACCCCACTCCCGACCCGGGCGATCCGAAGGTGGCCCGCACGGCGCTCGGCTGCGACCGGTTCCTCGAGTGGGAGCGCGCGGCGTCGGGACCCGACGCGGTCGTCGCCGCCCGCGCCGCCGGCTTCCGAGTGGTCGGCATCGAGCTGACCGACGACGCCGTCCCGATGTACGAACTGGATCTCGGCCCGTCGATCTGCCTGGTGGTCGGCCACGAGGACCGAGGCATCAAGAAAGACACGCTCGCCGTGCTCGACGACGTCGCCTTCCTGCCCCAGCTCGGCAAGGTCGGCAGCCTGAACGTCGCCCAGGCCGGCACGGTCGCCTTCTACGAAGCGAGCCGGCAACGCCTCACCCGCTGAGCGAAATCCCAGATGGAGACGACACGATGTGTCGCTTCCAGGGGGCAATTCCGGCAAGCGCGCGGGTCACAGCGCCGGGTGATCGAACCACGACGGGAAGAAACCGAGGCCCGCGGCGTCGCCCTCGACGATGGCCCGGCCGGCCGACACGAGGTCGGCGAGCGTCGGTTCGGCGGTCGACCACCATGCTGCGGCGTCGTCGGCGCCCAGGGTGACGGTCACGTCGGCTCCGTCACCATCGGTCGGCACGGCGACCCCGCCCCGCACGTGCAGACCGACCCGCTCGCCGTCGACGACGGCGGCCACGTGGAGGTCGGCGTCGGCCGAAGCCTCCGGATCGAGCATGACCCGCAGCACGCCCAGCGCACCGGTGCCGAGGGTCGCGGCCTCACGCCGACCGAGGCGATGGCTGCGCAGGTTCCGCAGGTCGAGGGTGCCCTCCAGCTCCAGTGCCCGGGTGAGGCACCAGTTGCGGATGTTGGCCGCCGTGGTGCGCTGCGCCATGCGACGGAGCACCGCTGCCTGCCGATGCCGGTCGGCCGGCTCGCCAGCCGACGGGTCGGGCACCAGCCAGGACGACAACTCGAGCGCCCAGCGGAGATCGTCGCCGGCGCAGGGATCTGCGAGGGCCTCGTCGATCGCCGTGCGGACGACCTCGGCCCCGCCGAAGCCGTCGACGAGTCGTGCCGCCCGGTCAGCCGGGGCCAGTCGGAACAGATTCGCGGCGTCCTCGTCGAACCACCCGACCAGGCCGTTGTGGATCTGCCGCACGTGGTGCTCCACGACGCCGTAGAACCGCTGCGTCACGTAGCTCCGGTCGAACCGGGGAGGCAGCGAGACCTCGGCGGCGATCCGATCGGTCGACCACCCCTTGTTCATCCCGCGCACCGTCTGATCCCACAGGAACTGGATGGCGTCGCGGCTGTCGAGCAGCGCGGCGTCGACGGTCTCGGCGCCCGAGATCGGTGGACCGTGCGTGCCGAGCAGGTGGTCGGCCCCGAATGATCGGAGCCCATCGAGACCCCGCAGCAGGATCCGGGGGTCGCGGTACTCCTCACCGCGGATCGCGAAGACGTTGAACAGCGTCGGCCAGCAGATGTTGTCGACCGCGATCCCGAGTTCCGGCAACCAGATGTGGATGGAGTCGTCCGCGTCGGACGGAGCGGGGATCAGGTGGGCGTCGAGTCCGGCGATCGTCATCCGGGTCGGTTCGTCGAAGGTCACCGACGGCGGGACGAAGCCGTTGGTGAACGGCGCATGCCGGCCATGACGGAAGGTGAGGCCCAGACCTGCGTGCAACAGCCCGTCCGGGCCGTCGTCGGGCAGACGGATGCCGAATTGATGGATGAGCCCGCGGCGGGCCTTGGGGTTCACCTCACCGGCCTGACGAGCGAGGTTTCCGACGATGCCGGCGTGTCCGATGATCGGCACGGCCTCGGGGTCCCGCGCCTCGGCGAGCGCCGCCGTCGTGCCGCCGACGTAGTGGAAGTGGGTGTAGACGACCGCGGCGATCGGGGCCTCGGTCGCGGTCCGCACGAGCGCGAGCGCCTCGGCCATCTCCTCCACGGACTCACCGGAGTCGAACGCGATCAGCCCCTCGGGCCCCTCGACGAACGACTGGTTCGACAACCCGTTGCCGACCACACACCACGCCTTGTCGCCGACACTCCAGAGCTTCGGAGCGAGTCGTTCGAGATGCTCGACAGCCGACCGATGTGCGAGCTGACCGGCCGGCCCTGCGACCACCACGTCATCGGTCTCGGCGAACGGGTCGGATGCGATGGCAGACATCGCAGGATCATCGCCGCTGGCCCCGTGCGATGCCAGCGGAGCGGGGGTTGTCAGATCCGGGGTGGGTCGACCTGGATCCGAACCCGTGCGGTCGGACGGTCGATCAGGTCGAAGCGATCGGCCAGCTCATCCCATGACGGAGCGCCGATGCGATAACGACCCTCGTCGTCCGGACCGATGACCCTGGCCTCCACGTCCCGGAGCATGTCCGCCATCTCGGCGGCACCCGCACCGGAGATCACCGCGAGGGCAGCGACCGGCGGCAACCCCGCCGCAGTGCGGATCATCATCTCGGCCTCAGTGAACCCACCGGGGTCGGCAGTCACCGCCGCCCGGATCACACGGTGCTCCGGCATGCGGGTCTGGATGACCAGTCGACCACCGCCGTCACGTCCCCCCACCAACCGCGCCGCCCGGGCCACGAGGGCCAGGGCCTGCTCGGCCGCCCGGTAACGACTCGCCATGAGTTCGCCGTCGAAGTCGAGGAACGCGACGACACCCGCCTGGCTCGCCCGGTGGAGCACGGCCTCGGTGCCGATGACGATCCGGGTGTCGGGCAGGCCTCCGGCACCGGTGACCTCGGCCACCGGCTCGCCGGCGAGGGCGGCGAGCTCCTCGGCCGCCCGGGAGACCCCCAGCCGCAGACGCTTCAGCGTCGTCCCGGCACAGTTGGCACAGATCATGGGCCGCTCCTCCCCCGTCGCCGGGGAGACCAGCCGACCCTCGGCCTCGACCATGAGGTGCTCGCCGTCTTCGGTGCGGACCAGCTCACCGCAGCTCCGGCACGACAGCATGGTCGCTCGACCCGTTCGGTTCAGGACGGCGATCACCCGGCCGCCGCCGCGGATCGCATCCACCAGCGCCGGGGAGAACAGACCGGCGCGTCCCGGATCCTCCTCGCGACGGTCCGCCACGATCGTGAGCGGCCACGCCGCCCGTTCGGTCGATCGGTCCGACACGAGCACCCGATCGGCGCCGTGCAGCGCCGCGGCGCTCGGCACCGACGACACCAACAGGCAGGGCACCTCGTTGCGCCGAGCCCGTTCGATCGCGACGTCGCGGGCGTGCCAGGTCGGGTTCCGTTCCTCCTGGAGCGACTCGTCGTGCTCATCGAGGACGACGATCGCGGCGAGGCCGGCCATCGGCGCCCAGACCGCCGACCGCGTGCCGACGACGATCCCTCCCGTCGTCCCACCCGCCCACTGCTGGGGATACCGGTGGACGCGGTGGCCGAGCCGGCGGAGACGCGACCCGAGCGAGCCGGCCTCGACGGCGTTCGACGTGATCGCCAGCACGGCGCCGTACCGGGCCGCCGTGTCGAGGATCACCGCCAGATCGGTGCCGGGCCCGCGGCGCACCACCACCACTCCCGGCCGATCGGCCCGGTCGGTTTCGAGCAGTTCGGCGACCTGTGGGTCACCGGCGCCGGGGCGCAGCGTGGGCTGCGATCGGGGCGGCGACGGCCACGACGGCACCATCGACGGCGGGGACGCCGATCGGAGCACGGCCCGATGCCGACCGGACCATCGGTGGGCGGTCCAGCGAGCGAGATCGATCACCGCCGCCGGTGGCCCGACTCCGGACAGCTTCGTGAGCGTCCGGAGGCGCACCCCGTCGGGGGGATCCACGTCGACGGCGACGACCCACCCGGCCACACGCCGACCGTGCAGGTCCATCCGCACCATCGATCCCACACGCACCCGGTCGGCCCAGGCCGGCGGGGCGAGGTAGTCGAAGTGTTTGTCGTCGATTCCCGACACGTCGGCGAGCACACGAACGACCCGGGCCCCGTCGGGGATCCCGGGTTCGTCGGGTTCAGCCCTCGACGGTTCCTCGAATCCGTCGAGCGCCAGCTGATCGGGCACGCTCAGGTCCGACCCGGAGGGGCCGGCGACGTCACAGTCCGAGTGCCGACTTCAGGTCGTCGGCACGGTCGGTGCGCTCCCAGGTGAACGAGTCACCGGCGGGCCGGCCGAAGTGTCCGTAGGCCGCCGTCTGGCTGAAGATGGGACGACGGAGGTCGAGGTCACGCAGGATGGCTGCGGGGCGGAGGTCGAAGACCTCGTTCACGGCGCCGGCGATCTTCGTGGGATCGACGTTCTCGGTGCCGAAGGTCTCGACCATCACCGAGACCGGTCGGGCCACCCCGATGGCGTAGGCCACCTGGACTTCACAACGGTCGGCGACGCCGGCCGCCACGAGGTTCTTGGCGACCCATCGGGTCGCGTACGCGGCGGAACGGTCCACCTTCGACGGATCCTTGCCGGAGAACGCTCCACCGCCGTGCCGTGCGGCGCCGCCGTAGGTGTCGACGATGATCTTCCGGCCGGTGAGACCGGCATCGCCCACCGGGCCACCGATGACGAACCGACCCGTCGGGTTCACGAGGACCTCGTAGTCGTCGCCGGCGAACTGTTCCGGGATGACCGGACGGATCACGTGTTCGATGAGGTCGGGCCGGATCATCGAGTCCCGATCGATGCCGTCGTCGTGCTGGGTGGAGATGAGGACGGTCTTGAGGCGGACCGGCTTGCCGTCGACGTAGTCGAACGTCACCTGGGTCTTGCCGTCGGGGCGGAGGTACGGAACCGTGCCGGCGCGGCGGGCTTCAGCGAGCTGCTCGGCCATGCGGTGGGCGAGGTGGATCGGCAGCGGCATCAACACGTCGGTCTCGGTGCACGCGTAGCCGAACATCATGCCCTGGTCGCCGGCGCCCTGTTCGTCGTCGGCATCGGTCGCTCCGGTCGAGCGGACCTCCTCGGAGGCGTCGACGCCCTGGGCGATGTCGGGCGACTGCTCGTCGATCGCCACCATGACGCCACAGGTGTTGCCGTCGAAGCCGTAGGACTCGCGGTTGTAGCCGATCCGGTTGATCGTCGACCGCACGACCGTCGGGATGTCGACATAGGCCTCGGTCGTGATCTCGCCGGCGACCATGCAGAGGCCGGTCGTCACGAGCGTCTCGCAGGCAACCCGGGACGTGGGGTCCTGTTCGAGCAGGGCGTCGAGGATGGCGTCCGAGATCTGGTCGGCCATCTTGTCCGGGTGGCCCTCGGTGACGGACTCCGAGGTGAAGGTGAACTGGTCGCTCACGGGCGCTCCGATGCGGTTCAGAGGCCGTTGGCCTCAGGGGTTCAGCAATGAAACCGACGCGTCGAGCACCGCATCAGCGATGTCCGACTTGCTGGTCAGAGGGATCTCCGCCACGACGCCATCAGCGCCGAGGATCGTAACGGCGTTCGTCGGGCTCTGAAAGCCCTGATCAGGTGCCGACACGTCGTTGGCCACGAGCAGGTCCGCCCGCTTGCGCTCGAGCTTGCCCCGAGCGTTCTCGAGCAGGTTCTCCGTCTCGGCGGCGAAGCCGACCAGCACCTGTCCCTCCGGCTTCGACACGCCGAGCGAGGCGAGGATGTCCTCGGTCCGCTCGAGCACGATCTGCTCGAGTCCGTCGGCCTTCTTCAGCTTCTGATCGGCGACGGTGACGGGACGGAAGTCGGCGACGGCGGCCGCCATGATCACGATGTCGGCCTTCGTCGCGGCGCCTCTGACCGCGTCGGCCATCTCGGCCGCCGAGTTCACGTCGATCCGGGTGATCCCTGCGGACGATTCGAGGGCCGACGTCGTGACGAGGGTGACGTGCGCGCCGCGGGCGGCGGCCCGTTCCGCCAAGGCGTGGCCCTGTCGACCGCTCGAGTGGTTGCTCAGGAAACGGACCGGATCGATCGCCTCGCGGGTCCCGCCGGCGGACACCACGACGTGACGTCCGGCGAGATCGGCGGATGCGGTCAAGGCGTCCACGACCGCCGCAACGACCGTCTCGGGCGCCGCCAGACGCCCGTGGCCGATGTCGCCGCCGGCGAGGCGACCGGACTCGGGCGGCACGATGAGCACACCACGATCGGCGAGCACGGCGAGGTTCTCCTGCACCGCGGGGTGGTTCCACATCTCGGTGTGCATCGCCGGACACAACACGACGGGGGCTTCGGTGGCGATCAGCGTGGCCGAGAGCAGGTCGGCCGATCGGCCGGTGCGGGCATCGGAGATGATCCGAGCGGTCGCGGGGCACACGAGGACGAGATCGGCGGTCTGGCCGAGATGGGTGTGCGGGATGGTCTCGCTGTCGTGCCAGAGCGACGTCTTGACCGGCTCGGACGCGAGCGCGGTGAAGGTGGTCTCCCCGACCATGTTGCGAGCCGCATCGGTCAACACGGGTACGACATGGGCCCCGGCATCGACCAGCCGACGACAGACCTCGATGGCCTTGTACGCGGCGATGCCGCCGGTGACGCCGAGAACGATGCGGCGCCCGGCGAGCGGAGCGGGATCAGGCAGCGTCGTCACCGTCGTCCGACGATGCGTCGTCCGAACCCTCGGGCTGCGGCTCCGGGCGGACGGCGACGATCTTGTCGGCGCCGAACTCCTCGAAGGCGATGCTGAGCGGCTTGCGCGACACCGAGGTGACCTGCGGCGGCACCATCGATCCGAGCCCCTGGCCGAGCTGACCGAAGTAGGCGTTGATCTCACGGGCACGCGAGGCGGCCACCGTGCAGAGTGCGAACTTGGAACCAACCCGATCGAGGAGCTCCTCGACGCCGGGGTTGATCATGGAATCGTGCTCGATCGACATGGTGTTGGACCTCCGAAGCAGCGGCCAGGCTAGCGCGCCGGACTCGCGGTCCGGTGCTGGCTGCCGGGACCCATCGGCCGACCGGCGCGGATCAGGAGCCGAGGCCGACGATGGCATGGTCGACGATTCGCCAGAGCACGGACTCGATGTCGTGCACCCCGGCTTCCGCGACCACTGATCCGACCATGATCACGTCCCCCCGACGGACGAGCACGACACCCGTCTCGAGCGGACCCTGTTCGCCGGCCACGTCGATCGACCAGCTGAACGCGACGTCGGCGGTGTCCCGGTTCTCGATGTAGACGATCGCGTTCGGGTCACCGTCGCAGGTGACGGCGTCGCGCACCGCGATCCGGTCGAGCAACGCCTGGGCCGCGTCGCTCGAGGCGAGCCGGGCGGCGACGCTGTTCACGACGATGGTGCCGGTGCTCTCGCTGAAGGCCTCGGAACCGTCGACGACGTCGATGGCGTCGGAACGGAATCCGACGGCGCAGTCGCCCTCTCCGCTCAGGACCTCCGGGATCGAGTAGGCGATCTCGGCGTTGCCGACCCAGTTCGGTCCGAGCACGCCGGACGTCGGCAACAGCGCGGCGAGCGACACGGCGCTGGTGTCCACCTGGTCGGCCGGCGAGGGGTCAACGCCGTCCGCCGCCGGGGTCGCCGAACCGCCGGCGTCGCCGGTTGGCTGGGCCACGGGCTCGGTCGGGGCCTCCGCCGCCGCACCATCGACGCTGCCGCCGTCATCGAACGCAACGGATTCGGGCGCCGAGGCCGCCGACGAAGGCAGGGGTTCGAGCGATGCGCAGCCCGACACAGCGAGGCCGGTGACGACCAGCACGGGCCCGAGGAGCCGTCGACTGGACGCGAGACGATCGCTGGTGTGGGCCATACCTGGGATGTCGGCCGGGGAGCGCGGTGCCTTGAGCGCCGACCCTCAACCGTGACGAGCCGTGTCGATGACCCGCCACATCTCTTCGACGGTGTCCGAGATGTCGATGTTGACGATCTCCACCGCGCCGAGTTCGCGACCGGCCTCGGCTTCTTCGCGAGCCTTGTCGAGTCGCTGCTGGACCTTCTCGGGCGGATCGCCGCGGCGACGGAGACGTGCTTCCTGCTCGTCCGCCGACGGCGCCGACAGGAAGATCAACAACGCGTCGGGGATCTGTGCGATCACCTGGCGAGCCCCCTGGACGTCGATCTCGAGGATCTGGACCCGCCCGATGTCCGCGTCGGGCACGGGCGTTCCGTAATAGTTCCCGAGGAACTCCGCCCACTCGAGGAATCCGCCGGCTTCGCGGCGCGCTTCGAAGGCCTCACGCGTCGTGAAGACGTAGGCGTCGTCGGCTTCACCGGGGCGCTGATCCCGGGTCGTCCAGGAACGGGAGAGCCAGAGTTCATCGCCGTGTTCGGCCATCAACTCGGCGACGACCGTGCCCTTGCCGACGCCGCCCGGTCCGGAGACGACGACCACGAGATCGTTCGACATCGTGCTCCGGCCGCCGGTCCCGCTACCCGAACAGCTCGAGCAGGGCGGCGCGCTGGTTGTCGCCGAGACCGGCGAGGCGACGGGATTCGGCGATGCCGATCTCCTCCATCGCCCGGCGTGCCTTGACCTTGCCGACGCCGGGAAGCGATTCGATGATCGCGAGGACCTTGATCTTGGCGACGACGGCGTCACCGTCGGCCAGCTCGAGTACCTCGGGCAACGTCAGGTTGCCCATCTTGAGCTTGGCCTTGACCTCGGCCTGGGCACGTCGGGACTCCGCAGCCTTGGCGAGCGCGGCAGCGCGCTGTTCGGGGCTCAACTGGGGTGGGGTTGGCATTCCCCCAGCATACCGGGGGTGCGGGGCCGCCCCGTGGACGGTCGGTCAGACGAGACCGGCGAACAGTGCAGCAGCGGCGGCCGACGGGGATTCGGCGAGGGTGACGGCGCGACCGATGACCAACACGTCGGCACCTTCGGCGAGCGCGATCTCCGGCGTCACGGCCTTCGGCTGATCGTGCTTCTCGCCACCAGCGGCCCGGATCCCCGGCACGACGCGCTTCGTACGAGGCGCCATCTCACGGATGTCCTTCAGGTCCGACGCGGCGCACACGATGCCATCGCACCCGGCTTCGACCGCGGTCCGGAGCCGGGCGGGCACGATGTGATCGGGCGCGTCGGCATCGGAGGTCAGGACGGTGATCGCGAGACCGGTGGGCTCGGCGAGGCCGGCGTTGGCCGCCCCCTCCTTGAGGCCTTCGTTGCCGGCACGCAGCATCGCCGCACCGCCGTGTGCGTGCATCGTCAGATACGACACCCCGAGCGAACCGGCGACGGATCCGGCCTTGCCGACGGTGGTCGGGATGTCGTGGAGCTTCGCGTCGAGGAAGACGTCGAACCCGAGTTCGTTCATCTTGCCGATCGCATCCGGCCCCGCCGCGGTGTAGAGCTCGAGGCCGATCTTCGCGATGCCGAACCACGGCGCGAGCTCACGGGCGAACCGCATCGCGACCACCAGGTCGTCGACATCGAGGGCCAGAGCCATCCGCTCCCGCAGTTCGGCCGGCAGGCCGTCGGTTGCCAAGTTCTCGGTCATGTCGTCTCCTGGTTGTTCAGGGCATCTCGACGGCGCCGACCAGGTCGTCGAAGCGTCGCGGGCCGATGCTTGCACACCAGCGTTCCAGATCGGTGGTTACCCGCCCCACCGTCGCGGGGTCGGCGAGGGTGGCGGTGCCGATCTGCACACCGACGGCACCCACGAGAGCGAACTCGACCACGTCCTCGACGGTCGCGACGCCACCCGCGGCCACGATCGGGGCGTCGGGGAGTGCCGTGTGCACGTCGTGGACGGCCTTCACCGCCAGCGGATGGATCGCGCGACCCGACACGCCGCCTGCACCTCGCCCGAGGTGTGGCTTCCGGGTGCGGGGGTCGATCGAGAGGCCGAAGTAGGTGTTCGACAGCGTCAACGCTTCGGCCCCCGCCTCGAGCGAGGCCTCGGCGATCTCGACCAGTCCCGGGCCCACGTTCGGCGACAGCTTGGCCCATCGGGGCACGTCGAGCGACGAGGTGGCGGTGAGCACGTCGCGGGTCATCTGCGGATCGTGGGCGAAGAGCTGGTTGCCGTGGTCGGTGTTGGGGCACGAGATGTTCACCTCGACCGCGACGACACCGTCGGGCAGATCGGTGAGTTGGCGAGCCGCCTCTGCGTAGTCCTCGACGGAGCGTCCCCAGATCGAGACCACGACCCGAGCCCCGGCATCGAGCAGCGCGGGCAGCTCATCCCGACGCCAGCCCTCGACACCCGGGCCCTGGAGACCGACCGAGTTGATCATCCCCGCCCACGTCGCATGGACGCGGACCGGAGCGTTGCCGTCCCACGGGTAGGGCGAGAGCGACTTCACCACCACCGCACCGAGGGCCGAGAGGTCGTTGTAGGCGGCCAGTTCGGCGCCGTGGCCGGCCGTTCCGGCCGCCGTCATCACCGGCGACGGCAGGGTGATCGAGCCGATCGTGGTCGAGGTGTCGACCGCGGAGGTGTCGACTCGTCGCCGCAAACGCCCGATCATCGCCATGCGCCGATCACGAGGGGGCGATCCCGAGCACGGACTGCAACGAGCGCACCGTGAACGGCTGGTCGCCGGCCTCACCGAGGCCCCGTGCCGCAGCGCGGGCCGCGGCGACCGTCGTCAGCAACGGCACACCCTTCGTCGCGGCAGCGGTACGGATGTAGTCACCGTCGGCCCGAGCCCCGCGCCCGCGGGGAGTGTTGACGACGAGGTCGATCTCGCCGGCCTGGATCTTGTCGACCGCCGTCGGGACCTCCGCGTCCGACGACGTGCCGTCGGGCGCCTCGACACCGGTGCCCAGCACCTTGCCGATGACCTCGGACACGGAGATGCCGGCCTCGGTCAACGCCGCCGCGGTGCCCTCGGTCGCGACGAACGACCATCCGAGCTCGGCGAGCATCGAGGCGACCTCGACACCGACGACCTTGTCCCGGTCGGCGAGCGAGATGAACGCCGTGCCGACATGCGGGATGCCGCCGCCAGCCGCCAGCTGCGACTTGATGAACGCGACACCCGGTGTGACGTCGATGCCCATGACCTCACCCGTCGACCGCATCTCGGGTCCGAGCAGCGCATCGGCTTCGGGGAACCGGTTGAACGGCATGACCGCTTCCTTGACCGAAGAGTGCCCGGTCGCCGGTTCGGCCGACAGCAGACCCTCGTCACGCAGCTCGGCCAGCGTCGCCCCTGCCATCACCCGGGCAGCGATCTTCGCCAGCGGACGGCCGGTGGCCTTGGCCACGAACGGCACGGTGCGCGACGCCCGGGGATTCGCCTCGATCACGAAGACCTGGTCGGCCAATCCGCGGGCGCGCTTCACGGCGAACTGGACGTTGATCAGGCCCTGCACGCCGAGTTCGGCGGCGATGGCTCCCGCGTGGCGTTCGAGCAGCGTGACGGTCTCGGGGGCGAGGGTCGGAGGTGGCAGCACACAAGCCGAATCGCCGGAGTGGACTCCGGCTTCTTCGATGTGTTCCATCACGCCGCCGATGATGACCTCGCCGGTGTGATCCCGGATCGCGTCGACGTCGACTTCGATCGCGTCTTCGAGGAAGCGGTCGACCAGCACCGGACGCTCGGCCGACAGACCGCCCTCGGATCCGAGCGATCCGAACGCACCCATGGCCTCCATGGCCCGGCTGAGGTCGCCGTCGTCGTACACGATCTCCATGGCTCGCCCGCCGAGCACGTAGCTCGGACGGACGAGGGCGGGGAAGCCGATCCGACCCACGACGGCGCGAGCGCCGTCCAGGTCGGTGGCCGTCCCACCCGGGGGCTGCGGGATCTCGAGCCGGTCGCAGACCGAGGCCCACGTCTCGCGATCCTCGGCGGCGTCGATCGAGGCGGGTGGGGTCCCGAGCACGAGCTCCGGCGGAAGCTGATCGGCGAGCTTCAGCGGCGTCTGACCACCCAGGGACACCACGATGCCGACCGGGTTCTCGGCCTCGACGACGTTCATCACGTCCTCGTAGGTGAGCGGCTCGAAGTACAGGCGATCCGACGTGTCGTAGTCGGTCGAAACGGTCTCGGGATTGCAGTTGACCATGATCGTCTCGTAGCCGGCGTCTCGCAGGGCGAAGCTCGCGTGCACGCAGCAGTAGTCGAACTCGATGCCCTGCCCGATGCGATTCGGACCCGAACCGAGGATCATGATCTTCGGCTTGTCCCCCGGACGGACCTCACTCTCGTCGGAGTAGGTCGAATAGTGGTACGGCGTCGTCGCGTCGAACTCGGCGGCGCAGGTGTCGACCGTCTTGTAGGTGACGCGCACGCCCGCGTCGAGGCGACGCCGACGGGCCTCGGCCTCGGTGACGTCGAAGAGATACGCGATCTGCGCATCGGAGAAGCCGAGCTGCTTCGCCCGCTTCCACTCCCGGGCGGTCAGGTCCGAGACCGCGCGACCCTCGTCGCGGGCGGCTTCGAGCGCGGCCCGCTCCTCGGTGATCATCGACATCTGGTCGAGGAACCACGGGTCGATCTCGGTGGCGGCGTTGACCTCGTCGACGGTCTTGCCGCGACGGAGCAGCTCACCGACCTGGAAGATCCGATCAGGGGTCCCGATGAAGGCCTTCGATGCGAGCTCGTCGTCGCTCAGGGCGTCGTAGCGGGACTCGGACGGATCGGCGTTGAGGCCGGTCTTGCCCTGCTCCAGGGAGCGGCACGCCTTCTGGAGCGATTCGGGGAACGTGCGGCCGATGGCCATGACCTCCCCGACCGATTGCATGGAGGTGCCGAGCACTCCGGAGGTGCCGGGGAACTTCTCGAACGCCCACCGCGGGATCTTGGTGACGACGTAGTCGATCGACGGCTCGAAACAGGCCGGTGTCTTCTCGGTGATGTCGTTGGGGATCTCGTCGAGGGTGTAGCCGACGGCGAGCTTCGCCGCGATCTTCGCGATCGGGAACCCGGTGGCCTTCGACGCGAGCGCGGACGATCGCGACACGCGGGGGTTCATCTCGATGACGACCATGCGACCCGTCTCGGGGTGGGTCGCGAACTGCACGTTCGATCCACCGGTCTCGACGCCGACCCGGCGCAGGACCTGGAATGCCTGATCGCGCATCTCCTGGTACTCGACGTCGGTGAGTGTCTGGATCGGCGCGACGGTGATCGAGTCGCCGGTGTGTACACCCATGGGATCGAGGTTCTCGATCGAGCAGACGATCACGCAGTTGTCGGCCGCGTCACGCATGACCTCGACCTCGAACTCCTTCCATCCCTTGATCGACTGCTCGACGAGGATCTCGTTGATCGGCGACGACTGGAGACCGAACGAGGCGACCTTCTCGAACTCCTCGAGGGTGTAGGCGAAGCCGGTGCCCTTGCCGCCGAGGATGTAGGCGGGCCGGATGACGACGGGCAGGCCGATGCGGTCGACGACCTCCCGCGCTTCCTCCATCGAGTGGGCGATGCCGGACCGGGGCACGTCGAGGCCGATCTCGAGCATCGCCTCCTTGAAGTTGTGCCGATCCTCGGCGGTCGCGATGGCTTCCGGGACGGCGCCGATCATCTCGACGTCGAACTCGTCGAGGATGCCCGCCTCGGCCAACTCCATCGACAGGTTGAGTGCGGTCTGCCCGCCGAGGGTCGGGAGCAGTGCATCAGGGCGTTCGGCCGCGATGATCGAGCGGAGCACCTCGCGGTCGAGTGGCTCGATGTAGGTCGCGTCGGCGAACTCGGGGTCGGTCATGATCGTGGCCGGGTTCGAGTTCGCCAGGATCACGCGGTAGCCCTCCTCCCGGAGCACTCGGCACGCCTGGGTTCCGGAGTAGTCGAACTCACAGGCCTGACCGATCACGATCGGGCCGGAGCCGATCACCAGGATCGACTGGATGTCGGTGCGCTTCGGCATCAGCGGGAACCTCCTGCAGCGGGCGCCCGGAACGCGTCGATCTGTTGGGCGAACTGCTCGAACAGATACCGGGAGTCGTGGGGGCCGGGACCGGCCTCGGGGTGGTATTGCACACTGAACGCCGGGGCGTCGAGCACCTTCATGCCCTCACAGACATCGTCGTTCAGATTGACGTGGGTCAGCTCGGCCTGGGGCCGCAACGAGTCGGCGATCACCGCGAAGTTGTGGTTCTGGGCCGTGATCTCGACCTTGCCGGTGGCGAGGTCCTGCACCGGGTGATTGCCGCCGTGGTGCCCGAACGGCAGCTTCTCGATCTCGCCTCCGACGGCGAGCGAGAGGAGCTGATGGCCGAGGCAGATCCCCATGATCGGCCGCTCCCCCAGCAGGGAACGGATCGCCTCGGCCGCATATGGCACCATCTCGGGGTCGCCCGGCCCGTTCGACAGGAACACGGCGTCGGGGTCGAGGGCCAGCACATCGGCGGCACTCGTCGATGCCGGCACGATCTCCACGGTGGCGAGTCCGGCGAGTTGGCGGACCATGGTGGCCTTGATGCCGAAGTCGTAGGCGACGATCCGACGCTCCCGGCTCCCGCCGGTCTGGGCCACCGTGTAGGCCTCGTCGATGGTCACCTCGGCGACGAGATCGATGCCGTCGGTGCCGGGTTCGGCCGCCGCGGCGGCGGTCAGGGTCGCCTCATCGACCGCGCCCTCACCCTCGATCGGACCGAACGCACCGCCGATCGCGCCGCGGTCGCGCAGGATGCGGGTCAGGCGTCGGGTGTCGATCCCGCCGATGCCCGGGATGCCCTGGTCGATGAGCAGGTCGTTCAGATGGGCGGTGGCGCGGTAGTTCGAGTGCCGCCGGGCGAGTTCCCGCACGATCACGCCGCGGGCGTGGATCCGACCCCGTTCCATGTCGGTCGGGTTGATCCCGTAGTTCCCGATGTGGGGGTTGGTGAAGGTGATGATCTGGCCGGCGTAACTCGGGTCGGTCAGCACCTCCTGGTACCCCGAGAGAGCCGTGTTGAACACGACCTCACCGGTGGCGACACCCGTCGAGGAGCGTGCTCCGAGGTGCTCACCTTCGAAGACGGTCCCGTCGGCCAGGACGAGGGCGGCGGCGGTCGGTCGATGGGTCATCGGGTTGCCTCGAAATCGATCACAACGGGTTCTCCTGCATGGATGGTGTGGCGGACCCGACCGTTGAGGGTCCGACCTTCGAAGGGGGTGTTGTCGCTGTTGCTGGCCGACTCGGCGCCCCGGACGGTCCAGCTGTGTTCGGGGTCGAACACGGCCAGGTTCGCTGGTTCGCCCGGGGCGATCGGGCGCCCGTGCCGATCGGCGAGACCGGCGATGGCCGCCGGCTGCCAGCTGAGGAGCGCGACCGCCTGGTCGAGGCTCACGCCGGCATCGGCGAGCACGACGGCGAGCGCCGTCTCCAGACCGAGCATGCCCGGAGGCGCCTGGTCGAAGGGGTGCTCCTTTGTCTCGGGCGCATGTGGTGCATGGTCGGTGGCGATCGCGTCGATCGTGCCGTCGTGCAACCCGGCGCGGAGTGCGGCGACATCGGCCTCGGTCCGCAGGGGTGGATGCACCTTGAACACCGGGTCGAAGCCCGCGCAGCTCGCGTCCGTGAGCGACAGGTGATGGGGCGTCACCTCGGCGGTGACGGGGAGTCCACCGGCCTTCGCCGCACGGACCATCGCGACCGAACCCGCCGTCGACAGGTGTTGGAAATGCACTCGGGTGCCGGTCATCCGGGCCAGCGCGATGTCGCGCATCACCATCAGCTCTTCCGCTTCGGCTGGTTGGCCGCCGAGCCCGAGCCTGGCCGACCACTCGCCTTCGTGCATGACCCCACCGGCGGACAACGAGGCGACCTCGCAGTGCTGGGCCACCACGACCGGGACACCGTCGTCGGTCACGATCGATCCGGCGTACTCCAGTGCTCGCCGCATCAGCCGGTCGTCCTGCAGTCCGTTGCCGTCATCGGTGAAGATCCGCACACCGAGCGTCGCCAATTCAGCCATGGGGGCGAGCGCCCGGCCCTCGCGGCCGACCGTGAGCGCTCCCGCCGGGCGGACCTCGCAGAGCGCCGAGGCACCACGGGCCAGCACCTCGTTGATCACCGAGGCCGAATCCGTGCAGGGATCGGTGTTGGGCATGGCGACCACCGCCGTGAAGCCGCCACGGGCCGCGCAGCGACTGCCCGACATGATCGTCTCGGCCACCTCGTCGCCCGGCTCGCGGAAGTGCACGTGGAGGTCGACGAATCCCGGCGTGACGACACAGCCGGTGGCGTCGAGCACGTCGTCGCCGGACAGGCCCGGTCCCACCTCGATGATGCGGCCCGTCTCCCGATCGATCAGCACATCGCCGGAACGGCGGCCGGATCGATCGAGCAGCTGCCCGCCTCGAAGCACGATGGTGGTCACGAGTGCACCTCGTTGGTCTCGGCCGGCACGGGCTCATCGCCCCCCGAAGGGGTGTCATCGAACCGACCGTGACCGATCACGTTGAACAAGACCGCCATCCGTACCGGTACCCCGGCGGCCACCTGATCGAGCACCGCCACACGGTCGTCGTTCGCGGTCACCTCGCGGTCGATCTCGACGCCGAGGTTCATCGGTCCCGGGTGGCAGATGACCGCATCGGCGCGCAGTCGACGTGCCCGAGCGGCGGTCAGACCGAACCGGTCCCGATACTCGCGGTTCGACGGGATCAGTGGCTCGGCCAGGCGTTCGTTCTGGATCCGGAGCAGATAGATCGCATCGAGGTCGCCGATCACCGCGTCGAGGTCGTGGGCGACCTCGACGTTCCAGGGGCTGAGCGTCGGCGGCAGGAGGGTGGTCGGCCCGACGAGCGTCACCCGGGCTCCGAGGGCGGTGAAGGCCTCGATGTCGGAGCGGGCGACCCGACTGTGGGCGATGTCTCCGACGATCGCGATGTGGCGCCCGTCGAGCGAGCCGAGGCGCTTCCGGAGCACGTAACTGTCGAGCAGCGCCTGCGTCGGATGCTGATGCCACCCGTCGCCGGCGTTCACGATCGAGGCATCGATCCATTCGGCGATCCGGTGCGGCGCACCCGACGAGCGGTGACGGACCACCATCGCGTCGATGCCCATCGCGTGGATGGTCTCGACGGTGTCCCGCAACGACTCGCCCTTGTTCAGCGAGGACGCTCCGGCGGAGAAGTTGATGACATCGGCCGACAACCGCCGAGCGGCGACGTCGAAACTCGAACGCGTGCGGGTCGAGTCCTCGAAGAAGGCCAGTACGACCGTCCGGCCCCGCAACGCCGGCACCTTCGGAACCGAACGGGTGAGAACCTCGGCGAACCGATCGGCGTGATCGAGCAACTCCTCGAGTTCGCCACGATCGAGATCCCCGATCGTCAGCAGGTGCTTCACTTCGTGACCTCGCCGAGCTCCACACCGTCCAAGCGGGCGTCGACGGCCTCGTTGCGGCGTGTCGGGAGGTTCTTGCCGACGTAGTCGGGGCGGAACGGAAGCTCCCGATGGCCGCGATCCACCATCACGGCCAGCTGCACCGCCCGGGGACGGCCGAGGCTGAAGACCGCGTCGAGTGCCGCCCGGATCGTCCTGCCCGTGAACAACACGTCGTCGACGAGCACCACGGTGACCCGATCGAGATCGAACGCAACGGCGGTGTCGGCTTCGGGCAGCACGGGGCGGAGGTCGATGTCGTCGCGGTAGAACGCGACGTCGAGCTTGCCGACCGGCACGTCGGTGCCGGAGATGTCGCTCAGTGCGGCGGCGATCGCCTCGGCGAAGGGCACACCGCCCGTCTGCAGACCGATCAAGACGACCTGGTCGAGGCCTTCGTTGCGCTCGATGATCTCGTGGGCCATGCGGCGGACGGAACGACCGACACCGTCCGCATCGAGGACCTGATGGTGTGCCAGAAACTCGCCCCCGAATGGGGGCGTGCGACCGCGTTCGCGCTCGGCCATGCCGTGCTCCTTCTGCCGTACCGGCCTCGCAGGACCGGTTTCACGACTCCGGGATCGACCCTAGCGGCGGGTCCATCGGTTCGGGACACCCGGCCGAGCAGGTCGGCGGTACACCGGCGATCAGGTCGACGGCGCCAGCACGACGACGAATCCGAACCCCAGGGCGTGGGCCTGGTCGACCGCTCGGGCGTCGGCCACCGCCGCGCCGTGGGACGGCAGCGCCAGTCCGGGTGTCAGTCCGGCCGCGTCGCAGCACTCGATGACGAGATCTTCCAGGTCGGCCAGATCCTGCTGCGAGGACCGCCGCACCAGGAGTCCGTCGACCCCGTCGAGGTCGACCAGCGGCCCGAGGTGTCGGGCCCAGGCGGCATCACCGAGTGCGAGCACCGTGGCGAGCATCTCGTTGGCGATGGCCCGGTGTCGCACCGGATCGGCCGGCACCGGATCCTCGGGCTGCCATGGCCGGGTCCCCAGCGGGGGGTAGCGTCCCGCCGCCACCGTGGCCGCCACGACGTCGATGCCCGCCGGCGCACCGAGCTCCACGATCGAGCCGATCAGACCTGCGTCGAGGCCTCGTTGACGCCCGGCCACGTCGTCGCTGCCGAACCAGCCGACCGCCGGGCCGAGACCGGGCGCGGCCGCCGTGACGACCCAGGCATCGGGTTCGACGGCGGCCGGGACATCGATCGCGTAGGCGACCGTCGGCTCGCCGTCAGCCCATCGCTCGACCAGCGGCTTCGGCTCCACGCCGGCACCGTAAGGACCGGATCCGCCCGACGGGTGGATCCAGCGGTCCCGATCTCAGCCGACCTCGGCCTCGAGTTGACGACGGACGGCCCCGAGCACCCCGTTGACGAAGCGGGAGGACTCCTCGGTGGAGTATCGACCGGCGAGTTCGACGGCCTCGCTCATGATCGCTCCGGGCGGCGTCTCGCCGTCGAGCAGCTCGGCGACGGCGAGCTCCATGATGATCCGGTCGAGGACGGCCATGCGGCTCAGCGACCATCCACGAGCCTTTTCCTCGAGACGACGATCGGACTCGTCCCGGTGTTCGTTGAACATCGCCAGCAGGTGGAGCACGAAGGGCTCGGGCTCGATGGGGAGGGCCTCGACGATCTCATCGGTCGATGCGGACCGGATGTGGGCCTCGTAGGCCAGCTCGATGGCCCGCTCGCGGGCTTCGCGACGGCTGGAGCCGTCGCCGTGGACGACCATCAGACGCGCGTCATGTACTCGGCCGACCGCGTGTCGACCTTCACCCGGTCGCCCGGGTTCACGAACAGCGGCACCTGGATGACGAGCCCGGTCTCGAGCGTCGCCGGCTTGCGGGCCCCCGACACACGATCGCCCTGCACACCCGGCTCGGTCTCGGCGATGTCGAGTTCGACCGACGCCGGGAGATCGGTGCCGATGATCTCGTCGCCGTACATGAGGAAGGTGAGCGCCATGCCGTCGACGAGGTAGTTGGCCGCATCGCCCATCGAGACCGCGGCCACGGTCGCCTGGTCGTAGGTCTCGTTGTCCATCACGACGTACCCGTCGGTGTCCTTGTAGAGGACCTGCTTCTCCCGCTTCTCGATGAAGGCCCGATCCACACGCTCACCGGCGCGGAAGGTCCGATCGACGACGGCGCCCGTCCGTGCGTTGCGAAGGGTGGTCCGGACGAACGCGCCGCCCTTGCCCGGCTTGACGTGCTGGAACTCGACGACCTGCACGAGCCCGCCATCGGATCCCAGGTCGAGATGCATGCCGTTCTTCAGGTCGTTGGTGGTGATGCTGGCCATCGGAAGCCTCCGGGCTCCGGGTCTCAGCCGACGGCGAGACCCTTCGGGGTTGCGGTCAACGGGATCGCCCCGTCTTCGGTCACGACCACGCAGTCCTCGATGCGTACGCCCCCTCGTCCGGGGAGGTACACACCGGGTTCCACGGTGATGACCAGACCGGCCGAGAGGATACCGACCGAGCGCGGCGACAGGATCGGTGCCTCGTGGATCTCGAGCCCGAGGCCGTGTCCGGTGCCGTGGGTGAAGTGTTCGACCAACCCATGCCGTTCGAGCACCGAACGACAGGCCCGATCGATCTCGATCTCGTCCACCTCGATGCCGACGGCCGCGACACCCGCCGCCTGGGCCTCGACGACGGCATCGAACCAGCGGGTCTCGTCGGCGCCGGTCGATCCGCCGACGGCGACGGTGCGGGTCATGTCCGATCCATAGCCCTCGACCTTGGCGCCGACGTCGAACACGACGAGATCACCTTCGGCGACCACGCGCGAGCCGGGCCGGGCATGGGGCCGTGCACCGTTGGGGCCGCCGGCCACGATGAGGTCGAACGAGACGTCCTCTGCCCCGAGGTCGGCCATGGCATCGGCGAGACGACGTGCCATGCCCTGCTCGCTCGGTCGCCCGCCCGGTGCAGGCGGTGCGGTCAGCTCGGTCAGCACGGGCCAAAGCACGGCGTCGGTGATCGCCGCCGCCCGGGCCAGCCGTTCGATCTCGGCGAGGTCCTTCCGGCGGCGCAGCGAGGCGACCAGTCCTGCCTCGGCGATGAACTCGGCCCCGGCGGCGGCGACGACCGGCTCGAGCCGACGATGATCGGCCACGGTCATCCGGTCGGGATCGAAACCGACCTCGCCGGGCGGGAGCACCGCGCCGAGGCGGTCGTCGCGTTCGGCCGGTCCGGTCACGACGACCTCGATGTCGGCACCGACCGCAGAGAGCTCGTCGGCTGCCTGTTCGGCGTAGCGGCCGTCGGTGAACAGCCAGGAGCCGGTCGTGGACGCGAGGACCTGGCCGTTCGATCCCGTGAAACCCGTGAGCCACCGGACATCCGGTCCGTGATCGATCCACAGGGCGTCGAGGTCTCGCACCTCCAGCCTGGTGATCAACCGTTCCATCCGGTCACCCACCTCGATCGGTCGGAGCGGGGCGTCGAGATCCCGGCCCCGCGCGATCGCGGCTCGGACCGCTGCGGCGTCCGGGAGGCCGTTCACGTGGCGGCGTCGATCGCCGCGGCGATGGCGAGCGGGTATCCGGCGCCGCCGAACCCGACGATCGAGCCGGTCGCGACGGGAGCGACGACCGAGACGTGGCGCCAGGGTTCGCGTCGGTTCGGATTCGACAGATGCAGCTCGACGATCACGCCGTCGAAGGCGGCCAACGCGTCGTGGAGCGACCAGCCGTAGTGGGTCAGCGCACCGGGGTTGATGACGATCGCGTCCACGTCCGCTCGGGCGGCGTGCACGGCATCGACCAGCTCCCCCTCGTGGTTCGACTGCAGGTGGTCGAGCGTCCAGCCCCGAGCGGTCGCGGCCTCGCGCGCCGCACCGACGTGATCCTCGAGGGTCGCGGTGCCGTAGATCTCGGGTTCGCGTTGACCGAGCAGGTTCAGGTTCGGTCCGGACAGCAGCAGCAGGCGGGTCATGCGCGGATCGCCTCCAGGGCGTCGGAGAGCAGGGCGACGTCGTCGACCTGCACGGTCTCGACTCCGTTCGGTCCATCGAGCACGAACGTGAGCCCGTCGAGTGCCTTCTTGTCCCGGGAGAACAGGGCCACGAGCTCCGCGGTCTCGAGCCCCGGGGGGACCGTCGATGGCAGGTCGTAGGTGTGGAGCACCCGCAGGTGCTCGTCGACGCGTGCCCGATCGATACGACCGAGGCGCTCGGCGACCTCGGCGGCGTAGCGGAGTCCGATGGCGACGGCCTCGCCATGACGCAGGTCGTAGGAACCGGCGGTCTCGAGGGCATGGGCGAGCGTGTGGCCGTAGTTGAGGATCGCCCGGATGCCGCCCTCACGCTCGTCGGCCGCCACGACCTCGGCCTTGATCCGCACGCTGGCGGCCACGCGTTCGTCGAGTGGCAACTCGTCCAGGTTCCCGCCGCCGAGGAAGTGGTACTTCGCGAGCTCCCCCATCCCCGCTCGGAACTCGCGAGGCGGCAGCGTGCCGAGGACCTCGGTGTCGCAGAGCACTGCGCTCGGTTGCCAGAACGCACCCACGAGGTTCTTGCCCTCCGGGAGGTTCACACCCGTCTTGCCGCCCACGGCGGCGTCGATCTGGCCGAGGAGCGTCGTCGAGACGTGCATCACCCGGATGCCGCGGTGGTACACGGCCGCGATGAACCCGGCGAGGTCGGTCACGACACCGCCGCCCACACCGACGACGAGGTCCCGTCGGGTCATGCCCCAGGCCGCCATCTCGCGACAGATCGTCTCGACCGTCTCCAGCCGTTTCGCCGGCTCCCCGGGCGGCACGGTGAACAGGCGCGACTCGGTGCCCGGATCGACCTCGACGTCGATGCCGTCCTGGGTGACGATCGCGACCCGGCGGACGTCGTCGGGCACGAGCGAGGCCAGCGCGTTGCGGGCCCCCGCACCCACGATGACGGGGTAGGAGCGACCACCATCGACCCGGACGGGCACCCGGAACCAGGACGGATCGAGCGTCGGGTCGAGGACATCGATCACACCGACGGCCGCGGCATCCGCATCGCCGAATCGACTCGTGTCGATGGGACCCACCGTGGCGGCATCGGCATAGCGGGGAGCCCGTGTCGCAGCCAGCGCCGAGAGGGCTGCGTGCGGATCGGCACCGAGCAGCGGGCGGGTCGGCAGCTCGGGGCCGGCGGTGACTCGTTCCACCAACACCTCGACGGGGGCGTCGAGCCACACGACGGTCGCCTCGTGGGCCGACAGCGCCGCCCGGCTGTGGTCTGCGAGCACCGCGCCCCCGCCCGTCGCGACGATCGACGGAGCGCCGCCCTCGATGAGTTCGAGGAGCACCTCGGCTTCACGTTCGCGGAAGACGGGCTCTCCGGCCTGTTCGATCCAGTCGGCGGGTGTGCGCCCTGTCCGTTCGAGGATCTGCTCGTCCAGATCGACGAAGGGAACACCGAGGCGCGCACCGAGCCTCGCACCCACGGCGGTCTTTCCGACCCCCATGAGTCCGATGAGGAAGATCGGCGCGGTGACGAGCATCAGATCAAGCTACCAATGCCGTCCGGCCCGACCGAGGTGATGGCGCCGGCTCAGCGGGCTCCGGCGGCCATCCACGGTGCCGCGACGATCACGACCATCGCGCCGACGACCATCGCGGGACCGAACGCGATCTCGGCCTTCCGGATGTTGCCCCGTCTCCAGCCGATGGCGAGACCGACCAGGGAGCCGCCGAGCGAGGCGATCAGGATCGAGTTGATCACGAGCGTCACCGTGTCGAAGGGGTCGCTCGACAGCCATCCCATCGCCATGCCGAGCGAGGGTGCGAGCTTCACGTCCCCGAAGCCGAGTCCCGCCGGATAGAGCCGGTAGAGCACGGCGAAGAACAACGTGTAACCGGAACCGCCGACGATCGCCTGATAGAGGTGATCGGTGTCGCCCTGGTTCCCACTGATGACGAGGATGGCGAACGCCATGAACAGCATGAGCGGGAAGGTGCCGATGTTGACGAGCAACTTCGTCTCGAGATCGATGACGGCGAGGACGACGACGGCGGCGGTGAAGACCGCGTAGACCGCCAGCAACGCCGGCTCGTCGACGAATCGACCGAAGATCAGACCGAGCGAGACCGCCGCGGCCACGTCGACCAGCGGGTAGCGCCAACTCCGACCGTGGCCCTCGGGACACTCGGCGCTCCAGCCCAGCAGCGGGGCGAGCGTGCGAGCACCACCGAGCGATGCCCCGCAGAACGGGGAGTACGCGTCGATGACCGGTGGCCCACCGTCGTCTCCCGGGCGTGGCAGACGACGGGCACAACGGTGGTCGGCGTCGGGCGCCTCACGTTCGACCATCCGATCGACCGCGATGCCGAGCCACGGACCGACGATCAGTCCGAGCACCACGCCGGCCAGGCCGGCGATGGGATCGATCATCCCTCGGCGCGCAGGTACCGCATCAGCAGAGCGTGATCATCCTCGGCCTCTTCGACGGCCGGGGTCGCGACGGCCTCGTCGGCGACGGGAGTCTCGGCGAAACTGACCGGGGCGTCATCGAGCGGAGCGGTGTCCGAGACACCGACGCCGAACGACTCGATCTCGGAAGGCGACGGCGGGAGTTCCGCGTCGAAGCCGGCGACCGGCGACGCCTCGGGCACGGGCGCCGGGTCGGGCGCGGGCACCTGGACGTCTTCGAGGCGGGCGTTCTGATAGGCGTCCGGGCTGCCGGCCGGAGGCGGCGGCGGCGCGGGCGGGCGGAACCCGATCGGTTCGGCGGGCGCAGCCTCCATCGGCGTCGGGTCGACGGCCTCGAAGGCCTCGGCGAAGGGCGAGGGTTCCTCGGCGATCATCTCGGACGCCGCAGGGGCGTCGGGCACGGCGATGTCCGTACCGGACAGGTCGGCCGGAGTCGTCGACGGCGTCGGCGCGGCCGGTGCCGGAACCGAGGTCGCCATGTCGAGCATCGCCGCGGTCTCCTCGGCGGACAGTGCGGCCACCGACATGGGATCGTCGCCGATCATCTCGACGGCGCTGTTGTCGGCCGGAGGGGTCCACGTCGATTCGTTCGTCGACAGCGGAGCGTCGAAGCCGGGCACGGCCGGGATGTCGGCAGCGACATCGATGGAGTTGTCGCCGATGTCGTCGCTGAACGCCTCGGGATCCGGTGCGGCGACGATCGCCAGCTCGCGCTCGACGAGGTTCTTCACCGACCGGAGCGCATCGATCTCACCCAGGTGGAGCACACGGGCGACGTCGGACACGGGTGACCCGTCCCCGATCGTGCGGAGCAGCACCCACTCGCCGTTCGTGATCTCCACCCGTTCCTGGCTGAGGTGATCCACCGGTGCGACGAGGTGGTCGAGGCTCGGCACGACTGCGGCGATCTGCTTGTAGTCGTCGAGTCGGGCGACCGCCGAGGCGAGCACGTCGTCGACATCGTGTGACTCGCCGTGGGCCGGCACGCCATCGAGGCTGAAGACGAACTGACCGTGTTCGAATCGGAGGAGGTCGAACACCACGGCGTCGAGCGGCTCACCCGAGCCACACTGCGCCGAGTCTGCGGCGACCATCCGGCCGTCGGCGACGGACACCGAGCCGGCACCGCGATCACCGGTCAGGCGAAGCTGGCCGGTCTTGTGGGTCGAAGCCAGAACACGCAGTACTTCGGCGATGCCGAGCGTGTCGATGGATCCCTGCAACATGGTGGCTCCTCTCACCGGGGCGGGTTCCGGCTCGAATCTGCGGGTATTCGAAAAGTCGATGCGTCAGTCGTCCGGGGGAATCGCCCCGAGGACCGCCGCGGTCATAGTGTCGATCGGCGCCGTGTGGTTCGTCCAGCGCTCGAACGCCGTCGCTGCCTGATGCACCAGCATGCCGAGTCCCCCGACGGTTCGGGCGCCCCGGCGGGCGGCTTCCTGCAGCAATGGCGTCGACCGTGGTTGATACACGATGTCGGCAACCACGTGATGCTGGCCGATCCACGACCCCGAGAGGGGGATGCCCTCGGCATCCGGCCCGCCGGCCATGCCGATCGACGTCGCGTTGACCACGACGTCCACGTCGGCGAGATCGTCGACGGTCCCGATCCGGGCGACCTCGGCGAGTGCGGCGGCCCGCTCGGCCGAAGCCGTGGTGCGATTCACGACCACGATCTCCGATGCGCCGGCCCGCCCGACGGCCTCGACGATGGCACGTGCGGCGCCACCGGCGCCGATCACCGCAACTCGAGCGTCGGCGAGACCGAGGCCCGAGTCCAGCTCGAACGCCCGGACCCAACCGTCACCGTCGGTGTTGTCGCCCACGAGCCGGTCCCCGTCGCGGAACACACAGTTGCAGGCACCGAGCCGTTCGACCGCCGAGGTCCGGGCGTCGACCGCCTGGGCGACGGTGTCCTTGTGGGGCATCGTCACCGACAATCCGTCGATGCCGAACAGTCGCATCGCCTCCACCGCGTCGCCGCCACGACCCGAAGGAACCGGCAGCGCCAGGTAGGTCCAGTCGAGACCGAGCTCGGCGAAGGCCGCGTTGTGGATCGTCGGCGACATCGAGTGACGGACCGGATCGCCGATCACCGCCGCCAACCGGGTCACGCCGGACACCGGCGGCCGGAGATCAGAAGAGGCCACGTTCGCGGGCCTGCGCCACGTTCGCTTCGTGTTCCTCGAGTGTCTCGGCGAAGCGGTGATTCCCGAGGGTGTCCCACAGGACGTAGAAGAGCCACGGCCCCTCGTCCGGATTGAGTGCCGCGCTGAGCGACGCCCGGCCCGGCAGGGCGATCGGGTGCGGCGGCAGACCGGACTGGATTCGCAGGTTCCACGGGCTGTCCGGGTCGTCGATGTCCGACTGGAGGATCTCGTAGCCGCGGACACCGGCGTCATAGACATAGGTGGCGTCGATACCGAGGGGGATGCCGAGCTCGAGCCGGTTGTAGATCACCCGGGCGATCTTCGGCCGATCACGCTCGGTGCGGGCCTCGGCCTCGATCAGGCTGGCGATGATGAGCACCTCGTAGGCGGTGTAGCCGATACGTGTCTCGGCACCGCCATACCCGAGGTCGCCCGTGACGACGGCGAACTGGTCGGCCATCTTGCCGAGCACCTCGACGGCGTCGGCGTCCTCGTTGACCTCGTAGGTGTCGGGGAAGAGCAGCCCCTCGAAGCTCGAGACCTCGGACGGGCGATACCGATCAGGGATCAGCCCGGCGTCGAGGGCTCGCCGGAGGTCGTCCTCGGTCACCGACGGGAGCTGGTCGGCGATCACCGGGAGCACCTCGGAGATCCAGAGGCCTTCGGGCACGGTGAAGCGCCGGAACACGGGTGGGATCGGCCCGGCGTTCAGGACCTCGAAGGCCTCGTCGACCGACATGTTCTCCCGCATCGTGTACTGACCGGCCTGGAAGTTGCCCTGGTCGTCCCACTGTGCCTTGTAACGGAAGAACGTCGCATTGGGGACGACGTCGCGGGACTCCAGCAACCGGCCGATGCCACCGGTGGTCGCCCCCTCCGGCACGACGATGGAGACCTCCGCACCGGGTTCTCCTTCGGGGTCGATCTGACGTTGGAACCAGTTCACTCCGGCCTGACCGATGAAGTAGAACCCGGCACCGATGATCACGATCGCGAGGAGCCCGCGGAGCCAGGTGTACTTCGAGCCGCGGACGGTCACGTAGTCCGAGTCGTCCCAGGTGCGATCCTCGGGTGGTTCCTCGATCCACTGATCGAAGATCACACCCCCGGTCTCGTTCTTGGCGTCGTCGTACGGCGGGAAGTCCGACATCGGGGTGCACGGTAGCTGGCGCCGGGCTCGCCACCGTTGCACCGTCGCCCGAGATGGCCGGCCGCGGTCGGCGATGCACTCGTCGATCAGCCGCCGTCGAGCCAGTGCTGGAGCAGGACCGAGGCGGCGACGGCGTCGACGATGTCCCGCTGGTCTCTCGCCTTGACACCCGCAGATCGGAGCGACTGTTCGGCGGTCACGGTCGTGAAGCGTTCGTCGACGGTCTCGATCGGGATCTCGATGCGCTTGCGGAGCCCTTTCAGCTCGGAGCGAAACGCTCGCACCGTGGCGCCCTCGTCACCGTCGAGGGTGTAGGGCATCCCCACCACGAGCACGGTCGCACCCGTCTCGGCGATGTGATCGTTGATCGCGCCGTGTTCGACGACACGGTCCCCGACACGCCGGATGACCGCCAACGGCGTGGCGAGCATGCGCATGTCGTCGGTGACGGCGACACCGATCCGTCGGGAACCGAGGTCCAGCCCCAGGGCGCGACCCGGCCGGGTGTTCAAGCGATGCCGAGCCCGCTGCGGACGGCGTCGAGCGCACCGTCGATGCCCTCCACGTTCTTGCCGCCGCACATCGTGAGCGCCGGGTTCTTCTTCCCGCCGCCCTGGATCATCCTGGGCGCGTCGCCCAGCGCCTCACCCGCGTCGAGTTCACCGGCAGAAGCGGCGACCAACGCGGCCCCTCCCCCGTCGGGGGCGCCACCGAGCACGGCGAGGCGGATCTCGGCACGATCACGGATGGCGATGGCGAGGTCGCGGAGTTCGTCACGACCGATCCCGTCGACCCGGGCGACCACGATGCCGTCGACGGCGCCTTCGGCGAGCTCGCCGGATCGGCCCGCCGCCAGCTGGGCCTGCAACGACGCGATCGTGCTCTTCAGTTCGGCGATCTCGGACTGACGCTTCTCGACACCGGCCAGGACGTCCCCGACCGGCACCTTGAGCATGTCGGCCGCGGCGGCCACGGTGGCCTGCTCTTCGCGGAGCAGCTGGATCGCTCCGTCGCCGGTCACCGCCTCGACACGACGCACGTTGGACCCGATCGAGCCCTCGGACACGATCTTCACGAGGCCGATGTCGCCGAGCGCACGGACGTGGGTGCCCCCACAGAACTCCACCGATGGACCGGCGGTGAGCACCCGCACCCGTTCCCCGTACTTGTCGCCGAAGAACGCGATCGCACCCTTGGCCTCGGCCTCGGCCTTGGTCATCTCCGGGTGGTCGGTCCCGGGATTCACGAGCACCTCGGCGTTGACGAGGTCTTCGATCCGGGCGATCTCGTCACTCGTGACCTGCTCGAAGTGGCTGAAGTCGAAGCGGAGACGGTCGGGAGCGACGAGCGATCCCTGCTGGGTCACGTGATCACCCAACACTTCACGGAGTGCGTGGTGCAGCAGGTGCGTGGCCGTGTGGTTCCGGCGGATGGCGGCGCGGCGCTCGTCGTCGATCCGGGCGGTGACGGCCTGCCCGGCTTCGACGAATCCCTCGATCTCACCGAGGCGATGCAGGTGCACCCCGTCGGGCCCGATCACGGTGTCGATCACGGTGGCCACACCGGTCACGCTCCCGTCGGCGCCGTGAGCGGTGATGGTGCCGGTGTCACCGATCTGGCCACCGGACTCGGCGTAGAACGGGGTCGCCAGCAGGACCGCGAAGGGTGCCTCTCCCTCGTCCAGAACCCAGATGGTGGTGTCGATGGCCGTCGACTCCCGATCGAAGCCGGGGGTCGGCTCGACGTCGCCGACGGCGACCGCCACGAGCTCGTCCCAGGTGACGACCGCGCCCCCGCCCTTCTGGTTGGCCTTGGCCCGTTCGCGCTGGCCGGCCATGTCGGTGTCGAATCCGGCACGATCGACGCCGTGGCCACGCTCGCGAGCGACCTCTTCGGTGACCTCGTAGGGGAAGCCGTAGGTGTCGTGCAGCTTGAACGCGACGGAGCCGGGCACGTCCGCACCGGCTTCGAGGCCGGCGAGTTCGTCGTCGAGGATGGCGAGGCCCCGGGCGAGGGTCTTGCGGAACTGCTGCTCCTCCTTCTCGACCATCATTCGGATCTTGGCGTGGTCGTCGACGAGCTGCGGATAGTCCGGCCCCATGATCTCGACCACGGCGTCGACGAGCTGCGGGGTGACGAGATCGGTGACGCCGAGCAGGTACGCGAAACGGATGGCCCGGCGCATGATGCGGCGCAGCACGTAGCCGCGGCCCTCGTTGGAGACGAGCACACCGTCGGAGATGAGGAACGTCATGGTCCGGGCGTGTTCGGCCAGCACTCGCAGCGCCAGGTCGCCGTCGTCGCTGGTGCCGATCACGTGACCGGTGATCTCCGACGCCACGGCCACGAGGCGGGCCATCTCGTCGATCTCGAACACCGACTCCTTGCCCTGGAGGACCGACAGGATGCGCTCGAGACCGGCGCCGGTGTCGATCGACGGCTTCGGCAGTGGCTGGGAGGTGCCGTCCTCGAACGTCTCGAACTGCATGAACACGAGATTCCAGATCTCGACGTAGCGCTCGTCGGCCTCGGGGTTGGCCGGCCCACCATCGGGGCCGAACGCGGGGCCCTTGTCCCAGAAGATCTCCGACGACGGACCGTTCGGACCGGTGTCGGCCATCCGCCACCAGTTGTCCTCGTCCAGGCGCTGGATGCGTTCGCGGGGCACACCCACCTCGTTGGCCCAGATCTCCTCGGCTTCATCGTCCGTCAGGTGCACGGTGACCCACAGGCGGTCCGGGTCCAGTCCGAGCACGTCGGTGAAGAAGCCCCAGGCGTCCGGGATCGCCCGCTCCTTGAAGTAGTCGCCGAACGAGAAGTTGCCCATCATCTCGAAGAACGTGAGATGGCGCTTGGTTCGCCCGACCTCGTCGAGGTCGTTGTGCTTGCCGCCGGCTCGCACACACTTCTGGATGGTCACGGCCCGGGGATGATCGGGCCGCTCCTCGCCGACGAAGTACGGCTTGAACGGGACCATGCCCGAGTTCGTGAACAGCAGCGTGTCGTCGTGTGGGATGAGGCTCGCCGAAGGGATCTGCCGATGATCCCGTTCGGTGAAGTACTCGACGAAGGCGCGGCGCAGTTCGTTGGCGTTCATACGGCTCCGATCGTACCGGCGACGGCCGATCGACACCGGGGGGATTCAGCGCGTGGTGACCGTCCGGTATCCCGTGCGCCATCCGAGGTTGCCGGCGGCGTCCTCGGCCCGCAGGTAGTAGCGGTAGACGACACCGGCGGCGACGTCGGTGTCGCTGAACGACGTCGTCGACGTCGTGCCGATCTCGGTGAACACACCGTCGCCATCGACGTCGCGGTACACCCGGTAGAGCACGACGCCGGTGTCGTCCTCGGCGGCCGCCCAGCTGAGCTCGTTCGCACCGTCGGCGGCCGCCCCCACCACGTCGGTCGCCCGCCCGGGCCGGGTCGTGTCGGGTGCGCCGCCGTCGGCGGCGATGGAGACCGATCGATACCCCGTCCGCCAGGAGCTGTTGCCGGCGGCGTCGACCGCCTTGAGGTAGTACCGGTGGGTTGCCCCGGCGACCGGCCGGGTGTCGGCGAACTCGTTGGTGGTCGAGCCGGC
>JAHDCV010000040.1 GCA_020629695.1 Acidimicrobiales bacterium | reverse complement strand
CACCGACATCGTCACCGCGTCGATGCGGGCCCTCATTTCGGGGATGAACCGAGCCTCGGATTGAACGCGGGTCGTCCAAGAGGGGCCCGTCCGGCCCATACCCTGGGTGATCCTGCGGACCTGAACCGCGGGCCTCACCTTCTCAACTAGGGGGAATCACCCGGATATCTCACGAATCCGTCTCATCGGTCGACCCCGGGGGCCGACGGATGAGGCATGCGGACCCTCACATCGCGCCTGCGCTCCAACCGTGCATTGCGCCCGTTCATCGCCCTCACGCTCCTCGCTTCGCTCCTGAGCGGGGCGACCCTGGCGGTCACCGGCTCGCCGGCGGCCGCCGCACCGAACCTCGACGTGAGCGTCACCGCTCCGGACGAAGTCCTCGTCGGTGAGGGCGGCACCATCTCGGTGACCGCCAACAACAGCACGGCGACACCCGGCTACAACACCGGCATCGTGGTCGTCCTGCCGGCCGGGGTGAGCTACACCCCCGGGTCATCGACCGCCGGCACGCCGACCATCGAGTCCGGGCCGGGCGCCGGCGAGACGACGTTGTACTTCGTCAACGTCAACGACTCGCAGCCCTCCGCACCCATCACGATCGAGTTCGACGTGACCACGAACGGTTCCACGCTGCCCGTCGGCGCCGACTTCGCCGTCTCCGCAACGGCGTACACGAGCGATGATCCGCGTGTCGTTCCGCTGCCCGACTCGTTCGCCCTCAACCCGAACACCGGCTCCGGTACCGGCTCGAGCTCGACCGAGGTGACCGCGATCCTGCTCGAGAAGTCCGAGCCGAGCCCCGAGGACGAGCTCATGCGTGGTGTGCACGACCACGCCACCGTGTACACGCTCACCGTCGAGAACAACCCGGCCAACGCCACCAACTCGATCACCGTCGAGGACTGGCTGCCGGCCGGCCTCGAGTTCCTCGGCTGCGGCACGGTCGACAACACGACCGACGCCCCGACCTTCACCGGCAACAACGTCGAATACAGCGGCGCACCGCGCCTGGATGTCTCGACGGCCGACATCACCGCCGACTGCCCCGCGCCGACCACCGTCGAGACCATCACCGTCGACCCCGACGGCGCCGGTCCGCTCCCGAGCGCCGTCTACACCCACGTCGTCTGGGACATCGGCAACCTGACCCCCGGCCAGACGTTCACGATCCAGTACGCCGCGGGTATCCCGATCCGGGAGAACACCGAGACCTGGTCGGGGGCGACCCCCGACACCACGGGCGGCCAGATCGCCAACCTCGACAACAACTCGGGCCCCGAGACGACCGACGAGCAGCTTCTCCGCAACTACGCCCTGGCCTCCGGCAGCTACACCGGTCCATTCGCCTCCGGGGCGGCCAACCCCGTCACGAGTGACGCCTACGAGCAGGTGATCGCCGAGGACATCCGGATCATCAAGTCGGTCGACAACGCCGACATCACCCAGCTCGCGGCCGCGACCTGGACACTCACCATCTCGACCTCCGAGTACCGGACGGCCACCAACGTGGACGTGACCGACACCCTGCCCGACGGCCAGTGCCCGATGGGACCGGTCAACTACGAGAACGCCGCCGACCAGCAGGCCGAGTGTGATCCGAACGGCATGAACCCGTCGCAGCCGTACACGTCGGTCACCGAGAACGCCGACGGCTCCTACACCATCTTCTGGGACGACGCCGTCTCGCTCGGCGCCTCGGACACCCACGTCATCACCTTCCCGTCGAAGGTCCGGGAGTCGTACCAGGAGAACTTCCTGTCCGACGCACCCGTCGTGACCGCCGACGGTTTCACCAACACCGTCTCCATGACGGCGGACGATCTGCTGATCGCCGGCATCCCCGCCGACGAGGCGGACGGCCAGCCCGACCCCGACACGTCGTCGGCAAGCCAGACCGCCGGCAACCCGAGTATCTCGAAGACCGTCGCGGTGCCCGCGGCGCCCGGCGCCACACTCGACTGCGCCACGGCGACGTACGTCGAGGCCGATCAGGTCGCCGATGCGCCGTTCTCGTATCGACCGGGTGACCAGGTCTGTTTCGACCTCGAGTTCATCGTCCCGGCGAACCTGACGCTGCGCAACGCCGTCGCCAGTGACTTCCTGCCGGACACCCTCCAGCTCGTCTCGGCGACGACGAACCCCGGCAACGACGTCACCGACATCGCCGGTCCGTTCAACCTGAGCGACGGCTCGGCGGCCGGCGCCGGCAGCACCGAGTTCTACTGGGAGATCGGCACAACCGTGATCGACGGTGCCCGCTACCTCCCGATCTCGACATCCGACCGGACCTTCTCGGTCCGGATCCTGGCCGACGTGGTCGCCTCACCGGACACCAGTGCCGCCTCCCTCGACCAGGCCAACCTGTGGAAGCTGACGACGCAGAACACGGCCGGCACAGCCGTCTCGCTTCGTGACCAGTCGAATTTCCAGGTCATCGCGCCGGAACTGACGCTCGCCAAGGCGACGCCGACCAGCCAGTTCGTCGCCGGTGACACCATCGACTACACGCTGACGATCGCGAACATCACCGATGCCGGGACCAACGCCGGCTACGGCCGGGTCGAGAACATCGACCTGACCGACGCGCTGCCGTCGCCGTTCACCTGTGCCGACATCACGGCCGGCCCGTCTGACAGCGGCACGTGTTCGGGTGATGTCATCACCTGGCCCGATTTCGCGCTCGACGCCGGCGCCAGCACCACGCGGACGTACACCATCACCGCGCCCACCACGGTCTCGGCCGGCCGCAGCTACGTCAACACTGCCGACATCGGCGACTACACCTACCCCACCAACGACGGTGGCACGGTCACCACCACCGGACCCACCGCACAGGAGACGGTGACGACGCCCGGTGCGACGATCACGAAGGTGCAGCAGTCGGCGGTCGGCGAGTCCGGCAACAGCCAGCTCGGCACGCCGGGAACCGGTGTGGAAGAAGCGACGATCGGCGAGCAGATCGTCTACACCACGACCGTCACCGTGCCCGCCGGTGTGACGGTCTTCGACGCCGCCTTCCGTGACGATCTGCCGGCCGGCCTCGCCGTCGTGAGCGGCACCATCACCGCCAGCGTCGCCAACGACCTCGGCACCTTCGCCGTGCCGGCCAACGGCTTCGTCTTCGACAGTGGGAATCCGCTCGAGGTGGAGTTCCCCGCGACCTATACGAACCCCGCTGGCTCCGGCGACGACACCGTGACCATCACGTTCACCGCCGTCGTCGAGGACATCGGCGGCAACACCGCGAACACCCTGCTCCGGAACAACGGCCAGTTCGTGTTCAAGGCGACGGCCAGCGGCTCGAACATCACACAGAACGGCGCGAACGTCGACGTGCGGATCGTCGAACCGAACCCGCAGATCGCCAAGGACGAGAACGACGCCGACGACATCGTCGCCCCCGGCCAGACCCTCGACTACACGCTGACCATCACGAACCCCGACCATTCGTCGAACCGTGGCTCGGTCGCCCACGACCTCGTGGTCGTCGACACGATTCCCGATCGCTTCACCCCCGTACTCCCGATCCCGAACGGTGGCGTCTGGGACGTCGGCGGCCGCACGATCACCTGGGACGGCACGACCACACCGTCGCTCCTCTCGCTGGACGTCGGCGGCTCGACCAGCCTGACGTATCAGGTGACGGTCAACGACCCCGTCACGCTCGGTGGCTCGATCACCAACAGCGTGACCGTCACCGCCACTTCGATGGCCGGCACCCCGACGGGTGAGCGCACCACGTACTCGGCCACCACGACCGACACCGTCACCACCCCGGCGGCCACGATCACCAAGGCGCTCGATCCGGACACCGGGCCGTACACCATCGGTGAGACCGTGACCTACCAGGTCGACGTGACGCTCCCGCAGGACGGCCGGGTCTTCGATCTCACGGCGACCGACGTGGTTCCCGACGGGCTCGTCTTCGATGCCACCACGGCGATCACGCCGTCGGCCGAGTGCTCGATCACCGGTGACACCGGTCTGACCTTCACCACGGCAAACGCCGACGGGTCGACGACCGTCGACTTCTTCCTCGGTGACGTCGTGGCCGTCGGTGGTGACTGCACTGTCACGATCGACTACTCGACCCATGTCGACAGCACGTACAACGGCACCGGCACGCCGGCCGACGGCGTCGTCGTCGACGCGGGTGACGCCCTCACCAACTCCGCCGACCTGGGCTGGATGTTGACCGACACGGTCACCACGACGCCGAGCAGCAGCGGCGACCTCCCGGGTGCGTTCGACGACACCGACGGTCCGGTCACGACGAGCATCACGATCGCCGAGCCGCAGCTGGCGATCGACAAGGACGTCGACCTCGGCGCCGGCGCCCTCGCCGGCTGTGACGACACCCACGCCGCCACCGGTGGTGCGACCGACGACGACGCCTGCGACATCGAGCTCGGCGACGGACCGTTCACCTACACGCTGACGATCCAGAACACCGGAACCGAACCCGCCCACGACATCGTCATCACCGACCAGCCCGGCCCCGAGCTGATCAACGTCACCCCGGTCACCGGTGCGGCCAGCATCAGCGATGCGTGGACGCTCGCCGACCCGGCGATGGCGTGGTCGTTCGCCGGCCCGCTCGCCGTCGGTGACTCGATCACGGTGACCTACACCGCCGAACTCGACGTCTCGGCCAACCTGTCGGCCAGCGACTCGGTGGACAACTCCGCCGACGTGCCGACCTACTTCGGCCTCGATTCCACCGACCGCGCCACCTCGACGAACGAGCGGACCTACGGCGGCACCAACGGAGCGGTGACGGCCGACGTCGTCCAGCTCGACCTCGACGTGCCGGTCGTGGCCATCGCCAAGACCGTCGCCGACGGATCCGAACTCGACGAAGCCGTCATCGGCCAGGCATTCGAGTGGCACATCGAAGTCAGCAACACCGCACCCCGCGCCGGCCTGTTCGACGTCGACGTGACCGACACCCTCCCCGTGAACTGGAGCTACGTGGCCAGCTCGGCCCAGCTCTGCACGCCGACCTGTGTGGCGCTGGCCGACCCCACCATCACCGGGACCGCCGCGACGGGCTTCCAGCTCGACTGGACCGACGTCGCCGACCTCGCCGCAGGCGCCACATTCGAGATCCGCTTCGACACCACCCCGGGTGCCGCGGTCACGACCGCTCCGGGTGTGGGTGGCACCGTCGACCACACCAACACGGCGTCCGCCGTCGGTGACGACGCCACGGGTGCCACCGGCAGCGCCGACGGACCGTACGCAAGTGGCGACGACACCGCCGACGCCCGCATCTACGAAGCCGACCTCCGGCTCGACAAGGCCATCATCACGCCCGACCCCGGCCCGTACATCCAGGGCCAGACCGTCGACTACCGCATCACCGTCACCAACGACGGCCCCGACGCGGCGATCAACACCGTCGTCGACGAGATCCTCGACGGTGGCGACCTGATCTACGTGTCGACGGTCTCGGCCGACGGCTCGTACGACAGCGGAAGCGGTGAGTGGACCCTGCCCACGCCGCTCGCGAACGGCGCCAGCGCCGAACTCGTCGTCCGGGTCATCCTGGATCACGCCGGCAGCATCACGAACCGGGCCGAGGTGGTCGCCACCGACCGGTACGACCCCGACTCCACCCCCGGCAACGGCGGCGACGAAGACGACGACGACTCCGTGACCATCACCGTGGCGTCGCTCGCCAGCCTCGACGCCACGCTCACCAAGGTGCTCGATCCGGACACCGGGCCGTACACGATCGGTGAGACCGTGACCTTCCAGGTCGACGTGACCCTGCCCGAGGACGGCCGGGTCTACGACATGACGGTCATCGACACCGTGCCGGACGGCCTCGAGTTCGACTCGACCACGTCCATGGTCGGTTCGTCGGCGTGCACGATCACCGGTGACACCGGTCTGACCTTCACCACCGCCAACGCCGACGGCTCGACCGACGTCGCCTTCTTCCTCGGTGACGTCGCAGCGAGCGGTGGTGACTGCACGGTCACGATCGACTACGTGACCCACGTCGGTGCCACCTATGACGGGACGGGCCTGCCGGCCGACGGTACCGCCGTGGCCGCCGGCGAGTCGCTCGTGAACTCCGCCGAACTCGGCTGGATGCTCGTCGACACCGTGACCACCACCCCGACCGGTGCGGGTGACCTGCCTGGCACCTTCGCCTACACCAACGGTCCGGTCACGACGAGCATCACGATCGCCGAGCCGCAGCTGGCGATCGACAAGGACGTCGACCTCGGCGCCGGCGCCCTCGCCGGCTGTGACGACACCCACGCCGCCACCGGTGGTGCGACCGACGACGACGCCTGCGACATCGAGCTCGGCGACGGACCGTTCACCTACACGCTGACGATCCAGAACACCGGAACCGAACCCGCCCACGACATCGTCATCACCGACCAGCCCGGCCCCGAGCTGATCAACGTCACCCCGGTCACCGGTGCGGCCAGCATCAGCGATGCGTGGACGCTCGCCGACCCGGCGATGGCGTGGTCGTTCGCCGGCCCGCTCGCCGTCGGTGACTCGATCACGGTGACCTACACCGCCGAACTCGACGTCTCGGCCAACCTGTCGGCCAGCGACTCGGTGGACAACTCCGCCGACGTGCCGACCTACTTCGGCCTCGATTCCACCGACCGCGCCACCTCGACGAACGAGCGGACCTACGGCGGCACCAACGGAGCGGTGACGGCCGACGTCGTCCAGCTCGACCTCGACGTGCCGGTCGTGGCCATCGCCAAGACCGTCGCCGACGGATCCGAACTCGACGAAGCCGTCATCGGCCAGGCATTCGAGTGGCACATCGAAGTCAGCAACACCGCACCCCGCGCCGGCCTGTTCGACGTCGACGTGACCGACACCCTCCCCGTGAACTGGAGCTACGTGGCCAGCTCGGCCCAGCTCTGCACGCCGACCTGTGTGGCGCTGGCCGACCCCACCATCACCGGGACCGCCGCGACGGGCTTCCAGCTCGACTGGACCGACGTCGCCGACCTCGCCGCAGGCGCCACATTCGAGATCCGCTTCGACACCACCCCGGGTGCCGCGGTCACGACCGCTCCGGGTGTGGGTGGCACCGTCGACCACACCAACACGGCGTCCGCCGTCGGTGACGACGCCACGGGTGCCACCGGCAGCGCCGACGGACCGTACGCAAGTGGCGACGACACCGCCGACGCCCGCATCTACGAAGCCGACCTCCGGCTCGACAAGGCCATCATCACGCCCGACCCCGGCCCGTACATCCAGGGCCAGACCGTCGACTACCGCATCACCGTCACCAACGACGGCCCCGACGCGGCGATCAACACCGTCGTCGACGAGATCCTCGACGGTGGCGACCTGATCTACGTGTCGACGGTCTCGGCCGACGGCTCGTACGACAGCGGAAGCGGTGAGTGGACCCTGCCCACGCCGCTCGCGAACGGCGCCAGCGCCGAACTCGTCGTCCGGGTCATCCTGGATCACGCCGGCAGCATCACGAACCGGGCCGAGGTGGTCGCCACCGACCGGTACGACCCCGACTCCACCCCCGGCAACGGCGGCGACGAAGACGACGACGACTCCGTGACCATCACGGTGTCGACCGCGTCGCTCGGCTCGACCGTCTGGTACGACGTCGACGCCTCCGGCGGCGACGAGACCACCAAGGGCCTCGAACCGGGGATCCCCGGCGTCACCGTGAACCTGCTGTCGGCGGGCAACGACGGCATCATCGGTACCGCCGACGACTACTTCGGCCCCGACGGGGTCGCCGGCGGCGGCGACGACATCACCGTGACCGCACAGGTGACCGACGCGAGCGGCAACTACGCCTTCGGCGATCTGCCGGTGGGCACCTATCGAGTCGAGATCGACCCGACGACCCTTCCTGGCGGATCGGCCGGCTGGGACCAGACCTTCGACGACAACGGCGTGGGCACCGCCCACATCTCAGGCGACATCGTGTTGACCCCGACGACCACCTCGTACGTCGACGCGGACTTCTCGTACAGCGGCGCAGGCGAACTCGGCGACGAGCTGTTCTGGGACGTCGACCGGTCGAACGACGGCGTGTTCGCCGGCCAGGACCAAGAGCTCCAGGATGTCGATGTCGACCTCGCGTGGGCCGGTTTCGACGGCGTCTTCGGCACCGCCGACGACGTCACCTTCCCCACGCAGACGACGACCACGACGGGCTTCTACCTCTTCGAGGACCTGCCGCCAGGTGACTACCGGACGACGGTCGACACGACCGATCCGGACTTCCCGCTCGGCCTCGTCGATCAGACGTGGGACGTCGAGCACACCGCTCCCGGTGGCGCTGACGGCGAACCCGATCCGACGGCCGAGGTGACCCTCGGCGCCGGTGAGTCCAAGCGGGACGTCGACTTCTCCTTCGCCGGGACCGCCTCACTGGGCGATCAGCTGTGGCTGGACCTCGACGGTGACGGCACACCGTTCGACGCCGAGACCGGCACCCTCGAGCCGGGCCTTCCGGGTGTCACCATCACCCTCGTGTGGCACGGCCCCGACGGTGCTCCCGGCGGCGACGACGACCGGACCCTCACGACCGAGACGGCGGCCGACGGGACCTACTCGTTCGACAACCTGCCCGCCGGACAGTTCGAGGTCACGGTCGACACCGCCGATCCGGACTTCCCGGCCGGTGTCGTGCCGACCCACGACCTCGACGGCGGCGACGATCACACCTCGACCGTGTCGCTCGCGACCGGCACCGATCGGACCGATGTCGACTTCGGCTACCGCGGTGTCGGCTCGATCGGCGACCTCGTCTGGCTCGACCTCGACGGGGATCAGACCGTCGACGACGGCACCGGCGGCACACCCGCCGAGCCGGGGATCCCCGGCGTCGAACTCATCGTGGAGTGGGCCGGCGTCGACGGTGTCTTCGGCACGGCCGACGACGTGCTCGTCCGGACCGAGACCGACGCCGACGGCGTCTGGTCGGTGCCCAACCTGCCCTACGGCGACTACCGCACCACGGTCGACCCGGCGAGCCTGCCGGCCGACCTGGTCGCCACCTACGACCTCGACGGTGGGCTCGACTCGACCGCCGACGCCACGCTCGATGCCGCGACACCCGACCGGGACGACGTCGACTTCGGGTACCGCGGCTCGGCCGAGATCGGTGACACCGTGTGGATCGACCTCGACGCCGACGGTGTGCTCGACACGGGCAACCCGGACCCGGCCGACGACGAGGTCGGCATCGACGGCATCGACGTCCAGATCACCCTCGCCGGCGGCGATGGGGTGCTCGGGACCGACGACGACATCGTGGTGACCACAACCACCTCGGGTGGTGGGATCTATGGCGTCGACGGCCTGCCCGCCGGCCCGGTTCGGGTCGACCTCATCGAGGCGACCGTGCCGGCAGACCACGTCCTCACCTACGACCCGGACTCCGGTGCGATCGCCGGCGATCCCGATCTCGTCGTGGATGGCACGTGGCTCGGCATCATCGGAACCGGGGAGACCAACCTGGACGTCGACTTCGGGCTCCGACCCGATGCCGACCTGTCGATCACCAAGTCGCACACGGGTGAGTTCGTCGTGGGCTCCGAGGCCCTCTACGTCCTCGAGGTGGCCAACGCCGGCCCGGCGACCGCCACGGCCGTCCAGGTCGTCGACGAGCTGCCGGCCGGGCTGACCTTCGTGTCGGCCACCGGGCCGGCGACCTGCGTCGCCGTCGACCAGACCGTGACCTGCGACCTCGCGTCACTCGACGCCAGTGCGTCATTCACGATCGACCTCCTCGTCGCCGTCGGCGCCGAGGCGGCCCCAGGGGTCACCAACACCGCGGCAGTGTCGACCGAGACCGCAGACCGAGACCCCCGTAACAACAGCGACGACGACCCGACCGAGGTGCCGCTGGCAGAGCTGACCCTCGACAAGCAGCTCGTCGGCGATCTGACTGCAGGCGAGAACGCGACCTACCGGTTCGTGATCACCAACACCGGGCCCTCGGCCGCCACCGACGTCGTTCTCGACGATCCGCTGCCAACCGGTCTCAGCTACGTGTCGGCCGAGGGGGACGGTTGGACGTGCTCGGCCACCACGAACACGGATGGCGAGACGGTCGGGTGCGTGCTCGACGGCGACCTCGCCGCTGATTCGTCGACGACGGTCTCGATCACGGCGAGGGTCGCCACCTCGGCCCGTGGCTCGATCGAGAACCTGGCGACGATCGGCAGCTCCACCTTCCAGACGACGCTGACAGACGACAGCGATGCCGTCGCCGGGACCGTTGCGGTGCCCTCCGATCTGCTGGCCTTCACCGGTAGCTCGACGCAGCGGGCGATGTGGATGGCCTTGATCCTCATGATCGGCGGACTCGGCCTCATCGGGCTCGCCCGCCGCCGGCGTCCGACGGAGGTCGACGCCTGACCTGGGGGCCATGCACCCGGCCGACCGCCGCGGTTTCCTAGAGTGAGCAGATGAACGAGATCGGTGGCCTCAGCGAGCGGATCGTCGAGGCCCGCCGACGGGGACTCGAACCCGAGGAGCGCCGCCGCGTCATGGACGCGGTGGCGCTCCGCCGGGACGAACGCTGGCTGACCCAGTTCGGCATCATGCTCGGCCTGTCGGTGCTGATCGCGGTCATGGGACTGTCGGCGAACTCGGCCGCGGTGGTGATCGGCGCCATGCTCGTCGCGCCGCTGATGACCCCGGTGCTCGGCATCGCTGCGGCGCTCGCCATGTCGCTGACGCGGCATCTCGGACGTTCGGCGCTGATCGTCGCGGGAGGCACGGTCGGTTCGATCGCGCTCGCCTTCGTCCTCGGACGATTCCTCCCCGACGGCGAGCTGTCCAACGAGATCGTGTCCCGCACGAGCCCCGACCTCCGCGATCTGATGGTCGCCGTCGCCGCCGGCGCCGCCGGCGCCTATGCCACGGTCCAGAAGAACGCCTCGAGCTCGCTGCCGGGTGTCGCGGTCGCCGTGGCCCTCGTGCCGCCGCTCGGCGCCGTCGGTCTGACGCTCGAGGCCGGCCGGACCGACCTGGCCTACGGCGCACTGTTGCTGTACCTCGCCAACCTGGCCGGCATCATCGCCGTGGCGACCGGCGTCTTCCTCGTGACCGGGTTCGTTCCCCCTCGCCGCCTGTCACAGACCAAGGGCCGACTGATGCTCGGCGGCCTCCTCGTCACGATCCTGTTCGCAGCGATCGCGATCCCCCTGGCCGTCGCCAGCGTCTCGGCCGCAGCCGACGGTCGTCAGCGGACCGAGGTCCGCAATGCGGTCCTCGACTGGCTGCCGGGGAGCGACGAGCTCGAGGACGTCCGTGTGGTCGTCGAGGACGGGGCGAGCTACGTCGACATCGTTGCGAGCGGCCCCACCGCTCCCCCGCCCGATGACGAACTGAACCGCGTGCTCGAAGGCATCGTCGGCCCCGGCACCGAGGCCCGGGTTCGATGGATCCAGACCCAGGGGGCCACCGAGACCCCCGTCGAGATCACCATCGATCCGGCGCTCGAGGACGCGCAGGCCAGGGACACGGCGATCCGGGGAGTGGTGCAGGCGTGGCTGTTGAACCCACTGGACGGATACAGCTCGGCGGCCGCGTTCGACCTCGAGATCTCCGACATCACGGACAACGAGGTACAACTCGTCGTGTCGGCGGCCACCTCACCGCCGGCCGTGGACGATCTGCGTCGGCGCCTCACCGACGAGCTCGGGTACACGGGCGGGATCACGGCCGAGTGGATCCAACGGACGCGCCTGTCGACCACGACCACGGCCTTGGACGGCGCCGACGCCGACACCACGACCACCACGATCGACTCGATCGCCGAGCAGCGCCGCTCGTTGACCGAGCTCGCCTCGACCTGGGCCGCGGCGGCATCGACCGACGAGCTCCCGATCCGCGTCGATGCGGTCGAGTTCGACGGTCTCACCGCCGTCATCGAACTCGTCGGACCCCGAGCACCGGCCACGGATGACCTCGAGGAAGCGATCCTCCGGCTCGTGCCGGACGCCGCCATCGAGATCTACTTCACCCAGCGGCTCCGGCTCACGACGACCACGACGCCGGAACCGGACGACGGCAATGCGTTCGTCGACGGCGGCCCGGACGATCCGGCGGACGCAGCCGGCTCCACGACCACCATCGAGGTCGGCCCGGACGAGCTGCTCGACGAACTGGGCACGACGACCACGTCGCCATAGCCGTCACCGCCCGGGATCACTCCCCGTCGAGCAGGACGGTGTCGGGTCGGTAGGTCGCCCAGGCGAACCAGAAGGTGTCGATGTGGACGATCGGCTCGAGTCGGTCCCCGGCCAGCTCGCCGGCGACTGCTCGACCCGTGATGTCCCAGATCGATCCGGTCTCGGCGTCGACGAACCCGTCGTCGGTCCGCTCGAACGACAGCTCGATCCCCTCACCACTGACCGGCACGAAGACGCCGGTCGCACCGACGTCGCGCCCGTCGGCCACCCCCGATCGTTCGAGTGCGGACGCCAGTCCCGGCTCGACCCAGACGGTCAGGGCACGGCCGTCGACCTGGACCTCCAGCGCTCCACCAGCGGATTCGACCGTCTCGGTCCGGATGGCCGCGCTCGCGGGTGCCGCGACGTCGGTACCGCCGGATCCATCGGCGACGATGCCGACGATCCTCGCCTTCGAGGCCAGACGCTCATCGATCGGACCGTTGAAGAAGCCGCCGATCGGTCCGGAGTTCTCCTCGTCGTAGCCCTCGTACGGGTTCGATCCGTACGGACGGTCGTGCCCCGTGTCCTGGGTCAGAACCAGGCCGTCGGGGTATCGCGCCGCGAACTGATCGATCGACAGTGTCTGAGCGGGAAGCAGATCGAGGCGCGTTCCCGCGACGTGACCGACGATGGCCTGGCCGGTGAAGTGGGCCCACAACGAGTTCGTCTGGCGGTCGTACATCACCAGGGCCGACTGGTAGAGCGATCCCGAGGTCCCGAAGGTGAAGGTCTCGAACGAACCGTCGGCCTGCTCGACCCGTCCGTCGTAGGCCAGGGCCGAGTTGCAGAGGGGGCAGTACGTGACCGTGACGGGGACGTCGCCGAAGGTGTCGTTCACGATCTCGTGCCAGATGAGGATCCGGATCGGATACGCCCGTGCCTCGCCATCGATCTCCAGGGCGATGACCGCTTCGTCGCCGTCATCGAAGAAGTCGGCCTCGGCGACCGGGACGAACTGCGGATCGTCGATCGGAGGGATGCCGTCGGGCGGCGGCCCTCCCGACACGATGAGCGAGGGGTCCACGACCGGGGGCGGGAACGAGGGGTGGTTCCGGTCGCCGAACAGCGCCGAGTGGGGGGTCTCGACCTCGGTCAGCGGATTGACGCTGCTCGTCGCGTCGTCGGCTCCCGCGTCGGTCGTCGTCGACGCCTCGGTCTCGACGTCGAGCCCCGACGAGGCCGGCGCTCCGTCGGACGAACATGCGGCGGCGAGCAGGAGCAGAGCGAGCAGCGGGGGCAGGAGGCGCATGTGGGCGAAACCGCCGTCGCGGGCGATCCCTTCCCGATGCGGCGCCGCCGTCCCGGCGCCGGAACCCGTCAGCGCAGTTTCACCTGCACACTCGCCGACTCGATCGCCGGCCCGCACGACCCCGGCGAGGTGGACTCGATCCGAAGGGTTCCGAGGTCCTCGCCGCTGGCGGGGAGGGTGGCGGTGACCACCTCGAACTCACCGAAATCGGTGTCGGCCGAGAAGGTCTGGACCTCCTGGCCGTTCCACAACACCCGACCGGTCTTGGCATTGCCGTCCCTGACCGTCGACCCCTGGCAGAAGTGGTTCTCGGAGACGAGGAAGGACAACGTGTAGTCCGCACCACGGGCGACCCGCAGCTCGGTCTCGATCGCGCCCGGTTCGTTGCCGTTGAGATCGAGGATCTTCTCCCCGTCGGGTGCCGTGGCGCCCGTGTCCCGCCATCGCGCCGCGAGCGTCGGCTGGTCGACCCGGAACGGATCGACCGACCCCTCCGCCACGGTCCAGATGCCGATCTCTTCACCCTCGCCGTAGACCACGTAGAAACGGTCGTCGTCGTCCTCGAACGACTGCGACGCATCCGAACCCGAACCACCGACCCCGCCGCCGCCGCTCGTGGAACCGAAACCACCCGACGCACCGGCGGTGCCGTTGTCGAGCACCTCACCCTCGATGACGGCCGCCGTGTATTCAAGCTCTTGGTCCGTGTTGTCGCCGGTGCTCCGGAGCGCGATCACGACGACGGCGGCGAGCACCGCGATGATCAGGCCGTACTCGATGGCACCGGCGCCACGTTCCGATCGACGATCCATACCCGTGGGTAACGACCGGGCGAGGCCTCGACTTGAGGCTCGATCACCCTCGCGGCGGGCGCGCCCTGCGACCCTCCACGGTCGTGAAGAACTGCCCGACGGTCTTCTGGATGCCATAGCTCCAGGTCGGGTACGGATGCACCGTCTGTGCCAGGCGTCCCGTGAACACCCCGAGCCGCATCGCCAGGGCGATCTCGGCGATCATCTCGCCGGCCCTGGGGGCGACGATCGTCGCCCCGACGATCCGCCCCCCTCCGGTCATGCCGAGCCCACGGCGGGGCGCGGCGATGATCCGGATGAACCCGTCCGTCGATGCCGCAGCCAGGGCCCGATCGTGTTCCTCGAGGGGGAGCTCGGCGACCATCGCACCCCGGATCGACGCCGCCTCTGCCTCGGTCACGCCGATCCGGGCGATCTCGGGATCGGTGAACGTCACCCAGGGCACCGTGGTCGGATCGAACCGGGACGGCCGGAACCGAGCGACGCTGCTCAGCGCGTTGCCGGCAGCGAGGCGGCCCATGGCGTCGGCCGCATGGGTGAACTGGAGTCCGCCGACCACGTCGCCGACGGCGTACACCTTCGACACCGAGGTCTCGAGTGTGGGGCCGACGTCGATGGCCCCGCCTGCGGTGAGGCGGACACCGACCTGGTCGAGGCCGACACCGTCGGTACGGGGACGTCGACCGGCGGCGACCAACAACCGGTCGACATCGATTCCCGACACACGCAGGCCTCCGGGCACGGGCTCGACGGCCTCGATCCCAGCGCCGAGATGCAAAACGACGCCGGCCGAGTGCAGCCGCGCCTCGATGAGGGGCGAGACGTCGACTTCCTCTCGTGGCAGCACCCGCTCGGCCAATTCGAACAGGTGGACTTCGGAGCCGAGCGCCGCACATGCGAGGGCCAGCTCGCATCCGATGGCACCGGCCCCAAGTAGGCCGAGGCGAGCAGGGAGCCGGTCGAGCTCCCAGAACGTCTCGTTCGTCCGAACGAGCGCCTCCGGCCCGGAGGCCGCCTCACGCAACCCGGGGATCGGCGGCACTGAAGCGGACGCGCCGAGTGCGAGCACGAGCCCCCGTCGAGCGGTGATCGCCGCGTCGTCCACGACGATGGTCGACGCATCGGCCAGCACCCCACGCCCCTCGACGACGTCGACCCCTTCGGAGCGGAGCACCTCGGCCGACTCGGATCCAGCGATGTGCGCCACCACCCGGCGGGTCGAGGCCCAGGCGTCGGTGGGTCCGGCGCCACGCCGCGCCGCTTCGATCAGGGTCTTGGAGGGAACACACCCGGTGAAGGTGCAGTCCCCGCCGAGCGGGCCGTCGCTGACGAGGGCCACCGACGCGCCCCGGCGACGGGCCTCCCTCGCCGCGGCCAGGCCACCGGCTCCGCCGCCGAGCACCACGAGGTCGAAGGTTCGTCGAATCGTCACGCGATGCTCAACCGGCGACCGGGCCCGTGGCTTCCGGCCGGCTCAACCGAGATCTTCGGACCAGTCGTAGAGCTCACCGTCGGTCGCCAGTGTCCTGCTGCTGAAGTCGGGTTGTGGCGCGAGGGTTCGTTCGACCTCGACCGCGCCGCTCCCGTCAGGAACCTCGAAGGCGAGTTCGTCGAATCCCACACCACCCGGATCGACGTCCGCCGGTGCCGCCGCGCGGACGTTTGCGATGAATCGCCGCAGCAGAACCGGGTCCTTCCGACCGGGTGAGGCCTCGACACCACTGGCCAGGTCGACACCCCAGGGCTTCACGATCTCGATCGCTTCGGCCACGTTGTCGGGGTTCAGCCCGCCGGCGAGCAGGAATGGCCGCGCGACGTCGCGCTGAGAGAGCGCGACCCAGTCGATCGGACGCCCCGAACCCGGCTCGGCCCCGTCGACCATCGGTCGGATCGGGCCGTAGGCGAGCACGTCGTCCAGGCCCGGGTCGCGCAGGGAGAACGCCTTGATCACGCCGGGCACCCGACCGGCGATCCAACGGGTCTGCTTCGCCGACTCGTGACCCGAGAGCTGCACCGCCCGGAGCCCGATCTCGTTGGCGAGACGAGCGACGGTCTCGGGCTGTTCGTCCCGGAAGACACCGACGGAGAGGATCTCGGGCGGCAGCCGACGAACGATGTCGCGTGCGACCGACGCCGTCACCTGCCGCTTCGACGGGGCGAAGATCATCCCGACCGCGTCGGCTCCCATGGCCGCGGCGAGCAGTGCGTCCTCGACGGAGGTGATGCCACAGATCTTGACGAACACGCCTCGACCCTACTCCCGGGTGGGGATCGCATCGGTGCGTTTGCCCGTGGTGGTCGCCCGGACTCCGTCGGTCAGGCGGCGCGCAGCGCTCGGGTCGCCTCGGCCGGATCACCGGCGCGCACGAGCGTCTCCCCGACGAGGACGGCGTGGTAGCCGGCCCGGCGGAGCACACCCGCGTCGTCGGCACCCTGCACACCCGACTCGGCGACTCGAACCACGCCGTCGGGCAACGCCGCCGCGACGCGCACCGCACGGTCGGTGTCGACCTCGAAGGTCACGAGGTCCCGTTGATTGACCCCGACCAGGGTCGCACCCACGTTCAGCGCCCGTTCGACCTCGGCCTCGTCATGGGTCTCGACCAAGGCGTCCAGACCGAGCTCGACGGCGAGCTGATGGAAGTCGGCCAGCTCCGCATCGTCGAGGGCCGCCACGATGAGGAGCACGGCGTCGGCGCCCATCCGTCGTGCGTCGACGACGTCGTGGGCCGACACGGTGAAGTCCTTGCGGATCACCGGCAACGACGTGGCGTGGCGTGCGGCACGGAGATCGTCCGGTGACCCGCCGAAGTGGTCGACGTCGGTCAACACCGACATCGCCGTCGCTCCGCCCGACTCATAGGAACGGGCCCAGTCCGCCGGATCGAGGTCGGGCCGAAGCGCACCCTTCGAGGGACTCCGTCGCTTGATCTCGGCGATCACGCCCAAGCCGTCGACCGTCGCCAGGGCGTCGCGGAAGCCGCGGGTCGCATCGAGCTCGCCACAGGCCTCGATGAGGCGATCGAGCGGGCGCGTGTCGGCCCGGGCCGTGCGCCGATGAGCCTCGAGGATCTTGTCGAGATAGGTGGTGACCACGCCAGCAGGATACGGGCGCGGCCAGGGTCAGACCTCGACGCCCTTCGCCACCACGGGGCGACACATCATGATCTCGGGGCGGCCGGCCAGGAGCCCGCCGAGGGCGCCCATCGCCGCCTTCATCCCGTCACCCTTGCCGTGCACGCCGAGCGCGTCGCCATCGGTGTAGATCTCGTAGAACCAGTACACGTTCTCCTCACCGGTGTCGGCGTTCGCTGCGTACACCTCGAGGCCCGGCTCCTCGTCGGCGGCACCGATGAGCGTGGCCAGAGCGGCCTCGAACTCCTCGGTCTTGCCTTCGGCGCAGGTCAGCTTGGCGATGAGAGAGATCTTCGACATGCGGCGAAGGTAGTTCATGAGTTCCTCATCTTCGACTTCTACGATGGCGCCGTGACCAGCCGGACCATCGTCATCGTCGAAGACGAACCCGACATCGCCGACATCCTGGCGCTGTACGTCCAGCGCGAGGGGTGGACCGCATCGATCGCGGGCGACGGCCACCGAGCGCTCGAGGTCATCCGCGCTCGCCAGCCCGACATGGTGCTGCTCGACATCGGCCTGCCCGGGCCGCTCGACGGCACCGATGTCTGCCGGGAGCTCCGGCGCTTCTCCGACGTCCCGGTCATGTTCCTCACCGCCCGCGACGACGAGGTCGACCGCATCCTCGGGCTCGAGCTGGGCGCGGACGACTACGTCACCAAGCCCTTCTCGGCCAGGGAGGTGATCGCCCGGGTCAAGGCGATCCTCCGACGGGGCGAACGCGCCGACCCGGCCGGCGACGGCGAGAGCGCTCCTCTGGCCGCGACCTTCGGATCGATCTCGATCGACGGGGCCCGTCGCGAGGTGACGGTCGCCGGCACACCCGTCGAGCTCGCCGCGCAGGAGTTCTCGCTGCTCGAACACCTGGTCCGCAACTCCGGGATCGCGCTCTCCCGTCAGCAGATCCTCGACGGTGCGTGGGGCGAGGGTTGGATCGGTGACATCCGCACCGTCGATGTGCACATCCGCCAACTCCGCAAGAAGCTCGGCGGCGATCTCCCGCTCGACACCGTCCGTGGCGTCGGATACCGGCTCGGCTGACCCGTGCGACGCCGCCTGATCGTCGCCTTCGTGGCGTTGGCGTTGCTCGCCGTCGTCCTCGTCGGCGCGGGCGTGCTCCTCCTGGCCGGGGTCGGTGCCCGGGCCGAGGCGCGAGTCCGCGTGCTCGAGCGCGTCGAGGCCGTCGCCGAGACCCTGCCGAGCGGGGCCGACCGGGCCAGCCTCGTCCTCCAACTCGAACGTCAGCAGCGGGCCTTCGACTTCCAGAGCCTCGAGGTCGTGACCGTCAGCGAAGCCGGCGACGTGACCCTGCCGAACTTCGCCGGCCGGCGCGACGAACAACGTCTGCTCGACACGCTGTACCAGACCACCCTGACCGGCGACGACCTCGAGGCGTTCGGATCGGGCGAGTCGGTCTCGTACGACCGCGACGCCGACGTGGTCGGGTTGATCCGTCTCGATCTCGGCGATGGCGTGCGGGCGCCGGACGGCGCCGACCTCGGTCTGATCCTCGCCGAGCGGGTCACGCCGCTCACGCCGCGGGCACGACAGTGGTTCGCGATCTCGGCCGGCATCGTCGTGCTCGCCGCCGTCGGTGCGGCGACCATCGTGTCGGGCCGGTTCGTGGCCCCGATCCAGGCGATCGAGGCGACGACCCGCCGGTTGGCCGGAGGGGACCTCGCCGCCCGGGTGCCCGTCGACGGCGATGACGAAGTCGCCGACCTCGGCCGATCGGTCAACACGATGGCCGCCGATCTCGAGCGTTCCCGCCAACTCGAGCAACAGTTCCTGCTGTCGGTCTCCCATGACCTCCGCACGCCTCTCACGGCGATCCGGGCCTATGGCGAGGCGCTGTCCGACGGCGCCGTCGACGACCCCGAACGCGCCGGCGCCGTGATCACGAACAACGCTGATCGCCTCACACGCCTCGTCTCCGATCTGCTCCAACTCGCCCGACTCGACGCCAGGCAGTTCGACCTCGACGTGCGCACGGTCGACCTCCGAGCCATCGCGGCGCGGCACCTGGACGGGCTCGCGCCCGTCGCCGAACGCCACACCCTCGAGCTGCACCTGGACGGCGACGCCGCCGTGCCCGTCGCCGCCGATGCCGACCGTCTGGCTCAGATCGTCGCCAACCTCGTCGAGAACGCGGTGAAGTTCGCCGCCTCGACCATCGTGGTCGCCGCCCACGTGGCCGGTGACGGCACTGGCGTGCTGACCGTCGTCGACGACGGCCCGGGCATCCCCGCCGGCGACCTCCCCCACGTGTTCGAACGGCTCTACGTCACCCAGGCCCGCCCTGTCCGCGCCGAACAGTCGAGCGGGCTCGGACTCGCGATCGTCCAGCAGCTCGCCCGGGCGATGGGCGGCGCCGTGTCGGTCCGTTCACCGGTCTCCGACCATGGGGGCACGGCATTCGAGGTGCGGCTCCCGCTCGCCCCGGCCGACCTCAGCGAAGCGGCTGCAGACTGACCTCGACGCCGTCGATCTCCGCTGCGGTGCGCCCCGAGGCCGAGCGTTTCACGAGGGCGAGGGCCACGACACCGGCATCGTCGACCGATGCCGACGTCACTGCGCCCACCTCGGCGCCGTCGACCACCAGCGGCGTGCCGGCCGCGGGCGGCGGCGCGGCGTCGGCGAACGTGACGAGACGCAACGAACGGGGCGGCTCCGCGCCCCGCGAGTCCATCCGTGCGACGAGTTCCTGGCCCGTGTAGCAGCCCTTCGTGAAGCTGGCCGACGCGTCGACGATGCCGACCTCGGCCGGAATCGTGCGGTCGTCCAGCTCCGCACCCATACGCGGTCGACCGGCCCGGATCCGGGCGGCCTCGAAGGCTGCCGAGTCGATCTCGGTCACGTCGAGCGATCCGACGTCGGGAAGCCGGCCGTCGATGTCCGCCAGGAGTTCCGCCCCGTGGTCGTTCTCGAATCCGACGTCGATCGCACCGTCCAGGTCCGCCCACACATCGGGCGACGGCCCACGCAACGATCGGGTCGCGACGGTCCGCAGCTCGAAGTCGACCTTCGTCCGCAGCTTGAACCGTTCGAGTCGGGCGAGCATCGCGGCACCGCCTCCCCCCTCGATCAGACAGCGGAACCCGTCGTCGGTGCGGACGAGCCGGAACCAGGCATCGAGTCGCCCGGTCGGCTGGAGGATCATCGACCACGCCGCATCGCCGGGTGCGAGTGCGTCGACATCGGCCGAGATCTGCCCCTGCAGGTAGCTCGTGGCGTCCTCGCCCGAGATGTCGATGATCTCGATCTCCCGCCGATGGGAGGTGATGGAGGATTCCGGGAAGGTCGGGGCGCCGCTGCTCACGACCGGGAGTATGCCAGCATGACCTTCGAGGACCGGAGCGGGCGCCTCCGCCCGACACGCTGACACCGACAGGACCTCGTGCTCTTCCCGACGCTCACCTTCGCCGTCTTCTTCCTGGTGGTCCTGGCTCTGCACGGGATCCTTCGTTGGCGTCCCGCGGCGTGGCACGGCGCGATGCTCGCGGCGTCGTTCGTGTTCTACGGGTGGTGGGACTGGCGGTTCTGTTTCCTCCTCGCCGGATCGGGTGTCGCCAACTGGTGGTTCGGCAACCGCATCGCGATGGTCCGTGATGCCCGGTTCGGTCGCGATCCGGCCACACGGTGGTGGGTCCGGATCGCCGTGGCCGCCAACCTCGCACTGCTCGGTCTGTTCAAGTACTACGGGTTCTTCGTGGACGCCGTCGGCGACGCGTTCGGCATCGACCCCGGCCTGGCGCTCCGGCTCGTGTTGCCGGTCGGGATCTCGTTCTTCACGTTCCAGGCGATCTCCTACGTCGTCGACATCGGTCGGGGGGATCTGGATCCCGCCCCGCTCCCCGACGTGATGCTCTACCTGGCGTTCTTCCCGCAGCTCGTCGCCGGTCCGATCGTGCGGGCGACCGACTTCCTGCCGGAACTGGCCGATCGGCGACGCAACGGCGCCCACGACGGCGAGGCCCCGCTCGGCACCGCCTTCTGGTTGATCGGTGCGGGGCTCTTCAAGAAGGTGGTCGTCTCGTCCTACCTCGCCGAGGTCGCCGTCGACGGGGTCTTCGCGGCACCGGCCACGGCCAACGCGATCGACCGTGTGCTCGCGGTGTACGCCTACGCGATCCAGATCTACGCCGACTTCTCCGGCTACACCGACATCGCGATCGGTTGTGCATTGCTGCTCGGTTTCCGGTTCCCGCAGAACTTCGACTCGCCCTATCAGGCGGTGTCGATGCAGGACTTCTGGCGCCGCTGGCACATCAGCCTCTCGACCTGGCTCCGGGACTACCTCTACATCCCGCTCGGCGGCAACCGCGGCGGTCCGCTCCTGACCCATCGGAACCTCATGCTCACGATGGTCCTCGGTGGCCTGTGGCACGGTGCGAGCTGGAACTTCGTGATCTGGGGTGCGATCCACGGCGGAGCGCTCGCGACGGAACGACTGCTCCGTCGGGAGCGGCCGACGCGACGGAGCGTGGCCGAGCTCTCGATCATCGGCGGCGCCGCCCGATGGCTCCTGACCTTCCACGTCGTGTGCTTCGCCTGGGTGTTCTTCCGGGCGCCGACGCTCGCCGACGCGTGGACCATGCTCACGTCGTTCGAGCGGGCGGCCGCGGTTCCGGCCACGACGCCGGCGGTGGCCGGCGTGGTCGCCGTGGCGCTTCTGACCCAAGGAACACCTCCTGAGTTGACCCATCGGGTCCGGGCGGCCGTCGACCGGCTCGGACCGACCCCGGTCGCGCTGGCCGGCGGCGCCTGGATCGTGCTCGTCGTCGCCCTCGCCCCGGCCGGTGTGGCCCCGTTCATCTACTTCCAGTTCTGATGAGCTCCCGACACGACCCCCGCCCCGGTGCCGACGCTCGGCGACACGGAACACCGGACGCCCACATCTGGGTCGCCGCGCTCGTCGCCCTCCTCATCGGCGCGCTCGGGTCGACCGGTCGGCTCCTCGAGATCGCCGAGCGCATGGAGTTCGGCGACGATCGCGACCGCTGGGTCGCCGCCGCGACCCGCCTCGACGAGGCGGCCAACCGCGTCGGCGCCGATCGTCCGGCGCGGGGCATCGACGCCCTGCTCGGCCGATCGACCGGTGACAGCACCACGGTCGTGCCCGTGTTGGGTGATCTGGCGGGAAGCACCACGACGACGACACCAACCACGCCGACCACGGTCGCGCCGCAGCCGGCGCCGTCGATCGAGCGACCCGAGCCGGAGTCGCCGACCACCACCCTCGCCACACTCCCGCCGGACACCGCGGTGACGCTCCCCGACGCGTCGAACCCCGGGGAGCGTGCCCCGATCGTCATGCGACAACCGGATCCCACCGATCCGCTCCGTGTCTGGGTCGGCGGGGACTCACTGGGTGAGTACGTCGGATCGGCCTTCACCACCGACCTCGGCGGCGACATGGCCACGGTGGCGCTCGACTTCCACATCGCCACCGGTCTCGCCCGCCCCGACTACTTCGACTGGCCAGCCCAGCTCACCTCGGTCATGGCGAGCGAAGCCGAACGTCCGGAGGCGATCGTGTTCATGGTCGGGGGCAACGACGACCAGTCGATGCGCGTCGACGACGGCACGGCACTCCTCACCGGCTCGACCGCCTGGATCGCCGAGTACCAACGGCGGGCAGGGGCGATGATGGACATCACGGCCTACGAGGGGGTGCACCTCTACTGGCTGTTGCTGCCACCGATGGCCGATGACCAGCGCGACGACGTCGCCGACAAGATCAATGCCGCCGTCCGGCTCGAAGCGTCGAGCCGTCCGTGGGTGACCGCCGTCGACCTCGATCCGCTGCTGGCCGACGAGGCGGGCGAGTTCGCACCACGCCGGCCCGACCCGGCCACCGGTGACGAACGAGCCGCCCGCCAGGACGACGGTGTGCACATCACGCGTCGAGCGAGCAGGTGGATCGCGGCGATCGTGATCGAGGAGATCGAGCGCCGCTGGGCGCTCGGCTGATCAGCGCTCGACTGATCAGCGCTCGGTGTCGGGCGCGCTGGCCGCACGCCGAGCCGCGGTCATGCGACGCGCCGGCTCGACCGCTCGGAGCAGCGCCTGTGCCTTGTTCCAACACTCGAGGTTCTCGAGCTCGGGCTGGGAGTCCGCCACCACGCCGGCCCCGGCCTGGATCGATGCACGGCCCTCGGAGCACAGCAGCGTCCGGATCACGATGGCCGTGTCGAGGTTGCCGGAGAAGTCCACGTAGCCGACGACACCGCCGTAGGGGCCACGCACCGTCGGTTCGAGCTCGTTGATGATCTCCATCGCCCGGACCTTCGGGGCGCCGGACAGGGTCCCGGCGGGCAGCGTCGCTCGCAGCACGTCGACGACCGAGGCGTCGGGGCGTCGAGTGCCCTCGACCTGGGACGTGAGATGCATCACGTGGCTGTACCGCTCCAGGGTCATCATCTCGGTCACCTCGAGCGAGCCGTACTCGGCGATGCGACCGACGTCGTTGCGGGCGAGATCGATGAGCATCACGTGTTCGGCGATCTCTTTCGGGTCCTCCGCCAGCTCGGCCGCCATCCGCCGGTCCTCGGCATCGGTGCGGCCTCGACGGCGGGTGCCGGCGATCGGCCGGGAGATCACTCGATCCCCCTCGACCCGGACGAGGGGCTCGGGCGAACATCCGACGATCGTGAGATCGGGCTGGCGGACGAGGTACATGTACGGGCTCGGATTGATCTGTCGCAGGACCCGATAGAGGTCGACGGGGTCGGCGTCGAGTTCGAGATCGAATCGTTTCGCGAGCACGACCTGGAAGATGTCGCCCGCCCGGATGTACTCCTTCGCCACCTCCACCGCGGCCATGTACTGCTCGTCCGACATCGACGCCCGCACCTCCGGCGGCGGATCGTCGGTCGGCGGGGCGAGCATCGGCTCGTCGACGGCGCGTGCGCCATCGGCGGCCAACTGGTCCAACCGGGCGACGGCATCGTCGTACGCGGCGTCGAGCGCCTCGTCGTCCGCATCGGGGTCGACGAGTGCGACGGCGATCAGGACGACCCGTTGACGCCAGTGGTCGTAGACCGCGAGCTCTCCGATGACCTCGATCACCGCATCGGCGTAGCCCTCACCGCGGTCGGGGCGATCGGGGAGCCGCTCGACCTCGCGCACGACGTCGTAGCCGAGGTAGCCGACCACACCGGCGTGGAGCGGGGGCAGTCCCTCCACGGGCGGTGCGGCGAATCGCTGCAGCAACTCGTCGAGCACGGCGAGCATCCCACGGTCGAGCGGCAACGGGTCGCCGGGCAGCTCGCCCCGCTGATCGATCACGCCGTTCCGGGACACGAAGGTTGCGTGCGGACGACGCCCGACGAAGCTGTAGCGGCTCCATCGCTCACCGTTCTCGACCGACTCGAGCAGGAATCCGGGCTCATCCCCGACGCAGCGGAGGAAGGCCCCGACCGGCGTGGTCAGATCCGCCAGGAGTTCCCTCGCGACCGGAACGGCGCGATGGGTGCGGGCGAGTGCTCGGAAGTCGTCTCGGCTCGTGGTCATCGGGGCCCGAGCCTACGAGGGTGCCGTGCTCAGCGGCGGCGGAATATCCGACGTAGGAGATCCGATTTCGGCTCCGGCGGCGCCGACGTCTGCCAGACCCACTCCTGGCCTTCGGCGACGTCTCGGGCCTCCACGACCACCGCGGGCTCGCTCGGGGCATCGGGGGACACCGCCGGCCCGAAGCGCTCGTACTCGTCGTCATCGGCGTCGAGCGCCGCGTGTGTGGACGGCACGGCATCGGTCAGGGGCACGGCGTCGAAGCGACCCCGCTCCTCACCGACCGCCGGCAGCATCTGGCGGATCGTCTCCAGCGCGTCACGGAGTGTCTCGATGGTGTCGAGGCGTTCGGAGGCGACGGCTTCGGCGACAGCGGCCTGACGACGGGCATCGGCCAATTCGGAGCGGAGCCCACGCTCGAGTTCGAGATCGAGCGTCGGCGGGCGGACGTCGAGATCAGTGGCTCGGATCGCCGACGGGGGCACGATCTCGGCATCGGCGGAGGTGGCACCGACGATCTCGGGCTCGGGCTCGGTGTCGTCGGAGACATCGAGATCGGCATCGGCGCTGACATCGACATCGGTATCGGCGCTGACATCGGGTTCGGCGTCGGTACGCAGATCCATCACCGCGTCGTCACCGACGACATCGACGACGACCTCGTCCGTCGCCTCGGTGGCCGGCGCACGCTCGTCGAGCATGACCTCGACCGCGGACTCCGGGATCTCCCAGCGTCCGTCGTCGCGGCGCGATGCGCCATCGATCTCCCCGCTCCGCAACCGCCGCAGCACCGCCGAACGGGACAGACCCGTTCGTCGTGAGAGCTCCGCCAGTGAAAGAGCGGACCCGCCGGTCACCGCTGTCTCCATGAGCCACCGAGAGTAGCCCCACGAACGCCCGACGCCATCGCCGAGCCGCCCGTATTTTCGCCCCGCGATGGGTCAACGGGAGAACTCAGAGGTAGAGGCCGGTGTGACCCTCGTCGAGGCGCTCGGCTGCCACGGCGTGGATGTCGCGCTCGCGCAGGATGATGTAGTCATGGCCGGCCACGTCGACCTCGTAGCGGTCCTCCGGGTTGAACAGCACCCGGTCACCGATCTGCATCGACCGGACGTTCGGACCCGCTTCGACGACCTCGGCCCAGGTGAGTCGCTTGCCGACCTGTGCCGTCGCCGGGATCAGGATCCCACCGGTGGAGGTTCGCTCCCCGTCGCGCTCGATCGAGACCAGGATCCGGTCGTTCAGCATCTTGATCGGCAGGCGGGCGTCGCTGCCCTTCGAAGCAGCCTTGGACGATTCTGCGGTCACGCGCCAGAACGGTACCGTTGCCGCGTGTCATCCCGCCGACCTGGATCCGCCGATCGACCCTCCGTGCGGGGCGTGATCACGACCCGCGACGGCTTCGACCTCCGATGCGAACAACGCCACTCGCCCAGTCCGGTCGCGGCCGCCGTGTTGTGTCATCCCCATCCGCTGCACGGCGGCACGATGTACGCACCCGTGGTCCAGCGCCTGTTCGACGCCCTCCCGGGCCACGGCGTCGACGTGCTCCGGTTCAACTTCCGAGGGGTGCAGGGTTCGGAAGGCTTCTATGACGACGGACGGGGCGAGCGGCGCGATGTCGAGGCGGCCATCGCGGCCCTCCACGACGAACGGCCGGACACCCCGATCTGGCTTGCCGGTTGGTCGTTCGGCGCCGACGTGAGCCTCGCCACCGATGGGCCCGCGGTCGCCGGATGGATCGCGATCGCTCCCCCGCTCGGCATCGGCGACCCGAGCACCTTCGTCGCCGGCACGGACGAACGCCCGGCCACACTCATCTGCCCCGAACACGACCAGTTCCGGCCGCCGGCCTCTGCCGCCGAAGCCACCGACGAATGGTCCGCGACCACGGTGGCGACGGTGCCGATGGCCGACCACTTCTTCGGGATCGGGCTCGACCGGGTCGTCGAGCTCACCATCGCGGCGATCGTCGGGCCCGCTCCCGCCATCGCATGAACGCCCGGAACGTCCTGCTCATCGTCTCCGACGAGCACAACCACCGGATGCTGGGGTGTGCCGGCCACCCGATCGTGCGAACACCGAACCTCGACACCCTCGCCGAACGCGGCACCCGATTCGCCCGGGCCTGGACCCCATCCCCGATCTGTGTGCCGGCGCGTGCGTCGCTGGCGACGGGACGAGAGGTCCACGAGATCGGGACGTGGGACTCCGCCCAGCCCTATGACGGCACCGTACGCGGCTGGGCCCACGACTCGGCCGACGCCGGACACCACGCCGTCAGCATCGGCAAGCTCCACTACCGGGGCGGTGACGACCACGGATTCACCGAGGAGCTCCTGCCGATGCACGTGGTCGGCGGCTCCGGTTGGGTTCTCGGCCTCGATCGACGCGGGCCGCTCCACTACCCGGAAGCCGCCGAGCTGGCCGCCGACGTCGGCGTGGGCCCCACTCGTTACACCCGCTACGACGAGCGTGTCGTCGCCCGAGCCGAGCAATGGCTCGACGAACACGGCGGCGGTGACCGCCCCTGGATCCTCCAGGTCTGCCTCGTGGCGCCGCACTATCCACTCTCCGCGCCGGCCGACTTCGTCGAGCCCTATCTCGCCGACCCCCGTGTGGCCGAGCTCGAGATCCCCGCGGTCGCCGAGACCCATCCGGCGGTCGCCGACATGAAGGCGTCGTTCGCCTACCACGAGTACTTCGACGACGAGCAGATCCGTCGGGCCCGGGCCGCCTACTTCGGCCTCGTCACCATGCACGACCAGCACGTCGGACGGCTGCTCGCCGCACTCGACCGCACCGGTCGACGTGACCGCACCGTGGTCATCGCGACGTCCGACCACGGCGAGATGGCCGGCAACCGGGGCCTGTGGTGCAAGTCGTACCTGTACCACGACTCGGTCGGAGTGCCGATGGTGGTCGCCGGCCCCGACGTGGAAGCCGGCCGGGTGGAACAGACGCCGACCAGCCTCACCGACGTGGCGGCGACCATCCGGGAGGTCGTCGGTGTCGAGCAGGACCCCATCTCGACCACCCGCTCACTGGTGGAGCTGGCCGGCGCCGCCGACCCCGATCGGGTGGTGCTCAGCCAGTACCACGACGGTGGCTCCACCACCGGGAGCTTCGCGATCCAGACGGGACGTTGGACCTACGTCGAACACGTCGGGCACCCGCCGCAACTGTTCGATCGGGACACGGATCCGGACGAGCTCGACGACCTCGCCGCCCACGCCGACCACCAGAACGTCGTCGCACTCCTCGCCCGACTGCTCCGCACCCGGGTCGATCCCGAGGCCGCCGACGCCGCCGCGTTCGCGGCTCAGGCCGAGCTGATCGAACGTCTGGGCGGTTACGAGGGGCTCGAACACCACACGAGGTTCAACCACACCCCCGTGCCGGAGTAGCGATCACTCCGGCGGACGGACCCGCACACCAGCGACGGCGAGCGCTCGCTTCACCTCGGCGACGGTCGACTCCCCGAAGTGGAAGATCGATGCAGCCAGGAGGCCCGTCGCGCCGGCCTCGGTCGCTCCCGGGGCGAAGTCCTCGACGCCGCCCACACCACCCGATGCGATGACCGGCACATCGACCGCGTCGCTGATGGCTCTCGTCATCTCGATGTCGAACCCGTCGCGGGTGCCGTCCCGATCGATCGAGTTGACCATGATCTCCCCGGCCCCCAACGAGACGACGAGGCGGGCGAACTCGACGGCATCGACGCCGGTGGCTTCCCGACCACCCTTCACGAAGAGTTCGAAACCCGACGGTGTGGCGTCGGAGCGCCGCGGGTCGATCGCGACCACACAGCACTGCGCACCGAACTCGGCGGAGATCTCGCTCACGAGCTCGGGACGGGCGACGGCGGCGGAGTTGATCGAGACCTTGTCGGCTCCGGCCCGCAGCAGCCGTCGGGCATCGTCGACCGACCGGATGCCACCACCGATGGTGAACGGGATGAAGACCTGCTCGGCGACGGCACGGGCCATCTCGACCGTCGTCGCCCGATCATCGGACGACGCGGTGATGTCCAGGAAGACGAGCTCGTCGGCACCCTGTTCGTCATAGCGGGCCGCCAGCTCCACCGGGTCGCCGGCATCGCGGATCCCCACGAAGTTCACGCCCTTCACGACCCGACCGCGGTCGACGTCCAGGCACGGGATGACCCGCACGGTCGGGCCCGTCACGACACACCCCCACCGTCGAGCGCCGCTCGGGCGCCTGCGACGGAGAACCGGCCTTCGTAGATGGCCCGCCCGCAGATGGCGCCCTCGAAGCGGCGCCCGTCGACGGTGACGGCGGCGAGATCCAGCAGGTGTTGCACGGTGCCGACGCCGCCCGAGGCGATCACGGGGATCTCGGTCGAGCCGAGCAGTCGGGTCAGACCGTCGAGATCCGGCCCGGCCAGCGTGCCGTCGACGCCGATCTCGGTCACCACCAGGGCGGCCACCCCCGCGTCGGCGAACTCGGCTGCGAGGTCACCGACGGTCCGTCCCGTCCGTTCGGTCCAGCCGTGAGTGGCGACCTCGTCACCCCGGGCATCGAGCCCGACGGCCACCGGATGGTCGGCGGCGACGGCCCGCACGAGGTCCGGGTCGTCGACGGCGGCCGAACCGATCACGACCCGGGCGACACCCAGGTCGAACAACGCCGCGGCGGCCTCGACGGAACGCACCCCACCACCGACCTGGACCGGCACGTCGACCGCCGCGCAGATCGAGCGGATCACGTCACGATTGACCGGATCACCCGACCGGGCCGCGTCGAGATCGACCACGTGGATCCACTCCGCCCCCTCGGCGGCGAATGCGGCCGCCTGGGCGGCCGGATCCTCGCCGTAGACCGTCTCGCGGTCGTAGTCGCCCTGGTAGAGGCGCACGGCATTGCCGCCGCGGATGTCGATGGCGGGATAGAGCTTCATGAGGCGCTCGCTTCGGTGGCGGCGACGGCGTCGTCGACGCCGGGCGAGACGCCGTCTCGTGCCAGGTCGACGAAGTTGGCGAGCAGCCGGAGGCCTGCTCGGGCCGACTTCTCCGGATGGAACTGGGTCGCCCATGTCGATCCGCGGCGAACCGACGCGGTCACCGCACCGCCGTAGGCACAGGTCGAGGTGACGAGGTCCGGATCGGCGGGCCCGGCGTAGGAGTGCACGAAATACATCCAGCTCGCCTCGAGCCCGTCGAGGAGAGGATCGTCCACGCCGGGACCCACCAGGTCGAGCTCGTTCCACTGCATCTGGGGTAGGACGAGTGACGCGTCGCCGCCGGTGTCGATCCGATCGACCGTGCCCGGCAGGATCCCCAGCCCGGCGACTCCGGGAGCCTCGGTCGAATCCTCGTAGAGCAACTGCATGCCGACACAGATCCCGATGAACGGCCGATCGTCGGCCGCGGCCGCCACGGCGATGTCGTCGAGCCCCGAGGCTCGCAGCGCCCGCATGCAGGCACCGAAGTGGCCGACGCCGGGCAGCACGACGGCGTCCGCATCGGCGATCAGCGCCGGATCGGCGGTGAGGCGGGCGTCGGCACCCACGTGGTTGAAGCTCTGGTGGGCCGAATGCAGGTTGCCGATGCCGTAGTCGAGTACGGCGAGAAGTGGTGCGGTCATGCGGTCCCGCTCGGGGCACCGTCGTCCGACGCGGTCGAGGCGACGCTGAGGCTGCCCTTGGTCGATGGCACACCGCCACCTTCGATGCGCACGGCATCGCGCAGACAACGGGCGAGGCCCTTGAACGAGGCCTCGACCACGTGATGGCTGTTGCGGCCCGACCTCGACCTCATGTGGAGGGTGAGACCGGCGGCGGTGGCGAATGACTGGAAGACGTGCTCGGCCAGCTGCGGATCGAACGGCGGGGTGCCGAGCGGAATCGACTCGGGCATGTCGACCTCGTAGACGAAGAACGGTCGACCCGACAGATCGAGGGCGACCTCGATGAGCGCCTCGTCGAGCGGATAGAGCCCGCTCGCGAAGCGCCGCACACCCTTCTTGTCCCCGAGCGCCTCGGCGAAGGCCTCCCCCAGCAGGATCGCGGTGTCTTCGACGGTGTGGTGACTGTCGACCTCGAGATCACCGTCGGCGTGCACGGTGAGATCGAACGAGCCGTGACGGCCGATCTGGTCGAGCATGTGGTCGTAGAACGGCAGACCGGTCGAGATGTCGGTGACACCGGTGCCGTCGAGGTCGATCGAGATCGAGATCGAGGTCTCCTTCGTCGACCGGGAGAGGCTGGCGCTGCGGCTCGTGCTGGATTCGGTCACGGTCACTCTTTCAGGATTCGGCCGCGGAGGCAGCCAGCGTGTCGGCGAGCGCCGACAGGAAGACAGTGTTGTCGTCGGCGGTCCCGATCGTCACCCGGAGGCATCCGTCGAGACCCGGCCAGGAGGCGGTGTTGCGGACGAGCACCGATCGATCGACGAGGCCCTGCCACACCGCCGCTCCGTCCCCGTTCGGCGGCCGGAAGAGCACGAAGTTCGAGCCCGACGGCCAGACGTGGCAACCGAGGTCGACCAACGTCTCGGAGACGCGGTTGCGTTCGGCGACGATGGCGGCGACCCGCTCGTCCATGTCGGCGACGAAGTCGAGCGCGGCGACGCCGGCCGCCTGCTTCATCGCGTCGAGGTGGTACGGCAGCACGACCTTGTCGAGTTCGGCGATCAACCACGCCGGCCCGATCAGGTAGCCGAGTCGGGCGCCGGCCATCGCCCATGTCTTCGAATAGGTCCGGCTCACGACCAGCGGCACGTCGTCGGCGATCCGACCGATCGCCGAGGTGGGATTGAACTGGCCGTAGGCCTCGTCGACGACCAGGAGGCCACCGACCGCATCGACGGCCTCGAGGGCGGCATCGACGAGGTCGGGTGCATCGACCATGCCCGTCGGGTTGTTCGGCGAGCAGAGGAACGTGACGCTCGGTCGGTGCTCGGCGACGACCGAGCGGATCTCGTCGACGTCGAGCGTGAAGTCCTCGTTCCGCCGACCCTCGACACCCGTGGCACCGACCAACCGGGTGATGTGCTGGTGGAGGGCGTAGGTCGGCTCGAAGGTGGCGACCGTCCGGCCGGGACCGGCGAAGGTCAGGAGCACGGTCTGGAGGACCTCGTTCGAGCCGTTGGCCACGAACACCTGTGACGCGTCGACGTGCACCCCGTCAGCGCTGTCCGACTCCGCCGTGCAGTGAAGCTCGGCGATCCGGCGACGGAGCTCGGTGGCTCCACGGTCGGGGTAACGATGCCACTCGATCCCGGTCGCCGCTGCGGCCACCGCTTCGGCGAACGCCGCAGGCGGCGCGGAGGGTGCTTCGTTGGTGTTGAGGCGCACCGTCACATCGAGCTGCGGCGAGTGGTACCCCTCGAGCGCTCGGAGGTCGTCACGAACGGTCGGGCGCCCCATCAACCGACCCCGTCGTTCGCCGCGGCGTCCGGAGCTGTCGCTGCATCCAGACGCAGGCGGATCGAGGTGGCGTGGGCGTCGAGGCCCTCGGCGTCGGCGAGGGCGATCACATGCGGCCCCATCCGGGCCATGCCCTCGTCGGTGATGGTCACGATGTGGTGGTCCTTCACGAAGTCACCGACCGTCAGCGCCGACGCGAACCTGGCCGATCCGTAGGTCGGCAGCACGTGGGAGGGCCCGGCGAGGTAGTCACCGACCGAGGCCGGCGCGGTGTTGCCACAGAAGATGGCCCCGGCGTTGCGCACGCGCTCGGCGAGCGCCTCGGCATCGGCGCACTGGAACTCGAGGTGCTCCGGTGCGATCGCATCACAGACGGCCAGGGCGGCCTCGGGACCGTCGACCAGCGCGACGTAGCCACCGGCGGACAGCGTCGCCCGGATGTCGTCGGCACGGGGAGCACTGGCGAGCAGCTCCTCCCCCGCCGCACAGACGGCATCGGCCACCGCCTCGTCCCAGGTGACGAGCCAGGCCAGCCCGTCGGGACCGTGCTCGGCCTGCACCATGACGTCGATGGCCGCGAACGCCGGCACGGCCGTGTCGTCGGCCACGACGACGACCTCGGACGGCCCGGCGAACGCCGCCGCCACGCCGACATCACCGGCGACCTGTTGTTTGGCCAGTGCCACGAACACGTTGCCCGGACCGGCGATCACATCGACCGGCGCGATCGATTCGGTGCCGTAGGCCATCGCGGCGATCGCCTGCGCTCCCCCGACGGCGTAGACCTCGTCGACCCCCGAGAGGCGAGCCGCGGCGAGCACGCTGGTCGCAACCGCCCCGGTCGTCCGGTCGGGCGGCACACACAACGCGATCGACTCGACCCCGGCCACCCGGGCCGGCACGGCCGTCATGATCACCGTCGACGGATACTCGGCCCGACCGCCCGGCACATAGAGCCCGGCCCGATCGACCGGACGCTGGTATGCACGGATCCGCATCCCCGGCGACTCGATGACCTCTTCGGTCCGACGCTGGTGCTGGTGGAACGTGTCGACCGCGGCGATCGAGGCCTCGATCGCCGCCCTGAGGTCGTCGGGAATCGCCTCGACGGCGGCGTCGAGCTCGGCGTCCGGCACCCGCAGGTCGTCGAGTGCCACACCGTCGAAGCGTTCGGTCAGCTCCCGCAGGACCGCGTCGCCCCCGGCGCGGACGCGCTCGATGATCTCGGCGACCACGGCCACCGGATCGTCGCCGTCCAGGGTCGGCCGGGGCAGCAGGTGGGCGACGTCGGTTCCCTGGCCGGTGAGATCGAGACGATTGAGCACGACGTTCTCCGTGGTGTTGACGACGGGGCATGTGGATGGCTGACGCCCCGGGCGGAGTGTGGTGTGCCCCACCCCGAGCGTGCGACACCGGACCGGCATCCGTACGGTACCGGCGTCCCCCTGCTGCTTCGACGGAGATTCGCCGTGAGCCTCGACCCCGCCGCCCTGTCCTCCATCGCCTCGTCGCTGGAGGACCTGACGCGCCGCCTGTCCGACATGAGTGATCAGTTGCACGAAGAAGACGAGTTCGGGCTCGAGATGCTCGAAGTCGAGCGTCTGCTCCAGGGCGCCAGCCGGCGACTGAACCGGGTCGCACGCCGCCTCGGTTAGCGCCCGAACCGGCCCGCGAAAGAAATCTCCGTCCGCCGGGAGGGTTTCGCCACCCCGGTTGCACCAGTCCACGTGAGCAACACGAGGACGGACTGGTGAGCGGAACCATCACGATGAGCAGAGACAGAAGAACCGACCCGGCGACGACGCTGGTCGAACGGGCACGACAGCACGATCAGGACGCCGCCATGGCCCTGATTCGGCGATGCGCCCGACGGATCGCCGCCGGCATCGAGATCGCCGGCGTCGGCCGCCACGAGGCCGACTTCGACGACGCGCAGAACCAGGCGTTGCTCGAGATCTGGGCGCAGTTCCCGACGGTGCGGGACGACGACGCCGTCTGCGGCTGGATGCACCGCATCGCCCGACGCACGACGGCCAGCCGGATCATCGACCCGGCCGTCCGCCATCGGCGTCGGACGGAGCGGGTCGTGCAACTCGAGCCCCGCCGCACCGAGCCCGGCCCCGGTGACGCCGTCGCACGACGCGATCTGCTCGGAGCGGTCCTCGGCCGCCTGAGCGTGGAGCACCGGGAGGTCCTGGTGCTCCGCTACCTCGAGGGCCTGTCGGAGGCCGAGACCGCCGAGCTGCTCGGTGTCGCCGTCAAGACCGTCAGCAGCCGCACCACCCGGGCCAAACGGGCCGCCATCACGGCGCTCGACCAGCTCGAGGCCATCCCAGGAGACCACAACGACACGACCGGAGACGCACGATGAACGACGACACCCTGCAGCTGACACCCGACGAGGAGCGCCGCTTCGCCTCCCTCTTCGACGAGCCCACACGGCTCGACCTCACCGCCGACTGGGAGCGCACGCTCCGCGCGGCCATCGACGGGCTCGACACCGGCCCGTCCGACGACGACGAGAACGTCGAGGTCCTGGATCTCACGGCGTTCCGTGCCCGCCGCCAGCCGCGGTCCTCGCGCTGGCTCGCCGCCGCGGCCGCAGCCGTCGCCGTGATCGTCGGTGTCGTCGCCGTCGGCCTCCGGGGCGTCGACACCGGCCCGGAGCAGGTCGAGGTGCTCTCCCCCACCCGCCAGATCGCGGCGCCACAGGTGCGGGATCTCGCCCTGCCGGCCGACACCGCGTTCGTCACGGTCGCCGGCGACGACATCGTCGCGCTGACCGAGCTCGACGGCGTCACCACGATCAACGTCCGCAGCGGCGAGACCTGGACCTCCGCGGCCGAACTCCCCGTCACCGAGGCACAGTTCGTCGTCGACGGCGACCGATGGATCGTGGCCGGGGCGGACACCGGGACCCGCCTCGAGCGCCCCGGGGTGGACGGCACGTTCCTGACCACCGCGATCGCTCTCGCCACGAGCGACGACGAGGGTGCGACCTGGCGAACCGAACGGATCGTCCCGCAGGAGATCGCCGTCCGCGACGAGATCGTGCTCGACGCCTTCCCCGAAGGCAGCCGCACGGTGATCCGGGACTTCACCCTGGCCGCCCACGACGGGACCACCGCCGTCCTCTACGACAGCACCGTGCACGTCGACCTGACGGCGACGGCTCGTGCCGCCGGCCTGATCGGCCCGGACGACGAGGTCGTCTGGGTGCAGGACGGAAGCTTCGGGGTCTCGACCTTCGTCGTCGGCCCCGACCGGACCGGCTCGATCGGGATCGAACCGGAGGTGGTCGGCACCACCCGGGCCGGGCTCAACGAACTCGAAGCCGAGGTGAACGGCTCCCGCTATCGACTCGTGGTCGCCGACGAGAACGGGCTCGAGACGGTCGATCTACCGGGTGTGCTCGGCAACGAGCCGTTCGAGCAGGGCGAGTGGCGGGCCTCGTCGCTCACGAGCGACGACGACGGCTTCGTCGTCAGCGACCTGCTGGGCCGGGCGGCGCACCGCTCGACCGACGGGCGCTCCTGGACCGAGACCGACCTCGACGGCGCCGCCACTTCCCTCCCGGGAGGTTGGGCGATCGAGCAGGGTCCGGACGGAGAGATCCGCCAGTCGATCGACGGTCGGCCGTTCACGCGGATCCCCGTGCCGACCGAGACGACGACCGTCGCCGCCTTCGCCCCGACCGAGTTCGGCGCCGCCGTCGTCTGGCAGGACATCCCCTCCATCGTGCGGGGCCTCTTGGACGCCCGGGTCGAACGAGATGGTTGGACCATCGAGCAGAGCGTGGCCGGGGGGCTGGAGTTCACCTCGCCCGGCGGCGAGACCTTCGTCCGCCCCAACGGTGTCGGGGAGTTCGACGGCGGGTGGGTCGTGACCGACCTCGCCGGCACGGTGCAGATCCTCGACGCTGCCGGCGAACGTCTCGTGATGGCCGAGCAGGACGATCTCCGGGTCGAGGTCGACGGCCTCCGCCCATCCGAGCAGTTCGTCGGCTGGTCGACCGACGGTGACGACTGGCGCTACGCCGAGATCGCCTCGCTCGAGCCCGGGATCTGGAACTACCTCAGCACCCCGGACGGGCTTCTCGGCATCGAGATGACCCGGACCGACCGGGCCGTGCTCATCGAGTGGCCGGCCGCGTTCACCGAGTAGCCGGCGAAAAAGCACCGGCGCCCTCTTGCGAGGGCGCCGGCGGCGCGGCGTCGGGCG
>JAHDCV010000039.1:29825-36536 GCA_020629695.1 Acidimicrobiales bacterium | reverse complement strand
GTCGGTGTCCTTGCCGTCGTGGTCGGTGTCCTTGCCGTCGTGGTCGGTGTGCTTCCCGTCGTCGTGGTCGGGCAGGTCCGTCGGTTCGACCGTCACCTCCACCGGAGCGTCGGCGCCGTCCCCGCTGATGATCTTGGCCACCACGGCGTCGTCACCGTCGGCCAGGGTCACACGGAGCTCACCATCGGAGGACTCGATACCGGCGACCTCCCATCCGTCGGCCACCATGACCTCGCCGAGCACCAGCACGCCGTTGTCGTCCACGACGACGATCGACCCCAGTTCGCCCAGATCCACGACGTGGCGGATCGGCTCGGCCACATCGAGGGCCAGTGCCGCCGGTTGTGCGGTCGCGTCGACCTCACCACCGGTCTGGCTGACCATCCAGAAGGCGCCGGCTGCAACCGGGACCGCAACGGCGGCGGCCAGGCCGACCTGGAAGCCGAGGCGGCCGGCGAGGGCCGTGGATCCGGTGGAACGAGACAGGGGAGACGAGGCCATGAGCGTCCTTCGTGAGGAGAACACACCACCACGATTGGGGTGTGAGGGACGTCGTCGTCATCGGCGAATGGGCCACCCGGACTGAAGCGACGGAACGGATCGGGTCCAACGGCACCACACAACTGGGCCGGACGGCCCACGAGCCGGCGACCTCGATGCGACGTCCGGCGGTCGCGGTCTTTCAGACGTGGAGCCGGACGCCTCGTCCTCGGACGATCTCGAGCTCCGGCGCCCCGGTGTGCTCGTCGAGCCGGCCCCGTAGTCGCTTGATCAGTGCCGTCACGGCGTCGTCGCTCACGCCGTCGGCGGCGACGTCGGCCCACACCTCCGCGACGATCGTCGGACGATCGACGATCTCGCTCCCGCGGTCGATGAGAAGCCGGAGGAGTCCGAGCTGGCGGGCCGAGAGCGGCGGCTCGAGCCGGACGGCGTCGATCCAGACGGCGTCGGTGTCCGGATCGAGCCAGAGGCCGACGAGTCGTCCGATCCGTGGTCCCTGACGGGTCGCGTCGTCATCGGAGAACCGGAGCGCGACGGCGCCGCCGAGCACGATCTGGTCGCCGTCGCCGAGTGCGACCGGGTGCTCGCCGATCGGTTCGCCGTTGACCCAGGTGCCGTTGGTCGACCCGAGGTCGGTCAACCACCACTGATCGTCCCGGTGATCGAGGCGGGCGTGCCGTCGCGAGAGCTGAACCGCCGAGATGCTGAGATCGGCATCGGGCGATCTGCCGAGGACGGCACCGGTCGGAGCGAGCACCAACGGGTCGCCGAGGGTGTCGACGCCGTCCGTGATCTCGATCGTCGCCGGCATCCGCTCAGCTTGCCACGCCGGTCACGGCAGCAGTCGGGACACGCACGGTTCGTCGAGTGAAGTGAGGACGAGCTCGTCGGCGACGAGCACCCCGACCGAGGCACTCTTCGCGATCACGCCGACCGCCCAGACGGCCCCCGCGGGCGCCGCCGGTGCGGTGAGTGTGTATCGGCCCGGCTCGACCGGGTCGAGCTCGGCGATCTCGTCGCCGATCGCGGTGAAGGTCTCGTCGACCCAGCCGATGCGGAGCTCGACCTGTTCGATCGTGGCGCCCGGGTCGAGGTCCGCGCTGAACACATAGGCACGGCCCGGCTCGACCGCGACGAGTTCGCCGTAGAGCCCGAATCGATCGTCGATGCCCACGACCAGACCGGGCGTGCCGTCGACCCCGACACCGTCGACCACGGCGTTGCGATCGTCCGCCCCGGTGAACCAGTTCTCGGCGGCCACCCCGTCGTCGAAGCCGGTGGCGGTCAGGAGATTGCAGGGCAGCCCCGCGGCGTCGCCGGCCGGCCAGCCGTCGATGCGATCGAGTGTCGCTTCGGTGGGGGCGATGCGATCGGTCGGCTCGTCATCACCCAGGATCGCGACGCCGGTGATGCCGAGGCCGAGCACGCCGAGCGCCGCCACGGCGATCGGTGCGCGGCGACGACGGGTCGGCGTCGGTCGGGCCTCGATCCGATCGAGTTCGTCGAGCAGCTGATGCATCGACGGTGGCCGGTCGGTCGGCTCCTTCGACAACCCCCGCAACAGCACCGCATCCGCCGCCGCGGAGAGCTCGGGGCGGTGCTCCGACGGGGGGATCGGGGCGCCGTGGAGCTGCTGGGCGATGGCACCGGACGGATGGCCGGCAGCGGGGAAGGGCGCTCGGCCGGTCACGAGTTCGTAGACCAGCGTGGCGGCCGCATACCGGTCACTGGCCGGCGTCGGTCGGCCGCCGGCGAGCAGCTCGGGTGCGACGTACCGCGGTGTCCAGGCATCGGGTCCGGCACGGGTGGTCTGATCGACGGTCCGGCCGAGGCCGAAGTCGATCAGGCTGACGGTCGCCCCGTCGACCAGGACATTCCGCCCGCTGAGGTCCCCATGCGTGATGCCGCACGTGTGGAGGTGGTCCACGACGTCGGCCAGTGAGCGGGCGATCCGACGGGCACGACCGGGGTCGAGGTCCGGATCGATCAGGGACTCGATCCGTGTCCCCTCGATCCAGTTCGTGACGAGCACGGGCGTTGTGTCGACGGTCAGCAGGTCGCGAACGGTCACGACACCCGGATGGTCGATCCCGGCGAGCAGCGCGGCCTCCCGTCGGAGATCGTCGGCGTCGTCGCCGGTGATCGGCACCTTCACCGCCAGTCGGGTACCGCCGTCGATCTCGTTGGCGTGATGCACGACGGCTGCCCCACCCCGAGCGGCGACGCCCCCCAGCTCGATCCCGATCGCCGACAGCTCCGAGGCGAGACGCTCGTGATCGATGGCGGCCACCCGGTCACGCTAGTGGCGGCATCGGGCATGCCCGGGACGTCACGCCTGGTTGAACGCGGGTGGCCCGCCAGCTCGGAGGACATGCCCGCCGAACGTCGTGGGGTCGCGGCGGTCGGTCAGATCCCCGGGTCGACACCCGTCAGTTCGACCGATCGCTCCCACCAACGTCGGCCGAGCTCGGGGTCGCGTGCCTGATCGGTCGAGTGCACGACCACCGCCGGGCCGGCGGTCTCACCCCGTTTCGACGGGCCGACGTAGCTGCCACTGTCCAGGTCGGCCACGGTCGCCATGAGGGTCGGCCAGGCACCGGCGGCCGCGGAGTTGACGAACGGGCGGATGAGCGGGCGCAGTACGCCGACGAACGGACCGAGATGGCGACCGAGATCGGTGGTGGCCAGCCCGGGATGGCAGGCGACGGTGCGGATCGACGACCCGGCCGCGCGGAGTCGCCGGTCGAGTTCGTGATGGTGGAGCAGGTTCGCGAGCTTCGACTGCTGATACCGCTCCTGGCGCTGGTAGCCGTCCGTCGCGTCGAGATCGTCCCAGTGGATGCGTCCGGGGCGATGGGCGATCGAGGAGGTGATCACCACACGGCCGTCGGGTCGCGCGGCCAGCGACGGCAGCAGCAGGCCGGTGAGTGCGAACGTGGCGAGATGGTTGACGCCGAGCTGGGACTCGAAGCCGTCGACGGTGTGGTCGAGCGGCGTCATCATGATCCCGGCGTTGTTGACCAGCACGTCGAGGTCTTCGTTCGTCGCGACGTCGTCCGCGGCGGCCCGGACACTGGCCAGGTCCGCTTGATCGAGCTCGACCACACGGAGCTCGGCGTCGGGGTGCCGCCGTCGGATGCGGTCGACGGCATCGTCGGCCCGGGATCGCGATCGGCAGCCGAGCAACACCCGCGCACCTGCCCCGGCGAGCACCTGCGCGGCTTCGAATCCGAGCCCTGTGTTGGCCCCGGTGACGAGGATCGTCCGACCCGACTGGTCCGGAACATCGGCGGCGGTGAATCCACGGGTCATGGCACGACCCTACGGTCGCCACCTGCCGGCTTTGCCGCGCGGTGCGGCGCCCTGCTCTGATGCGGCGGTGGCGGGCCGGGACGATCGCATCATGACCCGGCCGTTCTGGCTGGTCCTCACCTCAGCGGCGCTGTTCTTCTTCGGATTCGGCACGATGAATGCGCTGATCCCCACCTTCGTCGTCGACGAACTCGGCGGGACCGAAGCCACGGCGGGGTTCGTGATGGGCTCGTTCGCCGTCACCGCGCTGGTGAGTCGGGTCTGGTGGGGGCGGCTCTCGGACCGCCGCGGGGCTCGCCCGATCATGATGGTCGGAGCCGCCTTCGGAGCGATCGCCTTCGTCGTGATGGCGCTCGCGCCGACCATGCTCGGCACGGTCGTCGCTCGGCTGCTCTTCGGGGCCGGCGTCGCGGCGCTCGTCACGGCGAGCACGTCGATGGCGTTGCACCTGGCTCCCGATCACCGGCGGGGTCAGGCGTCCAGCCTCGTGCTCGTCTCGTTCCACGCGGGGCTGGGCTTCGGTCCGGTCGTCGCCGAGCGGTTGCGTGATGCCTTCGACTACCGCGGCGTCTGGTTGGCGAGTGCGGCCTGTTCGTTGGCCGCCGGGATGGTGGCGTCGGCGCTTCCGCATCGTCCGGGCGATCCCCACGCCGCTCCCTCGCCACTGATCCAGCGGCGAGCCCTCGCTCCGGGGGTGGTGACCGTGTTCGGTGTGGCCGGCTTCAACGGGTTCTTGGTCTTCGCACCGCTCTATGCGCGTGAGGTCGGGCTGGACGATGCCGGTGTGGTGTTCCTGACGGCCTCGATCACGCTGGTGGCCGTGCGGCTGCTGCTCGGCGGTGTGCCGGATCGGATCGGTCCCGTGCGGGCGTCGACGATCGCGATCGTGGTGTCGATCGGGGCGGCGGTGCTCGTGGCGTACTGGGCCACCCCCGTCGGCCTCGTGGTCGGGGCGGCGCTGCTCGCGCTCGGCCTCTCCCTCCAGTCCCCATCACTGATTCCCCTCGCGGTCGAAGGGGTGCCGGACGCGGAGCGAGGTGCGGCCATGGCGACCTACACCTCGTTCTTCGATGTCGCGAACTCGCTGTACGGCCCCGTGCTCGGGCTCGTGGTCGTGTCGTTCGGTTATCGCCCCGCGTTTCTCGTCGCTGCGGCCTGTGGTCTCGTCGCCCTGGCCGTGCTGCACCTGGTGGTGGTGCCGGCACGGCCGGACGACGACCCGGCGCTCAGTCGAACAGCGCCCGGATGATCTCGGGACGCCACGTGCCGGTGGTGGTGTCGTAGGCGGCGAACCCGCCGCTCATGTCGAACGCCGCCCAGCCGGCCCCGTGGCGCTCGGCGCTGGTGCGCACCGCTCGGGTCCAGGCCTCCACCGAGGCCGGGTCGGTGGGGTCGTCGGCCGGGTCATGCACGCCGAACTCGCCGATGTACAGCGGCACACCCTGCGCTCGGGCCCACTCGGCGGCGCCACCGATGAGTTGATCGAGCGCCTCGGCGTTCGTGACGATCAGCTCCTCGCAGGTGTCGGCATCGCACAGGCCGATCCGGGAGACGACGACAGTGGCCGGGCCGGACCCGATGTGCTGGAGGGCGATCGACTCGATCGCACCGCACGAACCGACGTCGGCCCGGCCCATGCCGGCGCCGTCGATGTCGATCGGCACCTCGATCACACCCGACTCGAGGTTGCAGAGCACGACGAGCTCGGCCGGCCGATCGAGGCGGAGCTCCAGTCGGTCGGCCGGGCGTCCCGACCCGTCGCCCGCACCGAAGGCGGTGAAGGTCTCACTGAAGTCGACCTCGATGCCGCTGCTCACGGGTCGCTGGTCGATGCCCCAGGAACGATCGACCCAGTTGAAGTCGAGCGTGCGTTCCGACGCATCCCACACGACTCCGGTCGGCGGGACCGGGTCGGTCCAGACCGCACCCTGATGGGTGAACGGTGAGGGGTCGTAGGTGTGGATCGTCGCCATCAGGTTCGCGTCGTCGGGCAGCACGAGATCGTCGAGACGGCTGGCGTGGTTCCAGCTGACGGGACCGATGATGACGGTTCGGTCCGGGTTCGTCCGTCGGATGACCTCGACCGCGTCGGCCGCGAGATCGTTCCAGACGCCGGGTTCATCGACGAACACCCCGACCGGCTCGTTGAGGAGCTCGAAGGCGACACGGTCGGAGGTGTCGGCGTAGCGTCGGGCGATCTGATCCCAGATCGCCAGGAAGTGGGCGCGTTCGGCCCACGGGTCCTCGTCGAGTTCTTCGAAGAAGTGCACGTCGAGCACGATGCCGAGGTCGTTGGCGGTCGCGAGGTCGACGAGCTGGTCGACCTCGGCGAAGAAGCCGGCGTCGATCGTGTGGTCGGGGGCAGCCCCGGTGTAGGCCGACCAACGGATCGGTACCCGGACGTGGTCGAAACCCTGCTCGGCCACGAGTCCGAACCAGTTCGGATCGATCGGCGTGCCCCACGATCGGCGGGGCGTCACCTCGAGATCTCCGGCGAAGTTGATGCCGCGAGCGAAACCGACCGGCGTCGTCGTTCCGCTGCCCATCCCGTCGCTCGCACCGGGCTCGACGACGTCGGGTCCGGCGGCTGTCGGCCCGTCGTCGCCGGCGTGAGCATCGTCGAGGTCACATTGGAGCGGTGTGTGCTCGGCGTCTCCGGCCGAGGTCGGCGGGACCGCGAAGTAGAGGCCGGCGACCTCGTCGCAGGTGAGGCGCTCCGTGAGATCGCCGGTGACCGCGATCCGCTCCCACTCGATGATCTCGAACTCCGCGCCGTCGGCTTCGAGCTGGTGCCGACACCCCGGGTCGAGATACTGCGAGTCGCCGTAGAGCACGGCCCAGCCGGCGTCGAGACCCGGGCTGGACACGAGCCAGATCCCGTCCGTGGCGGTGGCGGTG
>JAHDCV010000039.1:22480-29725 GCA_020629695.1 Acidimicrobiales bacterium | reverse complement strand
CGGTGCCGGAGTCGGCCGAGGGTTCCGCATCCGATGTGGGAGCGGGCGTCGGTGCGACCGGCGAGGCGCCGGCGACCGCCGTCGGACGATCACCGATCGGATCCAGGAGGGCGAAGCCGGCCATGAACACCAGAATCGGGAGGAGGAGGGTGATTGGTCGAAGCATGTGGTCATCGTCGGTGTCCACGGCCGGGACAACCGGTCGTCAACCGGACGCTTGGTGGACGACCGGAGGTCGCTGACTGGTCAGCGCCGCTCGGGCCGGGCAAGGTGGAGGGATCTGAGGGGGCACTCGTCATGGCCGAACACGATCTGGTGATCCGCAACGGGACCGTCATCGACGGCTCGGGCGACGAACGATTCCACGGCGACGTCGCGGTGAGCGGGGGCGTGGTCACCGAGGTCGGCAGCGTCGACGGGCGCGGCACACGCGAGGTCGATGCGGCCGGGCGGCTCGTGCAACCCGGTTTCGTCGACATCCACACCCACTACGACGGTCAGGCCACGTGGGACTCCCAACTCGCTCCCTCCTCATGGCACGGCGTCACGACCGTCGTGATGGGGAACTGCGGGGTCGGCTTCGCGCCGGTGCGCCCGAGCGACCACGAACGCCTCATCCAGCTGATGGAGGGTGTGGAGGACATTCCCGGCACCGCCCTGCACGAGGGGTTGCCGTGGACGTGGGAGAGTTTCGAGGAGTACCTGGATGTGCTCGATGCGATTCCCCACGACATCGATCTGGCCGCGCAGCTGCCGCACGCCGCCTTGCGGCTCAACGTGATGGGGGAGCGGGCCACGACGCTCGAGCCGGCGACGCCCGACGAGATCGCGGCCATGGCCGAGCAGGCTCGACGGGCGATCGCCGCCGGCGCGATCGGCTTCACCACCTCACGCACGCTCAATCACCGCAGCTCGCTCGGCGAGAACACGCCGACCCTCAAGGCGGAGTTCGACGAACTCGTCGGGATCGCCGAGGCGGTCGGCGCGACCGGCAAGGGCGTGTTGCAGATGATCAGCGACTTCATCGACGTCGACGCCGAGTTCGATCTCGCCGTCGCCATGGCCGAGCGTTCCGGCCGCCCGATCTCGATCTCGATCGGACAGGACGCCCGCCGTCCGGACCAGTGGCGGCGGCTGATGGACGGCATGTCGGCGGCGACCGCCCGGGGGGTCACGATGCGGGCCCAGGTCGCCGCCCGACCCATCGGCGTCCTGCTCGGCCACCTCGGCACCATCAGCCCGTTCGTCTTCAGCGAGACCTACAAGAAGCTCCGTCCGCTCCCGATCGAGGTCCGGGTGGCCGAGTTGCGGCGGCCGGAGGTCCGCGCCGCGATCATCGCCGAATCCGAGCTCGACGCAGACTCGCCGATCCTGGCGTCGCGGCTCATCCACCGCTGGTCGATGATGTATCTGCTCGGAGATCCACCGGTCTACGAGCCGGATCCGTCGAGCCGGATCGATCGTGTGGCCGCACGCAACGGCGTGTCCCCACTCGACGTCGCCTACGACGCCCTGCTCGAACGCGACGGCACGGCGATGCTGTACATCCCGTTCGCGAACTACGCGGACGAGAACCTCGACGTGGTCCGGGAGATGTTGCTGCACCCTGCAGCGGTGCCGGGGCTGTCCGATGGTGGCGCGCACGTGGGCACCATCTGCGACGTGAGTTTCCCGACGACGCTGATGCAGTGGTGGGGTCGGGATCGACCCGAAGGCCGCATTCCGCTCGAGACGATCGTGCACAAACAGGCCCGCGCGACCGCGCTGGCGGTGGGCATGAGCGACCGCGGACTGCTGGCGCCCGGGATGAAGGCCGACCTGAACGTCATCGACTTCGACGCGATGACATTGCACTCGCCCGAGATCGTCGGCGACCTGCCGGCCGGGGGCAATCGCTTTCTCCAGCGGGTGACCGGCATCGATCACACCTTCGTGGCCGGCGTCGAGATCGCGTCGAACTCGGAGTCGACCGGGGCGACCCCCGGCCGACTCGTCCGATCCCGCTAGCTGCCGTGGCTGTGTGGGGGCACGTTGCCCTCGGCGGGCTGGACGACGACGATCCCCTGCCCGGTGAAGGCGAGCTGAAACGCCTCGCCCGAACCTCGCCCGACGAGGGCCTTCGCCTTCACGGTCCGGTTGAGCGAGGTCTGAAGGTTCGAGCTCCAGGCGATCGCGGCGTCGGGGTCGGCGAAGGTCGGCTGATCGGTGCGGAGCACCACCGGATCTCCGTTGGAGGTGATGGCCACCCAGCCATGTCCCTGCAGGCGGGTGTTGAACAAGCCGCCTGACACCATGCCGGCGCCCTGTACCCGCTCGACGTCCCACTCGAGGCTGGGCTCGAACGCGAGGACGTTGCGGCCGTTGACGGTCAGACCCGCACCGGCGAGATGGAGCACGTGCACCTGGTTGCCGTGCTCGGCGAGGAACAGCTCGCCCTGCCCGCTGCAGCGCATGAGGGGAACACCTTCCCCGGTGAGCGCCTTCTTCATGAACTTGCCGACCGATCCCGAACCCTCGTAGTCGAAGTCGATCTGTCCCTGGAAGGCGACCATCGAACCCTGGCGGGCGAGGACATCGGGGCCGAGCGTGACCTTCAGCATCCGGCTGTTCTGGCGGACGACGCGCTGTCCGCCGCCCACCTCGGCGTAGCGGTCGTCGGAGAGCAGCTCGGTACTGATCCCGGCGATCGCACCGCCCACCGGCGCGGGGGTCGGTGTGGCGGCGGGGGTCCCGGCCGGTGGTGGTGGGGTGGCCGCGGCCATCGGGGGTGGCGGCGGGGTGGCTCCACCGGGAGGCTGGGGAGGCGTCGGGGGCGTCGGCGTCGTCATGGACCCGAACCTAGGACACGGGAATGCACCGGGTCGGATGCCGTGATGATCGCCGGCGACGTGCCCGGCCGGACGGTTTCGTTCAGATCGTCCGCTCGAGGCCGTCGAGCATCAGGTCGAGCACGAACTCGAACGACGTGCCGGGCGACTCCTCCGGCTCCATGTGTTGGTGGATGTGATGGATCATGTGGGCGTGATCGTCGGCGTCGAGTCGCTGCATGAACTCGGTGATCAGATGCTCGGCATCATCGGCGTCGGGCATGGCGTCGGCGGCCAGCGAGTAACCGAGGAGATGGTTGTTGATCGCGTGGAACGCGTGGTGCGCGACCTCTTCATCGAGGCCACTCCGGGCGATCGTGGCGAGCTGCCACTCCATGAACTCGATGCGGTTCGTCCCTGGAAGCCGACTCGCCGCCAACGCCGCGGCCCACTTGTGATGCTGGAAGAGTTCGTGCATCGCGAGCGTGTTCGTCTTGATCGCTGCCCGCCAGTCGACCTCGCGCCCGGGGAGTTCGATGCCGCCCACGACCTGGTCGATCATGCCGTCGAGCAGGTCGCCCTTGTTGGCGACGTGGTTGTAGAGCGACATGACCTCGAAACCCAGTTCCTTCGCGAGGTTGCGCATGCTCAGTGCGCGCATGCCGTCCCGGTCCGCAAGGTCGATCGCCGCCTGGAGCACGCGTGCTCGGCTGAGAGGTTCTCGTTCGGTCGTGGTCATCGGGCTGTGACGGTAGTCGCAAATGGGTTGCCAGGCACGTACGCCGTACGTATAGTCACGTACAGCGTACGCGTACACCGTACGTTCCTTGACTCCTCCGCTGGTTCCCGCCCTCGACTCGATTGGATCTCCCATGACCTCGACGCCCCACACGTCCGACACCACCTCGCCCACCTCCGCCGCCGATCGGCCTGCGCTGCCTGGGACGATGACCGCCGTACGCCAACGGCGTTACGGCCGGCCCGGCGACGTGCTGTCGGTCGAGTCCGTCCCCGTTCCCACGCCGGCCCACGACGAGGTGCTCGTCCGGGTTGAGGCCGCCAGCCTCAACCCCGCCGATTGGCACCGCACGGTCGGCGAGCCGATGATCCTGCGGCTCACCGACGGCCTGCGCGCACCGGCTCGCCCGATCCCCGGCTCGGATGCCGCCGGCGTCGTGGTCGCGGTCGGCGCCGGCGTGGCCTCGCGTTCGGTCGGCGACCCGGTGGTGATCTGTCGGGGCGGCGCCTTCGCCGAGTACGTGGCCGTTCCGGCCGAGCGCACCGTCCTCCGCCCCGAAGGTCTCGCCGCCGACGAAGCCGCCGGGCTCGGTGTCGCCGGTGTCACGGCATGGCAGGCGGTCATGGAGCACGGCGCAGTGCGGCCCGGCCAGACCGTCGTGGTCAACGGCGCGTCGGGTGGGGTCGGCCACTACGCCGTACAACTGGCCGTGGAAGCCGGCGCCCACGTCATCGGCATCTGTTCGGGTCGCAACGCCGAGCTGGTCGCCGAGCTCGGAGCCGCCCAGGTCATCGACTACACGACCAGCTCGCCGGCCGAGGTCGTGCGTGAGGCCGACCTCGTCATCGACCTGATCGGGCTCGACGCCGACGACGCGGCGGCGATGCTCGCCGACCACGGCACCTGGCTCGTGCTCGGCATGCCGAAGGACGGTCGGATCGTCGGTCCGATGATCTGGGTCGCGAAGGCGATGTGGCGGTTCGCCCGTCGCCCCCAGACCTGCAAGACGTTCGTCGCCGAGGAGACGCCCGAACGGCTCCGTCAACTCGTCGAACGAGCCGGTGAGGGTCGCCTGCGGACCTCGATCGACCGCGTGCTGCCACTGTCGGAGGTGGTCGCTGCCTACCACCACCTCGAGACCGGCCGCACCGTCGGGAAGATCGTGCTGGTGCCGTGACCCATCGATGACGCCGACACCGCCGATCAACCGGCCCCGTTCCACCTGAAGCCACCCAACCCACAACCAAGAAGCACTGATCTCCGACTGGACGCCGTCCGACCGATGAGACAACTGACCGGGCCGGATCGGCCCATCGCCCCAGGAGACTCCCTCTCATGTCCCACGCCCTCTATCGCATCGGCCGGTTCGCCGCTCGGCGGCCCTGGCTCGTGATCGGCACGTGGCTCGTCGCCGCGTTCGTCGTGATCGGCGCCTCCGCCTCGTTCGGCAAGGAGCTCGAAGACAGCTTCGCCGTGCCCGGCCTCGACTCCCAGATCGCCATCGACGTGCTCTCCGAAGCGCAGAACGATCGGGCCGGCCTGTCGGCCGAGATCGTCGTGACACCGCTCGACCCGACGGCGTCGTTCTTCACCTCCCCCGAGCTGCTCGACGAACTCGTCGAGATCCAGGCCGCCGCCGCCGGGCTCGACAACGTGGTCGGCGTGTCCGACACGGCGGCGGCCCTCGCCGCCGGACCGGAGGTCGCGGCACAGAGCGGCTCGGTCTCACCGGACGGACGGATCGGCGTGATCCGGATCCAGTACCCGGTGATCGAGGAACTGTCGCTGGATGACCTCGAGAACTTCAAGGACCTGGGTGAGGAACTCCAATCCAGCTCGACGCTGCAGGTCGAGCAGGGAGGCGAGCTCTTCCAGTCGTTCGAGCAACCCGAGACCGGTGTCGGCGAGATCATCGGCCTCGTCATGGCGGTGATCATCCTGCTCGTGGCGTTCGGCTCGGTCATCGCCATGGGGCTGCCGATCGGCATGGCGCTGTTCGGGCTGGCGCTCGGCATCTCCTCGATGTCGCTCATCAACTACGTCGTCGACATCCCGAGCTGGGCGCCGCAGATGGCCTCCATGGTCGGCCTCGGTGTCGGCATCGACTACGCCCTGTTCCTCGTCACCCGTCATCGAGAGCACCTCGCCCGGGGGATGACGGTCGAGGAGTCGGTTGGTCGGGCCGTCGCCACCGCCGGACAGGCGGTGATCTTCGCCGGCGGAACGGTCGTGATCGCGATCCTCGGTCTCGCCGTGGCCGGTGTTCCGTTCCTCACCGCGGCCGGCATCGCCACCTCGGTGGTCGTGCTCATCATGGTGATCGCGTCGGTCACGCTGCTGCCGGCCTTCCTCGGGTTGGCGGGCACCTGGATCAACCGGCTCGGCGTCGGCCGCAACCGCGGCGGTGGTGACGGTTCGGTGAGCCCCGGGTGGCAGCGTTGGGGTGAGCACGTGTCGGCCAACGCCTGGCCCTACGCCATCGGTGTGACGGCACTGCTCCTCGCACTCACGGCTCCGGTCCTGGCGCTCCGGCTCGGTTTCCCGGACCAGGGCACCCTGCCCGAGACACGAACCGAGCGGCAGGCCTACGACCTCGTCGCCGAGGGCTTCGGGCCCGGCGTCAACGGTCCGATGATCATCGCCGTCGACCTCAACGGCGACGCCGCCATCGTCGAGCCGCTGGCAGCGGCCATCGCCGCCGACCCCGGCGTGGTCGCCGTGGCGCCCGCCGAGGTCAACGCCGCCGCCGACGTCGCCACCATCGTGGCGTTCCCGACGACCTCACCGCAGGACGAGGCCACGATCGACACGATCAACCGTCTCCGGTCGGAGGTCTTCCCGCCCGTGCTCGTCGACTCCGACGCCACCGCCCACGTGGGTGGCTCGACGGCGAGCTTCGCCGACATCGGACAACGCGTGACCGACCGTCTGCCACTGTTCATCGCGGCCGTGATCTTCCTGTCCTTCGTCCTGCTGACGCTCGTGTTCCGATCGATCATGGTGCCGCTCAAGGCGGCGTTGTTGAACCTGCTGTCGATCGGAGCGGCCTACGGCGTGCTCGTGATGGTGTTCCAGTGGGGTTGGGGCAAAGAGCTGATCGGGCTGGAGACGACCGTGCCGATCGTGTCGTTCATCCCGATGTTCATGTTCGCCATCCTGTTCGGCCTGTCCATGGACTACGAGGTGTTCCTGTTGTCCCGGGTCCGTGAGGAGTACCTCGTCACGAAGGACAACGACCAGTCGGTCATCCACGGCATCGCCTCGACCGCGCGGGTCATCACCTCGGCGGCGCTCATCATGATCTCGGTCTTCCTCGGCTTCGTGCTCGGCGACGATCCGGTGATCAAGATGATGGGTCTCGGCCTGGCGACGGCCATCTTCGTCGACGCCACCATCGTCCGGATCGTGCTCGTGCCCGCGACGATGAAGCTGATGGGCGACACCAACTGGTGGTTGCCGGCATGGCTCGACCGGATCCTGCCGACCATCGACATCGAAGGTGAGTCGGGCTTGCCGGCTCCGGAGATGGTCGTGCCCGCCGACGCCGGCGAGCTGGTCGGCGCCGGCTGACCGGTCCCACATCCCCCGGAGAACCGAACGGGAGGCGGTCGTGTCGACCGCCTCCCGTTCGCGTTCGTCAGTCGGTGTCGTCGCCGACGGACTGCGTCAGTCGGTGTCGTCGCCGACGGACTGCGTCAG
>JAHDCV010000039.1:4769-22380 GCA_020629695.1 Acidimicrobiales bacterium | reverse complement strand
CGGTGTCGTCGCCGACGGACTGCGTCAGTCGGTGCGCTGCGTGCCGACCTTCAGGTCCTTGAACGGCACCCCCCGGTCGACGTTGACGTCTCGGGGAAGGCCCAGCACGCGGTCGCCGATGATGTTGCGCTGGATCTCGTCGGTGCCGCCGGCGATCGACGACTGGAACGAGTTGAGCGTGTAGCGCGCCCGTTCGTAGCCCTCGTCGCCGTTGTCCCACGCCATCGAGGCCGGACCGGCCATGTTCATGAGGATCTCACGGGTCCGCCAGGCGATCACCGACCCGAACAACTTGCCCAGCGAACCACCGGGGCCGGGGGCCTTGCCGGCCTTCATCTCGGCCCGGGTCCGCAGCGACATCAGAGCCTTGGTCGTCTCCATCGAGTAGATCGTGGCGAGGTCCTGGCGGACGTTCGCGTCGTCGAGGCAGTCGCCGGCCTCGGCCGCGGCCTTGAGCATCTTGAAGGTCGGCTGGCTGATCTTGCCGCCGCCGATCGTGCCGATGGCCACCCGCTCGTACATGAGCATCGCCGTGGCCTGGTTCCAGCCGTTGTTGAGCTCGCCGAGGAGGTTCTCCTTCGGAACCCGCACGTCGGAGAAGAACACCTCGTTGAAGTGCTTGCCGCCGTCGATCTGGTGGATCGGGCGGACCTCCACGCCGGCGGCGTCCATCGGCAGGATGAACATCGAGATGCCGGCGTGCTTCACCTGCTCGGGATCGGTCCGGGCGATCAGTACCGCGTAGTCCGACTTGTGGGCGAGGGTCGTCCAGACCTTCTGGCCGTTGATGATCCACTCGTCACCGTCGAGCACGGCCTTGGTCTGGAGGCTGGCGACATCGGAGCCGGCGCCCGGCTCGGAGAACATCTGGCACCAGAGTGTTCGCCCGGCGATGCAGTCGGGCATGTAGGTCCGCTTCTGCTCGTCGGTGCCGAAGTCGTTGAGCACCGGCAGGCACATGCCGTGGCTGATGATGAACTCGTTGCTCATGGTCGGAACCCGGGAGGCCTCCTCACGGAAGATCCGGTCATGCGCCCTGCTCAGCCCGGCGCCGCCGTACTCGCTGCCGTACACGATGCCCCCGAACCCGGCGTCGGCGAGCTTGCCCATGAACGCCTGGCACTCCTCGTAGGAGGCGTTCGGCTTCGTGTGCTCGGCGAGGAAGGCGGCGACGTCCGCACGGAACTTCTCCAGATCGTCGCTGCTGATCTCCGGCATCGTGTCGGTCATTCGAGGCGCTCCCAAGGTCGGATGGCGTGCGGGTCGAGATCGTATGACGCCATACGATCGCGACGCCAATCAGGGGAGCCGCGTCCTCAAGAACCCGGTGTTCCCGGCCGACGTGAGCAGAGATGACCTTCGAGTTCTCGACCGTCGACGATGTGGCGCGTGTCCATCTCGGCGCGCCCGGCCATCACACCGTCGGGCTGACGTTCCGGGTCGGACAGGCCGACGAGCCCTTGACCTGGCGGGGTGTCAGCCATCTCGTCGAGCATCTCACCCTGCACGGTGATCCGATGACTCACCCGATCAACGGAGCCACCGGTCCGAACGCGACGACCTTCATGGCCCGCGGTTCGGCGGACGAGGTCACCGCGTTCCTGGCCCGGGTCGTTTCCCGGTTGCAGCGCCCTCCGACCGAGCGCATGGGCTTCGAGATCGGCGTGTTGGGCTCGGAGGCGGCCGGCAAACAGCGTTCGACCATGGCCGTGGCGGCCAATCTCGTGTTCGGGAATCAACGCCACGGGCTCCTCGACGCGCCCGAACTCGGCCTCGACGTCGTCGATGAGACGAGCGTCCGGAACTGGGTCGACACCTGGTTCACCCGACAGAACGCCGTGCTCTGGCATGTGGGCCCGAGCCCGATCGAAGCCGATCTCTCCGGTCTCGGTACCGGCCAGCGGGCTCGTCTCGTGTCGGCACCGGCGGTGTTGGGACCCGGACGGCACCTGCACGCCGATCGCACCGACGGCCTCGCCTTCGCCGGCCTCGTGGCGTCCAGCGATGCACTCGGCGCGACCCTCGCGGTGGTCGGACGGCGTTTGCACGATGCACTCCGCAACGAACGGGGCCTCGCCTACGGCGCCATGATCGACGCCATGCCGGTGTCGCAGGACCAGCAGCTCCTGATCGTCGGGTGCGACGCGGCGGCCCATCAGCTCGCCGAGGTCGCCGAGGTGACGACGGTGGAGCTCGCTCGGATCGTGCACAAGTCGCGGATCGCCGATGATCTCCGCTGGTATGTCGGCCAGGTCGAGCGCATGATCGCCGACCCCATGTCGCAGGCGGAGCTCGTCCGCGAGGCCGGTGAGCGGGAGTTGTTCGGACGGATCCGTCGCCAACCGGAGGAGATGCTCGACGTGGCTCGTTCGGTGACGGCGGCCGATGTCGCCGAGATCATCCGCCAGTTCCTCGACCAGAACGTCGTGATCGTGCCCGAACACCACTCGTGGCGTGATCGGCGGTATCGACCCCTGGCCGGATCGTCACCGCTGCCCGTCGACGGGAGCTCGTTCGCCCACGTCGATGCGGATGGGTCGGCGCTGGTGGTCGGCGGCGACGCACTCGAGCTCGGGGGGAGTGCCGTCCGATTCGACCGGGTCGTCGCGATGGCATGCCACCCCGATGGACAACGGGTGATCTGGGCAGCGGACGGCACGGTCCTGGTGGTCCACCCCGACGACCACATCGGCGGTCTGGACGCCGTGCGTCTGATCGACGCCGCGGTCCCGACCGATCGGGTCGTTCGACGATCCGAAGCCGGTCGGGGCGCACCCGCTCCCGGGGCGGTCGCCGCGACCTCCGACGCAGCCGTGGCCGTCTGACATGGCGTTCCTGGAGCGAGTCCTCGGGCGTTCGGCATCGTCGACGCCCGCCGCGACGACCGACGGCCCGGACGTGCTCGGGCGCGATGACCGCGTCCGTGGACGTGCCGACATCGCCGGGTTCCTCGATGCCTTCGACGCGTCGGATCCGGAGGCGATCCGTCGTGCGCTCGCCACGGCGCCGACCTGGGGCGAACGAGGCGCCTGCCTCGACGCCGTGCGGACGAACGAATCCCTGCCCTGGCTCGACGGTTGGGTCGCCGGCGCCGAACCGGGCGATGGCCTTCCCTTCCTGGTCCGCGGGAGCACCGCGCTCGCCAGCTTCGCCGCGGCATCCGAGGACGGCGACGTGTCCGATCGGATCCGCCAGGCCGAACTCGATCTGCTCGTCGCCGCACGGGCCGAACCGGACTCGCCACTTCCCTGGGTCCGCCTGATCGTCAGCGGTGGACTCCTCGGGATCCCGAACGCCGAGATCGTGTTCCGCCTCGACGAGGCGATGCGGCGTGATCCGACGAATCTGGCCGCCCATCGCGCGCTCGTCGAGGCCATCTCCGCCGACCTCGCGGGGAGTGTGTCCGAGGCGTGGGCGTTCGCCATGACCGTGGACGAGCACGTGCCGGTCGGTTCGCCGCTGCGTGCCGTGGTGGCCGACGCCGCTGTGCGCCGCTTCGGCGGTGGACGGGAGACGGCGACGATCTCGGCCGAGACGACGATCGTGACGTCCGCGAAGCGGTCGGTGCTCCACCCCGACTTCGCCATGCATCCGTGCGTGATCGATCGCGTCGATGCCGTCGCCGCATTCGCGGAGATCTTCGCGGTGCTCGGCATGCCGACCGAACTCGAGCGGGTGCTCGCGATCGCGGACCGCATGCCGCATCACGGCAGGTTGCGGGGGATCTCGGTCAGCCGTTCGACCGAGGCCCAGTGGTCGCGGCTGCGTTCCCGCCTCGGTTGACCGGCGGCCTCAGCGAGCGTCGGTGAGGGCGTCGGCTTCGGCGGTCGTCCGGCTCGAACGCTCGACGACGTAGGGCACGTGCCGTTTGAGGCGGTTCACGGGTTGCTCGAGCAGATGGAACGACACCAGTGCGATCGCGATCGTCGCGACGAGTGCGATCAGCGTCGTGATCGGCCCGAGGTCGACCACACCGTCGATCGGCACACCGATCGACTCGAGCACGAACATCGGGGCCAGGTGCCAGAGGTAGACGCCGTAGCTGATCCGGCCGAGTGCCCGCAGCGGACGCGCGTCCAGCACCGGAGCGGCGCTGCCCCGCACGCCCCTCGCCGCCAGGGCCACGAGTGCGGCGAAGGCCGCATACATCGCGAGATACCGGGCGGCATCGAAGATCGGCCATCCGCTGGTCGCGAAGCCGAGCGTCAGCACGAGCCAGACCGAGATCGACCATCGGGCCGAGGCGATGATCGCCGGCACGAGCGTCGGACGCTCGCGCACGGCGACGGCGAGCAGAGCGCCGACGGCGAGGCCCTGGAACGCTGCCGGTGGAATGGTGGTCGCGTGGGGTGCGGCGAGGCGCGCCGCGGTGCAGATGAGGACGGTCACGACGACGGCGTCGCGCAGCCGGTGCCGGGCGACGAAGAGCATCACCAACGGCCACAACAGATAGAAGTGCTCCTCGATCGAGAGCGTCCAGATGTGGGCCAGGTTGCCGGGCCAGCCGCCGTCCAGGTGGATCTTGACGTTGATGGTGTGGGTCAGGAACCACACCGCGTCGTCACGAGCGAACGACTCCGGGTCGAACCACAGCACCGCGAGGAGTGCGAAGTACGCCGGCAGGATCCGGAGTGCTCGTCGCGCGATGAAGGCGCCGAGCACCCGGGCTCGACCGGAGTGGCCCGGACGTTCGCTGTCGTCGCGGGCGGACTGGAGGATGCCGGTGATGAGGAAGCCGCTGAGGACGAAGAAGATGCCGACACCGATCTCGCCGAGCGGTGTCCACGGGCCCACGAGACCGTGGTGGTAGTGGCTCAGGAACACGATCAGGACGGCCCACGCCCGGAGGCCGTCGAGTTGTCGGCGATGCCCGGAGGGGATGCCGTCGGGCGAAACCGTCACGATCGTCCAGTCGGCATCGGCGCTGCCCGGTGAAGTGGTCGGTCACGGGCACGTTCGCGAGACTCGGGTATGGCCCGTCTCGAACCCCTCGATCGTTCCGACCTCCCCGAGTTCGCCGAGGCGTTCGCTCTGACCGAGCAGTTCATGGGCTTCGTCCCCAATTCGATGCCGACGATGGCTCGGGTTCCCGGGCTCCTGCCCGCCTTCCAGCAACTCGCGGCTGCGGTGTTCACGAACGGGTTGATCCCCTCCGAGCTCGTCCAGATGCTCGCGCACGTGACCTCGACGGCCTCGGGCTGTCGCTACTGCCAGGCGCACACGGGTCATTCGGCCGAACGGCTCGGGGTCTCGGCCGCCAAGCTCGCCGACATCTGGGACTTCGAGCGGAGCGACGCCTTCACCGAAGCCGAACGGAGCGCGTTGCGGATCGCTCTCGGTGCCGGCTCGGTCCCGAACAGCGTGTCCGACCAGGACGTCGTGGCGGCCAAGGAGCACTGGGGCGACGACCAGATCGCCGCGATCGTCGCGGCGTGTTCGCTGTTCGGCTATCTCAACCGTTGGAACGACACCCTGGCCACCGAACTCGAGTCGTCGCCGACGGCGTTCGGGGAGCGCGTGTTGGCCGAGCGGGGCTGGGAGCCGGGCAAACACCGCTGAGCGGTGCTCACACGTTCGGGCCTCGTACGGGTCCCATTCGCAGGAAAGGCCACGGGTCGGGGACATCACCGGTCCGGGTGATCACCAGCGACGGGCCGTCGTGGTCGAAGGCTCGACCGAGCGCGCGCTCGAGTGCCTCCGGTCCGTCGGCGCGCTCGGTGTGGATCCCGAACGAACGCCCGAACGCGTCGAAGTCGGGATTGACGAGGTCGGACGCGATCGTCCGCTCGGCCCCGAATCGGTTCGTCTGGATCCGCTTGACGTTGCCATAGGCGCCGTTCTCGTGGAGCAGGATCGTGACCGGGATGTCGTGCTGGGCGGCGGTCGCCAGCTCCATCGCCGTGAATCCGAATCCGCCGTCGCCGACGATCCCGAGCACCTTCCGGTCACCGGCGCCGAGCTGCGCGCCGATCGCGTGCGCGACGCCGGCACCGAGCGCACCCACCACCCCCGTGGTGAGGAAGGTGCGCGGATGCCGGAACTCGAACATGAGGTGGGCGGCGAAGCCGAGTTGGGTGACGTCTTCGACGATGACGCCGTCATCCGGCAGCGCCCGTCGAATCGCTTCGAGCAGCGAACGTTGCGGCTCGAGATGGGCCGTGGCGTCGTCGAACGCCGCGCGGACGGCGGCGGCCTCGGCCGCCCGGGACGCCCGCGGTTCGAGCGGCAACGCGTCGATCAGGCGACGAAGGGTCGGTCCGGCATCGCCGTGGAGCCCGACCGCGCCGAGTTCGTGGCGGTCGAGGTCGGCGTCGTCGATGTTGACCGAGATCACGGTGAGCCGCTCGTCGTGGCCCCAGTGCATCGGGAACTCGAGCCGGGTCCCGACCGCGACGACGACGTCGGCGTCCCGCCAGAGCTCGCGCCCGGCGGTGAGCGGCACCCAGAGAGGATCGCGGCGGTCCATGACCCCGTGGCCCTGCCGTCGGGTGAACGTGGGCGACTGGAGGATCTCCGCCAAGGCGCGGACCTCGGCGGCTGCGTCCTGCGCACCGCCACCGACGACCATCAGCGGACGTTCCGCCCGGGACAACACGTCGACCGCGCGGGCGATCGAGCGCTCGTCGGCGACGAGTGTCTCGGCATGAGGTGACTCGAGCGGTCCATCGACCTCGTGGCCCCAGACATCGACGGGCACCTCGATGCTCACCGGTCGGGCGGCTCCGCCGACGAGTGCGTCGAGGGCGGCCTGCACCCCGTCGACCGCAGCGGCACCGTCGCCGACGTAGGTCGTGTGGCAGGTGACCTGATCGAGAATCGCGGTGGGGTCGGCCATCTCGTGGAGCACGCCGAAGCCGCGCCCTTTGAGCCCGTGCGGCACGGCGCCGACGACCGCGAGGATCCGCCCGCCCGCCCAGTCTCCACAACTGAGTCCTGCGGCGGCGTTGAGCATGCCGGGGCCGGGAACGACGGCGCAGGCCGAGACGCCCCCGGTGACCTGGCTGTGGCCGAGCGCCATGTAGGACGCCCCCTGCTCGTGGCGACACACGATCGGCCGGATGTCGGGTGCGTCCACGAGAGCATCGAAGAACTCGTCGTTCTGCACACCGGGGATGCAGTAGAGGGTGTCCACCCCGGCGAGGCGCAGCGCGTCGACGGTGAGTCGCGCCACGGTGTGGGTCGGCGTTTCGGGGCTCACTGGGTGCTCATCCCGGCGCGGAACTCCCCGTCCGCCATGGCCCGGCGGGTCTCGGCGTCGGGTTCGGTCAGTCGTACCAACGTGACGTGGTCGATGTGTCCGGTGAACGGGAAGCCGTCGTGATAGGGGCCGACGGGTGCGCCGGTGTCACGACCGACGTCGAAGGTCTCTCCGCTCATGGAGAAAACGACGGGCACGGTTCGCGAAAGTCGCGCCCGGTCCACCTCGTCGCCGTCCACGAAGAAGCGCAACACTCCTCCGGCGCCGAAGCCGCCGTCGTGGAGGTAGAGCACCCGTAGATCGTGATCGCCGGCCGGGAGGGCCCCGGCGCCGCGGACAGACGTCAGATCGTGACCGAAGCAGTTGTAGAGGTAGGTCGGCACTCCCTCGTGGTCCAGATACAGCGACCATCCGGCCATGTTGCCGCCCTGGCAGGCGACGACGCCGGTCGCTCCGTCGGCCGGCACCGTGATCCGTGCCGTGATCTCCGACGACGCGTTCTTGAGGTTCACCACCGAGCTCTCGGGCAACCGCACATGGTCGGTGGTGTAGGTCATCGAGCGGCGCCCACCGAGCGACGAGGGCACGGCCCGGTCCCCGCCGCGCCTCGAACCGGCGTCCCGAAGGGGGTACACGCCGGCCTCGGCGGCGATCTCGTCGAACCTCGAGCGGAGGTGTTCGAGCCGTTCCGGGTGCTGTTCGGCGAGGTCGACCGACTGGGAGAAGTCGTTTCGGATGTCGTAGAGCTCCCACTGTTCGTCGGGCCCGTCGAACTCGTACGCCGTCATCCGGATCCAGGGCACGCGACCGTGGAAACACGAGGCGATCCAGCCGTCCTCGTACACCGCTCGATTCCCGAGGATCTCGAAGTACTGCGAGGTCCGTGTGCTCGGCGCGTCCGGCTCGGTGAACGAGTAGCGCATCGATGTCCCGTCGAACGGCATCTGTTCGATCCCGTTGAAGGTGCTCGGCGGGTCGATGCCGCACACGTCGTAGATCGTCGGTGCGACGTCGATGACATGGTGGAACTGCTGCCGCAGACCACCTGCGTCGGCCACTTCCTTCGGCCAGGACACGGCGAGTGCGTTGCGGGTCCCGCCGAAGTGTGAGGCGACCTGCTTCATCCACTGGAACGGCGCGTCGAGCGCCCACGCCCACCCGACGTTGAAGTGGTTCTCGCAACGGGCGGACCCGAAGTCGTCGATGTGCTCGAGGAGCCATTCCGGGTCCTCGTGGACGCCGTTCTGGAACGACGGCGCACTCCAGGCGCCGTGCACGGTGCCCTCGGCGGACGCACCGTTGTCACCGGTCAGGTAGATGACGAGGGTGTCGTCGCCGAGCCCCAGCTCGTCGACCGCATCGAGCACGCGGCCGACCTGGGCGTCGGTGTGGGCCAGGAACGCCGCGAACACCTCCATGAGGCGCGAGGCCACGGGCTTGTACCGATCGGGATAGTCCGACCATGCGGGAACCTGCTCGGGACGGGGTGTGAGCGCGGTGTCGGGCGGAATCACCCCGAGCTCGAGCTGGCGCTCGTGGATCTCGCTCCGCAACGCGTCCCAGCCCTCGTCGAACCGGCCGCGGAACCGCTCGATCCAGTCCGGCCAGACGTGATGCGGCGTGTGCACGGCCGGGGGAGCGAAGTAGCAGAAGAAGGGGCGGTCGGGAGCGGTCGCCCGATGTCGCCGGATCCAGGTGATGGCCTGATCGGCGAGGTCTTCGGTGAGGTGGTAGTCGTCGCGTCCGACATACGGCTCGATCGGAGTGGTCTGGTCGTAGACGGCCGGCTCCCAGTGCGACGCCTCGGCGCCGATGGTGCCGTAGTAGCGGTCGAAACCGAGCCCGGTCGGCCACCGGTCGAACGGCCCGGCCGGGCTCTGCTCCCAGGACGGCGTGAGATGCCACTTGCCGAACGCGCCGGTCGCCCACCCGTGGGCCCGGAGTACCTGAGCCACGGTCGCAGCCTCGGGCGGGAGCGCCGAGTCGTATCCCGGGAACGAATTGGCGATCTCGGTGATGCCGCCCATGTGCACGCGATGGTGGTTGCGTCCCGTCAGCAGTGCGGCCCGGGTCGGCGAGCACAGCGCCGTCGTGTGGAACTGGTTGTAACGGAGTCCCGCTGCGGCGACCCGTTCGACGGTCGGTGTGGGGACCGGCCCCCCGAAGGTCGAACACGTGCCGAAGCCGACGTCGTCGAGCATGACGAGCACCACGTTGGTGGCCGAGGGGGTCGTGCGGGGTTCGAGGGGCGCCGCGGTCGCGTCGTCGATCAGCCGGGCGACCGTGCCGTCGTGCGCCGGTGTGCCGAACGGGAGAGACGAAGCAGCGGCCATCCGGCGAACGTAGTGGCGGCCCGGGTGTGGCGCCCGTCGGCCGAGGTCTGGTCCGCTGTCGGCGGCCGACCTAGGTTCGACCCCGGAACGACCCGAGGGGGAGCGATGGCGGAGATCCACGGAACATGGGATGCCCGATTCGAGGCGGTGGCCGAGTTGATCTCGACATCGATCGACACCGGAGGTGACATCGGGGCCTCGGCAGCGGTGACCATCGAGGGAGACGTCGTCGTCGACGTGTGGGGCGGTGCACGCGACGCCGCCGGCACCGTCCCCTGGGAGCGCGACACGATCGTGAACGTGTGGTCGACGACCAAGACGATGACGTTCCTGTCGGGCCTGCTGCTCGTCGAGCGCGGCCTGCTCGACCTGCACGAGAAGGTGGCCGCCTACTGGCCCGAGTTCGCGCAGAACGGCAAGGCCGACATCGAGGTGCGGCAGCTCTTCGGACACACGAGTGGTGTGTCGGCGTGGGAACAGCCCGTCGACTACGGCGATGTCGTCGACGTCGCCGCCGCGACCGCCCGCCTCGCCACCCAGGCCCCCTGGTGGGAGCCGGGCAGTGCGTCCGGGTATCACGCCCTCAACCAGGGGCACCTGATCGGTGAGGTGGTGCGCAGGATCGACGGGCGCACCCTCGGCGCCTTCTTCGCCGACGAGATCGCCGGTCCGCTCGGCGCGGACTTCCACATCGGGCTCGACCCGTCGCAGTTCGACCGCGTCGCCGAGATGACCCCGCCCCCACCGGTCCGGGTCGACCTGGCGACGATCGATCCGGACGGACCGGCGATGAAGACCTTCACCGGTCCGATGCTCGACGCGACCGTCGTGTCGGACTCGGCCTGGCGGACCGCCGAGATCGGTGCCGCGAACGGTCACGGCAACGCCCGGTCGGTCGCGGTGATCCAGGCGGTCGTGGCCAATGGCGGCCGACTCGGCGAGGTCGAGCTGTTGTCGTCGTCGACGATCGATCAGATCTTCGAGGTGCAGGCCGACGGCGTCGACCTCGTGCTCGGTGAGTACGTCCGCTTCGGCATGGGCTACGCACTCACTTCGGCGGCTGTTCCCTACCTCCCCGACGGTCGGGTGGCGTACTGGGGCGGCTGGGGTGGCTCGGTGATCGTCGTGGATCTCGACCGGAGGATGACGATCAGCTACGTGATGAACCGGATGGACGAGGGAGTGCTCGGCGACGTGCGCGGCGAGTCGATCTGCCGAGCGGTCTACAACGCCGTCGGGGCCGACCGGAGCTGACGGATCGACGCCGCCGGCGCGGGACGACCGAAGTGGTACCCCTGCAACACGTCGACGCCCATCTCGACCAGTGCATCGGCCTGCTCGGCGGTCTCGACACCCTCCGCGGTCACCGACAACTCGAGGAGTTGGCCCGTCTCGACGATGAGCCTGGCCAGGGCACGGGCGTGGACGTCATGGGTGAATGAACGGTCCACTTTGACGATGTCGAGTGGCAACTCGCGGAGATGGGAGAGGCTGGCGTAGCCGGTGCCGAAGTCGTCCAGCGCGATCCTGATGCCGAACGAGCGCAGCTCGGAGAGTTTCGCGGCCGCCCCCTCCAGATCGTCGAGCACGGCGCTCTCGGTGACCTCGACGATCAGTCGACTCGGATCGATCTCATGGCGTCGGCACGGATCGAGGATGTCGTCCACGAAGTGTGTCGACGCGACGTGGCGGCTCGAGACGTTGACCGAGAGCGACATGAGGGTCGGGTCGTCAGCCAGGTCCTGCGCCGCTCGTTCGAGCACCCATCGGTCGATGTCCAGGATCAGGTCGCTCCGCTCGGCGAAGAGCACGAAACCCGCCGGTGCCGTGAGCCCGCGGTCGGGATGATGCCAGCGCAGCAGTGCCTCGCATCCGGTGATCGCGCCGGTCGTGGCGTCGACGAGCGGTTGGTGCCACAACTCGAACTGGTCGTCGTCGATGGCCGCCCTGATCTCGGTTTCGAGGTTCGACTCCGCCAACGCCCGGGCACGTAGCTCGTCATCGCAGCGGCAGATCGAGGAGCGACCGCGGCGCTTCGCCTCGTAGACGGCGAGGTCGGCTTCGTGGAGCAGCGACTCGGGCGTGGAGTTCCGGTGGTCGTCGACCGCGATCCCGATCGATGCCTCGACCGACACGGCGGCGATGTCGAGCTGGATCGGCTCGGAGAGCGCCTCGATCAGACGAGCGGCGAGCCGGTCGGCTCTGGCGACGTTGTCGGCCCCCTCCAGCACGATCACGAACTCGTCGCCGCCGAGACGTCCGATGTGGTCCTCGGCGCGCACGCAGGACCGCATTCGCTCCGCGGTCTGGCGGAGGACCATGTCGCCGGCTCGGTGACCGAGATCGTCGTTCACGGCCTTGAATCCGTCGAGATCGACGAACAGCAGTGCCACGGCTCGGCTGGTTCCGTCCCGGGTCTGGAGCGCCGAACGGATCCGTTCGAGCGACGCTCGCCGGTTGGAGATCTGCGTGAGGCTGTCGTGGGACGCTTCGTAGGCGAGACGGGTTCGGAACGACTCCTGCTGGCTGATCGACTCGGCGAGTGTCTCGACGGCGGCGGTGACGGTGGCGCCGAGCGCCCCGATCGGTGCCGGGCCCATCTCGACGTCGGGGACCTTCCCGTCGGCGATCGCACGTGTGTGGTGTTGGAACGCCTGGAGGCTCGCCGCCGCCTCGTTGAGGGCCGATGCGGCTTCCCGGGTCTCGAGTGGACCGAACGGGCGCACACGACGGTCGGTGCGTCCGTCCCGAATCCACACCGCGGCGTTCGCGAGCTCACGGAGCGGCCGGGCGATGGAGGTCAGGAGGAGGGCGGTCGCCGCGGTCGTGAGCAGGACGCCGCCGATCACCATCGCCGCCACCATGAGGGCGTGTTGGTTGGACGAGGCACGCATCGCCTCGGCCGCGGCACGCACGTCGTCACCGCTCGCCGAGACCACTTCGAGGTGGGCGGCCGAGCTCGCGTTGCCGGCCTGGAAGATCGAGCTGACCTGCTCGACGTCGGCGAGGAGGCCGCCGAGATCGACCGCTCCGGCTTCCGCGCCGAGCTCCAGACGCGTCGCGATCAGCGCGGCGACAGCCTGTTCGAAGGCGACGACCTGATCGTCGTTCTCGACGACGCCGAGCCGAGCTCGGGCGGCCGCTTCCGTGGCCGCGATCCGGCGCATGTCGTCTCGGGCCCGATCGAGTGCGGACTGTTCTTCGATGAGCACCAGATAGCCGTTCTCGCCGTCGACGCTCGAGACCGCGCCGAACTGTGCGCCGAAGTAGGACGTGGCGAGTTGGGCGACGGAGTGTCGGGCGTCGGCGGCTCGTTCCAGGACACGGAGCGCGGTCACGAGTTCGTCACCCCCGCGAGTGCGGCCGGCCTCGGTCAGGAGTTGATCGAGGAGCTGCTCGCCCTCCTGCTCGATGTCGATCTCGAGTTGGTCGTACCGGGTCGTGATCGTGGCGAGTCCGTCGATGCCTTCGACGTCGTCCGGCGCGTTCTGGGATCGAGCCGTGGCGATGCGCTCGGTGAGATCGGGGCGGTCCGCGAGATCGAGGAGCCGATCGACCTCGGCCTGGCTCGACTCGAACTCCCCGGCGAGATCGATGCCGGTGAAGGGCTCGAGCATCGCCGACGTCAGGCCGACCGTGGTGATGCCCTCGAGGGCGGAGTTCCAGTTCCGCTCGTCGATGATGGCGGCGCTGAGCTCGGTGAGCAGGACGAGTTCGCCCGAGCGGCGCTCGATGCCCTCGGCCAGCGTCGCCTCCGCCCGCGACGAGCCGATCTCGCCGATGCCGACGACGCCGCCGACGAGCACGGGTACGGCCGCGAAGAGGAACAGCAGCGTGCGCGCTCTCGGTGCACGGGAGCGGGGGATCCGCTCCGCGCCGGAGGCTTGGGCAGAAGTGGCCGCCACAGTGGTCTCATCGGCGGAACGGGGCCCCGATCTGATGAGTCGGAATGCCCGTTGTCGTGCGACGATGTGGCTCCGTCCCGCCGAAGTGCCACGATGGGCGGCATGGAGATCGACCGAGGTCGTCGTCGCGACATCAGCATCGTGACCCGCCACCGCGGACTCGGCGCCGTGTTCCTCTCGGAGGGGTCAGGGCGAGCGCTCGTGTTCCTCGGCGTCGTGATCGTGGCCGCTCGGCTGGCCGTGTCGACGGTCGGCCTGGCCGATCTGGGCGCCATGGCCGTGGTGGTGCTGCTCTTCCCGTTCGTGGAGTGGGTCATCCACACCCACGTCCTGCACCGCGAGCCCGGTCGACTCGGGCCGCTGCCCTTCGACCCGGCCCGGTCGCATCGGTCGCACCACGAGGACCCGGGCGACACGCGGTTCATGATGCTCCGCTGGTTCCAGGCGCTGGCCTACGGCTCCGTCATCGCGGGTGCCTCCATCGTGCTGATCGGTGGCTCGATCGGTCTCGCCGTCGGGCGACCCCTCGCCGTCGGGCTCACCGCTGCAACCGTCGGCGTACTCGGTCTCGGTCTGTACGAGTGGCTCCATCTGCTGTTCCATTCGGGTGTGACCCCGAAGCTGCGCTGGGTCCGCACGCTTCGAGCCCGGCATCGTCTGCACCACTGGAGGAACGAGCGGTACTGGATGGGGGTGACGTCGAACCTCGGTGACCGGGTGCTGCGCACGCTGCCCTCCGACCCGGCCGACGTGCCCAGATCCTCCACCGCTCGATCTCCGGAGGGTGCGGTCAGCCGAGCCGCGTGAGGCGACGCGCGGCCGCCCCGATCGCCGAGGCCGCATCCGGCCGTCGGACGGGGAAGCCTTCGAACGTCTCGGCGGCCTCGGCGTCCGGCACGATGCTCACCACGTCGATGCCGGCCTCGTCGAGCGAGCGGATCTCGGCAGCCAGTGCCCGCCGCGCGAGGAGTCGACCGGCTCGTCGACCGGGACGTGCCATCGGCGCGGAGATGATCACCCGGTCGATCGGCTCGGACACGATCTGACCGGCATGGGTCGAGGAGAGCACCGCACCGTCGACATGTCGTCGGCCGTCGATCGTCACGGGCCGAGCGACGCCGGGCACGGCCATCGACGCAGCCACGGCCAGGGCCGGATCGGGCCGCCGGTCGGGGTCGCGTCCGAACAGGGCGAGGGTCCCGGTGTCGATGTCGGCCGTGGCGACCCAAGCACGTTCGGGCCAGGTGGACGGCAGCACCCCGGGGGGCGACCACCAACGCGAGTCGGCGGGGCCAGCAGGGGCCAGACCGGCCCAGGCGAGGCCCGGCTTTCCCCGGAGCAACTGGGTCGCGAGCGCCGGATTCGCCGGCAGCAGACGGCGGAGACCGCGTCGTTGTTCGGCGTCGTCGGCCCTGGGGGTCAGGTCGTCCCGATCGCGATCGGCCTCGCTGGGGCGTCGGAGGAGCTGGGCCCGGAGTTCATCGACGCCACGTCCGTCCGCCAGAGCGAGACACATCACCGCCCCCGCCGAGGTGCCGAGGAACAGTCCGATGTCGTCGGGTTCGACGCCGTGCTCGGTCAGTGCATCGAGCACGCCGAAGTGGAACGCCCACGCGGCCACACCACCGGCGCCGAGCACGAGCGCGGTGCGAGGCGACCCCGCCATGGTCAGCGGCCGGTGGCCCGCACGAGTCGTTGGTCGCCGTCGCGTTCGAGCTCGACGACCCCGCGGGCTTCGGCCGCCCGACAGAACTCGAGGAACGTGCGGTAGCCGAGGTTTCGTTCGTTGAAACTCGGGTCGTCCTCGCGGATGGCGTCCTTCAACCGGCTGAGTGGTGCCCAGCCTTTGCCGTCGGCGTGCTCGGCGACGGCCACCACGAGGGTGCGGAAGGCAGCGTCGTCGCCGGCGCTCTTCGACGGGAGGCCGACGTGGGGATTCGACGTGGAGGACGAGCGGTCGAGTTCGATCGTGCCCCGCTCGTCGAGGGTTCGGAGCAACTCGCCCCAGCTCCGGAAGCCGTGCATCGCCTCGGTGAAGGTGGGGTCACGGCGCAACATGGCGCGCTTGAGGTCCGACCCACGGACGGGACCACTGGTCGACCGATCGAGTGAGGTGAGCGTGGTCAGCACCAGCTCCGCGAGGGCGACGGGTGCCTCCTCGGCCCCGTCGGCGGTCGGGATGTCGTCGCCGACCAGATCGTCGTAGAAGATGAACTCGTCGCAGGCCGGCGGGAGCAGCTTCGAGGTGCTCTGTCGGATGCCGACACCGATGACCTGCTTGTCGAGCTCGCGGAGCTTGTGGACCAGCGGCGACAGGTCCGAGTCGCCGGTGCCGACCACGAAGGTGTCGACGAAGTCGCGGGTGTAGGCGAGCTCGAGGGCGTCGAGCGCCATCTTGATGTCGGCGGCGTTCTTGCGCGAATGGCCCATCTTCTGCGGGATCTCGATGAGCTCGACGTGGTGGCGGGCGAGCTGGCGCCGCTCCTCGGAGAAGTAGGACCAGTCCGCGTATGCCCGTCGGAGCACGGTTCGGCCACGCGCGGCGAGGGCATCGACGACCGGCCGGTAGTCGAACGGTCGGTGGAGTTGATCCCTGGCACCGATGGCCAGATTCTCGAAGTCGAGGAACACGGCCAGGCGGCGATCGTCGTTGGTCACGCCATCATCCTGCCGCGAGATCGCGGCCGGGGGGTGCCCGACCCCCAGATCGTCGAGGTGCGGACCGGCTCAGGGCGCCGGCACGAAACCGAGGCCAGCGGTCTCGACGACGACCCGGGCGATCCGGAGCAGACGGCGATCGCTGTGACGTGGGCCGATGATCTGGAGCCCGCATGGCAGACCTTCGTCGTCATGCTCGACCGGCACGACGACCGAGGGAAGCAGCGGCATCGTGGCCAGGCCGGCCCAGAACAGGATCGAGCTGTAGGGCCGATCGTTGCCGTCGATGTCGAGCGTTCGATCGGTGTAGCCGGTTTCGGTCTGGTGGGGGAACGCCGTCGTGGGTGCGGCGGGAGCGATCACGATGTCGACGGACTCGAACACCTGCGCCCACGCGGCCATCGCCCGATGGCGGGCCTCGTTGGCCGCCAGCCACGAGCGATGATCCATCGTCATGTATCGGGCCTGGCGGACCCGTTCCGACAGATCATCGGGGTCGGCCTCGTCGGCGACGGTGCGGAGCCCGTCCCGCACGGCGTCGGGGAGTCCCGCCCCCATCACGGCCATGAGGAGCCGGAGATAGACGTCGTGGAGTCGGGCCGTCGGAACATCGGGACGCAGATCGTCGACGACGTGGGCGCCGGCGGAGCGGAGCGTCGCCCCGAGAGATCGGACCTGTTCGGCGATGTGACCCTGAACCGGTGCGGCGTCGTCGTCGGCCCACAACGCGACACGGAGCCCACCGATGTCGGGTTCCGGTCCCGGCCCGGGCAACCGCGCCCCCGGGATGTCGCCGATGTCGACGCCGTCGAGCAGGACGTCGAGGAGCAGTTCGAGGTCGGCCACCGATCGACCCAGCGGCCCCGACACGGCCAGGTCGTCGCGTGCGAGTGCGCCCGGTGGCGGCGGGATGTGGCCGCGGTCCGGCACGACCGCATGGGTCGGTTTCAAGCCGAAGATGCCATTCATGTGTGCCGGGAGGCGGATGCTCGCGCCGATGTCGGAGCCGACCTCGCACCAGCTCATCCCCGCTGCCACCGCCGCCGCGGCGCCGCCGGAGGAGCCGCCGGCGGTCCGACCGACCCGCCAGGCGTTCTCGGTGATCCCGAACACGTCGTTGTAGGTCTGATGGTCGCCGGCCATCAGTGGTGTGTTCGTCTTGCCGATGATGATGGCGTCCGCGGCGCGCAGGTTGGCGACGATCACCGCATCGGTGTCGGGTACGTGGTCGGCGAGGTCGGGGGCGCCCGCCGTCGTGCGCATGCCGGCCGTGGACCAGGTGTCCTTCAGCGTCATGGGGAGGCCGGCGAGACGTCCGAGTGGTTCGCCGGCCTCCCGTCGAGCGTCGATGGCGCGGGCCTCGGCTCGTGCCCGCTCGGCGTCGAGGGTGACGACGGCGTTCAGGTCGGGGTTGCGTTCGGCGATCCTGGCGAGGAGGACGTCGGTGAGCTCGAGGGACGTCCACTGCCCGGCCTGCAGCCCGGCGACCGCCTGGGACATGGTGAGGGTGGGGTCGG
>JAHDCV010000039.1:0-4669 GCA_020629695.1 Acidimicrobiales bacterium | reverse complement strand
GACATGGTGAGGGTGGGGTCGGTGGCGGCATGCTCAGGCATGGGCCGATCCTCGCAGCCCGGCTCCGGCGGGTCGACTCGGTCCGCTCGGGTCGATTTCCCCTTTTGATCATGCCTGTTCGATGAGGGGAGTAATCTCGGTGTCAGACCCCGCATCCCGGCGGCCGGTCGCACCTCCGTCCCTCGACACGTGATGAGTTTCGATGCCTGACGAACGTTCCTGGACCTTCCTGACCAACCATGCACACGTCCTGTTCGCGGTCTACTGCGATCAGGACATGCGGCAGCGCCAGATCGCCGACGAGGTCGGCATCACCGAGGGTGCGGTCCAGCGCATCCTGTCCGAGCTCGAGCAGGATGGCTATGTGGAGCGGGTGAAGGTCGGACGGTGCAACACGTACCGGGTCGTGCCCGATCAGCCACTCCGCCCCCAGCTCGACTCCTGTCAGACCGTCGGGTGGCTGTTGCAGTCGCTCGAGGCGCAGCAAGCATCGCCGCCACTCGGGAGCTCCGCCCCGTTGGGAACACAGCCGCCGCCTCAGGCGTTTCCTCGGTGAACATCTGAGGCCCCCGTCACACCCCATAACTTTATGGGGTTTTTCATTGCACCTTTTGTCTGTGGGGTGTATGCTCGGGGAACAATGAGTTCCCCTTCCCACCCCCGCCGGGCCCTTCTCGGGGCCGAAGGCGAAGCCGCCCTGGCTCGCCGCATCGAAGCCGCCAATGAGGCGGCAGTCGACCTGGATGCCGTCGTCACCGACGGGCTCGAGCTCTCCGCGACCCGTATCGCCGAGCTCAAAGCCCTCGTCGCCGATGGCCAGCAGGCGCATCACGAATTCGTGGAGGCCAATCTCGGATTGGTCCACCACGTCGCCCGGAAGTTCCGTGTGCCCGACTCCATGGAGTTCGAGGACCTCGTCGCCGAAGGCATCATCGGCCTCCATCGGGCCGTCGATGGCTTCGAGTGGCGACGCGGCTTCAAGTTCTCGACCTACGCCACCTGGTGGATTCGCCAGGCGATCGGTCGGGCGATCGAGCACCAGGCGGGCACGATCCGTGTGCCGGCCAAGCCGGCGGCGAAGGTCCGCAATGCACTGGCCGAGGCCGGCGGCGATCCCCTCCTTCTGTCGCCCGAGCACTACGCCATCCATCAGCTCGGTCAGCTCTCGAGTCTCGATGACTCCGAGACCTTCGGAACCTCCGTCGCCGATCGCGTCGTCGATCTCGACGACGGCGTCGCCGACACCGTGACCGATGCTCTCGGTCGAGCGGCCGTGCGTGATGTCGTGTCCGAGCTGACCCCCAACGTCGCCGAGGCCGTGCGTCTCCGGTTCGGCTTCGATGGTGGCGACGGTCTCTCGTACGCGGAGATCGGGCGACGCCTCGAGGTCTCCGAAGGGACGGCCCGGAACTGGGTGGTCACCGGGCTCGATCAGCTCCGGGATTCGCCCCAGCTCGTCGCGGCATAGCCGGCGGTCGCCAGGGCGACCGCCGTTCGGCGCTCGCAGGCCGCGCTCCTCACGACCGCAGTTCGGCGCCCTGGGGCGCCGAACTGCCGCGTACGGGCCGCCGTGCGCTGCGCTGGTCCGGTCCGATGGCACCATGGGGTGGTGCGGATCCTGGTCGTGGACGATGAAGTCGGCATCGCCGAGGCACTCCGTCGGGGGTTGACCGCCGACGGGTTCGTCGTCGACGTCGCCGACAACGGGGTGGACGCGGTGTGGCTCGCCTCCGAGCACCCCTACGCGGCCATCGTGCTCGACCTGATGCTTCCGGGAATGAACGGCTACCGGGTCTGCGGCGAGCTCCGGTCGTCGGGCGTCGAGACGCCGATCCTGATGCTGACGGCGAAGGACGGTGAGTACGACGAGGTCGAGGGCTTCGAGACCGGAGCCGACGACTACATGACCAAGCCGTTCTCGTATCCGGTGCTGTTGGCGCGCCTCCGGCGGTTGATCGAACGCCGTCGCCCCTCCGGCGGCACCGGTGACGCCCTCGTCGCCGGGGATCTGCGGATCGAGCTCCGGGGACGGCGGGTGCGCCGGGGCGACGTCGCCATCGAGCTCTCGCCGAAGGCCTTCGACGTACTGGTCGCACTCGTCGAACGGGCCGGGCAGGTGATGAGCAAGGCCGAGGTGTTGGCGGCCGCGTGGGATCACGCCTTCGACGGTGATCCGAACATCGTCGAGGTCTACGTCTCGCGACTGCGATCCGAGATCGACACACCCTTCGGTCGCCACGCGATCGAGACCGTGCGCGGTGTCGGTTACCGCTTCGACCCCCAGGGGGGCTGATGCGTTCGTTGCGGGTGCGGACCGCCGTCGTGGCGATGGCGGCGCTCGCGGCGCTGCTGATCGTGATCTCGGCCGTCGGTCTGTCGCTCCTCCGGTCCTCGTTGCTCGACGAGGTCGATCGGTCGGTCCTGAGCCGGGCCGAGGACCTCACCGAAGCCAACGAGTTCTCGTCGGTGCTGGTGGTCGGCTTCGCCACCGATGGACTGGCGGCGGTGATCGACGACACCGGCGAGATCGTCGCCTTCAGCGGCGAACGCCGTGAACCGGCCATCGCCGAACTGCTCGATCCGTTCGGCGACGAGCCGACCCTCGGCGAGATCCGCTCCGTCGAACTCCCGGACGGGTCCGTCGACGCATCGCTGACCTCGGCTCGGGCCATCGTGCTCGAGACACCCGACCTCGATGACGAGGAGTTCCCCGAGGAGTACCTGATCTACGTGGCCTCCTCCACGGCGGCCTCGGATCGCACGGTCGCCAATGCGACGACGGTGCTCGCGGTCGCTGGCCCGCTCCTCGTCGCTGCCGTGGGCCTGTTGGTGTGGTTGCTCACCGGTCGAGCCCTGCGCGGCGTGGAGGTGCTGCGTGCCGAGGTGGCGGCGATCCCCGCCGAGGCACCCGACCGTCGAGTCGAGCGTCCGGCCGGGGCGAGTGAGCTCCATGCGCTGGCCGACACGCTCAACGATCTGCTCGCCCGTGTGGCGGCATCCGTCGGTGCCCAGCAACGCTTCGTCGCCGACGCATCGCACGAGCTTCGCTCGCCGATCGCGTCGATGCGGGCCCAACTCGAAGTGGCGGCGGAGTCGGGTGCGGACGTGCCCGATGCGCTCCATCGCGATGTCATCCGGCTCCAGGGCCTCGTCGACGACCTCCTGCTGTTGTCCCGTCCGGCCGACACGACCGGCGCCCTGCTCGATCTCGACGAGATCGTCCGGGTCGCGATTCGGGACGTCCGCGTCGGTGAGGATCGTCGGTTGACCACCCACCTTCCTCCCGTGGAGGTCCGTGGTCGGGCCGCCGAGCTCGAACGTGTGGTCGTGAACCTGGTCACGAACGCCGTGCGCCATGCGACGTTCGACGTGGTGGTCGCCATCGGTGCAGACGAGGTACGCGTCTGGCTGACGGTCGACGACGACGGCCCCGGCGTCGCGCCGGAGGACCGCGGTCGGATCTTCGATCGGTTCGTCCGGTTGGACGACGCTCGGGAGCGGGATCGTGGCGGCAGTGGACTGGGGCTGGCCATCGTGGCCGAGGTGATCGAACGACACGGCGGCGTGATCGAGGTGTCGACCTCACCGCAGGGAGGGGCACGCGTCGCCGTGAGCCTTCCACCGGCCCGATCGAGGTCCTGAACGTTCGGTCAGCGACGTTCAGGAAGCGGTCAGGCGCCTCCCGGATCGTGTGCAGCACACCACGACCGTGGTGTGGAGAACACGATCACGAGGAGATCCGAACCATGTCCGGCCCCCAGCCCCATCACCCCCACACCGAGCAGACCGGCGCCACCGTCCGGCGGCTCTCGCCCTCGATCCGGCGATCCCGGATCGCGGCAGCGCTGCTCGGCGCCACCTCACTCGCCGGCCTCGGCGTCGTCGGCCTCGGCAGTCCCGCCGGTGCCGTCGTCGACGGCCGCGACACCGACATCACCGAGACGCCGTACCAGGTGGCCCTGCTCTTCGACGGCGGGCACGGATGTGGCGGGTCCATCGTCTCCGACCGGGTGGTGGTGACCGCTGCGCACTGCACCGAGGGTGCACCGGTCGAGTCGTTGTCGATCCTCGCTGGTGCGACCGATCTCGATGACGCGGGTCAGCGCGTCGCGGTCGAGACGTTGATCGAACACCCCGACTACACCACGACCCAGCTCGGAGACGTCGCGGTTCTGGTGCTCGCCGAACCGTTGGAGTTCAACGAACGTGTGCAGCCCATCGCCCTCGCCAGCGACGACGAGGTCCGGGCGGCGACGACCGGCCTCGTCAGTGGTTGGGGAGCGCTCTCGGAGTCCGACGACGCCGCGAGCCCCGACGTGCTGCAGTCCGCCGAGGTCCCGATGGTGTCGGATGCGGCATGTGAGCTCTCGCTCGGGATCGACGGTGCCACCGAGACCTGCGCCGGCGGCACCGGCACGGACTCCTGCTACGGCGACTCCGGTGGCCCGCTGGCCATCGAGGTCGATGGTGAGCTGAAGCTCGCCGGGATCACGAGCTGGGGCGAGGAATGCGGTGGCGACACGCCCGGTGCGTACGCCGACGTTCCCGCATTCGCAGACATGATCAACGCCGCCATCGACGCACCCGATGCGGCGGAGACCGTGCGGACCGGTGACGACGGTGATGTCGTGGGCGATCCCGACGCCGACTTCGGGCCTGAGAGCGATGA
>JAHDCV010000038.1:25762-36615 GCA_020629695.1 Acidimicrobiales bacterium | reverse complement strand
ACTGAGAGGACAGCCAAACAGAACCGGTGAGCCATCGAGCACCACCACCCCGACCGAAGCCGAAGCGACACCAACAACCTACGCACGAGATGTGACACCGAACGGGGCCCGACAGCGACCGGACCTGTCCGCGGACAGGTCTGTCTGCCGATGCGCGACCGGACTCCTCAGCAGAACACGGTCGACCACGACCCGACGCCATGGGAGGCTCGCCGCATGTCGGTGTGGAACGTCCCGGTCGGATTCGCAGCGGGCACGGGGGTGACCTCCCTCGACGAGCTCCGGCGCCTCGCCGACGAGGCCACCGAGGACGGCTACGACAACTTCTGGGTGTCGCAGATCTTCGGGATCGATCCGATCGTCGGACTCGCAGCGATCGCACCGCACCTCGCGGGCTTCGACGAGGTCGGCACCTCCGTCGTGCCGATCTACGGGCGTCACCCGCTCGCCCTCGCGGCGAGCGTCCGGACCGCACAGGCATCGGTCGACGGGCGGTTCACCCTCGGCATCGGACCCTCCCACGAGGTGTTCGTCGACGGCCTGATGGGCCTCGACTACGACCGACCCCGGGCGTTCACGGCCGACCACCTGGCGGGCCTCCTCCCGCTCCTCGCCGGCGAGTCGGTCGACCACGATGGCGAACTCGTCACCACCAAGGCCTGGCTGACCATCGACGCCCCACCGACCCCGGTGCTGCTCGCCGCGATGGGCACGAAGATGCTCGAACTCGCCGGGCGACTGACCGCCGGCACCTCGCTCGGGCAGGCCGTGGGGCCCGAGACGATCCGCACCCACATCTCCCCGACCATCACCGCCGCTGCCGAGGCGGCCGGACGGCCCACACCGCGCATCAAGGCATTCGTCCAGGTCGCCTGCACGGACGACCCCGAGGGCTACATCGCCGAGTCGGCCGCCGGCGACGGCCTCTACAAGAACCTCCCCGCCTACCGCTCCATGCTGGATCGGGAGGGCCTCGACTCGGGCGCCGAGCTCATCGTGGCCGGCGACCAGGAGGTGATCCGCGCCGGCGTCCAACGCTTCCTCGACGCGGGGGCGAACGAACTCCGCATCGGGTGGCGCGGCGACGATCAACGCACCCGGGCAGCCGTCGCCGAGCTGCTCGCCGACTGACGCGCTCAGCTGAGCGCGAAGGCGATCGCCGCGTCGGCGTGCAGCGCCGTGGTCGGGAAGTAGGCGACATCGACGTCGTGCGGGCCGACCAGCAGCTCGATCTCGGTGCAACCGGCGATCACCCCCGTGGCGCCACGCTCGAGCAACCGATCGATCACACCGAGGTACGCCGCCTTGGATGACGGCACGATCCGACCCCGCACGAGCTCGTCGTAGATGACGTCGTGGACGAGGGTGCGATCGGGCTCATCGGGGACCAGCACCTCGAGACCGCGAGCCTCGAGCCGACCCCGGTAGAAGTCCTGCTCCATCGTGTAGCGGGTGCCGAGCAGGGCGACCTTCTCGACGCCGGCATCGACCACGGCCGACGCCGTCGCATCGGCGAGGTGCAGGAACGGCACCGAGATCGCTGCCTCGATGGCCGGCGCGACCACGTGCATCGTGTTGGTGCACAGCACGATGGCCTCGGCCCCGGCCCGCTCCAGATGCGCGGCATCGGTCGCGAGCACAGCACCCGCGCCGGCCCAGTCACCCGCGGCCTGCATCACCTCGATCGCCGCGAAGTCGTAGCTGCGGATCAACAGATCGGCGGAGTGCGTGCCACCGAGCGCGGCCCGCACCCCTTCGTTGATCCGCCGCTCGTACTCGATCGACGATTCCCAGCTCATGCCACCGAGGAGTCCAAGACGACGCATGGCCACCGATTCCAGCACGAGCCGTGCGACGGCGTCAGTCGCTCCGGCCCGACACCGCCAGCTGCACACCCAGCCCCACCATGGTCACCCCACCGGCGAGACGCAGCCGGGACAGTCCGGTCGACGACCCGGTGATCCACGACCGGGCGGTCGCGGCACCGATGGCCCAGAGGCTGTCGAGGACGAGCGCGACCGCGACGAACACGATCCCGAGCAACGCCATCTGCAGCGGCACCGCCCAGCCCGAAGGGTCGACGAACTGCGGGAGGAACGCCGAGAGGAAGACCGCGAGCTTGGGGTTGGTCACACCGACCACGAAGCCCTCCCGCAGCACCTTCGACGTCGAGACGGCGCCCCGGTCGACGGCGCCGGTCGAGGTGGTCCCGGCCGACCGGCCGCGGATGGCCTGCACACCGAGCCAGACGAGATACGCCGCTCCGACGTACTTCACGATCGTGAAGGCCAGGACCGACCGATCGAGCACCGCACCGAGCCCGACCGCGACGAGCACGACCTGTGCGTAGGCGCCCGCGGCGTTGCCCACCACGGTGAGCAGCGCCGCACGTTGCCCGAGTGCCAGCGCCCGACCGATCACGAACATCACACTCGGGCCGGGCACGGCGATGATCGCGGCGCTCAGGGCGATGAAGGTCAGCAGTGCCGCGGAGGAGGTCATGTCCAGATGATCGCGGGCTCCGCGAGCTCGGCCAACCGGGTTCCGCTCGCTCGCGCCCCGACTCCCGGGCCACGATGGTGACCACGTGATCAAGGGAGATCGACCGTGACGACCAGCAGCGTGGACCACGTCCGACCGCTCGAGCAGCATTGCGCCTGGACCGCTGCCGAGGTCGCCGACCCGACGCTCTGGACGCTCCGCCTCACCGAGACCCACCTCGAGGAGCTGATCGGCGGCGTGCGCCGGGCGCTCGACGCTCGAGGGGACGTGCTCGAGATCACCGCCGCCGACGTCTCCCTGCCGACCCTCGCACCCGAGCTCGCGGCGATCGAACACGAGCTGATGAACGGCCGCGGATTCGTCCGGATCTCGGGCTTGCCGGTCGCTGATCTCGGCGAGGAGATCGCGACCGCTGCGTACTGGGCGATCGGCCGGCACCTCGGCGAACCGTGGGCCCAGAACGCGAAGGGCCATGTGCTCGGAACGGTGCGCGACCAGGGCAAGGCCATCGACGATCCGACCGCACGCGGCAACGAGATCGGTGGCGCGGCGCTGCCGTTCCACTCCGACGGCAGCGATCTCGTCGGACTGATGTGCCTGGAGGACGGCGTGTCGGGTGGCGAGAGCCTCATCGCCAACGCCGTGACCGCCCACAATCGTCTCGTCGCCGCCGACCCGGAGCTCGTCGCGGCCCTCCACGATCCGCTGCCCTACGACTTCCGAGGTGAGCAGCGAGAAGGCCAACGGGCGTGGTATTCGGTGCCGGCGTTCACCGAACACGGCGACCGCCTCTTCGTCCGCTACATCCCCGGGTTCATCAAGGCCTCGCAGCGCCACGCCGACGCCCCTCGACTCACCGACACCCAGCGAGCAGCGATGGCCGCGCTCGACGCCTTGGTGGCCGACGAGGACCTCCAGTTGGAGATGACCCTCTCCCCCGGCGACATCCAGTTCATCAACAACTACCACGTGCTCCACGGACGCCGGGCCTACGTCGACGACCCTGGAACCGGGCGGGTGCGCTACCTCAAGCGCCTGTGGCTCGAGACGTCCGTGCTCGGTCCCGACGATCGGCCGGATCGGTTCGCCCGGCCGGGAGCGATGTCGCACTGGGACGCCGAGCGCACGAAAGCCTGAACTTTCCGGCTCGCGGCGGTTGTGCCAGTCTGCTCGGCATGAGTGCCGGCGACATCGCGATGCGCAACATGCAGGACGGCCTGGCCGTCCCGACCTTCGACGATCCCGCCTGGGTCGATCCCATCCCACTGGCCGACGCCACGGTCGCCATCGTCACCTCGGCGGCGCTCCACCCCGCCGGCCGGGACGAGTTCGGTGCGGGCGACACGAGCTATCGAGTGCTCGACCGAGCCGAGCGCGACCTCGTCCTCGGTCACTGGAGCCCCAACTTCGACCGGTCGGGCATCAAGCTCGACCTGAACGTCGTCTACCCGATCGACCGGCTCGAGGAGCTCGCCGCCGACGGCACGATCGGGGCGGTGGCGCCACGCCATGTCAGCTTCGCCGGCAACCAGCCCGACGACGTCGCCACGATCCGACACGACACCGGACCGGCCGCCGCGGCCGCACTCAGGGCCGACGGCGTCGACATCGCGATCTTCACCCCGGTTTGACCCCTCTGTACGCGCACCGTGTGTGTGCTCGCCCACGTCTTCGAAGCCGCCGGCATCGCCACCATCGTCCTGGCCTCCAGCAGGTCGGTGGCGGAACGGATGACCCCACCTCGCACTCTGTTCTGCGAGTTCCCGCTCGGCCGGCCGCTCGGGCATCCGGGTGATGCCGGGTTCCAGCACGACGTGCTCCGGCGTGCCTTCGCGTTGCTCGACGCCGACGGCCCCGTCCTCGACGAACACCCCGACGTGATCGAGGGCCTCGAGGAAGGGCTGTCGTGCCAGCTCCCGCCCCGGTTCGACGCTGACCTCCCGCCGGCAGTCGACGAGGCGAAGGGCATCCGCAAGGCGTGGGAGCGGACCCTCGACAAGCGCGGCCACACCGACATCGGCCGGGTCGTCTCCGGTCCCGACGAGGTGCCCGAGCTGCTCGCCGTGCTCGACCGGATCGCCAACGGCGCGCACTGGAAGGACGATGTCGAGCTGCCGGGCGGCAACACGATCGCCATCGTGCACGACATCCGGACCTACTACGAAGAGGCCGCCCTCGAGCTCGCCGACGGACCGCCGCCGGCCGGTCGGGCGATGGAGGCGTGGTTCTACGAACAGACCGAGGCCGGCAAGACCGTCATGGCCGCACGGGCGGCGGCGAAGGACCAGGAGGCACCCTTCCCGGTCTGGTTCTACATGAGCCCCGCCCACCGCTGACGCGCTTGCCCGAATCTGCGACAGGGCGTGACGCTCCACGTCGCGCCCGCTCAGGACTTCGCTAGCCGAGGTCGCGGCAGAGGCGGTAGGCCTCGTTGCTCGACCATCGACGTGTCGAGTCCTGGATGAACAACGAGGCGTAGCGCGCCTCGAAGGTGATCGGGCCCTCGTCCTCCATCACCGATCTGACCTCGGCCTCGACGGGGTCGAGGTTGGCCATCGACCCGTGCGCGATCGTGAGGTGCGGGATCGTGGTCTGGTGGCGACCGTCGTAGGGCACACAGTCGGGGAACCGGATCGACAGTCGACGCGTGAGGTCGGCGAGGGGCGCGGGATTCTCCGGACCGAGCCAGACCACTTCGGGGAACCGACCGATCTTGGACAACTCGATCGTGATGTTCTCGGTCCGGCCGATCTCGTCGGCGAGGGCACGACGCACGTCCTGGTCGATCGACTCGGCCGATCGGAACGGGAACAGGATCGTGATGTGGGGTGGAATGCCGGAGCTCGCCAGCGGATCGTGCGATCGACGGAGCGCCTCGAGGCGTTCGGGGACGGACGGGACCTCGAGGATGAGTGCGGTCGTGATCGGCGCACCGATGCGCTCGAGCACGCTGTAGGTCTCGTGGCGGGCGACCTCGAGGAAGCCGAGCCGTTGGTAGAGGTGTCGGGCCGGGTTCTCGTGATGGACCGACACCGACACGGTGCCCACCTTCGACAGGAGCCGACGCAGCATCGCCGTGCCGACGCCATCGCCGCGACGGCGCGAGTCCACGGCGAGCGAGAGCTCGGGCACGTCATCGGCAACCCAACCGAACCCACGGTCGTCATCCGGGAACACACGAACCCAGGCGGCCCCGATGGCTTCACCGTCGACCTCGGCAACGACGCCCAGGTCGCCGGGACCGCCGAATCCACGGTGGTATCGAGCCAAGGGAGGCTCGTCGACACCGTCCGCGTCGAGCGCGTCCTCCTCCGGGGCGACGAACAGCGACCTGGCGAACAGGTCACGGAGCAGGTCGGCGTCGGCCGGAGTGGCGGGGCGAAGTCGCCACGGCAAGGTCACGGCAACAGGATGGCCGCTCCGGACGACGACCCCACCCTCCAGTTCGGCGGAGCGGGACTGAGCCAGACGGGACCGGGGTTGTCACCGGCATGACCGACACGAACGGACTCCGACGCCGACCGACCGCCAAACGCATCCGGGCCGTGTTCGCCGGCGAGACGATCGTCGATTCGATTCGCGCCGAATTGGTGTGGGACGTGCCCTACTACCCCACCTACACCTTTCCGATCACCGACGTGCGCAGCGGCCTCTTCCGCGGTGACGACATCGTCGTGGACGGACGGGTGGCCGTCGGTGCGGTGATCCGGCGCGACGGCGAGCTCGCCGGCCACATCTCGATCCGATGGGATGCGATGGATCACTGGTTCGAAGAGGACGAAGAGGTCTCCGTCCACGCTCGCAGCCCCGAGGTCCGTGTCGATGCGTTGCCCAGCTCCCGGCATGTCGTCGTGGAGGTGGACGGCACGGTGGTCGCCGACACGCGTCACGCGATCGCCCTGTTCGAGACCGGCTTGCCGACCCGCTGGTATCTGCCGAAGACCGACGTCCGTCTCGATCTGCTCACCCCGTCGGCGACGACCTCGGCGTGCCCGTACAAGGGGGTCGCCCGCTACTGGTCGGTCACGATCGACGGCGTCACCCACGACGATCTGGTGTGGGGCTACGACGCCCCGCTCGCCGAGTCGGCCCCGATCGTCGGGCGGGTCGCCTTCTACGACGAGAAGGTCGACGTGACCATCGACGGTGTCCCGCAGGACCGCCCCATCACGAAGTTCGCCTGAGCCGACCGCATCGGGCAGGCGTCGAAGGCGTCGGGCTAGCGTCCGGGCCATGGCCATCGCCGACGATCCCGTCCACGAATCCCGCAACGAACACGTGCTGGTCGCCCACGGCGACATCGCCCGGACCGACATCGTCACCGAGGAGCTCGCCGCCCTCGAGCCGGGGGATCTCCGCCTGCGGATCGACACGTTCAGCCTGACCGCGAACAACGTCACCTATGCGGCCTTCGGCGAGATGATGGGCTACTGGAAGTTCTTCCCGGCAACCGAGGGGTGGGGGCGCGTGCCGGTGTGGGGTTTCGCCGACATCGTCGAGTCGACCGTCGACGACCTCGCTGTCGGTGAACGGATCTACGGCTACTTCCCCATGTCGACCCACCTCACCGTGACACCGGCCAAGATCGGGCCGACCTCGTTCGTCGACGCCGCCGAGCACCGTGCCGCACTCCCGCCGGTGTACAACGGCTACACCCGGGTGGCGTCGGATCCGGGTTTCGAGATCGGCACGGAGGACGACCAGATGTTGTTCCGGCCGCTGTTCACGACGTCGTTCCTGATCGACGCGGCGCTGTCCGCCGGCGATGAGCTGGCCGAGGTGGCACTCACGAGCGCATCGTCGAAGACGGCGCTCGCGCTGGCACACCTCCTGCACGTGAGCGGTCGCGCCCGGGTGGTCGGCTTCACCTCGCCGAGTCGTGTCGACCAGGTCGAGAGCACCGGCGTCTACGACGAGGTGATCGGCTACGACCGGATCGCCGAATGGACACCCGTCGGGCCGACGGCCCTGATCGACTTCGCCGGCAACTCCGAGGTCGTCGCCGCGGCGCACTCCTCGGCCGGCGGCCACCTGCTCCGCTCGGTCATCGTCGGGGGCACCCACTGGGACAGCCTCGGTGCCCAGGTCGAGATGCCCGGTCCCGATCGGGAGTTCTTCTTCGCTCCCGACCACATCGTCGAGCGCATCGACGAGTGGGGACGCGCCGACTACGAGCAGCGCCTCGCTGCGTCGTGGGCCGGATTCGTCGAGGCGGCGGGCGACTGGATCGCCGTCGACCACGCCGTGTCGGCCGAGAGTGTCGCCGGAGCGTGGGTCTCACTCGTGCAGGGTGACATCCCGGCCGACCGGGGCCTCGTCGTGTCCCTCTGGGAGTAGCCGGGCCGCGGCCCGGCACGCAGCATCACCCCGAGCGACAAGCACGGACCGGCGGTGACCACGGCGACGATCGTCCCGTGGGCTGACGCGGCCGGCAACGAGCCCGAGGTGGCCGCTCCCGGCCTGTGCCCGACGTAACCCCGGCCCGATCAGGGAAATCCGGGTCTCGTCCGGCAGGCTTGTGGTCGTGGACACCACCGGCAACACAACCGAGTCCTGCGACATCGCCGTGATCGGCGGCGGACCGGCCGGCGCGGCCACCGCGATCCGGGCCGCTCGTGCCGGCGCCAAGGTGATCGTGTTCGAGAAGGGGCCGTACGGCCGGGACAAGGTCTGCGGCGACGGGTTGACTCCCCGAGCCGTTGCGGCGTTGAACGAACTGGAGATCCCGCTCACCGACGCCCACCGCATCCAGGGCCTCCGGATGATCGCCGGCTCCACCCGTCGAGAGCTCGACTGGCCGTCGTCGGCGCGCTTCCCCGGGCATGGCGCGGTCTGGCCACGACGTCGGCTCGATGCCGCACTCATCGACGCGGCGACCGAGGCCGGCGCCGACGTGCGCTACGAGGTCGAGGCCGAACCGGTGATGGACGGCGACCGGGTGATCGGGGTCTCCCACGGTGGTGGCACCGTTCGGGCCGATCTCACGGTCGCGGCGACCGGCGCACCCGGCAAGGTCGCCCGCATGCTCGGAGCGAACCGTATGGAGGACGAACCGTTCGGCCTCGCGATCCGCACCTACGCCACCTCCCCGCGTCATGCCGACGCACACCTCGAAGCGTGCCTGACCCTCACCGACGAACACGGCACGGCCGTGCCCGGCTACGGCTGGATGTTCCCCGCCGGCGACGGAACGGTGAACATCGGCTGCGGCGCCCTGTCGACGATGAAGGGCTTCAAGAAACTGAACCTCAACAACCTGCTCGAGTCCTACCGACACCTCGTGCAGGACGAATGGGACCTCGGCGAGTTCGAGGAACGACCTCGCGCATGGCGCCTGCCGATGTCGACCCAGAAGCGGCACGGTCCGGGTTGGGCCGCCGTCGGGGACGCCGCCGGCCTGGTGAACCCGATGAACGGCGAAGGAATCGACTACGGACTCGAGTCCGGGATGCTGATCGCCGACCTCTTCGCCGCCGACCCGGCGTCGGCAACCGAGCGGTACGACATCGAGGTCGGGGAACGGTTCGATGCCTTCCTGCGCACGGGTCGGCGCTTCTCGTTCCTCATCGGCCATCCCTGGATCCTGCGGTCCGGGCTCCGACTCGCCGTCGGCACGCAGGCCATCGCCGACATCACCCTCCAGGTGATGGGCAACCTCGTCGATTCGGACACCCCCGGTGCGGCCGGCACGGTGCTGCGGGTGGCCGACCGCACGCTCGCCGCCGCCGACCCGGTGTTGCGCAAGACCCGCGCCGCCGCCTGATCACCACACCAGACCGGCGATCAGCCGGAGTGCGGTCACGGTGAGCACGCCCCGGAAGATCCAGCCGAACTGCACCTCCGACACCCGCCCAAGCAGGCGCGTGCCCACCATCGACCCGAGCGTGACGGCGGCCCCGCCGACCAGGATCACGAGCCAATGGGTCCCGAAGTCGAAACCCGCACCGCCGAACAGCGCCACCTTGACGACGTGACCGACCACCTGACTGGCAGCGAAGGTGGCAACCGTCGCCTGGCGGCTCTCGGTCGCCGCACGGAAGAACGGTGAGATCAACGGTCCCGTCGCACCCAACGGCATGTTGATCACACCCTGGAATCCGCCGATGGCCACGAACCGGCTCCTCGGCATCGTGTCGCCGACCTTCGGCGTGATCAGCGACGGGCGCCAACCCAGCACCAGTGCGAGCACACCGATCGCGGCCCGCCCCACCTCACGGGGCAGGCGATCGGCGATGGCGAGACCCACGAGGCCACCGGGAACGAGGAGCACGGCATGCCGGGCGACGATGCCGGTGTCGATGTGCTCGCGCAGCAGGCGGGCCCGGCTGGCGTTGGAGGCGATCTGGATGGCGCCGTGCACGGGCACGGCGTCGAGGGGGTCCAGGAACTGGAGCAGCACGACCAGCAGGACGAGTCCGCCACCGAATCCCGCCACGGCCGACATCGTGGCGGTGGCGAACGCAGCCAGGACGATCACGATCAGCTCGATCTCCACGACACGACCTCCTCCGGTTCACCCGATGACCGGGCACCTGTTCAGCACCCATATACATACAAGTATCAGACAGGTGCCGTCAAGAGGGGCGCCGACCCGGGTTCCCGACCGACGATCGTGCGGCAGTACGGTCCCGCCCATGGCCAAGATCCTCGCCGTTGCCGCACACCCCGATGACCTCGACTTCGGCTGTGCCGGATCGACCGCCACCTGGACCGCGAGTGGCGACGAGGTCGTGTACTGCATCGTGACCGACGGGCAAGCCGGCGGGTCCGACCGCTCGGTCAGCCGGGCCGACATGGCCACGCTCCGACGGGCCGAGCAGACCGCCGCCGCGGAGCGGGTCGGGGTGACCGAGATCCACTGGCTGTCGTTCCCCGACGGCGCCGTCGAGGCCAACCTCGCACTCCGTGAGGCGATCTCACGCGTGATCCGGGTCGTGCGGCCCGATCGGGTCGTGACCCAGCAACCACAACGGAACCTCGAGCGCATCTACGGCTCGCACCCCGACCATCTGGCCACCGCCGAGGCGACGATGTGTGCCGTCTACCCCGACGCCCGCAACCCGTTCGCCTTCCCGACCCTGCTGGACGACGAGGGGCTGGAGCCGCACTCGGTGCCCGAGGTCTGGCTGATCGGAGGGCCGGACCCCGACCAGTTCGTCGACATCACCGAACACTTCGACGCGAAGGTCGAGGCGTTGCTCTGCCACGAGTCACAGATCGCCGATCCCGACCGGATCCGGACCCTCATGCGGGACTGGGCGGCGGGCAACGCCGAGGCGGCGGGCTTGCCCGACGGCCAGCTCGCCGAGGGCTTCCGCCGCGTGGACACCGCGTAGCGGCGACAACACCGC
>JAHDCV010000038.1:0-25662 GCA_020629695.1 Acidimicrobiales bacterium | reverse complement strand
CACCGCCTCGCGGCGAACGACGGGCCGGGCCAGCGGACCCGCCCGTCATTCGACATCACGCATGCGGCCGGACGGCATCCGCCGGATCGAGGCGAGCCGCCTTGGCCGCCGGATAGAGCCCGGCGAGTGCGCCGATCGCGAGCGCGGCGAGCACGCCACCACCGAGCGCCGTCGCCGGCACCGAGAGCGTCCAGCCCTGACTCGAGGCGTACGCCGCCGTGGCCCCGACACCGAGCGCGATGCCCAGCGCACCTCCGAGGGTCGACAGTGCCGCCGACTCGATGACGAACTGTGACCGGATGTGGCCACGACTGGCACCGAGCGCCCGTCGCAGTCCGATCTCGGATCGACGTTCGATCACCGAGATCACCATGATGTTGGCGATTCCCACGCCCCCCACGAGCAGCGCCACACCGCCGAGGGCGAGCAGCAGGTTCTGGAGGTTGTCGTCGACCTTCGTCTGCGCTTCGAGCGCATCCGACGGACGGGACACGTCGACCTCGTTGGGCGCGGCGGGGTTGGCCGTTCGGGCGAGCAACGGTCGGGTCACCTCCACCCGGTCCTTCGCGACCCGGATGTAGATGGTCGAGTGGTTCGGGTCGATGTCGTAGCGCTCGGTCGCCCACGATTCGCCGATCAGGACCGAGCGATCGAGGTCGGGATGCAGCGGATGTGACTCGAGAATGCCGATCACCTGGTAGGAGTCGTCGCCGAGCGTGATCGTCGGACCTCCTTCGATGCTGTCGATGCCGAGCCGCTCGGCGGCGAGTGAACCGAGCACCACCACGGGCAGGTGTTGCTCCCCCACACCGAGCACCCGACCGACGCGGGCGGTGAGCCCGAGGGTCTCGCTCACACGCCCGTCGGTCGCGATGATGCTCAGGCCGTTGGGTTCGTCCTCGTGGTCGTTGCGCTGCACGTCGCCCGGGATGGCGATGATGCCGGCGGTGTCTTCGACCGTGGCGACGCGGCGAACCATGGCGTCCGCATCCGCCGGCAGGGTCGCGCTGTCGCCGAAGAGACTCTGGCCCGGCCGGACCTGCAGCAGGTTGGTGCCCAACTCGTCGAGCTCAGCCAGGAGATCCGCCTTCGAGGACGACGAGATGCCGACGACCGTCACCATCGAGGCGATGCCGATGGCGATGCCGAGCGCGGTCAGCAGTGTCCTGCCAGGCCGGGAGGCGAGCCCGCCGAGACCGGTGCGGACGCGGTCCACCGGGCGGAGGCGCGAACGCCGGGGCCGTGCGTCGGGCGCGGTCGGGTCGATGCTGGCGTTCATGAACCGACCCCCGTGAGCTCCGACACCCGGCCGTCGTGCACGGTGATCCGTCGGGGCACCCGTTCGGCCACCTCGTGGTCGTGGGTGATGATGGCGATGGTCGCCCCGAGATCGGCGTTGAGCCGGTCGAGCAGGGCGAGCACCTCGTCGCTCGTCCGGGAGTCCAGATTGCCGGTCGGCTCGTCGGCGAGGATCAGAGACGGTTCGGCCACGATCGCCCGGGCGATGGCGACCCGCTGGCGCTGCCCGCCCGAGAGCTTCGGTGGTTTGGTCGTGGCCCGCTCGCCGAGACCGACGAGCTCGAGCGCTCGCCGGGCGCGACGTTCGCGCTCGGCCCGGGCGACGCCCTGGTAGAGCAGCCCATTGGCGACGTTGTCGAGCACGCGTGCCGACTCGATCAGATGGAACGACTGGAACACGAATCCGAGCCGGGTCGCTCGGAGACCACAGAGATGGCGCTCCTTCAGCTCCCGGGTGTCGACGCCGTCGATCAGCACCGATCCCTCGGTCGGGCGGTCGAGGGTGCCCATCACGTTGAGCAGTGTCGACTTGCCCGAGCCGGACGGCCCGATGATGGCGACCATCTCTCCGGTGTCGATGCGGAGATCGACGCCGTCGAGCGCACGGACGGGTGGCTCTCCGGGGTAGGTGCGAACCACCGAGCGGAGTTCGATCACGGGCGGGGTCATACCGGCACCACCACCTCGTCGCCCTCGGCGAGGCCCGTGACCTCGACCCGACCGTCGACGATCTCACCGATCTCGACGGCCCGGAGCACGAGCTCGCCGTCGACATCGATCTGGACGGCCCAACCACCTTCGGCGAGTGCCAGAAGCGACCGCACCGGAAGCGTCAACACGTCGGCGGCCTTCACGTCGCTGGCGATCACCTTCACGCTGTCGGCGTCACCCAGGGCGACCGCGTCGTCGACCCGGATGTCGAGCTCATACGCCGTGCCACCGTCGCCGCCGACGGTCCGCTCGACCTTCACGACCGTGCCGGTGCTGCGTCCGTTGACCGACTCGAGCTCGACGGTCGACCCCTCGGGGTAGAAGCTGCGGACCCGTCGATCGATCGTGACCGTCACGGTGGGGTCGGTCGAGGTCACCCGCATCTGATCGAACGCCGACCCGCGATCGGGTGCCGAGTCAACCCGGACCGGACCGTCGAGGAACAGGATCTGGGTGCCGTCGACCTTGCCGGTGGCCGGGTGGCCGACGCTGCGCTGCCAGTCCTTCACGGCCCGCTCGGTCGAGACGCCGAACGTGCCATCGGCGTCGAGCCGACCCTCGTCGTCGAACCCGTTCGCGAGCAGGTGATCCTGGAGCTGGCGAACGTCGTCACCGTTCTGCTCGCCGAGCTTGTCTCCGGCGGCGTCGCGCTCCCAGCCCCGGACGCGTCGCAACTCCCGATACAGCGGGGTGTCACCGGCCACGAGGGTCACGGGCCGTTTGTCGATCTCGACGGCGGCGTCGCCGGGATCGAGCACGTCGCCCACCTCCGGAGCGGCGGTGACGACACCCTGTGCGGTGATCGCCAGCGTGTGCACCGTGCCGTAGCCGAGCTGGCCGTTGGCATCGTGCGTCTCGACGAGGTCGCCACGGGTCACCGCGGCACGCTCGGTGTCGATGAGGGGTCTCGTCGTCGACTCCTCGGTCGTCGCGGCATCGGCACCGTTCGTCACGGCCACGGCGCCGACGGCGCCGGCCAGCACGAGGCCGGCGGCGCAGAGGATCAGGACGGGGCGCATCATCCGGCCGCCCCCGTCGCCGAGACCACACCTTCGGGAGCACACTCGTCCATCGCCGCCTCGAACTCGTCGAAGTCGATCGTCGGGTCGAGTTCGAAGGCGGCGCCGTCGAGATCGATCTCGAAGCCGAGGTCGGCGAGGCATCGCTGCATCTCGAGCATCTGGTCGGCCATCTCGGCCTCCTGCTCGGGCGTCATCTCGAACTCCCCGAAGGCGTCGGTGAGGAGTTCGTCGCACTTCTCGAAGGCCGCCTCGAAGGCCTCGGGGTCACCCGGTTCACCGTCGCCGCCCTCCGCAGCCTCGAACTCGAGGACCATCGCACCGTCGCCGTCCTCCATCGACGGCAACTCGATGCCCTCGTCCGCGAGGCACCGCTCGTATTCGGCCATGGCGATCTCGGGATCGACCGGCCCGTCGGCCTCCTCGGCGTCACCATCGGTCGCGCCCTCGTCGGCGTCGTCGGTGGATCCATCGGCCGCGTCGGCCGTTTCGAGCGTGGGCAGCTCGGCCCCGGTGGCAGACGTGTCCGCCGCGGCGGAACCGCATGCGGCGAGGGCCAGCAGCATCGCGATCAGGGGCGCCAGGGCCGCCGTTCTCGTCTTCGTCATCGATCGTCTCCTCGACGGAATGGGGTCGGCGTGTTCCGACCGCCGTCAGCGTCGACGACGGGGTTGAGAACGATCTGTGGCCGCCTGAGGAGAATCCTCAGCCGATCTCAGGTTCTTCTCAGGCCTGCCCCGGAGAGTCCGGAGGTGCGCGTCCTGGTGATCGAAGACGACCCGGCCGTCTCCGCGGCGATCCGGCGGGGCCTCGCGGCTGAAGGGCTGGACGTCGACGTCGCCGAAGACGGCGACACGGGCGTCTGGATGGCATCGGAGATCGACTACGGCGTCATCGTGCTCGACGTGATGCTCCCCGGTCGCAACGGATACCGGGTCTGCGCCGATCTCCGAGCGCGGGGCACCACCACGCCGATCCTGATGCTGACGGCCAAGGCCGGCGAGTACGACGAGGCCGAAGGGCTCGACGCCGGCGCCGACGACTACCTCACCAAACCGTTCTCGTTCGTGGTGTTGACCGCTCGGATCCGGGCGCTGCTCCGCCGGGGCGGACCACGGGACGCCGTCGTCCAGATCATCGGTGACCTCGAGGTCGACTTCGACCAGCGACGGTGCCGTCGGGCAGGCCACGAGATCCCACTGACGAATCGCGAGTTCACCTTGCTCGAGGTGCTGAGTCGACGCCCCGGCACGGTCTGTTCGAAGCCCTACCTTCTCGACCAGGTCTGGGGACCCGACTTCGAGGGCGGCGCGAACGTCGTCGAGGTCTACGTCGGATACCTCCGTCGCAAGCTCGACGTCGGCTCGGCACCACGGCTGATCCACACGGTGCACGGCCACGGCTATCGGATCGAGCCGTGACCCGCCGGTCGGTTCGATTTCGCCTGACGATGTTCGTCGGCGGCCTCTTCTGTGTCGCCCTCGTCGTGACGGGATGGGGCGTCCGGATCCTGCTCGACCGCAGTCTCCGGGCCGATGCCGTGGCGAACGCCGAGGCGCTGCTCGACGAGCACCTCCGCTTGGGGGCCACCGGTGTCGTCTCCACCGAACTCGATCCCGACGACGCCCCGAGACTGGCTTACTACTCGGCGCAGGGTCGACCGCTGACCTGGTCGGAGGTCGACATGCTGCTCACGAACGCGCTCGAGGTCCAGCTGGCGGCCGTCGGGCCGATCCTCGATGCCGACGGCGTGCCGATCACGATCGAGACCGTGACCGAAGCGGCGGCCGGCACGGTCGTGTTCAGCTCCGGGGTCGGCCCCGACGGTGCGCCGCTGTCGCCCACCCCACTCGCCGTCGGGCCCCACGACGAAGCCCTGCTCGCCGCCATCGAGACCCTGCCCGACCTCGATCCACCGATCGCCGTGACCGACACCGACGGGGCGCGCAGCGAGGTGACCGAACGCGAGGGTGTGCTGCTCGTGACGCGCTCGGTGGTCATCGGGGACACACCGGCCTCGGTCGGGGTGTCGACGCCCACCGCGCCGATCGACGCCGCGATCCGGACCTACACCACCAGCGGACTGCTCGCGATCCCGCCGCTCGTGGCGCTGGTCGCCGCGGCCACGTGGATCACGGCCTCCCGTGCGCTCCGACCGGTCGAACAGATCCGCCGGCAGGTGGAGCGCACCGATCCTGATGCGCTCGACCGGCACGTGCCGACCACCGGGGCCGACGACGAGATCGATCGCCTCGCCGGCACCATGAACGACCTGCTCGACCGCCTCCACGAGGCCGCGGATCGACGGCGACGCTTCATCTCGGATGCGAGCCACGAACTCCGCTCCCCCATCACCGCGACGCTCGCGACCCTCGAGACCGTCTCACCCGACCACGACGACTGGGATGCGTCGGTCCGCATCCTCTTGCGCGAGCAGCGTCAGCTCGCCGAACTCGTCGACGACCTCCTGCTCCTCGCCACCCTCGACGAACACCGGCTGCCCGGGACCGAGGATCAACCGGTGGACCTCGACGAGATCGCCCTCCAGGCGTCGGCACGGCCTCGATCGGTGCCGGTGGAGGTCCACATCGACGCACCGCATCGCGTGCTCGGACGGAACGACCTCCTGCGCCGGGCGGTCGTGAACCTCGTCGACAACGCCGCCCACCACGCACGGAGCCGGGTGCGGGTCACCGTGACGACGTCGGACGACGGCCGGCCCCGTGTCGTCGTCGATGACGACGGGCCCGGGGTCGCGCCAGCGGATCGCTGCGAGATCTTCGAACGCTTCCGGCGGGTCGACGAGGCGAGGAATCGGCGCGACGGCGGTGCCGGGCTCGGACTCGCCATCGTGCGGGACGTCGCGACTCGGCACGGCGCCGACGTCGTCGTCGGCGACGGCCCGCTGGGTGGCGCCCGCTTCGAGCTCCGGTTCAGTGCCTGATCAGCCGTCGTCGCCGTCGGCGACGACGTCGGCGGCCCCCTCGAACTCGAACGCGATGCGTCGGTTCTGAGCCTGACCCTCCTCGGTGGAGTTGTCGGCGATCGGCTCCGACTCGCCCGCGCCGCGGGGAAGCAGGAACTGGTCGATCGGAACGCCGAGGGTGATGAGGCGTGACTGGACCTGGCCGGCACGGTCTTCCGAGAGCGTCTGGTTGATCGACTCGGGGCCCTGGTCGTCGGTGTGCCCGACCACCTGCACCTTGATGCCCGGCGTGGCCGAGATCGCCTGGGCCACCAACTGCAGCGTCGCGTCCGACTCGGGGGAGATCTCGGCCGAGCCGAGTTCGAACAGGATCGGGTTGGCCGCCACCAACTCACGCAGACGTTGCTCGAGCCGGCCGAGCGCATCGGCCCCCGTGTCGATCACGAGTGTCGCCCGGTCCACGGTCAGTCCGGGGAAGTTCTGTGCCAGGGCGGCCTCGTAGTTCTGGACCCGGACATCGCCGGCATCGATCGTGCCGTCGACCGTCACCACGGCTCCTTCGAGCGTGGTGAGACCGATGCGGAGCTCGGAGGAGTCGACCCGGCCATCACCCCACAGATCGATCGCCGGCTGGACGAGCGCATCGAACGCCGCTTGATCGGGCACCTCACCGACGAAGGAGATCGCGTCACGGTCGAGGCTGATCCGGGTGTCGGCCGGCGGCACGAACACCTGCTCGCGCTCGAGCGCGACGTCACCGGCCACCAACCCGAGCACCGCGGCGATGTCCGCCTGGAGCCCCTCGGGTTCGGCGTCGCCGACCTCGGTCGAGCCGGTCACGCGGACCTGTCCGCCGGCGAGGGCGACGTCGCCGACGGTCATCTGATCGACCACGGTGCCGCTCGCGTAGCGGGCGTTCGCCAGACCCATCAAGGTCGTCCGGGTGGCCTCATCGGGCACGACGCCGATGAGTGTGACCTGGGTGCCGTCGATCGCGAGCTCGAGATCGACCGGTGCTGCCGACGCGACGACGGTGGTCGTGTCGAGCGTGGTCGTGGTGCGCGGTGTCGCCGTCTGGACCTCGCCGTCGGTCTGGGCGAAGGCCCAGAGCGCGAAACCGCCGAACAACGCGAAGATCACTCCGAGATAGAGCCAGGCGAGGCGGCCCTCGAGTCGGTCGTCGTTCGTCTCGGCCATGGCACGGCAGCGTAGAGCCCGATCGGGCATCGACCCCGGCAGTCGCCGCGGGCGGTTGCCGCCGAACCGGCCTCAGCCGTCGTCGCCGGCCGTCAGCTCGGGTGCCTCGTCGAACTCGATGAAGATGCACTCCCCCGGGCACTCGGCCGCCGACTCGACGACCGCACGCTCGAGCGCGGGCGGCACCAGCGCCAGCTCGGCCGATCCACCAGGGTCGTTGAAGGTCTTGTCGCCTTCGCGGCAGTAGGCGATGCCGTCCTCCAGGATCACGAACACGTCGGGCGCATGATCGGTGCAGATCCCGTCACCGGTGCAGAGGTCCTGGTCGATCCACACACGCAGTGCCGGCAAGACGTCGAGTTCCACGGCTCCACGGTACTCCCGGGTCCTCCGCCCACCGCTGGTCGGGCGGGGAACTCCGGGGGCGGCAAACCCACCCACGGGTAGGGTTCGGGTGGTGAGTTCGAGCTTCGGCACGCTGTTCCGCGTCAGCACCTTCGGGGAGTCCCACGGCGTCGGCGTCGGCGTGACCGTCGACGGCTGCCCGCCACGCCTCGCGCTGGACATGGACGCCGTCCAAGCCGATCTCGATCGTCGACGACCGGGGCAGAGCCGGCTCGTCACCCAACGGGCCGAAGGCGACGTGGTCGAGGTGCTCTCGGGGTTGTACGAGGGACGCACGACCGGCACCCCGATCGCGATGCTCGTCCGCAACGCCGATCAGAACTCCGGGGCATACGACCACCTCAAGGACGTCTACCGGCCGTCCCACGCCGACTTCACCTACGACGCGAAGTACGGGTTCCGTGATCACCGGGGCGGCGGCCGATCCTCGGCGCGCGAGACCATCGGCCGGGTGGCCGCCGGGGCGATCGCCCGACAGCTCCTCGCCGCCAGCTCGGGTGTCGAGGTGCTCGGCTGGGTCAGCCAGGTGCACGACATCGACGCGACGGTCGACCCGACGACGGTCACACTCGACGACGTCGAGGCCGACCCGACCCGCTGTCCCGATCCCGATGCCGCGGCAGCGATGACGGCTGCGATCGAGCAGGCGCGACGCGACGGCGACTCCCTCGGTGGGGTCGTCACGGTCGTGGCCCGCAACGTGCCCGCCGGACTCGGCGAGCCCGTGTTCGACAAGCTCGACGCCGACCTGGCGAAGGCGATGATGTCGCTTCCCGCGTCCAAGGGGTTCGAGGTCGGCTCCGGGTTCGCCGGCACGCGGATGACCGGGCTGGCACACAACGACCCGTTCGTGCCCGGCCCCGACGGGCCGATGACTGCGACCAATCGCTCCGGCGGGGTCCAGGGTGGGATCTCGAACGGCGCCGACATCGTCTGTCGGGTGGCGTTCAAGCCGACGGGCACGATCGCTTCGGAACAACGGACCGTGACCACCGACGGCGTCGCGACGACGCTGGCGGCCCGCGGTCGGCACGACCCGTGCGTGCTCCCCCGCGCCGTGCCCCTCGTCGAGGCGATGATGCTGCTCACCCTCGCCGACCACCTGCTCCGTCAGCGGGCGATCGACCTGCTGCCCTAGTCGGCGGCCTCGGATCCACCCTCGTCGGTGTGATCCCGGAGAAACGCTTCGAGCTCGTCGGCGAGGTCCTCACCCGACGGCAACAGCGCCTCGGTCGAGTCCACTCGACGCTCGAGCTGCTCGACGTAGCGGGCGTGGTCCTCATCGGTGGCGATCGCGCCGTCGACCCGCCGCTGCCAGTCCTCCACCTCGCCGTCGAGTTCGGCGTAGCGCAGCGGCACGCGGGTGATCTGTTCGATCCGACGGAGCAACGAGCGGGTGGCTCGGGGACTCGGCGTCGAGACGACGTAGTGCGGGACCGAGACGCGGAGCGCGATGGTGGGGAGACCGGCCCGATCGAGGCGATCGTGGAGCGCACCGACGACGCCGGTCGGCCCCTGGTAGGACGGGGCGCCGAGTCCGAGACCCGCGGCCAGTCGTGGATCGATCGCGCTGCCCGTGACCGGGAACGGTCGGGTGTGGGGAACCGGCGCCGCCATGGCACCGATGGTCGCGACGATCTCACAGCCGGACCGGCGGGCGATCTCGACCACGTGATCGGCATAGGTGCGCCATCGATGCTGGGGCTCGATCGCCGACACGATCACGAGGTCTCGGGGCCCCTCGGTGCGACAGGCGAGTGCTTCGGTGACCGGCCAGTCGATCTGGCGGACCCCGTCGACGTGGCGCACGGTCGGCCGGGTCTCGGTGAAGTCGAAGAACCCCTCCGGATCGATCTCGGCCAGGGCAGTCGCATCGGTCAGGTCGCGGATCCAGTCCAGCGCTGCCGTGGCGGCTTCGCCGACGTCGAACAGGCCCTGCAGTGCGATCAACAGGATCGGACGACGCAGCGGTTCGCCGTCGTGCCAGATCAGCTCCTGGTCGCTCGACGTCGCCATGGGTGCAGTGTGGCACCGCCGTCCCGGTTCGCACATCCCGGCCTCGACCGACCCCCGGCGGAACCGCTGCAGGACGATCGAGGCGGCCGGTGTAGCGTCGGCCGACATGGCGAACTGGACGACCGGGCGACGACAGCTGACCGACCGGGTCAGTGTCTTGGAAGGTGCGAATGCCGGGGCCTACCCCTCGGGCAACTCGATCGTGATCGAGGGCGGTGACGACACCGCGATCATCGATCCGTCGGTGACCGTCGTGGCCGAGGGTGGTGCCCATGTCCCGATCACGGTGGTGCTCAACTCACACTCGCACGAAGACCACATGGCCGGAAACGGGTTGTTCCCCGACGCCCGGGTCCACATCCATCACGACGATCTCCCGGGTGCCCATCACCTCGACGGTCTGCTGGACGTCTACGGCCTCGAGGGCCAGCCCCGGGCCGACTTCGCCGAGCAGATCCTGACCGAATTCCACTACACGCCACGCCCGGATGCCGAAGGGTTCTCCGACGGGGACGTGTTCGATCTCGGCGGTGTCCGGGCCGAAGCCGTCCATCTGCCCGGCCACACCCGCGGCCACTCCGGCTTCCGGATCGATGGCGGCGTGTTCTTCTGCGCCGACATCGACCTGACCGGTTTCGGCCCGTACTACGGCGATGCGTGGTCCGACCTCGAGGACTTCGAGGCCAGCCTCGTCCAGATGCGGGAGGAAGAGGCCGACTGGTACGTCACCTTCCACCACAAGGGCATCATCGAGGGACGGGACGCCTTCGTCGAGCGCCTCGATGCCTTCGCCGCCGTGATCGGTCGCCGACACGATGCGATGCTCGCCTACCTGGCCGAGCCACACACCGTCGCCGACATGGTGGCGACCCGGTTCATCTACCGCCCGCACGTGGAACACACCTTCGCGGACTCCGTCGAAGCCCGATCGGCCGAGCTGCATCTCGCTCGGATGATCCGGCGCGGCGAGGCCGAGGAAGTCGAACCCGGACGCTTCCAGGCGATCGCCCGATGAGCGTCGAGCCCGTCGAACGGGTCGACGTCTACCTCCCGAGCTTCGCCGATCTCGTCGCCGAACCGCTGAGCGCTGCCCGACCCGACATCGAGCTGGTCGCCCACGACGACCCCGACAGCCTCATCGACGCACTTCCGGACATGGATGTGCTGTACGGCTTCCGCCTCCCCCGCGATCACTGGCCGAGCGCGACGAAGATCCGGATGATCCAGGTCGGTGGGGCCGGCGTCGACTCGGTCCTGCCGGCGGCGGGGCTTCGTCCCGACGCGTTCGTGTGCAACGCACCGAACATCCACACCCCACAGATGCAGGAGTTCGTGTTGGCGATGCTCCTCGGACTGAGCCGCGACATCCCCGGCATGGTGCGTCGGCAGGACGAGGGTGAGTGGCGGCTCTTCGCACCACGAGTTCTGCACGGCTCGCGCCTCGTCGTGGTCGGCGCCGGGGCGATCGGCGCCGACATCGCCGACCTGGCACGGGCCATCGGGATGCGCGTCGACGGGGTGAACCGCAGCGGCCGAGCGGTCGATGGATTCGACACCGTGGTGCCGATCGACCGGATGCACGAGGTGCTGACCGGCGCCGACGCCGTCGTGGTGGTCGTCCCGTTGACGAACGAGACCCGCGGCCTGATCGGTGCCGAGCAGTTCGCCCAGATGGCGAGGGGTGCACTCTTCGTCGACGTCAGTCGTGGCGGCGTCACCGACCTCGGCGCCCTCGTCGAGTCCCTCGAGCAACGACATCTCCACGCGGCGGCGGTCGACGTCTTCGAGACCGAGCCACTCCCCGCGGGCGATCCGATCTGGTCGGCCGAACGGCTGCTCGTGACGCCCCACGTCGCCGGGTTCACCGCCGATTTCGTCGGACGGGCCACCGAGATCATGATCCGCAACATCACGGATCTCGAAGCCGGCCGGGCGCCGAGCACCGCAGTCGATCGTGACCTCGGCTATTGACGCCTCAGAGATCGAGCAGTTCGTCCGGACGCAGGCAGACGCCGAGCGCCACACTCAGCTCGACCTCGACCGCCGGGCCGTTGCGGGGCCGTTGCCGGAGGGCGGCATCGATGACCTGCTCGACGACCTCGGGATCGAGGCGCTTCGAGACGCACTCGACCGACGGGTCGCTGAGGTCGGGCCGCAGGGCCCGCAGCTCCGCCGCCATCAACTCCTCGGAGCCGACACAGTCGACGAGCTCGGCGGCCACGGCCGCTCCGGTCTCGGCGGACCAATCGACCGGGGGGTCGGCCAAGACGAGGTCGGCCAGCGCGTCGGGGAGCCGCTCGCTGACACACTCGACCCCGGCGGTCGGCACGACCAGACCGGCGCCGTCGGCCGCCCGCACCACGGCGTCGCCGACCGATGCCCGCGTCTCGTCGGTGAGACCGTTGGTCCCACCACAACCGGCGAGGGCCAACACACACGCCACGACCACGGCGTGAACAGCTCGCGTCGACGGCTCCACGGCGGTGCACGCTACTCACCGGTGATCATCCGATGACGGCCCTCCGCGCCCTGATCGAAGGAATCCGAAGCGCCCCGGTCCGGTCGTTGCCCTGGTGGATCCTGTTCGCCATCGGACTCGCCTACGAGTGGGGCCCGTTCAACGAGATCGTCGTGACTTCGAGCGCGACCAGTGTGTTCGAGCCCGGATGGCGCTCGGTTGCGGTCGGCGTGGTCGCAGCGGCGATCGTGACCGTGACCCAGCTCGCGCTCGGGTGGATCGCGGTGATGGCGTTCACGACCTCGGGCCCGCGGGTGAGTGACATCCTCGAACGGCTGCCGGTCGAGACACCTCCGGACGAGGCCACGCAGGGCCGCCGACTCTGGATCGCCTTCGTTCTCGGTGCCACCGCACTCGCACTCTGGTCGGTCGCCGCCGGCACCCGTCGCCGGGGCGCGCTGGGGCGTGTCGTCAGCGAGGCCGCGGTCGGCGCCGGCGCGATCACCCTGCTCATCGGTGTCACGGTGGGGGCGATCGCCACGGCGATCGACGCATCCGGTCGGACCGAACTCGCTCGACGGATCGTCGACGTCGTGGGCTCACCGTGGTTGTGGATCAGTCTGTTCGCCCTGAGCGAGGTCGCCCGGGTCGTGCAGCGACGTCGTCAGACCTGAGACTTCGCGACGATGACGAACGGCGCGTTGCCGTCACGGCCGGCGGCGAACTCGTCGACCAGCACCGCGGGCGGCACCGGGCGTCCGTAGTAGAACCCCTGCCCGTAGTCGCAGCCGAGACGAACCAGTGTCGATGACTGCTGCGAGGTCTCGACCCCTTCGGCCACCACGACGGCGCCCGAGTTGTGCGAGATCTCGATGAGGTTCGCGATCAGGTCGACCGCATCGCCCTCGACCTGGGTCGCAAGGGCGTCGATGTAGCTCTTGTCGATCTTGATGATGTCGAACGGCATGTCGCGCAGGTGGCTGATGCCCGCCACGCCCGTGCCGAAGTCGTCGATCGCCACGGCGCAGCCGGCCGAACGGAAGCGTTCGAGCTGATCACGCACGAAGGTCGCGTCGTCGGCCGTGTTGGTCTCGGTGACCTCGATCGTGAGGCGCTTCGGCTCGATGCCGGAGTCACGGATGATCTCCAGGAGCACGTCGACCTCACCGGGTTCGGTCAGCTGCAACATCGAGACGTTGACGGCCATTCGAAGGCGGTCGGCGTCGACGACGGTGCCATCCCACTCGATGAGCTGGCGGAGGGCGGTCCCCAACACGAGCCGTCCGAGTCCGATGATGTGGCCGTGTTTCTCGGCGATCGGGATGAAGACCCCGGGCGACACCCAGCCCCGGGTCGGATGTTCCCAGCGGGCCAGGGCTTCGACGGATGCGACCCGTGAGGAGCCGAGGTCGATGACGGGCTGGTAGCTCAGCGAGATCTGCTTGTTCTCGATCGCGTCGCCGAGATCGGCGATCAGCGCGAAGTGTTCGTCGGCCTCGGCGGCCATGGACGCCTCGTAGGTCATGGCCCTGCTGCCGTCAGCCCGCTTGGCCACACCGAGAGCGAGATTCGCCTGTCGGAGGAGCACGGTCGCATCCGGCTCGCCGGCGTCGAGCACCGCGATGCCGATGGCGGATCCGATGGTGCGCGTCTGGCCGGCGATCTCGACCGGTGCGCCGATCAGATCGATGAGGCGCTGTGCCAGACGCCGCGCCTCGGCGGCGTCTTCGACGATGGTGCCCACGACGAACTGGTCGCCGGCATAGCGGGCGATCTGGTCTTCGGCACGAACGCCCATCCGCAGGCGCTCGCCGATCGTGCGGAGCAACTCGTCACCACGCTCGGTGCCGACGGCGTCGTTGAGCAGCCGGAAGTCGTCGAGGTCGATCGACAACACGGCGGTCGACTGGTCGCGACGTCGATGGTCGCTGCTGGCAGCGAGCCACGCCTGGAACGCGAGCCGATTCGGGAGCCCCGTGAGCTGATCGCGGGACTGTTGATCGGCGAGGCGCTCGGAGAGCACTTTCTCGTCGGTGACGTCCCTGGTCGAGATCGCGAAACCGCCGCCGGCGAACGCCGGCACCGTGGCGACCCGGACACGCATGACCCGGGCGTGGCCGTCGCCGGCCAGTGCCTCGACCTCGAATGGCTCTCCGGCTTCGAGCGCACCCGGTCGACGCAGCCAGGAGTCCAACTCGCGGCCACCGACCTTGGTGAGAATCGATCGGACGTCTTTGCCGACGAGTTGCTCGGCATCGAGACCGAGCACCGAGCCGACCGCCGCACTGACGAAGTTGAACGAGAGTTCCTCGTCCACGAGGGCCAGGACTTCCTGCGCCTGGTCGACCATCGCTCGGTTGCGGGTCTCGGAGCGCTGGAGCTGGAGCTCGGCGATCTTGCGTTCGGTCACGTCGGCGGCGACCACGACGATCGAGCCGACCTCGGCATCGTCGGTGAGGTCCTGGGACGCCAGGGTGAACCAGCGATGGTCGCCGGTGGCGTCGACCATTCGGACCTCACGACCGGCGCCGAGCGGATGATCCCCCTCGAAAACGATCCGTTCGACCGTGCGCCGATCAGGCGCATGGAACGAACTCAGGAGATCCGTGTCGACTCGGGACTCCTCGGAGAATCCGAGCACTCGACGCACCGACGGCGAGATCAGCTCGATTCGGCGGGTGTCCGCGTTGACGGCGAACACCAGGTCGGATGCCAGGGTCAACATCGACTTGAAGCGGTATTCGGAGCGACGCCGGTGCTCCGCTTCGCGTGACTCCATCGATCGAAGCGCCAGGGCGAGCTGATTGGCAGCGGCTTCGAGCTGATCGCGCAGTTCGGCTCGAATCCGACTCCGGCCCGACAGCACGATCCTGGAGTCCGTACCCGGAATGTCGACGGAAAGGCTCGATGACACGTCGGTGTCCGACGACTGCGGGACGATCGCGCCGGCGCCCCCGGTCACATCACGAAGCACGGCGTAGAAGGAACCCCACGCTTCATCGGCCGACCCGGCGCGGACGAGCTCGTCACCGAGAGAACGCAGTCTCGCCTCGATCTCGTAGCTCCAGTCCCGCAGCCGCACGAGCAACCGAATCCTGGCGATGCCGACCACCACCAGAGCGACCCCGACGAACGCCAGCGGTTCCCATCGGTCGGTGTCGTCGAGCATCAGACGTCGAACGATCAGGGCGAACGGGACCAACAGCCAGGTCGCGACTCCCAGGAGCTGCAGCCGACCGAACGGACGACGAGCCAACAGATCGGAGCGCTGCACGAAGGTGGCGTGTCGATCATTGGCGAATGTGAGAAGGAGGACGATGTAGGGCAGTGCGGAGAAGCTCTCGGTCAGTCTGATGATCACCGCCATCGAGGAGAGGCTGTCCGCCACCTCCAGGACCACCGTGAGGAGGGCGGCCAACATCCAGCCGCCCATCGAACGATCGGAACCTCGGCCGAAGTACGACAGCGCCATGAGGAGCAGCACGACCCCGACGACCGGCAGGAGTGCCGGGTTCTCCATCGCTCTCGTGTCGATCGCTGCCTGGAACTCGAGGAAGGCGGCGCTGCCGAGGAGGGCGAGCCCCACGGCCTCGAGCATCGACTCGGCCTCGAGCCTGCCGACTCGCCCTCGGGCCACCTGCCATGCGGCCAGGAGTACCGGCACGTAGGCGAGTGTGTAGAGGACCTCCGCCACATCGAGGGCCTGCAGGAAGACTTCCGCCAACCAGCCGCCGCTGAACAAGACCTGCGCCACGGCGATCGAGCGGTACGGCGACCCCCGCTCGGAGAAGCGGAGGAACACGACAGCGATCGTCAACGCCGTCGCCACATAGGCACCGGCTCCCGCACGGGCGCCGAACGGCCACGAGGCGCACATCAGCACAAGCGCAACGACGGCGATGAGCCGCAGACGGGACCGGTTCACATGATCCCAGTCGGCCGGCCTCGGCGTGAATCAAGTGCGACCGCATCCTGAACGAGCCGGACCGCGGCGACCGAAGATCAGACCGGACCCTCGTGGGTGGCGAGCGCTTCACGGAAGTCGAGGCCCACCTCCCGTAGGTCGGATGTGCGGAAGGCATGGTACGACTGCAGGCCGAGCCGTTGCCACGTGATCTCGGTGTGCACATGACTCCGAGCTGCGATGTATCGAGCGAACTTCTCCGTGTTGTCGCCTGCGAAGTCGGCGATGACGGTTCCCGAGACCGTCGCGACAGCACGGCTCAGTCCATCGATCAAGGCATTCAGGACCGCCGGAGGCGTGCCATGGCGCGTACCGAGCGCCACGACGAAAAACAGACGGTTCTCCGTGAACTCGGCCGCGAAGTGCTTCTCGAAATAGGGCGGGCTGACCCACCACATGGCGTCCAGATCCCGACAGACGACGGCGTGTCCAGCGATATCCAGGCCGTCCCAGACCACGAAGACGAAAGAACCAGGCGCGGCGATCACGCCATCGAACTCGGCGCGATGCATGCCCTGAAACGACGGGTGATCTGCGCGCGTGCTTTCGAACTGGCACTGGTGCGCTGCGTAGATCTGATCGGCAAGCTCTGACGACAGCGACGCCAGCCGCTCGAGCCGATAGCCATGGTCTCCAGCATTGGTCGCAGGGGTGTCCATCACGGTCCTTCCCCACGCAACTCGGTCCCGACCTTAGGACACGAGGCGCAGTGAACGGCGTTCCTTGTTACCCCGCCGTAGCCAACACTTGCACAAGCGAATGACTTCTGAGGCATCGGGCGGGCTCGATACGCTCGACGCGGTGGTGATCGCATGAGCGACTTCGAGCCGACAACCGACCTCCCCGACCGGATCGATGAGGACGACGCGCCGGTCGAGTCCACCGCCAAGAGTCGGGACGCTGCGGTCCAGGCACGTCGAAAACGGCTGATTCTGGCGGTTGCCGCCGTGGGCTACGGCGTGCTCGTGCTCGGACTCGGACAGGATCCGGTCCGCACGCTGATCGCTGTGGCCGCCGCCTTCGTGCTCCTGACGGTCGGGCTGCAGGTGGTCGGATCGTTCGCCCGACCGATTCCCGAGGCTCCTCCCGCAGGTGAACTCCGACGCGTTCGGCTCAAGTATCGATGTCCATCATGTGGAACCGAGCTCCGGATGACGCACGCGAACGACCAGGTTCCCGACGCTCCGAGGCACTGCTCGGACGAGATGGAGCTCCTCACCAACCTCGACGACGTGATGTGACGACCCTGCATTCGCCACGCAACGCGTTTCCACAACCTGTGGACAACACTGTGGGCGGCGAGAATTCCGTTTCCTGGAACGCGGCCGGAGACGGTTGGTTCGGGGGCGCTCAGCGGTAGCGCGTCGCGGCGACGATTCCCACCAGAACGAGCGCCAATCCGGTGAGCAACCACCAGTTCGACGGGTCGGAGAGGATCAGGTAGTTGACGAAGATCAACACCGTGCCGAGACCCATGCCGCCGAACATCAAGGCGGCGACCCAGCTGGGCGATCCGTCGAGCGCATGGGCGTCCTGAACCGCGAACTCGTCGTCGGTCGCGGCCGGAGTGGACTTGGTGCCCTTGGGGGTCACCCGGGAGGTGTTCTTCGGTCGTGCCACGGCGGCGAGCCTAGCGGGCCCGGAAACCCCGACGAGCGCCAGACCCCGGGCCGGTACCCTGCCGAGGGTGTCCCGGGTACTGGTGATCGACAACTACGACTCCTTCGTCTACATCCTCGTGCAGTACCTCGGTGAACTCGGAGCGGAGCCGATCGTGGTCCGCAACGACGACCACACCGTCGATGAGTTGGTCGAGATGGCCCCCGACGGAGTGCTCGTCTCCCCCGGGCCCGGGACACCCGACGACGCCGGCGTCTCGCTCGCGGCGATCGAACGGTTCGCCGGGTCGGTCCCCGTGTTCGGCGTGTGCCTCGGTCATCAGAGCATCGGCCAGCTCTACGGCGGTGACGTCATCCGGGCGCCGGAACTGATGCACGGCAAGACGTCGATGATCGAACACGACGACGTCGGGGTGTTCGCCGGACTCCCCCGACCGCTCGAGGCGACCCGCTACCACTCGCTCATCGTGCGAGCCGAGACGCTGCCCGAGGTGCTCGAGGTCACCGCCCGATCCCGCGACGGGCTGATCATGGGGCTCCGTCACCGGGAGCACGACGTGGAGGGTGTGCAGTTCCACCCCGAGTCGGTGCTCACCATGTCGGGTCTGCAGCTGCTGAAGAACTTCCTCGACCGCTGCGACGCCTGAGGCGTTCGACCTCAGCCGCCGTCGGCGGTCGTGGTGGTCGTCTCTTCGGTCGTCGTGGTCGTCGTCGCCTGGGTCGTCGTGGTCGTCTCGGCCTCGGCGGCCACACCGACCACGATGGTCACCGTGGTGCCCACCTCGAGCGGTTCGTTCGGCGTTCCGGGGCTGACGTCGATGACCCGACCGATGTCGGGCGATCCGGCGGCGAGCTCGCGGGTCTCGACCACCGGTACGAAACCGTCGTTCTCGAGCGCCTGCACGGCGGCGTCCTCGGTCAACCCGATCACGCTCGTGAGCGGCTTGGTCTCGGGGCCTTCGGACACGAAGAGGGTGATCTGGCGATCCGACGCAACTTCCGTGCCCGCCTCCGGGTCGGAGCGGATCACGACCCCGGCGTCGACGTCGGAGGAGAACTCGCGGTCGATGATCGGGTTCGGCAGACCGACACGGCCGAGCTCGTTGGCGGCTTCGGACTGGGTCAACCCGGACAGCGGGGGCACGGTGATCCGGTCCGGACCGGTCGACACGATGAGCTGCACCGTCGAACCCGGGTTGATCGCCTGATCCGGCTGCGGTGACATCGCCATCACGATGTCGACCGCAACATCATCCGACGGCTCCCGGGTGATCTGGACGATGAAGCCGAGGTTCCGGATCAGCTCCTCGGCCGTCGTGACCTCCTGGCCGACCACGTTGATGAGCTGGACCGCGTCGGGGGCTCGGGCCACCTTGATCTCGACGATGCTGCCCTCTTCGGCTTCTTCGCCGGCGGCCGGCGACTGCTCGAAGACGTTCCCCGGCTCGACATCGTCGGCCGCGGTCTCGAAACGAGGCAGCGGCACGAACCCGAGTGCGTCGAGTGTGCGCTCGGCATCGGCCTGAGTGGCGCCGATGACATCGGGAATCTGCACGGTGTCGACGGTCGGTTCGAGCTCACCACCGTCGTCGCCGAGGAGCTGGGTGATGTAGAAGAACACGCCGATCAGGGCGAGCACGAGCACGCCGATGATGGCGAGGAACACACCGTTGCGGCGCGGCGGCTCGAAGTATTCCTCGGGCACCTGATGCTGCCCAGCCGTCGCAGCCGGCATCGCCCGGGTGGTGTCGATGACGGCTCGGGTCGAGCCGGAGATCGGCGCCTGGGCGGTGGTCGGCGGGATCGCCGGGTTCACACCCGTTGCCGGAGCTTCGGCACCCACGCCCACGGGAGGCGTGCCGTCGAGGAAGCCTCGGAGTTCGGTGCGCACGGTCTCGGCCGAGTCGAATCGCTGCGCCGGCGACTTGGCGAGCAGCGTTCCGATGATGGCCTCGAGTTGGGCCGGGACCTGAGGGTTGATCGACCGCGGCCGGGGCGGCGCGTCCTGGACGTGCTTGTAGGCGATCGCGACCGGCGTGTCACCGTCGAAGGGCGGCTGGCCCGTGACCATCTCGTAGAGCACGACACCGAGCGAATAGAGGTCGCTGCGCGGATCGACCGTGCGGCCCTGGGCCTGCTCGGGCGAGAAGTACGTGGCGGTGCCCATCACGGCGCCGGTCTGGGTCAGGTCGTCGGAGTTGCCGAACGCCCGGGCGATACCGAAGTCGGTGACCTTCACCTGACCGGCCTGGGTCAGCATGATGTTGCCGGGCTTGACGTCGCGGTGCACCGTGCCGTTTCGATGGGCGAACCCGAGTGCGGCGGCGACGTCGGTGGCCAACTCGGAGGCTCGGGAGGGGTGAAGCGGACCCTCGTTGCGGAGCAGTTCCGCGAGCGACCGACCTTCGACGTACTCCATGACGATGAAGTACGTGCTCTCGTGCTGGCCCCAGTCGTAGACCGCCACGATGTTGGGGTGATTGAGGTTGGCGGCCGACTGGGCTTCCCGCCGGAACCGCTCCACGAAGCTCGGATCGGCGGCGAACTGGGGGAACAGGACCTTGACGGCGACCGGGCGATCGAGCAGCTGATCGCGCGCGAGGAAGACATCGGCCATCCCACCGCGGGCGATGCGGCGGTAGAGCTCGTAGCGGCCATTCAGGACCGGGCGGGCGGGCTGGGCGTCGGTCACAACGGGCAGAGGTTAGTGAGTGTGGAGACCGCCGCGTCGTCGTTCGGGACGATCGTGGCCATCACGGTTCCAGAACGGCATCGAGAACCGCCCCGGCGATCGGTCCCGCGACGGTGCCGCCGGTGGCGTCGACCGATCCGTCGAGACCCTCGACGAGCACCGCGATCGCGACCTCAGGGGCCTGTCCGACACGACCGGCGAAGGCGATCATCCAGGCGTGGGACCGTGGCGGTTCGGTGCCGACCTGGGCCGTACCGGTCTTCGCTCCGACCACCCATCCGTCGCGGGCCATCGTCCGGGCGGTGCCGTCGGCGACGGTGAGCAGCATCGCTTCGCGGAGTTCCGCGGCAACCGCGGCCGAGGTGGCCGTGCGCCACGTGCCTTCTGCCGTGCTCTCCACCGCTCGGCCGCGGGCGTCGAGCACACGATCCACGACCCGGGGTACCGGCACCCGTCCACCGTTGGCGACGCCGGCGGCGACGAGCGCCATCTGCAACGGGGTGGCGGCCACGTCGTTCTGTCCGATCGAGGCTTGCGCCAGGCGGGGCACGTCGCTCACGACTCCGGCCGGCACCTCCTCGGTCGGCTCCTCGAGCTGGATGCCGAAGTCGGTGGGCATGACACTCGCGACCGTGTTCGGCAGATCGAGCGGCGGCACGGCGTTGAACCCGAACGCCTCGGCCGTGCGGACGAGTGCGACGTCGCCGACCAGCTCGGCACCGATCTGGGCGAAGCCCGCGTTGCACGACTGGCGCACCAGGTCCCGGAGCGGGCCGCCGCAGGTGCGTCCTCCGAAGTTCGAGATCGCCCGATCGGTGAAGCGGGGCTGGTAGGACTCGACCTCGGGGAAGACGGGCTGGTCGAGGGTGACGACCCCTTCTCCGAGGGCCGCCGCGGCGGTGACGATCTTGAACGTCGAGCCCGGAAAGTAGATCTCTCGATGGGTCGGCGGGCGGAGCGGATCGCCGTCGGCGTCGAGCAGGGCTCGATACGCCTCGTTGACCTCGCCGCCGCTGAAGCCGGCCAGCTCGTTCGGATCGAAGGAGGGGTAGCCCCAGAGGGCGAGCACGGCACCGTCGCGGGGGTCGAGCACGACGACGGCACCCCGCCGATCACCCAGGGCCGCCCGGGCGGCGAGCTGGATGTCGTGGTCGAGATTGAGCACGACCTCACCGATCTCCTCACGATCGTCGAGGACACCGGCGAGACCCGAGAGTTGCAGGCCGGCGGTGCGGCCCGAGAGCTGATCGTTCCAGGCCCGCTCGACGCCGTCGGCGCCGAGGTTGAACGAGAACCACCCGGCGCTGTGGGCGTAGAGGTCGCCCTCGGGATACACGCGGAGCCGATCGAACGAGCCCTCGGCCGCCTCGCTCTGGGCGACGACCACACCGTCGGCGGTGACGATCCGACCACGTGGGCGTTCGAAGTCGCGCTGGACGGTCCGGGTGTTCTCGGGATGATCCCGCAACGACTCGGCGTCGAAGACCTGGATGCGGTTGAGCTGCACGAACAGCAACCCGAAGCAGCCCATGAGCACGAGCGCGACGTGCTGGATCCCTCGGGTCACGCCGCCTGCTCCCCTCGGTCGGAGATCCGCAGGAGCAGCCCGAGAATCGCGTAGTTCGCCAGCAGGGACGAACCGCCGTAGGACACGAAGGGCAGGGTCACGCCGGTGAGCGGCAGCACCCGGATCACGCCACCGATGATCACGAAACTCTGGAACCCGAGGAGGGCGGTCAGTCCGGCTGCCAACAGGGTCTCGAAGTCGGAGGCCGCACGCGTGGCGACCCGGAACCCGGTGGTGCAGAACAGGATGAACGCGGCGATCACCGCCGAGGCCCCGAGCAGGCCGAGCTCTTCGCCGATCGCGGCGAAGATCATGTCGGTGGCGGCGAAGGGAACCTTGCCGGGGGTGCCGAGACCCAGACCGGTGCCCGAGATCGAGCCGTCGGCGAGCGCGAAGGCGGCCTCGGCGATCTGGAAGCCGGCGTTCTTCGCGTCGGCGAACGGGTCGATCCAGATGTCGACTCGACGTTGCACGTGGCTGAACCGCGACCACGCGAGCACGGCCGCGGCGGCGAACGTGGTCAGGCCGACGGCGACGAACGCGACACGCTCGGTGGCCATGTAGAGCATGGAGAGGAAGAGGGTGAAGAACAGCAGCGACGAGCCGAGGTCGCGCTGGGCGAGCATCACCAGCAGCGCGACGCCGAGGGCCAGGAGCATCGGCCCGAAGTGTTTGACGTCGGGCAGGTGGATCGGCCCGATCCGACGGGTCGAGACCCGGAGCAGCTCACGTTTCTCGACGAGATAGGACGCGAGGAACACCGCGAGAGTGACCTTGGCGAACTCGCCGGGCTGGATGGAGAACGATCCGACGCGCAACCAGATGCGAGCGCCGTTGATCTCGACGCCGACCCGCGGGATCAGCGGGAGCAGGAGCAGGACCACGCCGGCCAGCGCCAGGGTGTAGCGATACGGCTCGAGCTTGCGTGGGTCGGGCAGGATCAGGAGTCCGAGCGAGAAGCCTGCGACGCCGAGGAACGCCCACGCCGACTGATTGGCGGCGAGGTCGGGGTCGAGCCGAGCGATCATCACGTAACCGAGACCGTTCAGCAGTGCGGCGAGCGGCAGCAGCAGTGGGTTGGCGGCCGGCGCCAACCGGCGCACCACCATGTGCGCGGCCAACAACAACAACAGCACCGCGATCAGGAACGGGACGAAGTCGACCGGGAGATCGGCGGTGCGACCGAGCGCGGTGAGCGCCGATGCCGAGATCGTGACGATGAACGCGAGCAGGAGCAGCCCCAGCTCGACGTTTCTGGGCTTCATCTACTCGTCGCGCCGATCGAGACCGTCGACGAAGTCGCGGGCCTCGTCCAGGGAGGAGACGAGCGGACGGTCGGCGAGCCGGGCGATGTCCGCGTCGGTCAGCTCGGCGACGTCGACGTCGGTCACCTCGACCACGTCGGGCCCGACCCACAGCACACCCCCGGGTCGGCCCTGATAGATCACGACCGCACCGCCGTCCTGGTCGAGTGGGTCCGTGCCGGCGAAATAGGTCCGCCCGCCGAACCACTCGACGGCGAGGAACCCGGCGACGGCGAGGGTGACGATCAGCAGGGTCGCCATGGCGCGGGTGCGCAACGCCATCGGCTCGTGGTCGAACTCGTCGACCGCCTCATCGCCGTCGGCGTCGGTCGGTGGAGCCGGATCATCGAGGTCGGCGAAGGGTGCGATCGTGCCGGTCACATCGTCGTCGGCGTCGAGCGGTTCGCCGGGCTCCGGGCCCTCGGCGACGTCGGCCACGAGCACCGTGATGTTGTCCCGGCCACCGGCATCGACCGCCAGCTCGACGAGCTGTTGCGCGGCGAGTTTCGGATCGTCGACATTGGCGAGCACCTCGGCGATGTCGCCGTCCTCCACCTCGTCGACCAGACCGTCACTGCACAGGACGAATCGATCGCCGGGCACGACGAAGACTTCGAAGGCATCGATCTCGACCTCGGGGTCGATGCCGAGTGCCCGGGTCACGATGTTGCGTTGGGGGTGGGTACGGGCTTCGGTCCGGCTGATCCGGCCCTGTTCGACGAGGTCTTCGACGAAGGAGTGGTCGCGGGTGATCCGTTCGAGCCCGCCGGGGATGAGGCGGTAGGCACGAGAGTCGCCGACGTTGATGAGCGAGACCTGGCCGAGCTCACCGTCGAGCGAGATCGCCACGAGTGTGGTTCCCATGCCCCGCAGCTCGGGCTCCTGACCACGCTCGTTGATCCGGGCGTTGGCGAGATGGCCGAGCCGGAGGAGGTCTTCGGTCGGCACGTTCTCGGTGGCGCCGGCGAAGGTCTCGACGGCGATGGCCGACGCGATCTCCCCACCGGCGTGGCCGCCCATGCCGTCGGCGACCACACCGACGAACGGGATGAACAGGCCACGGTCCTGGTTGACCGTCCGGATCCGCCCCACATGGGAGATCACGGCACCGACGAGGTACATCATCGGACGACGAACACGGTCGAACCGACCTGCAGTCGGTCGCCGACGTTGGCGATCACGGGCGAGGACACACGTTGGCGGTTCAGGTAGGTGCCGTTGGTCGAACCGAGGTCTTCCACGACCGGGCGGTGGTCGCCCCCGATCGTGATCCGCACGTGGAACTGCGAGACGTAGGTGTCATCCAGGGTGAGGTGGCAACCGGCCGAGCGGCCGATCGTGAGCTCATCGTGCACCGGATGTAGCGATCCGGCGATGGTGTCGCCTTCGACGACCTCGAGCGCCCAGGCGTGGTCGGACGAGGTCTTGGGCGGGCGGGCGGCCGGTGAGGTGGTGGTCGTGGCGGGCACGGCGCCGGTCGGCGTGGCAACCCGTCGGGCCGGGGCGCGGAGGCTGGCCCAGGTCACCTGCATGACGCGGAGGAAGAAGAGGTACAGCAGTACGAGCACGCACCACTTCAGAAGGGTCAGGACGGCCTCGGACACCGCCGCACACGTTACCGACCGGCGAGGTCTCCGCTCGGTCGATCAGTTGCGCCGGTAGATCAGCGAGATGCTGTGGCCGCAGACGATCTCGTCGCCGTCGACCAGACCGCACTCGTCGATGGCGCGACCGTTGACCATCGTGCCGTTGGTCGAGCCACGGTCGATGAGCAGGTGCCCGTCGCCGTAGGGGTGCAGCTCGGCATGGCGCCGCGAGACGGAGGCGTCGTTGATGACGACGGTCGACTCGGGCAGGCGGCCGAGCACCGCGTGATCACCGAGGATCACCCGCTGGCCATCCGGCAACTCGAGCCAGGCACGGCTCGATGCGGTCGTGGTCTCGTCGAACTTGGCGTCGACCCGGCACATGCCGACGTTCAGCGTCGGATCGTCGGCCAGCTCGATCAGGAGTGGAGCGACGAACGTCCGACCGTGGTCGCGGGTGTGGCTCCGGGCGAGCTGAGACAGTTCGGCGATGATGCCGTCGCGCATGGACGCATAGCGGGTGTGGTCGTCGGGACTGAGCGCGACCGTCAGATGGTTGGGCGAGACGTTGGTGCCGTTCACGTCGAGGGCCGACCCGTCGTCGAGGGCACGCACGAGGCGCCGGCCGATCTCGACGGGCTGGATGCCCGACCGGAAGGCGCGGGCGAACGCCCCTTCCACCAGCCGTTCCAGCCGTTGCTCGAAGCTCCGGATCACCATCGCCGAAACGCTACCCCTCCACGGGGGTATGGCCGGATCGGGGATTTCGTGGGGCGAGACGGACGAAGCCGCTACCATCACCCGTCCACTCGCGCGAGTGGTGGAATTGGCAGACACGCAGGATTCAGGTTCCTGTGCCCTAACGGGCGTGAGGGTTCAAGTCCCTCCTCGCGCACAAC
>JAHDCV010000004.1:115847-117961 GCA_020629695.1 Acidimicrobiales bacterium | reverse complement strand
CTGTCACCACCGAACTCGAACCCCGCTGCGCCCCCTGCCACCGAGCACGCCACCGCGTGGAGGCTCGGTGGGTCCCGAACAAGCGCCGGCGAGATCCGGCTGGCATCGGGGCGTGATGCCGCAAAACGCGAAACGGGCGGGGCACCGGAGTGCCCCGCCCGTTCCTGTTGTCCGGAAGGACTGCGTCGATCAGCTGTCGATGGCGGTGTTCACATCGGAGAACTTCTCGGCGGCCGACTTGCCCAGGAGGGTGACGGCAGCGATGCAGACGACGGCGATCAGGGCCACGAGGAGGGCGTACTCGACGAGAGAAGCGCCACGCTCGGTCTTGGCCTGAGCCCGCATCCAAGCGGCGATGAACTGGTAGTGAAGCATGGTGAGGACCTCCGTTGATCCTTCGTTACTCGATCCCGCAAGCGGGCTGTCCCGAAAGACATCGACGCCTGCACCGGTCGGAGTTGATGGGTCGAACCGTGCAGGACAGGAGTCGGTCGACCCTCGGGTGAGGCGACCTGGCCTCCATGCGGGAGCCCGACCCCCCTGACTGAGGGCCCTCCTGAACGGCGAAACGAGCGGAGCCGTCCGGCGGTGGCGGCGACGGTCACGACCCGGCGAGCGAAACGACCCGGATGCGACACGACGCCTGCACTGCACTATCAACAGTGCAGCCGACGGAAGCCAGGTGGCCACGATGGAACCCGATCTCGTACCTCTCGACCGGATCGACCTCTCAGAAGACGGATTCTGGGATCGACCGCGCACGTTCCGCGAAGGCGCCTTCCAGACACTGCGGCGCGAGGCGCCCGTGGCCAAGTTCGACGAGGTCGCCTTCGGCCCCATCCCGGCCGGACCGGGCTACCACGTGCTGTCGACCATGCAGGACGTGCTCTTCGCCTCGAAGAACCCGCAGATCTTCGGTTCGGCTCAGGGCGCCACGAGCATCGCCGACCTCCCACCGGAGTTCCTCGACTTCTTCGGCGGGATGATCAACATGGACGATCCCCGCCATGCGAAGCAGCGCAAGATCGTGTCCGCGGCATTCACCCCCGGTCGGCTGAAGAAGGTCGAGGATCAGGTGGCCGAGGTCGCCGCGAAGGTCGTCGATGACATCGCCGCCAAGGGAAGCTGCGACTTCGTCACCGAGGTCGCCGCCCGTCTTCCGCTCCAGATCATCTGCGAGATGATGGGCGTGCCGGAAGATCGCTGGGAGTTCGTCTTCGAACGCTCCAACGTGATCCTCGGCGCGGGCGATCCCGAGTACGTCGGCGAGATCGGGCCGGACGACCTCATCGGTGCGCTCCTCACCGCCGGCGCCGAACTCGCCGGGTTGATGACCGAGATGGCCGAGGAACGGAAGGTCGATCCGACCGACGACCTGACGACGGCCCTCATCACCCCCGACGCAGACGGCGAAGTGCTGAGCCAGGACGACCTCAACTCGTTCTTCGTGCTCCTCCTCGTCGCTGGCAACGAGACGACCCGCAACGCCATCTCCCACGGGCTCTACCAACTCACCCTGCACCCCGAGCAGAAGCAGCAGTGGATCGAGGACTTCGAGGGCCACGCCCGGACGGCCGTGGAAGAGATCGTCCGCTATGCGAGCCCGGTCATCTTCATGCGTCGCACCCTGAACGAGGACGTCACCCTCTCCGGCACCGACCTGAAGGCGGGCGAGAAGGTCATGCTCTGGTATGCCTCGGCCAACCGCGACGAGACGGTGTTCGAGAATCCCCACGCCTTCGACATCACCCGGACGCCGAACAACCACGTCGGCTTCGGCGGCCCCGGACCCCACTTCTGCCTGGGCGCCAACCTGGCGCGGCGGGAGATCATGGTGATGTTCCGGGAGCTGTTCGAGCGCCTGCCCGACATCCACACCGTCGGCGAACCCGACTACCTCACATCGAACTTCGTCAACGGCATCAAGCATCTGCGAGCGGAGTTCACACCGGTCGTCTGAGGATCACGGTCGGAAGCGATGCCGGCCGGCTCGACCGGCCACACCGACGCGTGTGTCAGCGACCGCCGGGGTCCATCCGAAGGCCGGCGTCGGCGAGGAGCATCGTGCTGTACGGCCCCGCCAACGCCTGCGTCAGATCGAGCACCCGGACACC
>JAHDCV010000004.1:86301-115747 GCA_020629695.1 Acidimicrobiales bacterium | reverse complement strand
CGGACGACACCGCGACGGACGACGCCGGCGGCCAGCCGGTCGAGGCCGTCGCCGGTCCGGAGGCGATCTGGGCCGAGCTCTCCCAGGACGAACGCAACGGGCAGTGCAGCACCCACCTCGCCAGCCGTGACCAGATCTGGGAGACGCTGTCTTCCGACGGCGTCTCGGAAGACGACATCACCGCCTACCAGACGATGCTCGACACCGAGTGCAGCGAGAGCCGCTGACATGCACCCCACCGTCACGCGCACCCTCGCCGCGCTGCTGTGCAGCCTGGCCCTCCTCGCCTCCGGGGCGCCTGCCTCGGCGCAGGGCACCGGCACCTCCCCCGACACCACGGTCTGGGACGTCCAGACGCCAGACGAGGGGGTTCGACACTCCGGACGGCTCCGCGCGCTCGTGTTCGACCTCCAGGAGCACGACGGTCGGATGTTCGTCGCCGGCAAGTTCCTCCAGGTCACCTCACCCGAGGGTCGTGTGATCGATCAGCCCTATCTCGCGGCATTCGACCTCGAGACCGGAGCCATGGACGAGACGTTCCGGCCCGAGATCACGGGCGCGATCTACGCGATCGCCCTCGACGACACCGATCGCATGTACGTCGGTGGCGAACTGGACGGCGGCGTCGTACGGCTCGACCCGGCGACCGGTGCGACCGACCCGACCTTCCAGCCCGACATCGACCTCGACTGGGGCCCGCGAGCGGTCTGGGACGTCGAGGTGGCCGGGGGCGACGTGTACGTCGCCGGCTCGTTCACGTCCGCGCAGGGAACCGCGGCACGCAACTTCGCGAAGTACGACCTCGACGGTGCGCTCGACCCGACCTGGCTGCCGACCGCCGACCTCGACGTGGTCACACCACGCCTCGGTGGCCAACTCGTGTTCAGCCTCGCGATCGACCTCGCCCGGGATCGGGTCTACGCCACGGGCAAGTTCGGTGGCGTCAACGGCGACGACCGGGCTGCCTACTTCGCCGTGATCGACCCGGACACCGGCGAGCTCACCGACGATCCACAGGGGCTCCCTCCCGACACGCTGTCCCACCGGAGCGGCTTCTCGATGTGGCAACACGATGTGCAGTTCGCCGGATCGAAGGTCTACGTGGGCGGTCAGGGCCACCAGACCCTCATCCTCGACGCCGCCACCCTGCAACCCGAGAACTCGTTCTTCACCAACCGGGGCGTCGGTGACACCTACGCGGGCGGCGACACCCAGGTGATCTTCGTCGGCGAGACGACGCTGTGGTCCGGCTGTCACTGCTGGGGCAGCGTCGGCGAGTACCCACTCGGCTCCTACAACGATCAGCCCGACGGGATGATGATCTACGAGGAGTACCGCCGATGGGTGCTCGACTTCCGCGACGTCAACCCGTTCGGGCAGCAACTCGCCCGGGGCGCGTACGGCGTCGACCTCGCCACGCAGGAGCTCACCGACACCATCTTCTCGATGACCGGTCAGGCCGGCGCATGGGCCCTCTACGAGGACTCGAACGGTCGACTCTGGATGGGTGGACAGTTCCTGTCCGACCCGTCGAACGGGCACATCCTCAGCGGGCTCGTTCGCATCGACTTCGACGACGACGCCCCCGTCCCCGGCCCATCCGGACTGGAGTCGACGCTGCAGACCCGCGAACGTGTGGTGCTCCACTGGGACCGCGTGGCCGGGGCGACCTACAACATCTACCGCGACGGCGTCCTGATCGACGTCGACGACAACGAGTGGTTCACCGACCTCGGACTGAGTGAAGCGACGACCTACACCTACAGCGTCTCGTCGATCACCGACGGTGTGGAATCGGCCCCCACCACGCCGATCAGCGTCACCACCGCGGGCACGATCGTGGACACACCGGCCGGGCTCACCTCGACGTATCAGAGCCGACGTCGGGTGGTGATCCGGTGGGACCCGGAGTGGTCGACGGTCTACGAGGTGTCCGTCGACGGGACACCGGTCGGCGCCGACACCGACGGCTGGTACACGATCTTCGACCTCCAACCGGGCACGACCTACTCGATCGGTCTCACCGCCGAACGCAACGGCGTTCGGTCGACTCCCGCGACGATCGACGTCACCACGAACCCCTAGGGCAGCGACGTCACCTCGACCAGCACTTGATCGAGTGGCTTGCGCGCGATGTCGGGCACCCGCACCCCCGGCAGGGGATGACCGACGGGGAACATCACGAACGGGCGCTCGTTCTCGGGTCGACCCAGCACCCGAGCGAGGAACGCCATCGGGGATGGTGTGTGGGGCAACGTCGCCAGGCCCATCTGATGCAGCGCCGTGATGAAGATCCCGGCGGCGATGCCGCACGACTCCTTGACGTAGTAGTTCTTCCGGCGTTCCCCGTCGGAGCGCACCTCGTAGCGCTGCTCGAACAGCACCACGATCCACGGAGCGATCTCGAGGAACTCCTTGTGGTGATCGGTCCCGAGCGGGGCGAGGGCCTCCTGCCACTCCTCGTTCATCCGGTTGTCGAGGTAGTTGACCCGCTCCTCCTCCTCGGCGGCCTCGCGGATCGCCCGCTTCACTTCCGGCGCGGACGTCGCCACGAACGTCCACGGCTGTTTGTGGGCACCCGACGGTGCGGTCGACGCCGCGGCCACGGCCCGCTCGATCAACGACCGGTCGACCGGGGCGTCATCGAACAGGCGGATCGACCGGCGGGCCTCCATGCGTTCGTGGAACGCGTCGGCCCGACGTTGCATCTCCGCCGGGTCGAGTCGGCCCGGCGAGTACTCGACGAACGGATGCTCGGCGGCGAGCTCGGCCGACGGATACGGATGCTCGTAGCGGGCGGTCATCGGATCGACCACCCGGTCGTGAACGGGTCGGGCCCGTCGATGCCGTCTGGCGCGTCACTCATGGCTGGCTCTCCGTCGCTGCTCGCATGATCCTCGCGCTCGACCGGACCGGACGGAAACCGTCGGCTCAGCGGAGGCCGACCGAGTCGGTCCTCCAGAACGCATCGGGATACACGAGCCGACCGGTCATGTCGGACCGTTCGCCCAGATCGATCACCTGGAATGCCGGCTCCGGGGTGCGGATCGACGGGCGAAGGAGGCCCCGCGCCTCGGCCGGGCCGAACCCGAAGCGGTGGTAGTAGCGCGGGTCGCCCTCGAGGAACACGAGGGGTTCGTCGCGGGTGCGGGCCAGGCGTTCGAGCGTGACGGTCACGAGCTCGGTACCGATCGCCCGACCGTGCCATCCCGGCTCCACACCGATGGGGCTGAGCACGAGCACGTCCTCGAGACGCTCCGGCGCATCCACGATCGCGGATGTGTACAGGACCTGACCGACGATCTCGCCGTCGAGAACGGCCACGAACGACAACTCGTCGTCCCAGGCCCAGGAGGCTCGGAGCTCGTCGAGCAGCACGCCGAGGCTGTCGTCCCCGAAGGCCCGAACGCACAGCGCCCGCATCTCGGCGAACTCGTCCGCGCGCATCACCCGGATCTCGACATCGACAGCATCGGCCATCACGGGAGCCTCTCAGGTCGACCCGGGCGCGGCATGTGAATTCGCCGGGTCACGTTCCGCCAGGAGGAATCCGGCCAGCGTGATCAGACCGAGGGCGGTGGCGGCGAGGAACGTCCGGCCCGGCGCGGAGTCGAGCATCGGCAGGAACACGAGCGGACCCGCCGCGTGACCGATGAAACGGAACGAGAGGACCGAGCTGAGCGCCCCGCCTCGGTTCTCCGGGACCGCGACGGCCGCCAGCCGTTGGAGGTTGACGGGCAGATAACTGAGCAACGCCGCGGCGACGATCCAGGCGGGAACGAGCACCAGGACCGAGTCGATCAACCCGAGCGGCGCTGCCGCGACCAGGGCGGCCGACACCGCGAGCAGGCTCGCCCGATGACCACCGATCCGGTCGATCACCGAGCCCCACCTCGCACTCGTGGCCATGGTGGCCAGACCGGACATCAACAGCACGGCTCCTGCGGCCGAACTCGACACACCGAGACCGTCTCGCAGCCGGACCCCCACGATCACCCCCAAGCCGATCGGACCGGCGGCCGCCGCGAACGCCGCCGCCCACAAGCGGATCATCCGTGGCTGGAACAACGGCCGGATCGGCGGAGCATCCGTGTCGGGTCGAGGTTCGCCCTCGGCCGGCCGGAGCGCGAGCACCGCCGCCAACGCGGCGACGACGACGAACGACCAGCGCCAGTCCACCTCGGCGATCACACCCGACACGAACGGCGCGACGGCGCCGCCGGCAGCCTGGAACGCGGCATACACACCGACGGCCCGACCCAGGCGCGACGCCGGGATGACCTCGGACAACCCCGCGATCAGCAGCGGGGTGATGAAGGCGTTCGCCATCCCCATCACGATTCGCAACGCGATGAACCACCCGAGCGTCGGGGCCAGGGCGGCCGCGAGCGCGGCCGCGGCGTACACGACGAAGGTCGCCCGGGTGACCCGCCTCCGACCGAGCCGTTCGCCGATGGTGCCCGAAACCAGCAGCAACGCCGCCATCGCGAACAGGTAGCCGCTGAACGACCAGGTCACCCCCTCGGTCGACGCGTCGAACGATGCGCGGAGCTCCGGGTAGATCGAGATCACGACCATCGTGCCGAACGGGCCCATGAGACCACCGAGATACAACGGCAGGGTGTCCCACGTGAGCACTCGGGTGTCGGTGGAACGTTCGGGCACACCGCACTCTGACAGGGCAGCCCTCACGACGCCATCGAGGGTCGAAACGTCGGGATACCGTCCCGCGCCGTGACGGCGACGGCCACCACGGCCAGCCGGCCGAACGAGTTCGACCGCACCGGTCGCGTCGTGCTCGGCGCCGCCATGCTCGCCGCCGGCCTGACCGGGCCCGGCCAGACCATCGGGGTCTCGGTCTTCACCGATCACTTCGTCGGCGATCTCGATCTCGGTCGTTCCACCGTGTCGAGCGCCTACCTGGTCGGCACCCTCGGCGGTGCCCTCCTGCTACCGACCATCGGTCGCACCGTCGACCGGATCGGCGTCCGCCGGGCCCAGATCATCATCGGGATCTGCTTCGCCGCCGCCCTGGCTTACATGTCGACCGTCGGATCCCTCGTCATGCTCGCGCTCGGGTTCTTCGGCATCCGCTTCCTCGGCCAGGGGTCGCTCTCGCTCGTCGCGACGGTCACGGTCTCGCTCGGCTTCGAGCGCCGACGCGGCACCGCTCTCGGCATCTATGCGGTCGGCACGAGTGCGTTGATGGCGGCGGTGCCGATCCTGCTCGCCTGGTCGATCCGGTCGACGTCGTGGCGGACCACTTGGCTGATCGCCGCCGCGGTGATCGCCGCGACCGTCGCGCCGCTCGCGGTGGTCGCACTGCGATCGCTGCCGGAGGGCACCCGGAAGCCGTCGACGACGGCCGCCCCACCCGGACCGTCCCTCGACCGTGCCGCAGCGATCAGAACGCGGGGTTTCTGGATCGTCGCCGCCGTCTCGAGCACGGCGGGACTGGTCGTCACCGCGTTCAACTTCCACCAGATCGACCTGCTCGGCGAAGCAGGGCTGTCGGCCGAGGCCGCTGCCGCCCTGTTCGCTCCGCAGGTCATCGGCTCGACACTCACCGGGTTCGGATCGGGGTGGATCAGCGACCGGATCGGGACCCGCTACCTGCCGTCGGCGGCCATGGGCGTCCTGTTCGGTGCACACCTGGTCGGCGCGGTCGTCGGCCCCGGTGCGACCGTCGTCGCCTACTCCGTGCTGATCGGCGCGGCCGCCGGATCGATCCGGACGATCACCGCCACCCTGCTCCCACGATGGTTCGGGACCGCCCACCTCGGGTCGATCCAGGGCGCACTGACCTTCCTCGGGGTGGCCGCCTCGGCCATCGGACCCGTGGCGCTGTCGGTCACCAGGGACCTGACGGGGAGCTATCCACCCGCCCTGCTCATCCTCGGTGTGCTGCCGGCGGCGGCCGCGGTGTTCGCGTTGGCCGATCCGGCGATCGACCGCCTCGAGACCTGAGCCTCAGCCCGCCATCACGATCTGGGTGTCGCCCGAGCGCTTCGCCTCGTACATGGCCTGATCGGCTCGCTGCAGCATCGTGTGGGCCTGCTCGCCCGGCTGGGCCATCGAGACACCGACCGACGCGCCGATCTGCAACGCGTGCCCGTTCCACTCGGTCGGCTGGCTCGCGGCCGACACGATGCGGTCGGCAACCGCCTGGGCCTGCGCCGGGTCGGCGTCGGGCACGACGACGAGGAACTCATCGCCACCGAGACGGGCGACCATGGCGTTCGTCCGGACCGACTGTCGCATCCGCTCGGCGGTGGCGATGAGCACGGCATCGCCGGCGTCGTGACCGAAGTGGTCGTTCACGGCCTTGAAGCGGTCGAGGTCGACGAAGAGCAGGGCGAGGGCACGGTCGGTCTGGCTGAGATGCTGGTCGATGGCTCGGACCACCGCGGCACGGTTCGGGAGACCGGTGAGGCCATCGTGATTCGCCTCGTGGGCGAGACCGGCCGCACGACGTTCGAGTTCTTCCGAACGCACCACGTTGCTCCAACCGACCGCGAGGTGCTCGGCCAGGAGCACCAGCCATCGCATCGGTGCTTCCGCCACCACCTCGCTCGATGACACGGCCAGGACGAGTCGATGGGGCACCACCGGCAACAACACGATGCTGGCGGCGCCCGCCAGGTGCAGTGCCTGAGCGTGATTCGGGTCGTCCTTGGCCGAGATCACGACGGGTCGACCCTCGGCGTCGGTCTGGCTCACCCAACGATCCATCCAGCCCGCCACGGGAGGAACGGACGAGCGACGGGCCGCCATCCGCCACGGGAACGCCTCGGAGCGCTCCCAGGCCTCAGCACCGGAGAAGCCCAGCACGTCGGTCACGGCGAGGGCTGCAGCGATGGCTTCCACCGAGTTCGGGGCTTCCGAGATCTTCCGCGCGGCCACGGCGACGTTGGCCACACCCTGGGCTTCGTCCTGCGCAGCCGCACGAGCCTGGCCGCGACGTTCCGCTTCGCCGAGCAGGTGCCGCACCAGATATGTGGCCGGAAGCGCGAACACCGCGACGGCGGCGAGCTGCTGGATACCCAGCGAGAGGGAGGTGCCGGCGTCGACGGCGGGTCGATACGCCAGCTCGGTCGCCATGTTGCCGACCACCACGGTGACCCAGACGATGGTCGCCATCATCAGCGAGTGGCGGACACCGGCGCCGATCACGGGAATCGCGAGCACGAGCCACCCCAGCGGCGCCTGGCCGACATCGACGAGCAGGAGGCAGGCGAGCGCAGCCGCCGAATCGCCGGCGATCTCCGCGAACGCGACCAGGCCCGTGTGGCGGTCGTCGAAAAACCGCTGGACGAGGAGTCCGGCGAGGGCGACCACCGCGAGCACGACGATCGCGTCCCAACCGACCAGTGCGTCGCCGAGCACGCCTCGAGCGACGAGGAGGATGAGCAGCAGTCCGTACAGGGCCACGCGCAGACGCAAGGTCATCGGCCCCAGCGCATCGGTGAGTGCGCTGCTCGAGGACATTGCCGCTTCGTTCACGTCGATCTCATCGGCAGAAAGACCGGTCGCCATGAGCGCGTGGTCGAGGTTCTGTCACGTGATCGGCAGGCAGTGGGGTGAGATGACCCACGACCTCAAATCATCCCCCAAAACGACCGATGGGGTCAGGTGGAAAAGCTCCGACGCCTGCTGTCGCGCTCGACGGGTCTCGTCGTGTCGCTCCTGGCGGGTGTCACGGTGCTCGGACTCGCCCTGTCGGTGTTCACGCTGTCGGCGACGAGTTCCCGTGCCTCGGAGGACGCCGCGCACCTCCACCTCGCCGACGAGGTCCTGCGTTCCGTCGACGCGATCGACGCCCAGGCCCGCCAGCTCCTCCTCATCGGACTCATCCAGGCCGAGACCGAAGCCGACGTCTCGGCCTCGGCCCAGCTCAGCACCGAACAGCTCGACGTGGCGATCAGCGACGCCCGGATCGGCCTCGCCGCGCTCGTCGAGGTCGACGCCACCACCACCTCGGTCGGTGAACTCGACGGTGTCGCCGCCGCGGTCGACCGGATCCTGGCCGAACTCGACCCGACCGACCCGACCCAACAGCTCGACCAACTCCGCACCGACGTCATCGCACCGCTCGACGTCCTCCGCGAACGACTCGACGACGACCGGACGACGCTCATCGCCCGCATCGAACGCTCGAACGGAACACTCCGCTCGTTCGCCACCCTCACCGGCTTCGTGGTCGCCTTCGTCGTGCCGACCGTGGCGGTCACGGTGCACCGGATCTCGACTCGGCTCCCGCGTGAGGAGCTCCGACTGCGTGGCGCACTCGCCGTCGAGCGTCGATCCAACCGCGACCTGATCGACGGGCTCGACGAGGTGCTCGGCCGAGACGTGGCCGCACCACTGAGCGATGCGACCTCGGGCCGTGAGCAGCGATTCATCGACCCGGAGGTGATGCGGGCGAGCCAGGGCGTGGAGCGAGCGCTGCTGCTCCTCCGCTCCGCCACCGGTGCACTCACCGTGCGCTCCGGCGAGACCGATCTCGGCCAGGTGCTCGACGAGGTCGCCAGCCCGCTCGGCATGATCGTCGACTACCGGGCCGGCGGGCGCAGTGTCGTCAGCGACCACCAACTCCTCGCGAGCCTCGTGTCGGAACTCGCTCGGAACGCCGACGAGCACGGCCAGCAGGCGCGCATCGTCGTGACCGACGCCGCCAACCGTCGAGTGCGCGTGACCGTCGAGGACATCGGCCCCGGGCTCCCCACCGACGTCGTCGAGTCCGTCTTCGATCAGGTCGACGGCTCATCGCGACGCCAGGCGAGGCGCGCCGCACGTGGGACCGGACTCGTGCTCGCCAGCCGACTCGCCGAACAACTCGGCGTCGAGCTCACCTACGAACGGACCGGCGACCGGACCCACATCCACCTCGACCTGCTGTCCGGCGAACGTCAACCCTCCCTGGTGGGCCCGTGACCCGGCCCCGGGTGCTCCGCCGCCTCACCGTCGCCGCCGCACTCTGCGGCGGCGTTGTCGCGTTCAACGGCGCCTTCGTCGGGGTCGCGATCGGCCAGGCCGGCCCCGGGAGCTGTGTCGGCTCCGACTCCGATCTCGACGGTGTGTGCGACGCCGCAGAGGTCGGCGACACCGACGGAGACGGCACCCTCGACCAGCTCGACACCGACGATGACGGCGACGGCATCCCGACGATCTCCGAAGGCGCCGACCCGAACGGCGACGCCAATCCGATCGACGCCATCGACTCCGACGGCGACGGCACTCCGGACTATCTCGACCCGCGACACGACGCCACGCGGCTCGTCGTGCAGCAGGTCGTCGGCCTCGACGCGATCGATCTCGGGTTGACCCCCGCCGTCGGTGACCGCCTCGGCCTCGACGTGCAGGCCGTCGGCGACGTCGACGGCAACGGCGTCGTCGACCTCGCCATCGGCGTGCCCGGCGACGACCGTGCCGCTCCCGACGAAGGCAGCGTCAGGATCGCCCTGATGGACGCCGACGGTGGCGTGGCCGCCGTTCGCACGATCCGACCACCAGACGCCGTGGCCGGTGCCGCGTTCGGCGCCGCCATCGCCCCGATCGGGGACCTCGACGGCAACGGCGTGACCGACCTCGCCATCGGTGCGCCCCTGCACGACGGCGCCACGATCGACGGGGGCATCGTCTACGTCCTGTTGCTCGACGCCAGCGGCGCCGTCATCGGTTCCAACACGATCGATCCGACCGATCTCGGGATCGCCGCCCTCGACGCCGTCGCCGCGGAGTTCGGCGCGAGCCTCGCCGCACTCGGCGACCACAACGGCGACGGTCGTGCCGACCTGGCGGTCGGACTGCCCGGCTACGACGACGGCGGGATCGCTCGTGGCGGCGTGGCGTTGATCGCACTCGACAGTGACGGCACGATCGCCGGGACCGCACTGGTCGCCGGATCGACCTCGGCGGTCGGCCTCGGTCTCGCCGATGGTGACCGCTTCGGGCAGGCGATCGTCGCGCTCGGCGACGCCGACGGGGACCTGAGCCGTGAGCTCGTCGTCGGCACGCCGGGCCACGACGGTGCCGGCGCCGACCGCGGCGCGCTCCACGTGCTCGACGTCGACCCCGCCGGCACGGTCACCTCGCTGCTCGTCCTCGACGACGGCGACGCCGTCCTCGGGCCACAAACGGCCGATGGCGACGCGCTCGGCAGCTCCCTCGCCGTGCTCGGCGACGTCAGCCTGGACGGCGTCGTCGATCTCGCAGTCGGACTGCCCGGCGCCGACGACGGCGACCTGGGTGCGGGCGCCGTCCTCGTGGTCGAACTCGGCCCGACCCTCGCGCCGACGACGGCCACACGCCTGTCCGAGACCGTCGGCGGCATCGGCACCACGGCGGCCGACGACGCCTTCGGCACCGGACTCTCCGGCTTGGGCGACCTCGACGGAGATGGCGCGCTGGAACTCGCCGTCGCCGCGCCCGGCACCGGCGGCGATCAGGGTCAGGTCCGACTGGTCTCGTTCGAGCGCAGGGCGACGCTGACCGTCGACACCACACTCGACGAATCCGACGTCACACCCGGCGACGGCGCCTGTGTGATCGCCTCCCTCGGCGCCGGCGGAGCCACACAGTGTTCGCTCCGAGCCGCGATCGAGGAAGCCAACACCGGCACCGCCGACACCATCCGGTTCGAGATCCCCGGAGGTGACCCGGGTGAGCTCACCGGTCCGCCCGGATTCACGATCCAGCCCGCCGCACCACTGCCGACCATCACCGTGCCGCTCACGATCGACGCGTTCACGCAGGACCTTGCCTCGGCGACGCCACCGATCGAAGTGAACGGTGTCGTCGCCGCCACGGGCGATGGACTCGTCGCCACCGCCGAGGTGCATCTCGCCGGGCTCGCGATCATCGGCTGGACCGACAGCGGCATCTCGCTCGGGGCCGGGGCCGACCAGTCGAGCATCGATCGCACCCACGTCGGTGTCGACCGGACCGGAGCATCGGTGGGCAACGGGGCCGACGGCATCCAGGTCGGCGCAGCCGACGTGGTGATCGCCGACAGCACCGTCGCCGCCAACGCCGGATCGGGCGTCGCCGCCGACACCGGCGCCGACCGCCTCCGGATCACCGGATCGCGCATCGGTGTGGACCCGTCCGGATCCGCCGCCGCCGGCAACACGGGTGCCGGCCTCGATCTGCGCAACACCACCGGGCACGTGATCGGTGTCGCCTCCGACGGCAACGTGATCTCGGCCAACGGTGCCGGGATCCTGCTCGACACGGTCACCGACACCACGCTCCACGACAACCTCGTGGGGTTGAGCGCCGACGGCGTCACCGTGCTCGGGCAGGGCGGCGTCGGGGTGGAGGTCCGCAACGGCTCGACCGGGATCTCGATCGGCGGCCTCGCAGCCGGCACCGCCAACCGGATCGTCGGGCAGGGCGCCGACGGCGTCACGGTCGACGACTCGAGCAACGGTGTGTCGGTCGTGGGCAACGAGATCCACGGCAACGGGGGTCTCGCGCTCGACCTGATCGACGTGGGCGATCCGCCGGACGGCGTCACGCCGAACGACGCCGGCGACGCCGACGTCGGCGCCAACGATCTGTTGAACCGTCCCGAGCTGCTCCGGGTCGACGAGCTCGGCGGCCTCCTGCATGTCCGGGTCGGGGTCGACCTGCCGGCCGGCGACTACCGCATCGAGCTGTTCCGGAATCCCGGGGGCGCCGACCCGTCCGGTGCCGGTGAAGGCGAGGAGTGGGCGAACGCCGCGACCATCACCCATCCGGGCGGCGAGGCCGAGACGACCGTGGCGCTGATCGGCGTGGCCGGCGACGTGATCACGGCCACCGTGACCGAACTCGTCCTCGGCGAGCCCGTCGCGACCTCGGAGTTCTCCGATGCCGCGACCGCCGTCGGCGACACCGACGGGGACGGCCTGCTCGACAACGTCGAGTCCGGCGACACCGACGGCGACACCGTGAACGACGTCGACGACCCCGACGACGACGGTGACGGCACCCCGACGAACGCGGAAGCCTCCGACCCCGATGGCGACGGTCGACCGACCGATGCCCTCGACCGAGACCACGACGGCCAGGTCGACCACCTCGACCGACCGACGTTCCCGACGCTCGTGGAGATCGACACCGAGCTGATCATCACCGAAGGCCTGGTCGGCTACGGCGAATCGCTCGGGTCCGGCGACCGCTTCGGGACCGCGGTGACCGCGATCGGCGACCTCGATCGCAACGGTGTCGTCGACATCGCCGTCGGTCTGCCCGGCTACGACGACGGGGGCTCCAACACCGGTGCCGTCGACGTCCTGCTCATGGCCGATGCCGACACCGTGTTGTCGGTCACGCGGATCGCGGCGTCGACCTGGGGCGGCGGCACCTTCAGTGCCGACGGCCGCTTCGGAGCGGCCGTCGAACGACTCGCCGATCTCGACGGGGACGGTCGGCTCGAGCTCGCCGTGGGCTCCCCCGGCGACGACGCGATCGATGTGCTCTTCCTCGCCGCCGACGGAACGGTCACGACGCACCGGCGCATCGACGCGAGCGACCCGCTCCTGACCGGCGTCATCAGTTCCGGCGACGAGTTCGGCGCAGCGGTCGCCGTGATCGGCGACGGAGATGGCAACGGTGTTCCTGACCTCGCGATCGGCTCGCCCGGAGCGGACGACGGGGGAACCGACCGAGGCGCCGTGACGGTGCTCCGACTGGACGAACAGGGTCGACCGATCGCCACCACCCGACTGGCCCACGCCACGGGCGGACTGAGCGAGCCCCTCGAGGACGGGGACGAGTTCGGCACCTCGATCGTCGTGCTCTCCGAACCGACCGGCTCGGTCCTGCCCGGTCTCGCGGTCGGCGCACCCGGCACCGACGGCGCCGGCACGGATCGTGGCGCCGTGCACCTCATCCGGCTCGACGCCACCGACACCGCCATCGATCACGTCGTTCTGTCGTCGGACCTCGGCACCCTCGCCGTGCCGGGCGACGACGACGATCGTCTCGGGACCGACATCGCGGCGATCGGCGACCTCGACGGGGACAACCTCGGCGAGCTCGCCATCACCGCACCGGGCGACGACGACGGGGGCACCGACCGGGGAGCGATCCACGTCGTCGGCTTCGACGCCGTCGGCGCGGTTCGCAGCCTGGCCACCTTGTCGGCGAGCAGCACACCACCGGTCGGCGGCCTGAACGACGGGGACACGATGGGAGCCGTCGCCGGTCTGGGCGATCTCGACGGCGACGGGGCGATCGATCTCGTCGTCGGCCGCCCCGGCGACGACACGGCCGCCAACAACGGCGGTTCGATCCAGGTCCTCCGGCTCCGCCCCGACCCGGCCCCGCTCGTCAACTCGACGGGCGACGCCGCCGACACCGACGCCGCTGACGGACGGTGTGACACGGGTTCGATGACGCCGACGGGACAACCCGAGTGCACGCTCCGCGCCGCGATCGACCACCACGACGCGTCGGCCGTCTCGACCACGATCTCGTTCGCGATCGACAGCTCGGACACGGGACACGCCGCGGGCACCTGGACGATCCGACCGGCCACCCCCCTGCCGACGATCACACGGAGCGTCGTGCTCGACGCCACGTCACAACCCGGCGCGGTCCCGGGCACGTCGACGATGCCGGACGCACCCGACGGGGTGCCGGCGGTCCTGATCGACGGGAGTCTGCTCGGCGCCGGAAGCGCCGGTCTCACGATCGACGGACCGGCATCGGTCATCGACGGCATCGCCGTGGGCAACGTCGGCGGCATCGGCTCGTCGGGCATCTCGCTCACGGCCGGAGCGATCGGCTCGCATGTCCGCGGCAGCGTCATCGGCTTGACCCCGACCGGGAACGGCGCGGCTCCGATCGGCGGCTCGAGCATCCGCATCGCGGCCGCCGACGTGCAGATCGGCGGATCGATGCCGGGGGACACGAACCTCATCGGCTTCGCGTCGGCCTCCGGGATCGTGGTCGAGGCCGACGGCGTCGTGATCGAGGGCAACCTGATCGGCACCGACCGATCCGGCGTGCTCGACTTCGGTAACGCCGTGGACGGCATCCAGCTCGTCAGCGGTGACAACGCCCGGATCGGCGGCACGACGGCGGCGCAGACGAACCTCATCTCGGGCAACAACGGCGCGGGCGTCCGGGTCGAACCCGCGGCCACGGGGAGCAGCATCGAGGGCAACCGCATCGGGACCGAGCTCGACGGCGGCGGCGCACTCGGCAACGGCGTCGGCATCCGCGTCGCCGCCCCGACCGACATCGGCGGCGTCGCGGCCGGAGCCGGCAACCTGATCTCCGGCAATGTCTCGAACGGCATCACCGTCGTCTCGACCGCGACCGGCACGCGGATCCGCGGCAATCAGATCGGCACCGACACCACCGGGACGGCGGCGGTCGGCAACGGCGGCAACGGCGTGGCGGTGAACGCGTCGTCGGTCACGATCGGCGGCGTCGGCACGGCCGAACAGAACGTGATCGCCCACTCGGCGCTCGACAACGTCGCGGTGTCGGCGACCGCGACCGGGGTGAGCATCGTCGGCAACTCGATCCTCGGCTCCGGCCTCGGCGCCGGCGACATCGGCATCGACCTCGGCTTCGACGGGCCGACGGCGAACGATCCCGGCGACACCGACACCGGAGCCAACGACGCGCTCAACCACCCCGAGCTCGGAACCTGGACCGCCGGCGCGACGACCACCGTGCTCCAGTACGACATCGATCTCCCCCCGGGCGACTATCGGATCGAGTTCTTCCTCAATCCGGCCGGCACCGATCCCGCGGGGGTCGGCGAGGGCCAGGTCTTCGTCGGGGCCGCCGAGCTCAGCGCACATCCCGGCGGTGCGGCGAGTCACTCGGTCGCGTTGCCGGGCACCGACTTCGCCACGGCCACGGCCACCTCGACCGAACGGATCGACCCGACGACCCTCGGCTCGACCTCGGAGTTCTCACCAGCGGCCAGCGGCACCTCCAACCAACCCCCGGTCGCGGCCATCGTCTCACCCGCACTCGGCGCCGAAGGGGCCGGGGTCACGCTGGACGCGTCGGCCTCGACCGACCCCGACGGCGATCCGATCACCGCCGCCTGGGACCTCGACAACGACGGGTCCTTCGACGATGCCACGGGCCTCCTGACCACACTCACCTGGCTGGATCTGAACGCGCTCGGCATCGACGACGACATCGACGTGCCCATCGCGGTCGAGATCGTCGACGACAACGGGAACCGGGACGAGATCTCCGGCACACTCTCGGTCCTCAACGTGCCGCCAACACCGACCATCGGGTTCGTCGGCCAACCGACCGCGGGCGAACCGTTCTCGATCGACCTGGACGCGATCGACCCCGGCGACGACACCATCACCGTCTGGCGCGTCCAGTGGGGCGACGGCACGTTCTCGCTCCACGGCGGCGCCGCCCCCACGGCGACCCACACCTACACACTCCCCGGTCTCGTCGCGCCGATCATCGTCGAAGCCTGGGACGAGGATGGACGATGGATCGAACCCGTCGTCGCCATCCCCATGGCGGCGACCATCGACGAGATCGCCGCCGTCGATCACGAAGCCCCCGTCAGCATCACCACCTTCGGCGGCGACGGTCCGCTCGACGGCCCGGGCCGCGGCGCCATCGACACCGGCGGCGGCTTGCTGGTGGCGTCGTTCGGCACGAACTCCATCCTGCGCTACGACGCCTCCGGCGCCTTCGACCGCGTCGTCGTGCCCACCACGGCATCGCCACCGCTCGATGTCGCGGTGATGACCGACGGCTCCCTCCTGGTGCTCAGTGCGAACGCCCTCCACCGGTACGACCCGGCGACGGGCGCTCCGCTCGGCCAGTTCGCCAGCGGCTTCGTGGGCGCCGAGGCCGTGGCGATCGACCCCGACGGCCGCCCCTGGGTCGTCGACAGCCCGGCTGACGTGGTGCGGATCCTCGACCGCACGACCGGTGTGGAGGTGGCCGTGGCGAACGACTTCGGCACCGGCGCGAACCCCGATCCGACCGACGTCGCCGTCATCGACGGACAGATGATGGTGACCGTTGCGGGCCTCGATCGTGTCGTGGCCCTCGACGAGACGGGCGCCTTCGACCGGATCGTGGTGAGCGACGGAACGGGTGGCCTGTTCGAGCCGATGGGCCTCGCGCTCGGGGGCGACGGCCGGATCTGGGTGACCAGCACCGACGACGAGCTCTACCGGTTCAACGTGTTCACCGGATCACTCTTCGGCTCGTCGATCGTGCTGCCGCCCGACTTCGCCATCGAGCCGATCCCGTTGGCCGATGCGATCGTCGTCGTCCAGGCGAACGCCATGACCGCGGTGAACTCGACCGCGGACACCGACGACCGGGATCCGGGCGACGGCCGCTGCGACACCGGGGCATCGATCACCGGCGGTGCCGACGAGTGCACGCTGCGAGCGGCGATCCAGGAGGCGAACGCCGGGTCACTCGACACGATCGAGTTCGAGATCCCGGCCGACGATCCCGGCATCACCGGGGGCGTCGCCCGCATCGAGCCGGCGACGCCGCTGCCGGGCCTCGTCCGAGCCGTGGCGATCGATGCGACCACCCAGGCCGGAGCGACGAGTTCGGGCGCCGCCCACCCGGCGACGATCGACGGTCGACCCGCCGTCGAGCTCTCCGGCGACGCAACGTCCGGAGACGGCCTGACCCTCACGGCGACCGCGGACGGCTCGACCGTCCGGGGCTTGTCGATCGGCGGCTTCGATGGGGCCGCGATCCGGGTCGACGGGGCCGACGACGTGACGCTGCGTTCACTCGTCGTCGGGGCACAGGCCGATGCCGACACCTTGTGGGGCAACACGATCGGCATCCACGCAACCGATGCGGATCGACTCGTGATCGGTGGACCGGCACCGGCGGACCGCTCGATCCTCCTGGCGCCGTCGGGTACGGCCGTCCGCCTCGACGGCACCTCGACCGGCAACGTGATCCGGGGCAATGAGATCGGGATCGACGGCTCCGGCACCATCCGGGCGTCGAGCGGGGACGGTGTCGTGGTGGCCGGCTCGATCTCCGACACGACGATCGGTGGCACGAGCCCTGACGAACCGAATCGGATCGCCGGCTTCGATCGGGGCGTCGCGATCCTGGAGGACGCCGGGACACCCGACGGCATCTCCATGCTCGGCAACCGGATCTGGGCCAGCACCTCACTCGATCTCGATCTCGGCGGCGACGGCGTCGATCCGATCGACACCGGCGACGGTGACATCGGCCCCAACGACCGCCTCAACGCCCCGGTCCTGCGGATCGACACGGCGGGGGCCACCTCGACGACGATCGCCATCGACCTCGATGCTCCCGCAGGCGACTACCGCGTGGAGGTCTTCGCCAACCCGTCCGGCACCCATCCGTCCGGATCGGGTGGCGCCGAACGCCTCGTCGGAGCGGTCCAGGTCAGTCACCCGGGTGGACAGGTCTCCGACGCTGCGTCGATCGACGTGCCACTCGCCGTCGCCGCACCGACACGTCTCACCGCGACCCTCACCGAAGAAGTCTCCCCCACCGATCACGGCAACACCTCGGAGCTGTCGGCGGCGCCCGTGCCGCCGAGCGCCGTGGTGGTGAACTCCACCGGCGACACCGACGACAACGACCCCACCAACGGCCTCTGCCACACCGGCACCACCAACGCCGACGGCAACCCCGAATGCACCCTCCGCGCCGCCATCACCCAAGCCAACAACAACCCCAACATCACCACCATCCACTTCGACATCCCCACCAACGACCCCAACCACACCAACACCACCTGGACCATCACCCCCACCACCCAACTCCCCACCATCACCACCCCCATCACCCTCGACGCCACCACCCAACCCGGACACGCCACCACCCCCGTCATCGCGATCGACGGTGCAGCGGTCGCCGGGAACGCGTCGATCGACGGGCTCGTCGTGAGCGCGGCCGACACCACCATCCGGTCGCTGTCGATCCACGGCTTCGGCGACGAGGGGCTCGACCTCCTCGCAGCTCCCGACGTGGTCGTCATCGGCAACTGGATCGGCGTGGCCCCCGACGGGACCGTGGACGGCAACGCCGGGGCCGGGATCGCCGTCCGGTCGGCCTCGACCGGTGCGCGCGTCGGCGGCGCCGCTGCCACCGATGCGAACGTCGTCGCCGACAACAACGCCGGCATCCGGGTGGAGGCCGCCGGGGTGACCGTCCAGCGGAACCGTGTCGGCGTGCTCGCCGACGGCGTCACACCCGCAGGCAACGGCTGGGTCGGGATCCTGGTCGTCGGCGTCGACACCGCCGTGATCGGCAACGTGATCGGGGACACGGCCGGCAGCGGCATCAACGTCCGATCGACCACCGGCGCCCGGATCACGTCCAACTCCATCGGCATCGCGGCCGACTTCAGCCCGGTGGGCAACATCTACGGCGTCCTCGTGGACGACTCGAGCGACATCGTGATCGGTGGCGATCTCGCGAGTGACGCCAACCTCATCCTCTACAACACGAGCGACGGTGTCGCCGTCGAGAGCAACGCCGAGGCCGCCGTCATCGGCAACCACATCGGCGCGAACGGTGGGCTCGCCATCGATCTGGAGCTCGACGGGCCGACACCGAACGATCCGGGCGACGGTGACGGCGGCGCCAACGACCGACTCAACCACCCCGAGCCGGTGCTGGCCCTCATCGACGGCATCAACGCCGACGTCGACTTCACGCTCGACGTGCCGGCCGGCGACTACCGCATCGACCTCTTCACCAACCCGCTCGGCGACGACCCGTCGGGCTTCGGCGAGGCCACGCTGTGGAGGGCTTCGGCGACCATCACCCACGCCGGCGCCGGCCCCGAGTCGCACACCCTGACCACCCCGGCGGTGCTCGCCGATCGGATCACCCTCACGGCGACCGCGATCGACGCCGGCGGGGCAAACCTCCGGACCTCCGAGGCCAGCGCGCCGGTGACCGCGATCAGCGAGACCGTGGTGGTGAACTCCACCGGCGACACCGACGACAACGACCCCACCAACGGCCTCTGCCACACCGGCACCACCAACGCCGACGGCAACCCCGAATGCACCCTCCGCGCCGCCATCACCCAAGCCAACAACAACCCCAACATCACCACCATCCACTTCGACATCCCCACCAACGACCCCAACCACACCAACACCACCTGGACCATCACCCCCACCACCCAACTCCCCACCATCACCACCCCCATCACCCTCGACGCCACCACCCAACCCGGACACGCCACCACCCCCGTCATCCGTCCGGCGATCGAGGTGACGGCCGGCTCGCTGGCCCCGACCTCGACGCTGATCGTCATCGATGCCGACGACACCCGGGTGACAGGTCTGTCGCTGACCGGGACGGGGTCCGGAGGCACGGCAGTCGGCGGCAACGGCGATCGCATCACGATCTCGGGCAACGTGATCGGTCTCTCCGGCGACGGCGTCGAGACCGGCGGGCTCGAGGGTGTCGGCATCCGTCTTCGCGGCGCCGATGCGACCGTCGGCGGGGCCGGCCCGGCCGACGGCAACATCATCGCCAGCCTCGCGACCGGTGTGCTGGCCGAAGGCAGTGGTCACGAGATCTCGGGCAACATCGTCGGTCTCGCCCCGATGACCGGACTCACCGCGCCGAACGCCGACGGCATCGTGGTCTCGTCGTCACCCGGGACGACCATCGGTGGGCCGAGCTCGGCGCAGGCCAACCTCATCTCGGCCAACGGTCGTGGCCTCGTCGTGCTCGGGACCGCACCCGCGCCGGTGATCGGCAACCTGTTCGGCGTGACCGCCGACGGCGACGCCGGGCCCGGCAACACGACCGCCATCGTCGTGGACACCGCAGCGGTGACCATCGGCGGCGCGGGAGCGGGCGAGGCGAACCACATCCTCAACTCCGCAGCAGCGGGCATCGAGATCACGGCGGCCGGCAGCGGCTTCGTCGTGGTCGGCAACATGATCGGTGTCGCGCCGGACTTCTTCACCCCGGCCGGCAACGCCGTCGGGGTCACGATCGCCGCCGACGGCCGGCTCGGCGGCACGACCTTCGCCGAAGGCAACCTGATCGTCGACTCGATCGGGGCCGGCGTCGTCGTGGCCGACACCGTCTCCGACGCGACCATCATCGGCAACTCGATCTACGGGTCCGGCGGGCTCGACCTCGATCTCCTCCCGCTCGGCTCCAACGACGGGCTCGTCGGGGTCACTGCCAACGGCGGGCTGCCGGCGCCGACCATCACCGAGGCCCTCGCCGCGGCCGGCACCGCCCGCCTCGTCATCGAGACCGCGCTCCCGGCCGGGGACTATCGGGTCGAGGTGTTCGCGAACACGGCGGCCCATCCGAGTGGGTTCGGTGGCGGCGAGTTCCTCACCCGTGCGACCACGATCACATCCACCGGAGGCCTCGACACCCATCGTCTCCGTGTCCCCGGCTTCGTGGGTGAGGTGCTGACCGCCACGGTCACCGAGGAGACCGGCGCGTCCTTCGGTGCGACGTCGGAGTTCTCGGCCGCCATCGTCACGGTCGAGCCGCCGGCGGTGATCGTCAACACCATCGGCGACGAATCCGACCTCACGCCCGGCGACAACGTCTGCGACGTCGGCGGTCTCGATGTCGACGGGGAGCGACCCTGCTCACTCCGGGCGGCGATCGAGGAGGCGAACGCCTCCAGCTCGGTCCGCCTGATCGAGTTCGCCATCCCGCTCGACCAGGCCGGCGCCGACGACTTCCTCACGATCCGACCGACCTCGAGCCTGCCGACCGTCAACGCGGACATCTCGATCGACGGAACGACGCAGAACCCCGTCATCGCCTGGAGCGGGCTCGGCGCGACGCCGCCCGTCGTCCTCGTCGACGGCTCGCTCGTCAACGACCCCGGCGCACCGGCACTCCGCCTCGGCGACCGGACCACGGTGCGCGGCCTCGGGATCGGCGACGTGACCGGCGACGGCATCCTCATCGAGGGTGACGACACCGTCGTCGCCGCCAACTGGATCGGGATCCGACCGGACGGCGCGAGCGCGCCGCTGGCGGGCAACGGCATCGTCGTCTCGGGAACCGCCGCCGGAAGTGTCGTGGGCGGTGACTTCTTCGACGACGTGAACCTGATCGGGCGGACGAACATCCACGGCATCGTCGTCGGCGCCCAGACCACCGACACCACCGTGCGCGGCAACTGGATCGGCGTCGACCTCACCGGAGGCCCGGGAGCGACGCCCGACCTCGACGGCATCGTCGTCGCCGGCGTCGCCAGCGGCGTGGACCTCGACCTGAACGTGGTGCTCACCCCGCGGACGGCCATCGAACTCAACGGTGGCGCCACCGACATCACGATCACCTCGAACGACCTCGGCGTCGCCCCGGACGGCACGGTCGGTGGTGTCGGCATCGGGGTCCGGCACGCGTCGTCCGGGTCGGCGACCATCGGCGGGCTCGATCCCGACACGGACAACCTCATCGAGACGTGGAGCGACGGCGCGATCGTCGTCGAGGGGCCGGGAACGGCGCTCGTGCTCGGGAACCGACTGGTGGGCGACGCCCCGGCCATCGACCTCGGCAACGACGGCGTCGACACCAACGACGTCGGCGACCTCGACAGTGGGCCGAACGATCGGCTGAACCACCCCGTCATCAGCGGCGCCGTCGAGATCGACGGTGCGAGCCCGCCGGCGCTGACGCTCACCATCGATCTCGACGTCCCGTCGGGCGACCACCTGATCGAGGTGTTCCGAAACGATCAGCGCACCACCGGCGCCGAGCAACGCATCGCCCGCGAGACCGTCACGACCACTGGTGGAACGAGCACCCTCTCGATCGAGGTCGCCGGCGAACCCGGTGATCTGCTCACCGCGTCGATCTCCGATCTGGGTGAAGGCATCACGTCGGAGTTCTCGGCCATCGTCGAGGCGGAGGCGTTCAACCGGGCGCCGTCGATCTCGATCACGCCGACCGGGGGCGCCGAGGGCGATGCCATCTCGCTCGTCGCCTCCGCGAGCGACCCCGACGGCGACGACCTCACCGTCGCCTGGGATCTCGACGACGACGGCCTCTTCGACGACGGAACCGGGCTGACGGTCGACCGGACCTGGTCCGAACTCATCGGCCTCGGCATCACCGACGACGGATCGTTCCGCATGTCGGCCCGGGTCTCGGACGGCCAGATCACCCGCACGGCGAGCGCCACCCTCGTGATCACCGACCGACCACCGACGGGCAGCCTGGCCGGTCCGACCACGGCCGTGCCCGGACAGACGCTGACCTGGACACGGACCACCGCCGATCCGGGCAACGACCCGATCGAGCGATGGATCGTGGACTTCGGAGACGGCTCGATCGAGACGTTCACCGGAGACATCACGTCCGTGTCCCACCGATACGACCGGGACGGCACCTACGTCGTCGTGTTCACCCTCGTCGACGACAACGACCTCACGACCGGCCCACTCGCCGGCGTCACCGTCGTCGTGAGCACGCCCACGGTCGTCGTCACCGAAGAACCCGGACCCGTGGTCGGACCGCCGCAAGCGGCGAACGACGCCTACTCGACCAACGAGGACACGAGGATCGTCGTCACGGCGCCGGGTGTGCTCGGCAACGACGTCGACCCCGCCGCCGGCGGCGTGATCGTCACCGTCGTGGACCCACCGGATCGGGCGTCGATCTTCACGTTCAGCGACGGCGGGTTCGTCTATCGACCCCGCGACGACGTGTTCGGCACCGACGAGTTCACCTATCGGATCGAGGACATCCGGGGACAACGCTCGACCGCCACCGTCCGGATCGACATCACGCCCGTCAACGATCCGCCGCAGCTCACCGGCGGCAACACCCTCGGTGGCGACGACCTCTCCACCCTCCTGATCACCGATCCCGACCCGACCGGGACCTATCGGGTCACGATCTCGTCGGACGATCTCGCCAAGATCGACTGGACGCTCTCGCCGGGGCTCTCACTCGTCTCGCTCGACGGCGAGTCGATCCAGGTCGAGGGAACCCGGGCTGCGCTCGCGACCTGGTTCGACACCATCGCGCTCGACACCTCCGAAGGGCCGATCTCGCTCACCGTGCGGATCGTGGACGTGTCCGACGGTGTCGGCACCACCCCACCGGCGGTGGTGCGCAGCTTCACGATCGGCACCGAGGTCATCTTCGGCGTGGAGACCAGCGAGCTCGAACCTCTGCTGACCATCGCCCAGGGCCAGACCGCCGACGACGCACCTCCCGAACAACTCGCATCGGTCGTGCCACGCTTCGAGACCGGTCAATCCCAGCCGCTCGCCGGCCAACTCCTCGGCGACGCCATCCAGGAGCTGGTCGTCAACCCGACCGTGCCGCCGAAGGTGCTCGCCGCGGCCTTCGCCTGGCTCGTGTTCGTGACCTGGCTGCTGATCCTGCGACGCCGCCGGCCCGACCTCGTCGAGGTCGTCGGGACCCGTCCGGGGCAAGGCGTGGTGGTCCGCTCGGGGATCGGGCACGGCGACGAGATCTTCACCTTCCGATGGGACGCGGGCTGCATCGCGACGACCGGGCGCCGTGAGCGCAAGGGCCATCTCGAGGTCGAGACCCCGTCCGGACCCGGTTGGATCGCCGCGGCCAATGTCCGCTCCATGGACCTGCGCTGAGCCTGGCCGACTCGTCTCGGCGCTGCCGATACCCTGCGGACGTGACCCCGGTCAGCCCCCGGCTGGGCCACGGGCTCCGGGCGCTCCGACATCGGAACTTCCGCCGCTTCTGGCTCGGCGCCCTCGTGTCCAACTCCGGCACGTGGCTCCAGTCGCTGATGGTCGGCATCGTCCTGTTCGATCTGACCGGACGAGCCGCGTGGGTCGGCGCCGCATCGATCGCGGCCTTCCTGCCCTCCACGATCTTCTCGCCGCTCGGCGGCAACCTGGCCGACCGATTCGACCGTCGACTGCTGCTCGTCGGTGGCCAATCGCTCGGCGCCTGCTCCGCCGTCCTCCTGGCGGGCACGTGGTACGCCGGGCAGCGGTCACCGTGGCTGATCATCGCGATCACCGTGCTCGGCGGCGTCGCCGGTGGCCTCACCATCCCGGCCTGGCAGTCGTTCATCCCGACGCTCGTGCCCGTCGACGACCTCCCGTCCGCCATCACCTTGAACTCGCTCCAGTTCAACATCGCCCGCTCGCTCGGCCCGGCGCTCGGCGCGGTCGTCGTCTCGACCATCGACCCCGGATGGGCGTTCGCGTTGAACGCGCTCAGCTACGGCGCCGTGTTGATCGCCCTCTCCGTGATCACCAGCCCGCCCCCTCCGTCGGGACGCGACCCGGGCGGTGTGGTCGAGGGCCTACGCGAAGCCATCGACTACGTCCGGGTCCAGCGCGGCATCGCCGTCGCCATCGGGATCGCATGGTCGGCCGCCCTGCTGGGGTTCGCCGCGTTCAGTTTCCCCGTCATCTACGTCGCCGAGGTCTACGAGGTCGGCTCCGCGTGGGTCGGGATCGTGACCGCGTGCTTCGGCGCCGGCGCGATCTTCGCCGCGCCCGTGGTCACCGGGATGTTCGGTGATCTCCCCCGCGTCTCGGTCGCCCGGGGTTCTCTCGCCGTGTACGGGGTCTCGATCACGGTGTTCGGACTCTCGACCGCTCCGTGGGTCGGCATGGTGGGGATGGCCGGGGCCGGCTTCGGGTTCCTCGCTCTCGTGGCCACGAGCAACACGGCGATGCAGTCCATCGTGGCCGACCACATCCGCGGCCGGGTCGTGTCGGCACGGATCATGGTCATGACGATCGCCTTCACGATCGGCAACGCCGTGCAGACCAATCTGTCGGACCTCGTCGGACCGCGGCCCGTGGTGACCACCGCCGGACTCGGCCTCATGGCGATCGCCGTGGCGGTGAACCTCCGACCCGGCGTGCTCCAGCGTCTCGACGACCCACCCGACACCAGTCCCGAACCCCGACCGTCGAGCCGATCCGCATGAGCGACCTGCGGGAGATCTCCATGGCGGACCTCGTCGAGCGCCGCTCGTCGGTCGAGGATCTGTTGGTCCGCAGTGACGACATCGACCGGTGGTGTTCGTCGCCGGAGTGGGTCTTCGCCGTGCAACAGGCATTCGCACCGGACGTCGAACCGCTCGTGCTCTGGTCCTCCGACGGCGTCGCGCTGCTCTGCCGGACCCAGACCCCCGACGGACGATCGGCGATCGCCGGGCTCGAACCGATGTGGGGATTCGCCAGCCCGATCATCACGCCGGATCCGGGTGCGTTCGCCGATCGCCTGGCGGCGTGGCTGCTCGCCGATCGCCGATGGGAGGCGATCGTGCTGCCCGGACTTCCACGGGAGGGCATGCTCATCGCCCACCTCGTCGACGCACTGTCGCCGCTCGCCGGGCTCCGGGGGTTCGCCGGGATCGATCGCGTCGTCGCCGACCTCGACGGCGACCTGAGCGGCTGGCACACCCGGCGAAGCCGGCGCTTCCGTCGGGACCTCGCGAAGGATCGGGAGCGTGCCGATCGACTCGGTGTGGAGATGGTCGTCGCCGACGCCGAACCCGGGGTGTACGAGCGCGTCCTCGCCGTCGAACGCCGCAGCTGGAAGGCGGAGGAGGGCTCCGGGCTCACCGCCCCCGACATGCAGATGCTGTACCGACGCCTCACCGAGGCGCTCGCGGAACGTGGTGCGCTCCGGGTCCGGATCGCACGACGCAACGGCGAGGATCTCGCCTATGTGATCGGTGGCCTCCGGGGCGACATCTACCGCGGTCTGCAGCTGTCGTACGTACGAGGCCACGAATCGCTCCGGCTCGGGCACCTGCTCCAGTCGTACGAGATGGAACGTCTCGCCGCCGCCGGTGTCCGCACCTACGACCTCGGAATGGATCTGGAGTACAAACGGCGATGGGGTGACCGCGTCGTGCCCTCCCTCGTGCTCGTCGGCGAGCGTTCCGGCACCCCGGGTGCTGGCTCGGGCAGCTAGCGTCGTCGACGGCGACCGAGGAGACGGCCCATGATCGACATCGGACGGATCGGCATCTGGCAGGGCGTGCTCGACGGCCACCCCATCGGCGCCGTGCGCGATGCCGTGGCCGAGCTCGACGAGATCGGGTGGCCATGTGTGTGGATCCCCGAGACCGTCGCCCGGGACCCGTTCGTCGCGGCCTCGGTGATGCTCGACGCCACCACGAACCTGAAGGTCGCCACCGGCATCGCATCGATCTGGGCCCGAGACCCGATGACGACCGCCAACGCCAACATCACGCTGAACGAGGCCCACGAGGGTCGCTTCCTGCTCGGTCTCGGGGTCTCTCATCACACCCTGACGGAGTGGGTCCGCAAGCACGACTACTCGAAGCCCCTCACGAAGATGCGTGAGTACCTCGCGCAGATGGATGCCTCGATGTTCCGTGGGGTGCAACCCGCCGAACCGCCGAACCGGGTGATCGCCGCGCTCGGCCCGAAGATGCTCGAGCTGTCGGCATCGGACGCCGACGGATGCCATCCCTACTTCGTGCCGGTCGAACACACCGCGATCGCCCGTGCGGCGGTCGGCCCAGACAAGATGGTCGCCACCGAACAGATGGTCGTGCTCGAGACGGACCCGACCGTCGCCCGCGAGATCGCACGCCAGCACATGGCGGTCTACCTCGGTCTGCCGAACTACGCGAACAACCTGATGCGGCTCGGGTACACCGAGGCGGAGATCGCACAAGCCGATGATCGGGTCGTCGACGCGATCGTCGTGTGGGGCACCCTCGACGACGTCGCGGCGAGGGTGCGCGCCCATCACGACGCCGGGGCCGACCACGTGTGTGTCCAGGTGCTCGAGGCCGACCGGACCAACATCCCGATGACGGCGTGGCGAGAGCTCCACGACGCACTGTCGTGAACCTGTTCGAGACCGAGACGCTGCTCCTGTTCTGCGGAGGTGGCCTGCTGCTCTGCCTGGCCGCCATCGTCATCGACCGCTTCAACTTCCCACAGCGCAGATTCCGGCCGAAGCGCATCGCCGTGAACGCCAACGGTCCCCGCCGCGATCGGACCGGCGCCCACGTGCTCGACGAGTCCCATCGGGCTGCCTCGACCAGCGCATCACCCGAACCGCCCTCCTCCTCCCGAGCCGACGATCCGACCGGGACCATCGATCCGACCGAGAAAACGGAGACGCCGTGACCGATCCGAAGTCGACTTCCGCCCTGGCCATCGCGAAGACCATCCCGAAACGGATGAATCGCCACAACGACCAACTGGCCTGCGCCGGCATCGCGTTCTTCGGCACCCTCGCACTCGTCCCGACCCTGATCGCCATGGTCTCGATCTACGGGCTCGTCGCCAGCGAAGAGGACGTCGCCGACACCATCACCGACCTCTCCGAGAACCTCGACGAGTCGACCGCGAAGTTCCTCGAAACGCAGCTGAACGAGATCGTGGGCGGGAACGAGGGCGCGGCGATCACCTCCGTCGTGGTCGGCATCCTGCTGGCCCTGTTCACCGCCTCGGGAGCGGTGCAGAAACTCATCCAGACGATCAACGTCGCCTACGAGACGACCGACGCCCGGTCAGGCCTGAAGAACCGCTTCGTCGCCTTCTGCTTCACGCTGGGCGCCATGGTGAGTGTCGCCGTCGTCGGCACCGTGATCGGCGCGGTGCCCGTCATCGCCGATCAGATCGGGCTCGGCGATGCAGCACAGGCCGCCATCAACATCGGACGGTTCCCGCTCATGGGTCTGTTCGTCGTGTTCGCCATGACGCTGCTCTACCGCTTCGGCCCCTCGAAGCGGCCGCGCACCGCCTGGCGCAACGTCGGCTCGGTCGTGGCCACCGTGCTGTTCCTCCTCATCGCGGTGGCGATGAGCCTGTTCCTCTCGAACTTCGATCTCCCGCCGGCCTACGGCCTGCTCGGATCGGTCGCCGTGCTCATGCTCTTCATCCAGTTCACGGCCCTGGCCATGACGATCGGGGCGGAGGTCAACGCGGAACTCGAGGAGCGCAAGGGTCTCGTGCCCCACGCGCTCGCCACGACCGTCGAGAGCGGCCCCGTCGAGCCGATGTCGCTCGGCAAGGCCCTCGCCGCGGTCGCGGCGCTCTTCGTGCTCGGGAGGGACTGACCCGCCGTTCGGCCTGCCCTCCGGCGGGTCGAACGACCAGAACCCGCCTGGGTCGATCGGATCCAACTCCCCCGCGGCGATCAGGCCCGGTCGGCTGCGGCCGACCGGCACCTCATGACGGCCACGCAGACGCGATCCAAGGGGCAGAAGCGGCGACGCGCCGCTCGCCGGGCCGCGCACCACGAGCGGGTCTCCGAACGTCCGCCGCTGATCATCGACGACGAACCCGACCACCAGCTGTTCGTCCTCGGCGCCATCCGTGTGACCGGGTTCCTCTTCGCCGGGCAGATCGCCGGGACCATCGTCGGCGCCTTCCTCGGCGGTCACCCGATCGTCGTCCGCCTCCGCTTCGGCGTGCTCCCCTCGATCGGGGTCCCGACACCGAACGCCTCGGCGGCCGCCGACATCTCCACGATGGCGATGCTGGGTTCGGTCGCGGCGATCGCCGTCGCCGTGCTGTTGGCGCTCTCCCGTCGCCGGGACCAGCCTCTCCTGCTCCAGGGCTGGGGCGCCGGCATTCCCATGGCCGGTGTGCTGATCGCGCTCCAGTTGGCGCGCCATCTGGCCGATCCCCCTCATGTGGATCTCTGGCGCCTGAGCCAGGCCGCCGCCGCGGTCGCCGCGGTGGGCCTGCTCTACCTCGGATTCGCACCCACCCATGTCGGCCCGCTTCGCCGTGTCGGCCCCACCTCACCCGAGGACCTCGCATGAAGACCAGAATCACCCGACCCGTCGCCCTCGGCATCGGCGCCGCGTTGATCTTCGCCAGCCCGGCGATGGCCTCGATCGTGGTCGAGAGTTTCATCGAAGCCGACATCGGTGTCGGCGCGGCCTGCCTCGTCGAGAGCCCCGGCGCCGACGTGGAGAACTACACCGCCGCCGACGGCGACGATCCCAACGCCACACTCGACGGCACCGGCAACACGATCGAGATCGGTGGCCAGGATCTCGCCGAGACCCGGGTCTCGGTCCGGGGCATGCTCGGTGACCGGGTCATGTACACCGACCTCGTGCGTTACGAGAACAACTGCGGCGTCGACATGGAGGTGTCGCTCGTCAGCGGCAACGAGGTCGGCGACTGGACCGGGCTGGGGGCCGAGGTGCATCTGTCCGCGGTGGCCGCTCCGACCACCCGTCCCGGCGGTGCCGGGTGGGCCGGCGACCCGATCACCGTGACCTCCGGTGGTCTGCTGACCAACGCCCAGACCGGCACGGTGACCATTCCGGCCGGCGAGAGCCGGGTGGGTGCCGTGGTGATCACGGCCGGTGTCGGCGCCGACACCGCCGAGGTCAACACCATCAACTGGACGATCCAGGCCGAGAACGGCTGATCCGACGGTCGTGCGGGAACGCGGAACGGGCCGCCCCACCGGGGCGGCCCGTTCGGCGTTTTCCGTTCAGACGATCACGCGGACGTGATCA
>JAHDCV010000004.1:60907-86201 GCA_020629695.1 Acidimicrobiales bacterium | reverse complement strand
TCAGTCGACCTCGATCACCCGGGTCGGTCAGTCGACCTCGATGAAGATGCACTCACCGGGGCACTCCTCGGCCGACTCGATCACACGATCGAGGCCACCCTCGGGAATGCGGGCCATGCCCTCGGCGCCGGCAGGGCCGTTGGTTCCGTCGAACAGCTTCTCCGCACCGAAGTTCCCCGCATCCTCCTTCACGTAGTACAGACCATCGTCCATACCGAAGAACACGTCGGGGGCGATCTCGGCGCACAGGCCGTCACCCGTGCAGAGATCCTGATCGATCCACACCTTGGTCATTCGTTGCTCCTTCGAGACACCATCGGGCCAGCTCGTGGACCCGTACCTTGCAGATCATATCGGCCGAACCGCCCGAGTCTGGAGCCCGGCGGGGAGCAGGCGGTGTCCGCACACGCCATGATGGTCCGATGGCCAGGCGGTTGACCGACACCGAGGCACTGCTGTGGTCGATGGAACACCACCCCAGCCTCTCCTCGACGATGGGCTCGGTCATGCTTCTCGACGCGGCTCCCGACCCCGAGCGGGTCCGTCGCACGATCGCCTACACGGTCGCCTCGGTGCCGCGACTCCGTGAGCGCGTGGTGGAGCCCCTGATCAAGGTCGCGCCACCCGAATGGGTCGAGGACGACCAGTTCGACCTCGATCACCATCTCCGATTCCTGCGACTGCGTCCGCGGGCCACCATGGGGGATCTCGCCGACTTCGCGGCGCAGACGGTCAACGACCCGTTCGATCGCGGCCGGCCGCTGTGGCAGTGGACCATCGTGACCGGGCTCCGCGGCGGTCGTGCCGCGGTGGTGTCGAAGATGCACCACTCGATCGCCGACGGCGCCGGGGCGTTGCAGATGGGTGCCCACGTGTTCGACTTCGACGCGGACGCCGCCCCCAAGCCCGACCTCACCTGGCCCGTCCCCGAGCCCGAGCCCGAACCCGCACCCGGGACGGACCGTCGCGTCGACGGGCTCCGGGCGGGCGCCGACCGGCTCGTGGGGCTCCTCAACGAAGCCGCCGGTGTCATCGCCGATCCCGGCCGGATCGGACTCGCCGGCACGGACGCGCTCTCCGCGTTCCGGAACCTCGCCGGACAACTCCCCGGCGCCGGACAACATGGTTCGCCGACCTGGGCCGCGCGTTCACGGAACCGACGACTGTTCTTCGTCGACGGCACCGTCGAGCAGCTCCGGACCGCCGCTCGAGCCCGAGAGCTGAGTGTCAACGACGTCTTCGTCGCCGCGCTCGCCGAAGCCGCCGTGGTGTATCACCGGAGCGTGGGGGCGGCGCTGCCCCGGATCCAGGCGACGGTCGTGGTCTCGACCCGGCGAGACGGTGACGCCGCCGAACACAATGCGTTCCTGCCCGTCGCCCTCCAGCTCCCCGGTTCGGAGAGCGACGTCGACGAGCGTGCGGTCGCGGCACGCACCCAGGTCGCCGAGGCCAAGGCATCCCTCGCCGAGGGCGGCGGCGATCCGCTGGGAGCGATCTCGTCCGTCGCCGGCCTGGTGCCCTCGGCGTTGACCGCGGCGTTCACGGTCGACCAGGCCTCCCGCGTCGACTTCGCCACCTCGAATCTGCCCGGCCCGCCCGTCGACGTCTGGTTCGCCGGCCGAGCCGTCGAACACTTCCGACCGATCGGTCCGGTCAGCGGAACCGCGTTCAACGCGACCCTGCTGTCCTACGGTGGTCGGTTCTGCGTCGGCGTGCACCTCGACCCCGCCGCCGTCACCGACCAGGACCTGCTCCGTCGTGCCATCCGCGACGGGTTCGCCGCTCTCGACGTGAGTACCTCGTGATCTCCTTCCCCCGCCAACACGCCCGCACCCGACGCTTCTCGCTCGGCGCTCCCCGCAACCTCACGATGACCCGGGACGGCGCCGTGTTGTTCTGCCGCTCGGACGCCGACGACCCGATCACGGCGCTCTGGGAACTCGGCGCGGACGATGGCCGGGAACGGATGCTGTTCGACCCCCGCTCGATCGAGATCGGCGACGCCGACCTCCCTGCCGCCGAACGGGCCCGACGTGAGCGGGCCCGGGAGTCGGCCACGGGCGTGGTGGCCTATGCCACCGACGATGCCGGGCATCTGGTGGCGACCGTGATCGGCGGTTCGCTCGTCACGATCCGTCGCCCCGACGGGGCGGTCGCGGTGCTGGACACCGGCGGCGCCGTGTTCGACCCCCGTCCGTCGCCCGACGGGCGCCACATCGCCGCCGTCCGAGGGAACGACCTCGTGGTCATCGCGGTCGATCGCCCGGATGTCGAGCCGGTCGTCGCCGCCCGGGCCGAGGCCGAGGCCGAGAGTTGGGGGCGCGCCGAGTTCATCGCCGCCGAGGAGATGGGGCGCAGCCGCGGCTTCTGGTGGCTCGCCGATTCGACGGGCCTCATCGTGAGCCGGGTCGACACGAGCGACGTCGATGAGTGGGTCATCGCCGACCCCGCCCGACCGGACCGGGCGGCCACCACCCACCGCTATCCGGCCGCCGGCACCACGAACGCCGCCGTGGAGCTGTGGCGTGTCCCGCTCGGCGGCGATGCGACCCGACTCGATTGGCAGGGCGATGGCGAGGCCACCGAGTACCTCGCGAACGTCGTGGTCGACGACGCGGCGGTCCGCCTCGTGCGCCAGGACCGGAGCCAACGACTCGTCGAGTTCGCGACCCTCGCCGAGGACGGCGTGTTCCGCACCGATCGTTCCCTCCGGGACCCGCATTGGATCGAACTCGACGGCCTCGGTCCGGCGCGGATGACCGTCGGCGACCGGGCGCTCGAGGTGACCGTCGAGGACCTCGCCGATCGACGAGCGCTCTGTGTCGACGGCGCGGCCGTCACCGGCCCGGAGATCCAGGTCCGCCGTGCGATCGGGCCATGGAGCGGCGGCATCGTGGTGCTCGCCTCCCGCCGTCCCACCGCGATCGAGGTCGCCCTGGTCCGGCTCGACGAGGCCGCGGGCGAGTCCGAGGTCGAGTGGTTGACCGACGGTGGTGTCGCATCCGCCGTCGTCGGCGGTGAACGCCTCGCCATCCTCCGCCGTCGCCTGGAGACCTCGGGCGTCGCCGTCGAGGTCCACGGCCCGGCGGACCGACCCGTCCACTCGATCGCGAGCCACGCCGCGACACCGGTGCTCGACGCGAAGGTCGCACTGCCCGACGGGCTCCCCCACCCCACGGCGGTGCTCTTCCCCACCGACGATCCCGGCGGCGCGCTCCCCGTGCTCCTCGACCCCTACGGCGGTCCGCACGCCCAACGGGTGTTGGAAGCCCACGACGCCCACCTCGTCTCGCAGTGGTTCGCCGATCAGGGTTTCGTCGTCGTCGTCACCGACGGTCGCGGCACGCCCGGTCGTGGCCCCGCCGTCGAACGCGCCGTCGCCGGGGACCTGGCCGCGCCCGTGCTCGACGATCAGATCGCGGCGCTCGACGCCGTCGCTGCGGCGTATCCCGGCCGGCTCGACCTCGATCGTGTCGGCATCCGGGGCTGGTCGTTCGGTGGCTACCTGGCCGCCCTCGCAGCCATCCGTCGCCCCGATCGCGTCCACGCGGCGATCGCCGGCGCCCCCGTCACGACCTGGCGGCTCTACGACACGCACTACACCGAGCGCTACCTCGGTCACCCCGACCTCACCCCCGAGGCCTACGACCGCACCGACCTCATCCTCGAAGCCGGTGACCTGACCAGACCGCTGCTCCTCATCCACGGCCTGGCCGACGACAACGTCGTCGCCGCGCACACCCTCCAGCTCTCGTCGGCACTCCTGGCCGCGGGGCGGGCGCATCAGGTGTTGCCCCTGTCGGGGGTCACCCACATGACGCCACAGGAGGTCGTCGCCGAGAACCTCCTGGTGCTTCAGCGCGACTTTCTCGCCACCCATCTGCGTCTGGAGAGCAGATGAAGGACTGGACCCCGACACTGGCGGACATCGGATGGACCGGGGCACGCGCCGACTGGGCGGCCACGGCCGAGGGCACACCGGGGCGGATCGCCCGGGCCAACCGCGGCTTCTCCCTCGTGTTCACCGACGGCGCCGCAGTGCTCGCGGCCTCCGGGTCGGTCCGCGCCGACACCGGGATCGCCCCGGCCACCGGCGACTGGACGACGATCGTCGACGTCGACGGTGTTCCCACCCTGGGTGAGATCGGCGAGCGCACCACGACCCTGGCCCGGCGGGCGCCGGGCCGTCACCCCGAACCGCAGGTCCTCGCGACCAACATCGACGACGTGTTCGTCATGCACGGCCTCGATCGGCCGATCAACTTCCGCCGACTCGAACGCCAGCTCACCATCGCATTCGCCTCCGGAGCCACACCCGTCGTGTTGTTGACGAAGTCCGACGAGGTCCGCCACGCCGCCGAGGCCGCCTCCTCCGTGGAGAAGATCGCACCAGGGGTCGAGGTGATCCCGTTCAGCACGCGGACCGGGGAGAACATGGACCGTGTTCGGTCGCACACCGTGCCCGGCCGGACCGTGGTGCTGCTCGGTCTGTCCGGCATCGGCAAGTCCACGCTCGTGAACGAGCTCAGCGGTGGTCAGGTCCAGCGGACGGCCGAGGTCCGCGCCACCGACCAGAAGGGTCGCCACACCACGGTGACACGCGACCTGATCCCCCTGCCGGACGGTGGTGTCATCATCGACACACCCGGCATCCGGGAGATCGGGCTGTGGCAGGCGCACACCGGCATCGCCCGGACGTTCGCGGAGATCACCGAGGCGGTCGAGGCATGCCGCTTCGGCGACTGTGACCATCGTGACGAACCGGGGTGTGGCGTGCGTGCCGCGGTGAGCGACGGCACGATCACCGCACGCCGTCTCGACCACTGGCGAGACCTGACGGCGGAGGACGAACTCCAGGACACCCAGCTCGACGAGTTCGCCCGGCGGGCCGAGTCCCGCGACCGGGCGCACGCCGAGCGACGGGCCAACGACGAGCGGCAGGCGAAACGACCGAGCGGAAAGCGCCGCGGCGGCAAGGGCGGCTCGGGCAAGAAGAAGCGCCGATGACGCCCGATCCGCGACCCGATGCGGGACGGTCCTCGACCTCGACGACGTCGTTCGGTTCGTCCCGCCGCGAGGGCCACGACGCCAGCGCGTTCTACGAGCGGTTCCGCGCCCCGGACATCTCCTCCGACGATCGTGTGACACCGGAGTTCGCCGCGACACCGTTGCTGATCGAAGGCGACAGCCGCCGGGTCTCGCAGATCCCGGACCGTTCGGTGGCGCTCGTCGTGACCTCACCGCCGTACTTCGTCGGCAAGGACTACGAGCTGGACATCAGCCGCGGCGCCGTCCCCGGTTCCTACGCCGAGTTCCTCGACCTGCTCCGTGACGTCTTCGCCGAGTGTGTCCGTGTCCTCGAACCCGGCGGACGGATCGCCGTGAACGTCGCCAATCTCGGACGGAAGCCGTACCGCTCGCTCTCCGCCGACATCATCTCCATCCTCCAGGACGATCTCGGGCTCCTGCTCCGGGGCGAGATCATCTGGCGGAAGGGTCGGTCGGCGAACGGTTCGTGCGCCTGGGGATCGTTCCGCAGCCCGGCCAACCCGGTGCTCCGGGACACCTCCGAGCGCATCATCGTCGCCAGCAAGGGCCGGTTCGACCGGGCGCGGAAGGCGGCGAACCGAGCCGCCGACGGACTGCCGTCGGAACCGACGATCACCACCGACGAGTTCCTCGAAGCCACCCTCGACGTGTGGGAGTTCGACCCCGAGTCGGCATCGCGGGTCGGCCATCCGGCTCCCTTCCCCGTGGAGCTCCCGGCACGACTCATCGAGCTCTACACCTACGCGGGCGATCTCGTCTACGACCCCTTCCTCGGCTCGGGCTCCACGGCGGTCGCCGCCGTCGCCGCGGGGCGGCGGACGGTCGGCGTCGACCTGGATCCGGCCTACCTCGATCTCGCCCGGGCACGACTCGACGCCGAGACCGGCGACGAGCGTTCCGCCGCCACGATCGACCGGCGCAGTGCCGTCGAGCGCGTCCGGGACGCCCTCGAGGCCGACGGGCACGAGGTGCGCGACGGCCGGAAAGTCGGCCGGAGCGGAATCGCCCCGGATCTGGAGGTGCCGAGCCTCGCCGACGAACACGGGCCGCTCGCGATCGACGTCGTCGGTGGCGACGTCACCGGCCGGCGGGGCCTCGCGAGGATCGAGCTGACCTGGCGGGCGATCGGACGGGCGTCGGTCGTCCGACAGACCGATGGTCGACGGCTCATGATCGTGACGACCGGGCTGCCCGTCTCCGGGTCGGACAGCGCACGCGCGCTGCGGGCGCTCGGGCCGGACGGCCCGATCCGGGACGTCTGGACCATCGAGCAGCTCGAGTCCGATGGCCTGGGTGGGCCGGGTGGTCCGTCGCCCGACCGCCGCTTCTGGTGATCGCCACGCTCGTTCGACGACATCCCCGGCGCACTGGGTCATACTGGGATGCATGAGAGGAGACCGCTGATGACCCGCCGACGCATCCTCGCCCTCGCGGTCTTCCTGACACTGCTCACGGCCGCATGCGGTCGGGCCGAAGCCGGCGACGTCGACGACATCGCCGCGACGACAGCCACGACGGCGGCGACCACGACGAGCACGGCGACGACCCTGCCGACGACGACCACGACGACCACGCCAGTGGCCGTGACCTACGTCGTGCAGTCCGGTGATTCGCTCAGCGTGATCGCGCAACGATTCGGGGTCTCGAGCGCCGCGCTCGCCGCGTTCAACGGCATCGACGACGTCAACACGATCTTCGCCGGGCAGAGCCTCACGATCCCACCGGCGGAGTTCGAAGCGTCGACGACCGAGACGACGACGAACGGCTGATTCAGCCCGGGCTCTGCTCCGTCGAGTCGACGAGCGGAAGTCCCGCCGCCAACGACCACAACGTCGTCCATCCGGTCGGGCGCGCACCGAGCGAGGCCAGCCGGGCCTCGGCATCGACGAGACTGACACCGGTCAACAGCGCAGCGAGAAGCGCGAGGACGGCCGGTGTGATCCGGTCGTCGGTCCGCAGCACGCGCTCGTGCGCCGCCTGCAGCGCCACCATGACCCCGGCGTCGTCGCCGCGGCGGAACCGCACCGCCGCTCGGGCACCCAGGGCGAGGACCTCGTCGAGGTAGGTGGCCACACCGTCGAGGGCGAGATCCACACGCCGCTCGGCCAGATCGAGGTCGCCGGCGGCGACCGCGGTCATCGCGCCGACGGCGAGCAGGAAGCCCGGCGGCGTGCGCACATCCGAGTGACGCGCATGCTCATCGAGCATCGAGTCGAGTTGCCGCGCGGCCGCGTCGACGGACCCGAGCTGGAGCAGCGCCACACCGACCGAACCGAGCAGATCGACCCCGCTCAGGAGGCCGGGGTCGTCAGCGCCGTCGCGTGCGAGGGCGGCCCATCGGATCGCCTGTTCGGCGTCGCCGATCCGGGCGAGCGCCGCCGTCATCAACACCGCAGCGATGTGCACCGCCGAGGCGTCGCCGGAGGCCTCGGCGCGGGCGTGGTTGTCGGTCAGGAGCCGGAGCCCGTCATCGACCCGCCCACGGCTGATCGTCGCCCGACCCTCGAGCCCACGGCCCTGGGTCTCGATCGAGACATCCGAGGCGGCGATCGCGAGCTCGACGGCTTCGCGTGCCGTTTCCTGGGCCCGCTCGGCCCGCCCGGTCCACAGCTCGAGGTTCGCCCGGAGCGATCCCATCACGGCCTGGGCCCACGGATCACCCCGCCGCTCGGCGTCGAGACTCACCGTCTCGACCAGTCGGGCGGACCGCTCCCAGTCGCCGGTGTGGAACGCGACCCACGCCTCCATGCCCTCGACCCAGACCAGTCCCCCACGATCCCCCAACGCCGTGAACAGGCGACGGGCTTCGTCGAGCTGACGTTCGGCCGAACCGACCCGGCCTTCACGGAACGCGAGCCAGGCCAGGTTCTGAGTCGCCCAGGCCACCGAACGATCGTCGCCGACCGACTCGCCGAGCTCGCGGCTCCGCTCCATCGAGCGTCGGGCGCTCGGATCGGCGTGCTCCATCTGGGCCAACCCGAGCAGGCGCCAGGCCAGTGCCGCGTCGGTGAGCGCATCGAGCGCCTCCAACCATTCGGCCGCATCGGCCAACAACCGGGAGGCCGCCTCGTGCGACGGGGTCTTCCGCTCCACATCACCGAGCACGACCATCGCCCGCGCCCGGGTGAGATCGTCGACGGCGTCGAGCGAGGCGAGCTGATCGAGATCGGCCCGAGCCGCGGGGAGCAGACGCATCTCGCAGCGGGCCTGAGCTCGTCCGAGGAGGAATCTCGCGACACGCGTGCCGGTCGAGAACAACTCGAGCCCCGACGACATCCACGCCTCGCCCTGGCGGGGTTCGCCGGCATCGAGGGCACGGCGACCGGCCTCGTGCACCCACTCCTCGGCCCGGGCCGAGATCTGCGCGCCGTCGATGTGCGGCAGACCACCGAGCTCGTCGAGCAACACATGGGCGGAGCGGTAGTGCTCGGCGATTCCGGCCGCCGTGGAGTTCCGCACCTCGGAGCGAGGTGTCAACGACTCGAGATAGCCGGCGATGCCGAGATGCCGCTCGACACGATCGGACTTCGTGAGCATCCCGTAGGCGACCTCGCGGACGAGATCGGACCGGAAGGAGTAGCGACCGCCGTCGAACCACAGCAGGTCGGCGGACTCGAGCGCGGCGAGTTCGAGGTCGATGTCGAGCACATCGCGGGTCTTGTCCGCCATGACCCGCAACCCGCCGATGACGCCGGCCCGACCGAGCACGGCGGCATCGTCGAGCACCGCCCGGACCGGAGCATCGAGCCCGTCGAGTCGTGCCGCGATCAACCCCCGGAGATTGTCCGGAAGGTCGGGGCCGAGCCCGACCGCGGCGAGACCCCGATCGGCGGCCAGCGCCGAGAGCTCCTCCAGGAAGAACGGATTCCCGCCACTGCGGCGAACCAACTCGTCGGTGAGCTCCCCGCCGGCGCCGAGCTCCAGTTCGGAGAGCATGGCCCGGGCGCCGTCCTCCGTGAGGGGTCCGAGCTGTGTCACCGACGATCCGTGCCAACGGGCGAACGGCAGCTCGTCCTCGATGTGGCGTGCCGTGACCAGGACGACGAGCTGCTCGCGGGAGAGCTGCGTGAGCAGATGGTCGAGCAGGGCCCAGATCGCCTCGGCCGCCCAGTGGATGTCCGACAGCACGATGACCACCGGACCCTCGTCGAGAAGCCGGGACACGAGTGAGGTCAAGGCCCAGGTCACCTCGGCCCGATTCCGTTGGCGGTCACCGCCCCGCAGCACGGTCGCGTAGCCGAGCGCGTGGAGCAGCGCGGTCTCGGACCGCTCACACTCCTCGGCGGCGGCACCCGGATCGGCGAACACGGCGAGCGCGGCCCGGGCCTCCTCCGGTGAGGCGTCGGCACCGACGCCGAACAGATCGCGCAACAGCTCTGCGGCGGGCCACCAGACATTCGCTTCGCCGTAGGGCACGCATCGCCCGATCAGGACGGTGCCGGTGTGGGCGGCGCGAAGCCGGTCCGCCGCCTCGTGGACCAGGCGCGTCTTGCCGACACCGGCGTCGCCGATGATCGCGGCCAGATGCGACCGCTCGCGCCCGATGGCGAGCGCCCCCTGCGCGAGCAGGGCATCGAGCTCGAGTTCACGGCCGACGAATCGGGTCGTGCGCTGCCGGCGCTCGCCCGGGCGACGGAGGGGCGCCTCGGCCACCCATCCTTCGACGGTCTGCTCGCGCCCCGCTGCGGTGAGCACCCCGACGGGGCGGTAGGCGATGGCGTCGACGGTCGCCGCCCGCGTGGTCGATCCGACGAGGACCTGGCCGGGCTCGGCGAGTTGTTCGAGCCGCGCGCCCAGATTCATCACGTCGCCCATCGCGGTGTAGTCACCACCGGTCGACGACGACCCGACCAACACCTCGCCGGTGTTGATGCCGATCCGCATCTGGATCGGGTCGAGCGAGCCGTCCCCCGATGCGAGGGTCTGTTGCATACGAAGACCGGCGCGCACCGCACGTTCGGCGTCGTCGCCGTGGGCGACCGGCGCCCCGAACAGCGCCACGATGCCGTCACCCAGCAGCTTGTCGATGACACCCCCGAACGTCGTGATGTCGGCGGTCAGACGTTCGAACCACCCGTCGATCAACCGTTTGACCTGCTCAGGGTCTCGCCGCTCGGCAAGCGCGGTGTAGCCGACGACGTCGGCGTGCAGCACTGTGACGAGGCGGCGTTCGCCGACCGAGGTCGCCTGGGACGCTCCACACGTGGGACAGAACTTGGCGCCGTCGGGGACGGCGGAGCCGCACGAGCCACACCTCACCACGCGCTCCGATCCATGACGGCGAGCCTAGTTCCGCGCTGCGACGTCGGCCCCATGGTTCATCCCACCGGTTCGACACCGACGGCCGCGTCACCGCACGAGGGTCCTCCCCCGGGAGGACGCCCGGTCCACCGACGGGCCGACGCCCGGCATCGACCCGCGTGAGTAGGTTGCGGTCGTGGGACTCGTCTCCTGGTTCCGGCGCCACCGTTTCGCGGCCGACATGTTCCTCGCCGTCGCGTTGACGGTCATGGCCGTCGTCGTGGTCTTCGCGTTCCAGAACTCGGACCTCCCGCTCGAGGAGTTCGAGGACTTCGAACCGGTCGACCATCCGATCGAGTGGTTGCTCGTCGCCTCGAGTCCGCTCGCCCTTGCCGCCCGCCGGCTGCGGCCCATCGCGACCGTCGCATTCGTCACCGTCGCCCAGGCCGTGACCTGGGGCGTCGGGTATCCCGACTTCACGGTGGCGACGATCATCGCCCTCTACTCCGTGGTCGTCCACGGCCGGCGCCCCTGGGGCCTCCGTGTCGCCATCGCTGCCGCGGTGCTGCTGTCGTCGTTCACGATCTTCGGCTATTCGATCGGTGACGCGCCGGCCTACGTGGTGCCGCTCGTCCCACTGCTCGCGTCCGGGCCGATCGTGCTCGGGCAGCAGGCACTGAATCGTCAGCTCGAGCTCGACCGCCTGCAGCGCGAGACCCTCGAGGTCGCCCGTCGGCGGGAGTCCGAACGCCGTTCCGCCATCGCGTCCGAGCGCACCCGCATCGCCCGGGAGCTCCACGACGTGGTGGCCCACGGTCTGTCGGTCATGGTCGTCCAGGCCGCCGCCGGGCGACAGGTGATCGATCGGGACCCCGAGGGGGCGAAACGCTCGCTCGAACTCGTCGAACAGAGCGGACGGGCCTCACTCGCCGAGATGCGGAGGGTGCTCGGGTTGCTCCGCGAAGACGACGAGGTGGACCCCGATCGCACGGGTGCCGCTGACGAACGCTGGCAACCGAGCCCCGGCCTGGATCAGATCGCGGGGTTGGTCGAGGACCTCGAGGATCTCGGCCACCGGGTCACCCACGTCCACGAGACCGGTTCGGCCGAGCTGCCCGCCGTCGTCGCGACCTCGGCCTATCGGATCGTGCAGGAGGCCACGACCAACATCATCAAACACGCCGGTCCGTCCCTGAACGTCTCGATCACGATCGGCCACGGCGACGCGGGGCTCGACATCCGGGTCACCGACGACGGCCGTGGAGCGGCGGCGTCGACGACCGAGGGGCACGGTCTGACCGGGATGAACGAACGGGTCGAGGTGCTCGGCGGAACCCTCCGATCGGGCCCCCGCGTCGGCGGCGGCTTCGAAGTGGTCGCCTCCATCCCGACCTCCGACGCAGCGGCGAGCTCGGGGAGCATCTCGTGATCCGGATCGTGCTCGTCGACGACCAGGAGCTCGTCCGCACCGGCTTCCGGATGATCCTCGAGGCCGAGCACGACCTGACCGTCGTCGGTGAAGCGTCCGACGGCGCCGAGGCCCTCCACGTCGTCACCGACACCCAGCCCGACGTCGTGCTCATGGACATCCGCATGCCCCGGATGGACGGCGTCGAGGCGATGCAGCGCCTGAACGAACGCAAGGCGTCGGCGAGGGTTCTCATCCTCACCACGTTCGATCTCGACGACTACGTGTGGGCGGCCATCCGTCACGGCGCCAGCGGCTTCATGCTGAAGGACACCGCGGCCGGCGATCTCGCCGCCGCCGTCCGTGTCGTCGCCGAGGGCCAGGCCCTGCTCGCACCCACGGTCACCCGACGCCTCATCGAGCACCACCGCACGACCGACACCGCCGGCACCACCCGGCCGCTCCACGGGCTCGACGACCTCACGGATCGGGAGTCGGAGGTCTTCGAGCTCCTGGCCCGCGGTCGATCGAACGCCGAGATCGCCGAAGCGCTGTTCGTCGGTGAGACGACGGTGAAGACCCACGTCGGCCGCGTCCTCGCGAAACTCGGGCTCCGCGATCGCGTCCAGGCGGTGGTGGCGGGCTACGAGTCCGGCGTCGTCCGTCCCGGCGACGAGCGCTGACCTCCTGGATCGCACCAGCCCCGGTCGGCGATTCATGCTCGGGGAGGACCGACGGTCACCCTCCGGCAGGACGTCGGCGTCGGGGGCGCTCACTAGGTTCGAACCCGACGGTCCCGAGGTGGGACCGAAGGGAGAACAGCATGACGGCGACACCGACCACGGCAGCAGAGGTCACCTGGGCGGCCAGGGCCGACAGCGCCTCGAAGGTCTACGGCTCCGGCGACACCGAAGTACACGCCCTCCGGGGCGTCTCGGTGGGCTTCGAGTCCGGCAAGTTCACCGCCATCATGGGTCCGTCGGGTTCGGGCAAGTCCACCCTGATGCACTGCATGGCCGGCCTCGACCGCCTCACGTCGGGCAGCGCCTTCATCGGAGGCACCGACCTGGGCACCCTCAACGACAAGCAACTCACGAAGATGCGCCGCGAGCAGGTCGGCTTCATCTTCCAGTCGTTCAACCTCGTGCCGACCCTCAACGTCGTCGAGAACGTCACGCTGCCGAGCGACCTCGGCGACGGCAAGATCGACAAGGACTGGGTGCACGAGGTCATCGAGACCGTCGGACTCGGCGACCGGATCTCGCACCGGCCGAACGAACTCTCGGGCGGCCAGCAGCAGCGTGTCGCCGTGGCCCGCGCCCTCGCCACGCGACCCGAGATCGTCTTCGGCGACGAACCCACCGGCAACCTCGACTCGAGGACGAGCGCCGAGATCCTCGACTTCATGCGCCGAGCCGTGCGCGAGCTCGGCCAGACGATCGTGATGGTCACCCATGACCCGGTCACGGCGTCCTACAGCGACCGGGTCCTGTTCCTCGCCGACGGTCAGATCGTGAAGCAGATGGAGGATCCCACCCCGGACTCCGTGCTGGACACGATCAAGAGCCTGGGAGACTGAGCATGCTGAAGCTCGTGGTGCGCGGGATCCGCGCCAACCTCGGTCGGCTCGCGCTGACCCTCATCTCGGTCGTGCTCGGCGTGGCCTTCGTGTCGGGGTCGTTCGTGCTCGCCGACAGCCTCCGCTCGATCTTCAACCAGATCAGCGAAGACGCCTTCGCCGGCGTCGATGCCCAGGTCCGGGCCGTCGAGCCGGAGCTGAACTCCTCGGGCGAGAACCTGATCCGCTTCGACGAGTCGATCATCGCCGACGTCCAGGCCCTCCCCGAGGTCGAGTACGCAGAAGGCGGGATCTTCGCATTCGAGCAGACCTACTCGCTCCTCCCCGACGGCGAGATCAACCGGCCCCTCGGGCCACCGGTCTTCACTTCCTCCTGGGGTGGCCCGAGTCCGGTCTCGAGCTTCACCATCGTCGAGGGTGAGGCGCCCAGCGGCCAGCAGGTGGCGCTCGATTCGTCCCAGGCGACCGCGGGCGGCTTCGCCGTCGGCGACATGGTCACGATGTCGCTGCCCACCGGCGAGCCGGAACAGTTCCAGCTCAGCGCCATCATCGATTTCGGCGACGGCGGCACCGGTGGTGCCTACTTCAACCTCTTCGATCTCGACACGACCCAGCGGATCCTCGACGCCGGCGACGTGATCGACTCGATCGTCGTCAACGGCGGCTCCACCGACGCCGACGCACTGCTCACCGCGATCGAGCCGCTGCTGCCGGCCGACATCGAAGTGGTCTCCGGGGAGACGGTCATCGGCGAGCAGCAGGAGGAGTTCGGCGGCTTCATCGACATCTTCGGCAACATCCTCCTCGGTTTCGCCGTGGTGGTGCTGTTCGTCTCGACCTTCATCATCTACAACACCTTCGCCATCCTGGTCGGGCAACGGACCAAGCAACTCGGCCTGCTGCGTTCGATCGGCGCCAGCGGGACACAGATCCGTCTGATGGTGCTGATCGAAGCCGTCATCATCGGCATCGTCGCCTCGATCGTCGGCCTCTTCGGCGGCATCGGCGTGGCCTGGGGCCTGAAGCAGCTGTTCAGCACCGGGGGGAACTCGTTCCCGGACGGACCGTTGCAGATCCAGCCCCGCACGGTGATCGTCGTGGTGCTGGTCGGGCTCGTGGTGACGGTGCTCTCGGCGATCCTGCCCGCCATCCGGGCCTCCCGGGTCTCCCCACTCGAGGCCGTCCGCGACGGCGGCCGCAAAGAGCGGAGCATGACCTTCCGGCTCGTCGCCGGCGCGATCGTGCTCCTCCCCGGGCTCGTCCTGCTGGCCCTCGGCATGTTCGGCGACATCGACGGCACCGCGTCCCGTCTGACGTCCATCGGCGTGGGGGCGGCGCTCACCTTCATCGGTGTTTCGATGCTCAGCGCCCTGTTCGCCGGTCGGGCGGCGGGCACCCTCGGGATCCCCGTCGAAGCCACTCGCGGCATCAACGGGCGCCTCGCCCGGGACAACGCCAGCCGCAACCCGCAGCGCACGGCGGCGACCGCCACGGCACTGATGATCGGGCTCGCCCTCATCACCGGTGTGGCCGTGCTCACCGCGTCGCTGCTCGCGACCTTCGACGATCTGCTCGACGACGCACTCACGGCCGACCTGTTCGTCTACGAAGCGAACCAGGGCCTGGACTTCTCGAGCAGTGTCGTCGAGCAACTCGATGCGCTCGACACCACCGAGGACGTCGCCGGCTTCGCGATCGTCGAGATGTTCGTCGACGGTGAGGTCGAGTCGGTGACCGGGTTCGACACCGCGACGGGCACGGCCGTGATCAACCCGGGCATCGTCGACGGCGTCGCCGAGCTCAGCGAGCGCGGACTGGCCGTCTTCGACGAGACCGCGGCGGATCGAGGTTGGGCCCTCGGCACGACCGTGCCCGTCGAGTTCGAGGACGGGTTCACCACCGACCTGACCGTCGAACTGATCTACGACGACCGCTCGATCGTGGAGAACGCCTTCATCGTGAACCGTGAACTGAGCCGCCAGCACGTGCAGATCGACGCCGTTGCCTTCGTCGGGGTCACATTCCCCGACGGCGCCGACGCCGCCGCTGCACGGGCCGACGTGGAGACGGTCACGAACAACTTCGCCCAGCTCACCGTGCAGGACAACACCGAGTTCCAGGAGGAGGTCGAGGGGCAGGTCGGCCAGATCCAGATCGTCATCAGCGGTCTGTTGGTCCTCTGCCTCGTCGTCGCCTTCTTCGGCATCATCAACACGATGGCGCTGTCGGTGCTCGAACGGACCCGGGAGATCGGTCTGCTCCGGGCCGTCGGCATGACCCGCAGCCAGCTCAAGTCGACCATCCGGTGGGAGGCCGTGATCGTGTCGATCTTCGGCGCACTGCTCGGCATCGGGATGGGCCTGCTCCTCGGTTGGGCGGCCGTGATCGCGATCCCGGACAGCTTCATCAGCAAGGTCGGCATCCCGTGGGGCAGCCTCGTCGTCTACCTCGTCGTCGGCGGCGTGATCGGCGTGATCGCCGCCTACTTCCCCGCCCGGCGGGCGTCGAAACTGAACGTGCTCGACGCCATCAGCCACGCCTGACCCGAGTGGCGCCGGCCGCTCAGGTCGGCGCCACCTGGCAACCCGGACACCAATAGGTCGACCGAGCGTCGGCGCCGTGCACCGAACGGACGATCGTTCCGTCGCATCGGAGGCACGGCGCCCCGGCGCGGTCGTATGCGGCGAGCCCGGACGAGACCGTCGTGCGGGCGCCGCCTCCGAGATTCGCCCGGAGCTGCCGGTGGGCGGTCTCGACGATCGTGCGCCGCAACGGCACCGACGTGTCCGCCACCAGGGTCTCCGGATGGAGCCCGCAGGCCCACAACGTCTCCGACTTGTAGACGTTGCCGACGCCGCAGCAGATCCGCTGGTCGAGCAGGGCCTCGGCCAGGATCGTCTGGTCGGTGCTGTGAGTGGCGAACCTCGCGACCGCCAGGTCGAGGTCGGGCGACGGGCCGGTCAGGTCCGGACCGAGATGGGACACCACTCGGTCGGTTCGGACCAGTCGGATCTTCTGCGCATTGAAGCAGACCGCCTGCCATCCGTGATCGGTCGTGAGCACGACCCGGGCCGACGCCCGGGATCGCTGCCAGCGCTCCCCGACGCGGTACAGATGCCACGACCCGGACATCAACATGTGCGACTCGAGCGTCCGACCGTCGTCGAAGTGGACCAGCAGGTACTTGCCACGAGCTTCGACGCCGGTCACCAGCGTGCCGGGCGACACCCAGGGGCGGGGAAGACGAGCGGCCTCGAACGCCGTCACGGTCCGTCCCGTCAGCGCCGGCTCGAGCCTCGCCGCGGTTCGCCAGATCGTGTCGCCCTCAGGAATCTGGTGAGATTAGGGCCACACCGGTGTGACACGGCCATCCAGGTGACCAGACTGCCGGGATGACGACCGACGCAGCCCAGATCGACCGTTGGTGGCGAACCGCCGTGGTCTACCAGGTCTACATCCGCTCCTTCGCCGACGGGAACGGGGACGGCACCGGCGACATCGCCGGCCTTCGCAGCAGGCTCGGCTACCTCCGGGACCTCGGCGTCGACGCCATCTGGATCAACCCGTGGTACCGGTCACCGCTGGCCGACGGCGGCTACGACGTCGCTGACTACCGCGACATCGATCCGCAGTACGGCACGCTCGCGGAGGCGGAAGCGCTCGTGCGCGAGGCCCACGAGCACGGCATCAAGGTGATCGGCGACCTCGTGCCGAACCACACCTCCGAACAGCACGTGTGGTTCCAGGAGGCCATCAACGCACCGATCGGCGATCCGTCGCGGGAGCGCTACCACATCCGCCCCGGCAAGGGCCCCGACGGTTCGGAGCCACCCTCGGACTGGCGCAGTGTGTTCGGCGGACCCGCCTGGACGCGTCTGCCCGACGGCGAGTGGTATCTCCATCTGTTCGCTCCCGAGCAGCCGGATCTCAACTGGGAGCACCCCGAGGTCCGCTCCGAGTTCTGCGACGTGCTGCGCTTCTGGATGGACCGGGACCTCGACGGCTTCCGCGTCGACGTGGCCCACGGTCTCGTGAAGGCGCCGGGCTACCCGGACGCCAACGAGGAGCAGCGGCTGCTGGCCGGAGCCCGGGGCACCGAGAATCACCCCTTCTGGGATCGAGACGGCATCCACCCGATCGTGCGGGAGTGGCGTGCCGTCCTCGACGGGTACGCCGGCGGCCGCATGCTCGTCGCCGAGGCGTGGGTGCCGCGACCCGAGCGGCTGGCGCTGTATCTCCGGCCCGACGAGTACCACCAGTCCTTCAACTTCTCGCTGCTCGAAGCGGACTGGACCGAGGCGGCCTACCGGAAGATCATCGAGGAGTCGCTCGAGTCCCAGGGCGCCATCGGCGCGGCCCCCACGTGGGTCATGTCGAACCACGACGTCGTGCGCCACGCCACCCGCCTCGGTCTGCCCGAAGGCACCGACTGGCGCGACTGGCTCCTCAACGGTGATCGCACCGTCCTCGACGCCGACACCGGCGTGACACGAGCAAGAGCGGTCGCGCTGCTGATGCTCGCACTCCCCGGCGGCACGTACCTGTATCAGGGTGAGGAGCTCGGCCTCCCCGAGGTGCACGACCTCCCCGAGGCCGTGCTCGACGACCCCGTCTGGGAACGCTCCGGACACACCGCAAAGGGCCGGGACGGCTGTCGGGTGCCGATGCCCTGGACGAACGAAGGTCCGGCCTTCGGCTTCGGTTCGGACGAGCCGTGGCTCCCGATGCCAGCCGAGTTCGGCGCGATGTCGGTCGAAGCCCAGGCCGAGGTCGAGGGTTCCGTGCTCGAGCTCTACCGTGCGGCCCTCGCCCTCCGCCGGGACCATCTCGTCGACGACGAGATGCTCGAGTTCCTCGAGGCCGGCGACGGCGTGTTCGCGTTCCGACGCGGCAGCGGTGTCCGCTGTGTCGTGAACATGAGCACCGCACCCGTCGGCATCGACGGGGACGTGCTTTTGACGTCCGGGCCACTGACCGACACCGGCGAGCTCCCCGTCGACACGGCGGTCTGGCTGCGCTGACCGCTCGATTCCTGTACCCCGGAACGAGAACATGCAATTGGTACGAACAATGGTGGACAGGGCAACCGTTCTGTAACGTCCATGGTCCACCCACCCAGGGGGCTGGCGGCTGCAGACGCCAGTCCCCACTGGGTTTTGGGGTCGGGACACGCCCGCAGCGGTGGGACGGTGGCCGTCGAGGTCAGGTCCGGAGGATCGGCCCCTTGTACCCGGGGGAGAAGCCGCCGGCGAGCAATGCGTCGCGGAGTTCGGGGTGTTCCGCCGTCGGCTCGCCGTCGATCTTGCGGATCTCGATCGTCGGCACCCGCCTGGTGCGAACCAGATCGACGAGTGCGCCGATCCACCGATGGTCGTCGCGCCCGGCGGGGAACACCACCAGGCTGCGGCCCGAGCTCTCGAGCAACACCAGTGGCTCACCGTCGAGCAACACGACCTGGGAGCCCGCCCGACGTGCCGGCCGACCGGCGGTCTCGGGCCAGGCCAGCGCCGCGCCGTACGGCTGGGCGGGGTCGACGGCCGACAGGACGAGCAGCTCGGGCTCGTGGTCGTCGAGACCCGTGCGTCGCTGATCGCGGAGCCGATCGACCGCTCCGGGGAGCGCGAACTGCGCAGCGCCGAGCCCGGCCACGAAGTACCCGCGGCGGATCTGACCCCGCTCCTCGAGTTCCTTGAGCACCGGGTAGACACCGGCGAAGCCACCCTCGGCCCCCTCGGCGAGGGCCATCTCGCGGGTGAGCACGCCGTAGCGCTCCAACAACTGCTGGGCACGGGTCACACGGACTTCGGTCGCTGGCGGGACCGGTCGGCGGAGCTCATCGACGAGTGACCATCGACCGGTACCCGCCGGCGGACCGATCCGGCTCATCGCCCGGAGGTTCGGTCTGGTCGCCCGGCCTCGACCCTTCGCCGACGATCGCTTCTGGGGCGACCCGCCCGACAGCAACGAGCGGAGCGGCGTGAGCGCGTCGTTCGTCACCTCACCGGCCCACACCAGATCCCAGAGGGCGGCGAGCACGACCGGGTCGGCATAGTCCTCGCCGGCGGCCGACACCGCCCCGACGAGGTCGGGCCAGAACGAGGCGCCGCGGGTCCCGAGATGCGAGCGCAACACGTCATGGGTCGGCGAGGTCGGCGGCTCCTCCGCATCGGGGAGCAGGAACGGCGCTTGATCCCGCCAGACCAGCCGGATCCGTCCGTCGGCAGCCCCGATCCCGCCGCCACCGGCCCAGACGAGCTCCCCGGAGGTCAGCAGTGTGTCGAGATCAGACGACTGGTAGCCGGGCAGCCGGACCGGGAGGAGGTCGGTCTCCAGGACCGACGCGGGCAGCGCCGCTCCCTGGAGACTGGTGATCACCTCGGCCAGCCCGTCGACGCCCCGGAGCCGGGATCCCACGTGAGTCCATGTGGGCAGGAACCGGGCGAGCACGTCGGCATCGACGGGTTCGACCTCCGCCCGCAACGCCGCCAGGCTGCGCCGCCGCAGCACCCGCAGGACCTCCTGGTGGCACCACTCGCGACTGACCCCACCGGGCCGGAACTCACCCCGGACCACTCGCCCATCACGCTCGAGTCGCTCGAGCCCGGCCTGTGTCCGCTCGAACTCGAGCCCGAGGGCCGTGGCGGCGTCCTCGGTCAGGAACGGACCGTTGGTCCGGGCGAAGCGATGGAGCAGGTCGCCGAGTGGATCCGCGACCGAGTCGGTGAAGGCCGCGGGCAGGCCCGGCGGCAAGGCCGATCCCAGTGCGTCGCGCACACGGGCGGCGTCTTCGGCCGAGGTGAGACGCAGGCGATCCCCCACCGCGACCTCGATGATCCGTCGGTCCCGCAGGAGCTCTTCGACGGCGGCGACGACGTCGAGATCGGCCTCGGCCCGATCGGCCACCTCCGTGCGGTCGAGTGGACCGAGCCACCGGAAGAGTTCTTCGACGCCGTCGGTGTGGCGGGCCCGCCAACCCTCGGCCCGCCGCTGGAGCTCCGCCTCGAGGGTCTCGAGCACGTCGGGGTCGAGCAGCTCGCGGAGCTCCTCGGCGCCCAGGAGGTCTCGGAGGAGATCCCGGTCGAGGGCGAGGGCGGCGGCCCGACGCTCGGCCAGGGGCGCGTCACCTTCGTACATGTACTGGGCGACCCAGCCGAACAGCAGCGACGACGCCATCGGCGACGCCGTCTCGGTGTCGACCGGCACGACCCGGATCTTCCGACTGCGGAGCTCCCCGAGGATCTGACGAAGAGCGGGAACGTCGAAGACGTCGTTCACGCACTCCCGCGTCGTCTCCAACAGGATCGGGAACGACGGGTACTTCGCCGCGACCGTCAGCAGGTCGGCCGCCTTCTGCCGCTGCTGCCAGAGCGGGGTCCGTCGATCGGGCCGGCGGCGAGGCAACAGAAGCGCACGTGCGGCGCACTCGCGGAACCGTGACGCGAACAGCGCGGAGCCGGGGAGTTGCGCGATCAACAACTCGTCGAGGTCGTCGGGGTCGATCAGCAACTCCTCGAGTGGGAGTCGATCGATCGCCTCGGGCAGCCGGATCACGATGCCGTCGTCGGACCACATCAGTTCGACGTCCCAGCCCCACATCTCGGTCAGCCGGTGCTGGAGTGCCATCCCCCACGGTGCGTGCACCTGTGCCCCGAAGTGGCTCACGATGCAGATCCGCCAATCACCGATCTCGTCACGGAACCGCTCGACCAGGATCGTCCGATCGTCGGGGAGGGTGCCGGTGGCCTCACGTTGCTCGGCCAGGAACGACAGCACGTTGTCGGTCGCGAGGGCGTCGAGTCCGTGGCGGCCCGAGAGTCGGGCACGGGCCTCGTCCTCGCTCCCCGCCGAGATCTCCCGGACGAACGTGCCGATCGCCCGACCGAGCTCGAGTGGCCGACCGGGGCCGTCGCCGTGCCAGAACGGCATCTTGCCGGGAACCCCCGGGGCCGGCGTCACCACGACACGTTCGTGGGTGATGTCCTCGATCCGCCAGGTCGACGCACCGAGCAGGAACGTCTCGCCCGGGCGGGACTCGTAGACCATCTCCTCGTCGAGTTCACCGACGCGGGCACCGTCGGGCAGGAACACGCCGTAGAGCCCGCGGTCGGGGATCGTGCCGCCGGAGGTCACGGCGAGGCGCTGCGCACCCGGACGACCCCGCACCGTGCCGGCGACGCGATCCCACACGATGCGGGGCCGGAGCTCGGCGAACTCGTCCGACGGGTAGCGGCCCGACAGCATGTCGAGCGTTGCGTGCAGCGCTTCGTCCGAGAGGTCGACGAAGTTGGCCGAACCACGGATCAGTTCGCTCAGGTCGTCCACCGACCACTCGTCGAGCGCGCAACAGGCGACGATCTGCTGGGCCAACACGTCGAGGGTGTTCCGCGGGATCTCGGTCGCCTCGATCTGGCCGGCGATCATCCGGTCGACCACGACGGCGGCCTCGATGAGATCGGCCCGGTGCTTCGGGAACAGCTTGCCCTTCGACGGTGCTCCGACCTGATGCCCGGCCCGTCCGATGCGCTGGAGTCCTCTCGACACCGCACCCGGCGACTCGACCTGCACCACGAGGTCGACGGCCCCCATGTCGATCCCGAGTTCCAACGACGACGTGGCCACGAGTCCCTTGAGCTCGCCCCGCTTCAACTCGTCCTCGATGAGCAGACGCTGCTCCCGACTCAACGACCCGTGGTGGGCCTTGACGACCTCCCGGCCCGGCAGCGCGGCGACGCCCTGCTGTTCGTCGGAGATGTTCGCCGGATCGTCGCCGGACTCCGCGGCGAGGGCGAGCTCGTTGAGGCGGGTGGCCAGGCGCTCGGCGAGCCGCCGAGCGTTCACGAAGACGATCGTCGACCGGTGCTCGAGGATCAGCTCGAGCAGCTTCGGGTGCATCGACGGCCAGATCGACCGGCGGACCGGTCCGGCGGCGGCGGGCCCCGACATCGGTTCGTCGGTGACGACCTCACCGAGGCGCCCCATGTCCTCGACCGGCACGACGACCTCGACGTCGAGGGGCTTGCGCACCCCGGCGTCGACGATCGCGACCGGACGGGGCCGGCGGCCCTCCGGTGTCGGCTCGGATCCGCCCAGGAAGCGGGCGATCTCGTCGAGTGGTCGCTGCGTGGCCGACAAGCCGATCCGCTGCGGCGGGCGTTCGGTCACCCGATCGAGCCGCTCGAGTGTCAGCGACATGTGCGCGCCACGCTTGGTCGCCGCGAGTGCGTGGATCTCGTCGATGATCACCGTCTCGACCCCGGCGAGCGTCTCCCGTGCGGCCGAGGTCAGCATCAGATAGAGCGACTCCGGCGTGGTGATCAGCAGGTCCGGCGGATGCCGTCGCAACCGCTGGCGTTCCTGCTGCGGGGTGTCGCCGGTGCGGAGGGCGACGTCGGGTTCGACGAAGGGTTCACCGAGGCGTTCCGCTGCGAGCCGGATGCCGTGCAGCGGGCCGCGGAGGTTCTTCTCCACGTCGACGGCGAGGGCCCGCAGCGGCGAGATGTAGAGGATCCGGGTGCGGTGGTTCTTCGACTCGGGCCGGGGCTGGGACGTGAGCCGATCCAGACCCCAGAAGAACGCCGACAGCGTCTTGCCCGACCCCGTCGGCGCGAGGATCAGCGTGTGCTCGCCGTTCGCGATCCGGGGCCACCCCTGTGCCTGGGGCGGGGTCGGTTCGACGAAGTTGGTGGAGAACCACGCCGCGGCGGCGGGAGTGAAGCCCTCGAGAGCCGGATGTGTCGTCGCCGCCATGCACGAACCGTACCGAGCAACGGTGTCAGCAGACCCAGCCGAGGCCGTCGGCACGGCGACCCAGGGCTAGGGTCGCCGCCATGGTTCGCCCCTTCCGATTCGCCATCCAGGCCAAGAACACCACCGACGCGAAAGCCTGGGCCGAGCAGGCCCGAAAGGTCGAGGATCTCGGCTACTCGACGCTCACCCTGCCGGATCACTTCGACGGTCAGCTCGCCCCAACACTCGCGCTCCAGGCGGCGGCCGATGCGACCAGCACCCTCAAGGTCGGGGCGCTCGTGTGGTGCAACGACTACCGCCACCCCGTCGTGTTCGCCTCCGAGATGGCCACGCTCGACATCCTCTCGGAGGGCCGGGTCGAGATGGGGATCGGCGCCGGCTGGATGAAGACCGACTACGACGCCGCAGGCATGACCTACGACCGCCCGGGCGTGCGGATCGACCGGATGCAGGAATCGATCGAGATCATCCGGGGGCTCCATGCGGACGGCCCCTTCTCGTTCGACGGTGAGCACTACACGATCACCGACCTCGATCTGCTGCCGAAGCCCGTGCAGCGCCCGATCCCGCTGATGATCGGTGGCGGCGGCCCCCGCATGCTCCGCTACGCCGGTCGGGTCGCCGACATCGTCGGCATCAACCCCAACCTCAAGTCGGGTGCGGTCGATGCGACCACCTCGGCCGACACGACGGCCGAACGCTTCGCCGAGAAGCTGGCGTGGGTGAAGGAGGGCGCCGGCGACCGATTCGACGACATCGAGTTGCAGGTGCGGGTGTTCTTCGTGGTGTTCACCGACGACAAGCAGGGCACCATCGATGCGATGGCCCCGGGGCTCGGGCTCAGCCCCGAACAGGCGGTCGGGTCGCCGCTGGCGCTGGTCGGTACGGCCGAGCAGATGATCGAGGACCTCCAGGCCCGACGTGAGGAGTACGGCTTCTCCTACATCACCGTGGGGCCCGACGAGATTGACCAGTTCGCTCCGGTCGTCTCGGCATTGGCCGGAACCTGATCGCCGGAACTTCCGGACCATCGCCGACGCTGGACCCTGAGATGACGAATGACGAGACCGAGTACATGCCTTCTGACGACGACGGGCTGTTCCACCGCATCGAAGAAGCCGCGATCCGGGCCGAGTTCGAGACCGGGGAGCGGGAGGAGACCGTCGAGGAGGCCAAGTCGCACGCGCTCGTGCGGGTCGCACGGATGACGTTGGGCTTCCTGACCGTGATCGTGGGCATCATCGCGCTCCCGCTGCCCGGACCGGGTTGGTTGATCATCGCCGGCGGCCTCACGATCCTCTCGAAGGACGTTGCGTGGGCCGATCGGGCGCTGCGATACATCCGACGCCGGATCCCGGGGATCCCCGAAGACGGCAAGATCCCCCGCTCCCAGAAGATCACGATCGCCGTCATCACTCTGGCCGCGATCTCGGTGAGCCTGTGGTGGAGTTTCGGCCGCTGACCCCGGGAGTCCCGATGACCGATCCGATCGTCCACTGGGCGCACACGAACCTCCGGGAGCTGGGGGGATACCGCACCGCCGACGGCGGATCGGTCCGACGTGGCGTGTTCTTCCGCGGCGGCCGGATGAACGAGCTCTCCGACGAGGCGATGGCGGTGTACGACGGGCTCGGGCTCGCCCGGGTCATCGACCTCCGACGACCCGACGAGATCGCCGGTGCACCGACGCCGCCGTTCTCCGGCGTGCAGAACGTGCCCGTCTCCGTCTCGTCGGGCGACGGCGGCTTCGCCGAGATGGCCAGCCGGATCGATGACCCGGACGCCGCGGCCACGATGGCGGCAGGTGCAGTCGAGTACTACCGACGCATCGTCACGGACCGACTCCCGCTCTATCGACCCGTCTTCGACACCATCGTCGATCACCCGGGGGAACCCGTGCTGTTCCACTGCACAGCGGGAAAGGACCGCACGGGGTTCGTCGCCGCGTGTCTGCTCGGATGGCTCGGCGTCGACGACGACACGATCATGGCCGACTACCTGGCCACCAACACCGTGCGGGTGGGCTATGTCGAAGAGCGCCTGGCGCAAGCCAGGCAGCAGATCGCCGCTGATCGTGGTGTCGATCCGGACGAGCTGCCCGCCCACGCCCTCGACGGCTTGCGGTTCCTGCTCGGCGTGGAGGCGTCGATGCTGTCGGCCTCGATCGAGGCCATGTGCGACACCTACGGTGACTGGCACGGACTCCGACGGGACGGCCTCGGCATCGACGACACACGCTTCGAGCGCTGGCGCTCCGCCGTCGTCGAGAC
>JAHDCV010000004.1:32685-60807 GCA_020629695.1 Acidimicrobiales bacterium | reverse complement strand
GCCTCGGCATCGACGACACACGCTTCGAGCGCTGGCGCTCCGCCGTCGTCGAGACACGCTGACACCACTCGACGATGCGCGACGAGAACGGCAACGGTCGATGGCTCATCGCCCTCCCAATCCTCGGCGCCGTACTGGCCGTCGCGGGAACGGCGTGGCTGCGAGCCGAGACACACACGACGGTCGTCGCGGTTCGATCCGGACTTCCCGGCATCGTGATGGTCGAGAACACGAGCGTCGTGGTGCCTGCCGAGCGGACCTGTGCGGGGGTCGCCCTGGTCACCACAGTCGACGAGGGCATGCTCCTCTCGATCGCTCCGGACATCGAACCTGCCGTCATGATCGACGCCTTCAGGCTCGACACCGTCCGCGTGAGAATCGCGACCAGGGTGGACGTCACGACCGAGGTGGTGGACGGCCACCTCGACCTCCGTCTCGTCGAGCGCGACGGCGAGTGGTGTGTGACCCGACTGCGTGTGCGCCACACGTTGCCCGAGACGCCGCCCGTCGTCGAGACCGACTAGTCGAAAAGGGAACCCTGGGAGGTCTCGGCGGCCGGATCGTCGATCCGCACGTCGATCGACGCCGCCCCGGCCGGAGTCGCTGACGGACGGGTCGGTGCGGTCCGCGTCGGGGCCGGCTCGGACAGCGGCGCCGCCCCCGCCATCGTCGCGAGCCAGGAGGGCACCGCGCCGTCATGCACGATCGAGAGGCGCTGCGTCGAGCGGGTGAGCGCGACGTAGAGGGCCCGGGCCCCCTGGCTCTCCTCGCGGACGATGGCACCCGGATCGACCACCACGGTCGTGTCGACCTCGAGGCCCTTCACCAGTCCGACGGGCACCACCGAGATCTGCCGATCCAATCCATCGCGTGGACCACGTCCCACCTCGAGTCCGGCGTCGTTCAGCAGCTCGACCACGACGTCGTACTGCGACTCCGGGACCACGACGGCCACGTTGCCCTCGTCCGACGCATCCCGCGCCCGGAGCACCTCCTCCACGAGCTCACGCTCGGGGTCGTCGCTCAGATCGACGAATCGGGCCGGCTCGCCGTCACCTCGGACCGCCACCGGGGCCGTCAACTCCGGCGCCGCCACGGTCAGCGTCGCGATCGCCGGATCCATCAACGGTCCGGGGATGCGGTAGCCGACGGTCAAGTCGATCCGACGCGGCGGCTCCCGATCGGGCAGATGATCGAGCACTTCCTGCCAATCGGCGTGGGCCCACGCGCCGGTCGACTGGGCGATGTCGCCGACGATCGTCATCGAGCCGTTCAACGAACGCCGGGTCAGCATCCGGAGCTGCATCGGAGAGAGGTCCTGCGCCTCGTCGACGACGATGTGGCCATACGTGCGGACCTCATCGAGGTCGGCACCGCGAGCGTTGCCGCGCCGTCGAGTGCCGAGGATCTCCCGCGCCTCGTCGAGCACCGGCACGTCGTCGGTGGTCCAGACACGATGGCGAACCTGGCCGTCGACCTCTCTCGGGCGGTGGAGCAGTGCGACCTCGTCGTCGGTCAGGCCCCGGCCGGCCGAGCGCAGCAGCGCCGTCGAGCCGTACAGGTCGTGGAGCAGTTCGGCCGGGGTCAGGGCCGGCCACATCCACTCGACGACCGCGAGGAACGCGGCGTCGCCGTCCAGGTCCTCGCGCAGCGTCGGGATGTCGATGTCGTGCGGATGGGAGTTCGCGAGGGCCTCGATCACCGCCGACCGCACGTGTTTCACGCCCGCGTTGTGCGTCGAGAACCGCTTCCGGGCCTCCCGGATGATCCGCTCCGAGACCTCGGGCGTCATTCGGAGAATCCTCGAACCGACACCGATCTCGGCGGTCCGGGTCAGCGGCCGCTGCCGATCCCGCAACGCCCGGCGGACGACGGTCGCCATCCGGAGATCGCCCTTGACCCGGCCGACCGGCTCGGCGTCACGACCCTGGACCCGAACACCACCACCGACCAGGTCGGCCAGCACGCCGAGCTCCACGCCCGACTCGCCGAGGGAGGGCAGAACCTGCTCGATGTAGCCGAGGAACAGCCGGTTCGGCCCGACCACGAGCACACCCTGGCCCTCCAGTGGGAAGCGGTGCGTGTAGAGCAGGTAGGCGGCCCGGTGCAGCGCCACCACCGTCTTGCCCGTGCCGGGGCCGCCCTGCACCACCAGCACACCCGGCAGCTCGGCCCGGATGATCTCGTCCTGCTCCCCCTGGATCGTCGCCACGATGTCGCCGAGCCGTCCCGTCCGGGACTGCTCGAGGGCGGCGACGAGCGCCCCGCCACCGCGGAGCTCCCGTCCGTCGACCACGACCGAGGTCGCACCGGCGGCGTCGCCGAAGAACTCGTCCTCGAGATCGACCAGCGTGCGTCCGCGGGACACGAAGTGGCGCCGACGCACCAGCCCCAACGCATCGCGACCGGTGGCGCGGTAGAACGGCTCGGCGACCGGCGCGCGCCAGTCGACCACCAGCGGCTCGGCATCGTCGTCGGCGACGGCGATCCGGCCGACGACGAAGCTCCCACCACCGGCCTCGGGCGTCTGATCGATCCGGCCGAACGCCAGCGAACGATCGCCGAGCTCGAGCTCGGACAGACGATTCGCGATGTTCTCGTTGATGACCTCGCGTTCCCAGCGGGCCTGCTGGGTTCCGCCGCGACCGACATCCACCATCGTTCGAACGGCGATCGCTTCGGCTCGGGTCGCTTCGAGGCGGGCATGGGCGCGCGCCAGGTGGGCTCGCTCGGCGGCGAGTTCGGCCTCGACGCTGGTCGATGGTTCGCCGGGAGCGGCTTCGGTCATCGGATGCCTTCTGGTTCGCGGGTCCGTCGGCAACCGCCGATCAGGGGGCATCGAGTGTACGGCCCGCCGCCCTCCACCCGGACCGAGCGACGGGTACCCTCCGCAGGCGTGACCGACACCGCCACGGGAGCCGACGCCGCTCCGCTTCCTCCGCTGCTCCGAGCCGCCGCCCAGCTCCCCGGTGATCGGGTGCCGGTCTGGTTCATGCGCCAGGCGGGCCGCTCCCTCCCGGAGTACTTCGAGGTCCGCGGTGAGGGTTCGATCCTGCAGGCCATCTCCGATGCCGAACGGGCGACCGAGATCACGATGCAACCCGTCCGCCGCTACGGCGTCGACGCGGCGATCCTGTTCTCCGACATCGTCACCCCGGTCTGGGTGTCGGGCTTCGGCATCGACATCACGCCGGGTGTCGGGCCGACGTGCGAGCAGCCCTTCACCTCCGCTGCCGATCTCGAGCGGCTCCGACCGATCGACGACGACGACCTGCCGTTCCAGAGCGAGACCGTGCGCTCCCTCGTCGAGCAGCTCCCTCACGAGGTCCCGCTGATCGGCTTCGCCGGTGGCCCGTACACCCTCGCCGCCTATCTGGTGGAGGGCCGGCCGAGCAAGGACTACGCCAAGGTCAAGGCGCTGATGTTCTCCGATCCCGACCTGTGGCATCGCCTGGCCGACCGGCTCGCCGACTATGCGATCGCCACGCTCGCGAACCAGGTCGCCAACGGTGCCCGGGCGGTGCAGCTGTTCGACTCCTGGGCCGGCGGCCTGCGGCCCGAGCACTATCGGGAGTTCGTGAAGCCGCACGCGGCCAAGGTCCTGGCCGCCGCCGAGGACTTCGGTGTGCCCCGCTTCCACTTCGGCATCAACACCGGCGAGCTCCTCGCCGACATGGCCGACGCCGGTGCCGAGGTCGTCGGGGTCGACTGGCGCACACCGCTCGCCGTCGCCCGGGAACGCACCGGCGGCCGGGTGGCCCTCCAGGGCAACCTCGACCCAGCACTGCTGACCGCGCCGTGGGAGGTCGTCGAACCCGAGGTCCGGCGGGTGCTCGACGACAACGGCGGGCACCCCGGCCACGTGTTCAACCTCGGCCACGGTGTCATCCCGGCCGCGAACCCCGAGACGATCGGCCGCATCGTCGAGTTGGTGCACGCCGTGGGCCGAGCCGACGGTGACGAGGGTCGGCGCCCCGACCCGGTCGGCGCCGACTGAGATGCCCGATGTCGTCGTCATCGGCGCCGGGCTCGCCGGCCTGACGGCGGCGCGGGATCTGCACCTCGCCGGCCACACCGTCCGGGTGATCGAGGCCGCCGATCGCATCGGCGGCAAGATCTGGTCCTCCCCTGTCGGCGAGCGTGACGCCGTCGACCTGGCCGCCGACAACTTCCTCGCCCGGGTGCCCGAGGCGACGACACTCGTCCGTGAACTGGGCCTCGGCGACGACCTCGTGTCGCCGGCCTCGACCGTGCCGGCCTACATCGGGCGCAACGGTGCGCTCTTCCCGCTCCCCGCCGGGCTCGCGTTCGGTGTGCCCACCGATCTGGAGGCACTCGCCGCGTCCGGCGTCGTCTCCGCCGACGCCGTCGACCGTGCCCGTCGGGACGCCGACGCCGTCGACGATCCGGCCGGGTTGGGCGAGACCGACGTGAGCGTGGGTTCGGTCACCCGGGCCCGGCTCGGTGACGAGATCACCGATTGGCTCATCGACCCGCTCACCGCGGGGATCAACGCCGGTGACGTCGACCAGCTGAGCCTCGCCGCGGGCGCGCCGATCCTCGACAGGGCGGCGCGAGCCGACGTCTCGATGATCCGGGGCATCCGCTCGGTCCGCCCCAGCACGGGGCCGACGCTCGGCAGCGCGCAGCAGCAACCGGTCTTCCACGGCGTGCGGGGTGGCACCGCGCGGATCCTGGTCGCGTTGGCCGACGCCCTTCCCGACGGAGCGATCTCGACCGGTGTGGCGGCCGTCGAGGTCACGGGTCACGAGGTCCACCTCGCCGACGGTGCGGTGATGCGGCCCGATCACGTGGTGATCGCCGTCGAGGCCCGCCACGCCGTCCGCATGCTGGAACGTTCGAGCCCCGAGACCGCCGAGGCCCTGGCCACGATCCCGACCGCGTCGGTGGCCCAGGTGACGTTCGAGTTCGAACAGACCCGGCTCGGGCGGGAGCTCGACGCGTCGGGAGCGCTCTTCCCCGTCGCCGGCGGCGGCCTGATGACGGGAAGCACCTGGTTGTCCACGAAGTGGGTCCATCACCGCCGTCCCGGCCGCGTGCTGGTGCGCGCCACCTCAGGCCGTCACCACGACACACGGGCCCGGGATCTTCCCGACGACGAGTTGATCCGGGCGCTCCTCGACGAGACCCGCTCGCTGCTCCTCACCGACGCCGAACCGACCGCCCATCGACTCCAGCGGTGGACCGACGGGCTCCCGCAGTACACGGTCGGCCACCGTGACCGGGTCGACCTCGCCATCGCGTCCCTCGCCGAACGTCTGCCGTCGGTCCACCTGACCGGGGCGTCATATCGGGGGATCGGTATCCCCGCGGTCATCGGCGCAGCCCGTAGCGTTGCGGCGTCCATCGACGATCCGGCGGGAGCACCACGATGAACCTGACCGGATGGCGAGCGATCACGGTGCCGCTGATCGCCGGCTTCTGTCTGGCCGGCTCGGTGCCGCCGTGGGGTTTCTGGCCCCTCGCCTTCATCGGCTTCGCCCTGCTCGATCTCGCGATCGGCGAGCAGTCGATGTGGACCCGTTTCTGGCGGACGTGGCTCGCCACCGCCGCCTGGCTGTATCCGGCGATGCTCTGGATGGCCGACCTGACCCTGCCGGGCTACCTCATCGCCGGTGCGGCCTACGCCGCCTATCACGGGGTGGCCGCGGCCATCACGCCCGGTGGGCCGTCCCGCCGGGTCGTTTATCCCGGCATGTTCGCGCTCGCCGAACTGACCCGATGGTGGTTCCCCTTCGGTGGTGTGCCGCTGGCGAACCTCGCCCTCGCCCAGGTCGACTCCCCGCTCGGGCAGACCGCCTCGCTCGCCGGCCCGCTCTACGTGATCGCCCTCACCGTCATGATCGGGCAGATGGCCACGGCGGTGCTCGAGATCCGGATCCTCCCCCTGCTCGTCGGTGGTGTCGTGCTCGCCGGGTCGCTCGTTGCGGCGACGCTGCCGACGCCGGGGCTCCAAGTCGGCGAGTCCGTCACCGTCGCCCTCGTCCAGGGTGGCGGCCCACAGGGCACCCGGGCGGCAGCCAACCAGGCACCGGTCGTGCTCGCCCGCCATGTCGAAGCGACGAAGCTCATCGACCGCCCGGTCGACCTCATCCTCTGGCCCGAGAACGTGGTGAACCCGGGTGCCTCGCTCTCGATCGACGAAGCCATCGTCATCACCAACCAGATCGCGATCGAGCGGAACGCGACCCTCATCCCGGGCTGGTTCTACGCCGTACCCGAGCCGGTCGAGGGCACCGTCAACTACCAGTCGGCGATCTGGCCCGACGGCACCGAACGCGACCGCTACGACAAGGTCCGCACCGTGCCGTTCGGCGAGTTCGTGCCGTTCCGCGGACTCCTCGAGTCGACCGGACTGGCCGACGGCATCCCCCGGCGGGACGTGATCCCCGGCTCGGCCGAACCGGTGCTCGACACCCCGCAGGGGCCGATCGGCGTCGCGATCTCGTGGGAGGCGTACTTCGAGCATCGCTCGCGCCATGCCGTGCGCGAGGGCGCCGAGATCCTGGTCAACCCCACCAACGGCTCCTCGTACTGGCTGACGCAGGTCCAGACCCAGCAGGTGGCCTCGAACCAGCTCCGAGCGATCGAGAACGACCGCTGGGTCCTGATGGTCGGGCCCACCGGCCTGTCCGCGGTGATCGATCCCGACGGCAACGTGGTCGAGCGCTCCGACGTCGGTGAGCGGCGCGTGCTCTACGCCACGGTCGAACGCCGCCAGGGCCGCACGCTGCAGAGCCGGGTGGGCACCTGGCCGGTGGCCTTGTTCGCTCTGACGTCGCTCGCCTGGGGCATCAACCGCGAGCGCGGCGAGTAGGCGATCCTCAGATCTCGTGGATCAGGGTCGAGGGGCCGTCGTTGACCAACTCGACCTGCATGTCGGTCCGGAAGCGGCCGGTCGCGACCGTGGCCCCGAGGGCCCGCAACTCCTCGACCACGAGCTCGATCAGCGGCTCGGCGACGTCGGGCTTGGCGGCGTCGATCCACGTCGGCCGGTTGCCCTTCCGCGCGTCGCCGTAGAGCGTGAACTGGCTGACGATCAGCACCTCACCACCGGCATCAGCGGTCGAGACGTTCATGACGCCGTCGGCATCATCGAACACCCGCAGCTTCCAGAGCTTCGCGGCGAGCTTCTTCGCCTTGTCGGGCGTGTCGTCGTGGGTCACCCCGACGAGCACGCAGAGGCCCGGGCCGATGGCGCCTGCCTCGTTCCACTCGCCGCCGTCGTCGAAGGTCACCCTCGCCCGTGTCACCCGCTGGATCACCGCTCGCATCGCGCCGAAGCTAGCGGCCGGACGGGACCAGGCGCCTTACGCCGTAACCTCAGGAAGCCGAACGGGCCGAGGTTCGAGCGGCAGTTCGCAAACCCGAAGGTCTCTTCCATGCCCGACGATCGTCCACTCCGGCTCGCCTACCTGTCGTACCGGTCGAAACCGACCGTCGGCGGTCAGGGTGTCTACAGCCGGCACCTCACGAAGGCGATGTGCGACCTCGGCCACTCGGTCGAGTACTACTCCGGCCAGCCCTACCCCGTCGTCGACGAACGGGTCACGCTGCACAAGCTGCCCAGCCTCGACATCTTCAACGATCACTTCCCCGGCCGGATGCCCGGTCCGTGGGAGATCAAGAACTGGAAGGACCTCGCCGAGATCGGCAACTTCAGCCTCGGCGCCTTCCCCGAGCCGTTCTCGTTCTCGCTGCGGGCCTGGGACGCCCTCCGCAAGCGCAGCGACGACTTCGACATCGTGCACGACAACCAGACACTCGGGTACGGGATCCTCGGTATCGACCGGATCATCCCGACGCTCGTGACCCTGCACCATCCGATCACCGTCGACCGCCGGCTCGAGATGGACGCCGCACCGAGCCGCTACAAGCGCTGGTCGGTCGGACGCTGGTACTCCTTCGTCGAGATGCAGGGCCGCGTCGCCCGTCGCGTCCCCCGGATCGTGGTGGTCTCGGAGAACTCGATGGACGACATCCACCGGGACATGAAGGTCCCTCGGGACAACATGCGCCTCGTCCACGTGGGGGTCGACACCGAGCTGTTCCGCCCGCTTCCCCACGTCGAGCAGATACCGGGTCGACTGCTCACCACGGCCTCGGCCGATGCCGAGATGAAGGGTCTCAAGTTCCTCCTCGAGGCCATGGCCAAGCTCCGCTCCGAGCGCGACGTCAGCCTGACCGTGATCGGTCGCCCGAAGCCCGGCGGACCGTCCGCGAAGCTGATCGAGTCGCTCGGCCTCGACGACGTCGTGCAGTTCGTGCACGGCGTCACCGACGAACGCATCGTCGAGCTCTACGCCGAGTCCGAACTGGCCGTGGTCCCGTCGCTGTACGAGGGCTTCTCGCTGCCCGCCGTCGAGGCGATGTCGACCGAGACACCACTCGTCGCGACCACCGGTGGGGCACTGCCCGAGGTCACCGGCACCGACGGCGAGACCGTGCTCCAGTGCGAGCCGGGCGACGCCGAATCGCTCGCCGCCGCCATCCGGCGCGGGCTCGACCAGCCCGAACTGTGCGCCCGCATCGGCGCGGCCGGCCGACGGCGCGTCGTCGAGAACTACACCTGGCGCATGACCGCCGAACGCACGGTCGAGCAGTACCGCGAAGTCATCGCGATGAAGGAGGCCGCGAAGGCCCGGGAAGCGGCGAACTGATGCTCACGGTCGACTACGACAAGCTCGGCCTCGAGCCGGGCATGAAGGTCCTCGACCTCGGCGCCGGCTTCGGCCGGCACGCCTTCGAGACCGCCCGCCGTGGCGCATCGGTCGTCGCCGCCGATCTCGCCGTCGACGAGGTCTCGCAGACGAAGGACACCTTCGCCGCGATGTACCTCGACGGTGAGTTGCCCCAGGGGGTGGCCGCCGCCGTGACACTGGCCGACGGCACGAGGATGCCGTTCGCCGACGCGAGCTTCGACCGCATCATCACCTCGGAAGTGCTCGAGCACGTACCCGACGACCTCGGCGTCATGTCGGAGCTGTTCCGGGTGCTCAAGCCGGGCGGGCGGCTGGCCGCCACCGTGCCCGCACAGCTGCCCGAGCAGATCTGCTGGTGGCTGAACGAGGCCTATCACGCCCCGATCTCGGTCGGCGGCCATGTGCGCATCTACGGCAAACCCGAACTGACGACCAAGCTCGCCGAGACCGGCTTCATCACCGGCGAGACCCATCGGGCCCACGCGCTCCACAGCCCCTATTGGTGGCTGAAGTGCGCCGTCGGCATCGACAACAACGATCACCCGCTCGTGCAGGCGTACCTGAAGCTGCTCACCTGGGACATCACCGACGCCCCGGCACTCACCCGCACGACCGAGCGGATCCTGAACCCCGTGCTCGGCAAGAGCCTCGTGATCTACGCCGACCGTCCGAACGAGCTGGTTCCCGCCTAGTGCAGGTTCCCTCGGTCGACGGGGTGGTCAGCTCGGAGGAGCTGATCACGACGGCCCGGACGATCGCCGCGCTCCAGCTCCCGACCGGCATGATCCAGTGGTACCCGAACGGCCACGCCGACCCCTGGAACCACGTCGAGGCCGCGATGGCGATGGCCACCTGCGGTCTGCTCGACGAAGCCGTGGCCGGTTACCAGTGGCTCGCCGACATCCAGCGAGCCGACGGGAGCTGGCACAACTACTACGTGGCCGACGGCATCGAGGACGCGAAACTCGACGCCAACTGCATCGCCTACCTCGCCACCGGCATCTGGCATCACTGGTTGACCACCGAGGACGACGCCATGGTCCGCCACTTCTGGCCGACCGTCGCCGCGGCGACCGAGTTCGTGCTGGATCTCCAGACCAAGCGAGGCGAGATCATCTGGGCTCGCCACCCCGACGGCCAGCCGTTCTCGTACGGACTGCTGACGGGCTCGTCGTCGATCGCGCACTCACTCGGCTGCGCCATCGAGCTCTCGAAGCTCGTCGGCGACGCCCGCCCCCACTGGTCGGAATCCCGGGATCGGCTGGCGCATGTGATCGCTCACGACCCCGACGCCTTCGAGCCGAAGGAACGCTGGGCGATGGACTGGTACTACCCGGTGCTGAGCGGCGCGGTTCGCGGCGACGACGCCGTGGCCCATCTCCAGGCCAAGTGGGACACCTTCGTCATGGAGGGCAAGGGTGTGCGCTGCGTGTCGGATCGACCGTGGGTGACCGCCGCCGAGACCTGTGAAGCCGTGATGGCCTTCGCCGCCGCGGGCCTCCACGACACCGCACTCGAGCTCTTCACCTGGGCCCAGGCCCTCCGGGACGCCGACGGCAGCTACTTCACCGGCATCGTCTTTCCCGAGCTCGTGTACTTCCCCGACATGGAACGGTCGACCTACACCTCGGCCGCGGTGATCCTCGCCGCCGACGCCCTCGACGGCTCCACGCCGACGTCGGGCCTGTTCCTGCACGACTGAGTCAGGCGACCTCGGCCAGGAACGACGCGAGGGCGGCGTTCACCGGCGCCGGGTGCGTCATGTTCGGTGCGTGAGCCGCGCCCTCGATGGGCACGACGCCACGTCCATCGGAGACTCCGGCCACGGTGGCCACGCCCTCGCTGATGTCGATCGCCTGATCGGCGGTGCCGTGGATGCCCAGCACGGGGCACGAGATCTCACCGAGGCGACCCGTCACGTCGTCCCGACCGAGAAGTGCGCCGCCCGCCAACACGAGTTGCTCGCGGTCCAGGGCGTCCCACACCGGGATCCACTGAGCGGCCACGGTCTCGTCGCCGAGGATCATGCCGCTCACGACCTGGAACACACCGGCCCGCTCTTCGTCACTGCCCTGCCCGAGCACATGGAGCATGCCCTCGTAGCCGGCGATGGCCTCGGCGTCGTCCACGCCCGCCTGGGAGTCGATCAACACCACGCCGGCGACCCGGTCGGGATGGGCGAGCGCTGCACGCAGCGAGAGGAACCCGCCCTGGCTCATGCCGACGAACACCGCGCGGTCGACCCCGCACGCGTCGAGCACGGCGACGGCATCGTCGGCCGAGTCCCAGTAGGTGAAGGGACCCTCCGCCCGGGTCTCGCCGAACCCGCGCTCGTCCCAGGTGATGCACCGATAGTCCGCACCGAAGGCGTCGACCTGTTCGTCGAACATCGACCGGTTCATCAGGAACCCATGGCTGAACAACACGGCCGGGCCGTCACCGCCATGGTCGGTGAACGAGATCGCGATGCCATCGGGCGTGGTGGTGGTGGCCATGAGCCGAACCTAGGTGACGGTCATCGACCGCTCCAGCGGAGGCTGGCAGGATTCGTGCATGGCCGTCGCACTGATCACCGGAGGCAGTCGAGGGATCGGAGCCGCCGTTGCACGACGCCTCGCCGACGAGGGTCACGACGTGGCGATCACGTACGCCTCGAACGCCGTGGCGGCGACGGAGGTACTGGCCGACGTCGAGCTCCGCGGTCGCAACGCCATCGCCATCCGGGGCGACGTCGCCCACGAGGCGCATGTCATCGAGGCGTTCGACCAGACCACGACCGAGCTCGGCCTCCCGACGATCATCGTCAACAACGCCGGCGTACTCGACACCCAGGGCCCACTCGCGAGCTTCACCGCCGAACGGATCCAGCGGATCTGTGACGTGAACGTGGTCGGAGCGATGCTGGTCGCTCGGGAGGCGGTGCGCCGGTTGTCGACCCGGCTCGGTGGGCCGGGTGGGGTGATCGTCAACGTCTCATCGGCGGCCGCCCGCTTCGGCTCGCCCAACGAATACGTCGACTACGCCGCCACGAAGGGGGCCATCGACACCCTCACCGTCGGGCTCGCCACCGAGACCGCCCGGGAGGGCATCCGCGTGTCGGCGGTGCGGCCCGGACTCATCGACACCGACATCCACGCATCGGGTGGCATGCCCGACCGGATCGAACGGCTGAAGGACCGCATCCCGCAGGGTCGTGGCGGCACCGTCGACGAAGTCGCGGCATTGATCTGCTGGTTGGCCTCGGACGACGCGAGCTACACGACGGGCGCGATCGTGGACGTGGCAGGTGGGAGATAGCCGTTCGCCTCGCTGGCGCTCGGCTCACTCCGCAGTTCCTCGCCGGGGCCCGGAACTGCCCGCCGGCTCGATCTTTCAGCCGGTTCTCCTGAGCAGGCGGAGCGAACCCGTGGCACTGAGCTCTTCGAAGGCGCCCGACGCCATCACCGGGAGATAGATCTCCTCATAGGGCGGGCGGCCACCGTCGGCCGGGTCGGGGAACACGTCGTGGATCGCCAGCAACCCGCCGAGGGCGACGTGGGGCACCCACAACTCCCGATCCAGCCGGGCCGGCTCGACACCGTGCCCCCCGTCGATGAACAGCATCGACAGCGGGGTCGCCCAGTTGCGTGCGACCGTCGGGCCGTCCCCGACGAGCGCCACGACGACGTCTTCCAGCCCTGCATCGTGGATCGTCCGTCGGAAGAACGGCAGGGTGTCCATCTTGCCCACGGCGGGGTCGATGAGATCAGGCTCGTGGTGCTCCCAGCCGGCCTGGTTCTCCTCCGAACCACGGTGGTGGTCGAGGCAGTACAGCACCGTGCCGGCGGCCCGGACCGACGGCCCCATCCAGCAAGCCGACTTGCCGCAGTAGGAACCGACCTCCAGGACCGGACCGAGCGATGCATCGATCGACGCCGCTGCGGCGGCGAGGGCCGCCCCCTCATCGGTCGGCATGAATCCGCGGGCGGCTTCGGCGTGTCGACGTTCGTCGGGAGTCATGTGGCCTCCTCGGCCCGGAAGAGTCGATCGAGCAGGAAGAACTTCGCCACCCAGACGAAGAAGTACCCGACGAAGGCCGCTGCGTTCACGGCGAGCCCGGCGCCGAAGGCGCGTTCGGCGCCGATCGCCATCCCCGTCGAGACCGCCAGCCCGGCCAGGGCGATCAACCAGAACGGCACGATCTGGCTCCTGGGGTCTCCCTCGGACCTCCACACCCACCGATAGCTGATGATGAATGCCGGCACGGCGGCGACGGTGGCCGCGATCACGTTGGCGACACCGGCTGACAGCCCGAGCACGGAGTTCCCGACGAACAGCACCACCTGGTGATTCACGACGTTCAACGCCGACAGCGCCAGATAGCGGCCGGCGAGGCCGGCATCGGGAAGGGAGTCACCGGTCGCCACGGGCGAAGAGTATCGGCGGGCCTGACGCCGCAACGCGGGTGCCAGCGGCGAGACTGGGCGGCGTGATGGCTCGACGCATCGTGACCCCACTGGTCCTGAGCGCATTCTTCGCCGCGAGCTGCGGGCTCGAGATCGCCGAGGCGCCCCGCGATCCGATGCCCGAGAACATTCCGCCCATCACCGCCGTGCAGCCCACGCTCCCGGAGGACGAAGAGGCGGAGACCGAGGACGACACCGAGGCCACGCCGGTGGATGCGTTCGACCTCACCTGGGCGTCCACGCCGATCCACCTCCGCACCATCGTGCAACTCGAGGGGGCGATCGACCTGCGCGGCCGATCCGGCACCCTCGACCTCTACGTGGCCCAGAAGAGTGGGGTGATCCACCGGATCGAGCGGGGCTTCTCCGCCAGGACCGGCGCCGAGAACCTCTCGCTCGCATCCCGCGCCGTGCTCGACATCTCCGACCAGGTCTCCACCGGGAACGAGCAGGGTCTACTCGGCTTCACCTTCTCGAGCGACGGTCGGCGATTGTTCGTCTCCTCCACCGATCTCGACGGAACCAGCGTGCTCACCGAGTACCTCATGGGATCGACCCGGGCCGACCTCGGCTCGGCCCGGGTGCTCATGCGTGTGCCGCAGCCGTTCCCGAATCACAACGGCGGCGACGTGCACTTCGGTCCCGACGGATTCCTCTACTGGTCGCTCGGGGACGGCGGCGGTGCGGGCGATCCGCTCGGGACCGGTCAGGACGCGGGCGATCTGCTCGGCTCGATCCTGCGGATCGACCTCGAGGCGACCGAGACGGCCGAGTACACGCCGGCTCCTGGTAATCCCTTCATCGGTGCTGCCGGCGCCGACGAGGTGTGGATCTACGGCCTGAGGAACGCATGGCGGTTCTCGTTCGACCCCGAGACCGACGATCTCTGGATCGCCGACGTCGGCCAGGACCTCTTCGAGGAGATCACCCGACTCCCGGGCGACACCGGACACGGCCGGGCGGCCAACCTCGGCTGGAACACCTTCGAGGGCAACCAGCTCTACGAAGGTGGTGAGCCTGCGTCGTCCGAGACGATCGCTCCGACCGTCGAATACGCCCACGACGGCTTCCGATGCTCGGTCACCGGAGGCCACGTCGTCCGTGACGAGGCGTTGCCGTCGCTCGCCGGCATCTATCTGGCCTCCGACGCCTGTTCCGGCGAGATCTTCGGCGTCCAGGCGGGCAACGACGTCCGGTTCGAGGTCATGGACGTCGTCACCGACGACGAGGCACCGCTCGCGGCGGTCTGGTCCTTCGGGCGCGACGCCGATGGCCAGATCTACGTGATCGAAGCCGACGGCACGGTGTCCCGGGTCATCGCTCCTCCGTTGCTCGACGCCGACGAGGGGTAGTCGCTCAGTCGAGCGCTCGGGTGATCGCTCCCCGGAGGTCGGCCCTCAGATCCTCGAGGTCTTCGATCCCGACCGACACCCGGATCAGGCCCGGTCGTGCGTCGGCGTCGACGGTCCGTCGGTGTTCAGCCAGTGTCTCGACCCCACCGAGCGACGTCGCGACCCGGATCAGACCGAGCTCGGCCATACACCGGGACGCCGCCGCGTCGTCGCCGGGGAACTCGAACGAGAAGATCGATCCACCCGAGCGCATCTGACTCCGGGCGATCCCCACGCCGGGTTGGGTGTCGAGGGTCGGATACCAGCGGCGGACGTCGAGGTCGGCGATCGCATCGACGAGCGCCGCGGCCGTCGCCGACTGCCGCTCCATCCGGAGCGGCAGGGTCCGGAGACCCCGGAGTGTCAACCAGGCGTCGAAGGCACCCATCACAGCGCCTTCGAGCACACGCCGGCTCCGGAGCCGGTCGAGGAGCCCCGCGTCGTTCGTGATCGCCGCACCACCGAGGGCGTCGGAGTGTCCGTTGATGGCCTTCGTGGTGGCGTGCACCACGACATCGGCCCCGAGGGCCAGCGGCTGTTGGACGACGGGTGTGGCGAAGGTCGAGTCCACGGCGACGACGACACCCCGCGTCCGGGCTTCGGCGGCCGCGGCGATGTCGGCGACCTCGCAGGTCGGATTGGCCGGTGTCTCCAACCACCAGAGGTCGCCGGCCTGCAGATCGTCGGGTTCGACCAGCTCGACGCGACCGTCGGCCACGTCGAGCGCCAGCAGCATCCGTGTTCCGTGATACGTGGCGGCCGGCAGGCTCACCCGACGGGGCGCAACCGCCCGGATCACCGCCGTGATCGCGGCCATGCCACTGGCGAAGGCCACGGCCACGCCGCCTTCGAGCTCACCGAGCACGGCCTCGAGTCGCTCGACGGTCCGGCTGTCGTCCCGCCGGTAGATCAGCTCGTCGTCCGGGCCGGTCCGGGCGTAGGTCGTGCTGAGGTGGAGCGGCGGGGCGATGTCGGGTCCCGGCTCGATCCCCGCGTCGCCGTGCACCGCCCGGGTCCCGGCTCCCCATCCGGACGGCGATCCGGGTGCGGCGGTCATCCGAAGGTGTACCGATAGACGTTCGTCTCGCGAGCCACGAACCCGATGCGCTGGTACAGCCGGTTGGCGGCCTCGCGTGAGGGGCGCGAGGTGAGGTCGACGGTCTTGGCGCCCGCTTCGGCCGCCAGCTCGAGCGCCCGACGGTTCAACGCCTCGCCGACACCCTTCCCGCGTGCGTCGCCGTCGACGACGACGTCCTCGATCCAGGCTCGTACCGCGGTCGGGATCGGGAACAGCACGAGTGTGAGGCTCCCGAGGACGACCCCGTCCTCCTCGGCGACCAGCAAGGTGGACGCGTCGTGATCGACGAGGGCTTGCAGCGCCTCGGCCGACGGTGGCGGATTCGACGAGGAGAGCTGCGGGATCAGGCGGTCGAAGGCTTCGACGATCGCATCGGTCACTTCGGTCACGGCTCGGATGTCCACCCGACCAGTATCGCAGTCCCACCCCCCGGCACCGCACACACCCCGCGGACCCTGGTCCCGCAGGCCAGTGGCGCGGTCCCCCACCCCCGGACGGTTCGATACGGTGCGGTGCCAGATGGACCATCTCCACTGGATCGACGAACCGACCGAGCTGACCCGCCCCGTGCTGGTGGTGGCGTTCGAAGGCTGGAACGATGCCGGCGACGCGGCGTCGACCGCGGCGTCGCAGCTCCGCGACCGTTTCGACGCCGAGTTGATCGGCGAGATCGACCCCGAAGCGTTCTACGACTTCTCGGCGACCCGGCCGATGATCGAGTTGGACGACGGCGGTCGGACCATCACGTGGCCGGCCAACGAGCTCTGGCTCGCCCGTTCGTTCGACGGGCATCGGGATCTCCTGGTGCTCACCGGGATCGAGCCCCAACTGCGGTGGCGGACGTTCTGCGCCGAGATCACCCAGATGGCGGGGACGCTCGGTGTGGAACTGGTCGTGTCCCTCGGGGCCCTGATCGCGGAAGTCGCCCACTCCCGACCGACGACGATCTACGGCGCCTCCGACGACGACGAGTTGTGCCTGCGGTACGACCTGCGACCGTCCAGCTACGAGGGACCGACCGGCATCGTGGGGGTGCTGCTCGACGCGACCATCCGCGCCGGCCTCGACTCGGTGTCGCTCTGGGCGACCGTGCCGACCTATGTGCCGCACGCGACCAACCCGAAGGCGGCGCTCGCACTCATCGAGCGACTCTCGGAGCTCCTCTCGGTCCCGATGATCACCACGGCACTCGAGATCGCCGCGGCCAGCTACGAGCGCCAGGTCTCCGAGCTGGTCGCCGACGACGACGAGACGCGCGACTACGTCGCCACCCTCGAGCAGGCCTATGACGAGCAGTTGTCACCCGAGGACGGCGACGAGCTCATCAGCGAGCTCGAGCAGTTCCTCCGCGATCAGGACTCCTGAGACGGTTCGCGCCACACCGGCTGGCGCGGCGGGTCGAACTGCATGCCGACCGGCTCGCCGTCGATCGCCGCGAACGCATGCGGCAGCCACCGTTCGTGATTCGCGAGCGGTTCGGGCAGCGCGTCCCGGTCGAACCAGCCCACGTCGAGGCACTCGTGCTCGTGGTGCCGGAGCGAGCCACCGACCGCTCGACAATGGAACACGATCGAGTAGAGCGGAACGGTGGTGAAGCCGAGGCGGAGGCCGTCGAGTAGGGCGATCGGCGCGATCACCTCGACGTCGATCCCGGTCTCCTCCTCCACTTCCTTCTGCGCGACCTCCGACGCCGAGTAGCCGATGTCCGCCCAGCCGGTCGGGTAGAGCCACACGCCCGAGTCGGCCCGCTGGATCAGCAGGATCCGGCCGGCATCGTCGCCGACGACGGCACCGACGGCGATCTTCGGGGTCACGTACCCCGGCACGCCGCTGCCGACCTGCTTCATCCACTCGGCGACGAACGGTTCGGGTGCTCCGCCCTCTCGTCGGGCAGCGATGTCGCCCGCAACGGCCAGGATCTCGCCGTATCGCTCGATCTCGTAGGGACTCTCGGTGAACCCCAGTCCGGTCCTGGCGATCCCGGCGAGCGTCTCGCTCCAACGGATCAGATCCTGGCTGGAGATGTCTGGTTGGTCGCTCACGTCGGGGCCTCGTCGGTTCTCAAGCGGTTTCGGTCATCTCGCTGGCGGCCAGTTCGACCTCGGCGAGGAGTTCGTCGTCCAGCTTCCCGCCGGCCTCGGTCCGAACGTAGAACGTGTCGACCGCGAGCGGACCGAGGGTCTGCACCCGAGCCGACCGGATGTCGAGTCGGAGCTCGGCCAGGGCACGGGTGAGTTGGAACAGCAACCCGATCGTGTCCTCGGCGTGGAACTCGAGGATCGTGGACCGGGCAGACGTCTCGTTGTCGACCCGGAGCTCGAACTCCGGTGGCACGGCGGCGAGGCGGCGGCGGTACGCGTGATAGGTCCGGGCGCGCCGGGCGACGCGAGCCGACAAGGCGAGACGGCCGTCGAGGGCGCGGCGCAACAGCAGCTCGATCTGGGGCCAGTCGATCTCCCCGGACGCCGGAGGCAGCACGGTGAACTGGCTGAGGGCGACCCCCGAGTCGTCCGAGAACGCCCGTGCGTCCAGCACGTCGAGCCCGGCGACGGTGAGGACTCCGGCCACGGCGGAGAACGTGCCGGGACGGTCCCGATCGATCACGGTGATCGTTTCCCGGACGGTCTCGATCCATCGATCCGCCGATCGCATCCGTTCCTGCAGATCCGCAGACGGAAAGCCTTCGGAGTCCTCGACGGTCGGTTCACGGCCGGCGAGCACGTCGTGGGTCCGTGAGCGGAGCTCGCCCAGCAAGGCCGCCTTCCAGCTCCCCCACGTCGCCGGACCGGTCGCCCGACTGTCGGCTTCGGTGAGTGCAGCCAGGAGATCCAGGTAGTCCGCGTCGGCCACGATCGCCGCGACCGACAGGATCGTGCCCGGCTCGCTGAGGTCCCGGCGGGTGGCCACATCGGGCAGCAGCAGATGATCGCGGCACAGGTCCACGAGGACCGACGCATCGACCTCATCGAACCCCATCCGGGCGGCGATCGCCGGGATGCGCGCCATCCCGACCTCGGTGTGATCGCCCGGGAAGCCCTTCCCGATGTCGTGGAGCAACGCACCGATCACCAAGAGATCGGGGCGGGCCACGTCGTCGGTGAGTTCGGCGGCGATCGCTGCGGCCTCGAGCAGGTGCCGGTCGACGGTGAACCGGTGCAGGCTGTTGCGCTGGGGCTTGGAGCGCACGTTCGACCACTCGGGCAGCAACTGCTCCATGATCCCCGACTGGTCGAGGTCTTCGATGATCGGGATGGCGTGGTGACCCTGGCTCAGCAGCTCGACGAACCGCTCGCGCTGGTCGGTCGGCCACGGCGGCTCCGGTACGTCGCCGGGTCCGAGGGCATCGAGCGTGTCGGGATGGATCCGCGTCTCGAACCTCGCCGCCGTCGCTGCGAGGTCGAGGATCGTCGGCCGCCAGTCGGTCTCGAGCCCGTCCCGAACGGCGACGTCGCCCGCCCGGATCTCCAGACCACGATCCAGCGGCTGGCTCTCCGACGGGTGGGCCCGCTGATGCCACGACCGCCAGGTTCGATCGGCGACCCACGAGATCCGCCGAGCGGCGGCGGCCACATCGGCCATGAGACGATCCGCATCGACCCGAAGGGCTTCGGCGACCTCGTCCTGGAGCTCGAGGGTGAGCACGTCGGTCGGGCGGCCGGCGGCACGATGCAGCGCCACGCGTGCATCGAGCAGGACACCGACGGCGTCGTCCAGGTCGTCGGGCAGCGACGAGGTGAACCCCGGGGCGGCGCGCTCGGCCCACCGGAGCGTGTGCACGTCGCGGAGGCCACCGGCGCCCTCTTTGAGGTCGGGTTCGAGGTGGAACGCGACGTGACCGAACTTGGCCCGGCGTCGGGTGGAGGAGGTGGCCAGGCGTTCGAGGAACGCAGGTGCACGGCGGGCCCAGGTGTCGCCGACCAGACGGTCCAGCTCGGCGACGAGTTCGACGCCGCCACGGATCCGTCGGGTGTCGAGCAGCGCCGTGGCCCGGTCCAACTCCTGCTCGACCAGATGGCCGCACTCCTCCACGGTCGCCACCGTGTGGCCGAGCTTCAGTCCCCGGTCCCAGATCGGATACCAGAGCGCTTCGGCCAGCGCTTCGACCTCGACGCCGTCGTGGAGGAGCAGGAGGTCGAGGTCGGACCACGGACAGAGCGATCCTCGGCCGAAACCGCCGACGGCGACGAGCGCGACCCGGTCCGGGTCGACGCCGCCCTCGGCGGCTCGCACGGCATCGTCGAAGATCGAGCCCAGCCACCGGTCGGCGGCGTCGGCGTGGGCCGAACAGAACGCCCGGCCGCCGAGCTCGGGGGCGTCCAGGATGGGCTCACGACGCCGGGCCATCAGGCCTGGCCCATCGCCGCGAGCGGATCGCGGAACAGCGCCGACCGAGCGAGGAATCGGCCGCCGGGCCCCAACCGCTCCCGATGACGGTCCGCGTCGACGTGTGCGCCGAAGCCGACCACCATGACGTCACTCGGCAGCTCGGTGTCGGGCGAGAGCCGATCGAGGTCGACGAGCAAGGTCGTGGTCTCCGCCGGCAACACGAACGGAGGGCGTACCGACACCCCGCCGAGCACCTGCAGCCGGCTGCCGTCCATCAGATCCGGGGCGAAGACCGCGATCATCGTCGCCCTTCCGTTCGCCGCCGAGCGAGATGCACGTGTGCCTTGGCGGCGCCCCAGGTCATCCCCGGTTCATGCAGCGCCGGATCCACATCGGCGAACGAACCGGGGGTCAGATCGAAGTGGTCGTCGGGGTGGAGCCGCTCGGCGTCACGATCGCGCGCCACCGGCAGCGCCCCGGCCGCGTCGAGGACCGTGGTGCCGATCCGGGCCAGTCCCCGCAGGATCGCCAGCGGATTCGTGCGCTGCTCGTCCAGGTCGGCGGCCAGCAGCACCCCGAGCGGTTCGAGAACGTCGTCATCGACCCGGCGCCGTGCCGTCTCGACGACCGCGTCGAGGTCCGGGGTCCGACGGTCATCCGGGATCACGGCCACGACCCGATCGAGCCATCGATGACATGCCGGGCCGGCGGCCTCGGCGAGCTGGAGCCCGTAGCGCCGGAGCGCGGCGTCATCATCGCTGCTGTCCACCACCGGATCCTGCCAGATCCGCTCGACGCTCAGGCCGAATCCTCGAGGTGCGTCGCGGCCTGCCGGACCGAGAGCTCGACGCGCCGTCGTTTCCGATCGACCGAGAGCACCAGCACCCGTACACGTTCGCCGGGCGCGACCACGTCGCTGACGGCGTTGATCCGCATCTCGGTGAGCTCGCTCCGATGCACGAGGCCGTCCACACCCCCGAGATCGACGAAGACACCGAAGTCCGCGAGGCGGCTCACCGGCCCCTCGTGGATCTGCCCGGGCTCGAGCCCGGCCAACGGGTCGGGATGGACTCGCCGAGCGGAGAGGGCCAACCGACGCTTCTTGAGTTTCACGTCGAGGACCTCGACCTCGATGGTGTCACCGACGGCGACGACGTCCTCAGGGCGTCGGACACGGTTCCACGACAGTTCCGAGACGTGCACGAGTCCCGTGGCCCCGCCGATGTCGACGAACGCGCCGTAGTCCGCGAGGCGGGTGACCGTCCCGGTCCTTCGGTCTCCCGGTGAGAGGTCGGCGAGCGCCTTGTGCCGGCGCTTGCGTTCCTCGCGTAGGAGCAGGCTGCGGCGGGTGACCACGAGCCGCTCGCGATCGACGTCGTGGTCCAACACCTTGACGGTGAGTGTCCGACCGACATACGACGGAAGGTCGGTCGCGGGCTCGATCTCCAGATGGGAAGCCGGAATGAATCCCCGGACCCCGGCGTCCACGATCACACCGCCGTCGCTGGCCGACGTGACGACGCAGTCGAACGTGTCGCCGGACGCCGCCAACTCGGCGATCCGCTCCCACGCCCGGTGTTTCGCGGCCCAGGTCAACGACAGCAGCATGCGCCCGTCCGGCGCGGTGCGGGCCAGCACGGCCCCCTCGACGTCGGCTCCGACCACCGGCAGCGGCGAGGTCCGGTCGGTCGCCTCTCGCCGGTCCACCACCGCGACCTGCCCGTCTCGGAGCTGGATCTCGATCTCGGAGTCCGTCACGGCCAGCACGGTGCCCGGAACCAGCCGGATCTCCGGCTTCGGCGGGGGCGCCGGCGTGGCCGCAGGCGCGCCGGCTTCGGTCGCCGACTCGGCGACGGCACCGACCACGGGAGCGTCCTCGACGGCGTCGGCGTCCGCATCGGTCACGGCGAGCGGGGCGCCGGTATCGGGCGGTGCTGCCGCTGCGTCGGCCGGCGGAATCGGCGGTTCGGGATCGCTCACACCACCAACGGTACGAACTCGATGGGTCGCATGGACAACCGAGCGGCCATCATGGGTGCCATACACGGCCCGGCGTCCGCCGAGCCCTGGCCCTCCGGAGGCTTCCCATGAAGGTCGGCGACACCGTTCCCGAGTTCTCCGCCGTCGATCAGCACGGCGACACCACCACGCTGTCCACGCTGCTCGACGACGGTCCGATCGTGCTGTTCTTCTATCCGAAGGCCTTCACCCCCGGGTGTACTGCCGAGGCGTGCCATTTCCGGGACATGGTCGGCGAGTTCGCCGAGATCGGGGCCCGTCCCGTGGGTATCTCCGCCGACGAGGCGAGCCGGCAGGCGGAGTTCGATGCCGAACACAAGCTCGGCTACCCGGTGCTCTCCGACCCCGACAAGTCGATCGCGAAGACGTTCGGGGTCAAGCGATTCGGGCCCGTGTTCAACAAGCGGGCCACGTTCGTGATCGACACCGACCGACGGGTGCTCGCGGCCATCTCGTCCGAGACGAACATGAACAAGCACGCCGATGAGGCACTCAACGTGCTCCAGATGCGTTGACCCTCAGAGCAACCCGACGGTGGTGAGCACCTCGTCGGGCGTGGCCACCATGCCGGTGTAGAAGGTGCCGAACTCGGCATAGATCGCCGACGCCTCGTCGAAGCGCATCGTGTAGACGACCTCTTTGAGATCGTCCGGGCGTTGGGCGAACAGGGTCACACCCCACTCGAAGTCGTCGACACCCGTCGATCCGGTGATCAGCTGCACGAGCCGGCCCGCGAACGCGCGACCGGAAGCACCGTGTTCGTACATGAGCGCCTTGCGGGCCTCGAAGTCCAGCGTGAACCAGTTGCCGTCACCGTTGCGCCGCTTCGACATCGGATAGAAGCAGAACGCCGGCTTCTCCGGCGGCGGGAGCTCGGGGTAGAGCCGAGCCTGCTTCATCTCGTCGGGTACCCCGGCCGCGTACTCCGAGACCTCGGTCAACGAGACGTAGCTGTCGACGAGTTCGAGCCCCGCCTGTGCGAGCGCGGTCTGCAGCACCCGGAGGCGCCACAGGTCGACGCTCAACGCCATCACGCAGAGATCGGCCTTGTGACCGAGCATCGAGGCCGTGACGATCTGATCGCCCTGCTCCTGCGCCGTGGAGAGCGCCGCGAGCACAGCGTCACGATCCGCCAGCGGACCGACCGACCAGAACAGGTGGACGACACCGAGACCTTCACCGGGAGTGGCAGGAGCGAGCATGCGCTGAGTGTAGGAGCGCACTGCGTGGTGGCCGTCAATTCGCAGGGCTGTACCGGTTCGCTCCCCCACCACGGAGGAATCCGACGAGCCCGAGGTTCGCGCGACGGGCCGTCTCCACGGCCAACGAGGTCGGTGCCGACACCGCGATCATGGCGTCGAAGCCCGCGGCCCAGGCCTTCTGCACGAGCTCGTAGGACGCTCGGCCCGACACGAACAGGCCGAGCTCCGACGCAGGGAGACGACCATCGAGGAGCAGGCGCCCGACGACCTTGTCGACGGCGTTGTGACGGCCGACGTCCTCCCGGAGGACCACGATCTCGCCGGCACGGTCGAAGGCGGCCGCGCCGTGCACAGCGCCCGTCGTCGCGAACAGCGGGAGCTGCTCCCCGATCCGGTCGGCGATCGCCATCAACTCCGTGGCCGGCCAATGGTCCCGGTCCGGCAACGCAGCAGCCCGGTCGGCCATCGAGTCGAGCATGTCGGAGCCACACCAGCCACACGACGACGTCGTCACGCCGAGCCGTGGGCTCGGGGCGGGCGCCAGACCGGCAGTCGAGACCGACACCACGTTGAAGGCCGTGTCGACCGCCGAACCGGTCCCGCAATACCGGACGTCGACCACGGGATGGCCGGCGAGCAGGCCCTCGCCGTGACAGAAACCCACAGCGAGCTCGAAGTCGTGCCCCGGCGTCCGCATCGTGGAGGCGACCTCGACATCGTCGAGCTGGATCGTCATCGGTTCCTCGACGATCAGATCATCCGGGCGGCGGCGCGACCCGTCGGCGTCGACGCGCTGCACGAGGATCGATCGGGTCCGGGATCGGCTCACGCTGGAAAGGCTACGCCCCGAGCGTCGACGCCCCAGAGCCGATCCACCCGTCCTTCCACGAGGCAGACCAGCGCGCCGCGGCGCACCCTTCCCCTCTCGCTCCGAGACGCGCCCGTGCCCCGGCACGAAGCCAGGGCACGGCGCACGGTCAGGCGAGCTCGCCCCGGGTCGACGACGTCGACCCGGGGCGAAACCTCAGAAGTCCATGTCCGGCATGCCGCCACCGGCGGCACCGTCGGGCATGTCGGTGACCACGGCCTCGGTCGTGAGGAACAGCGCGGCGATCGAGGACGCGTTCTGCACACCCGACCGGGTGACCTTGGCGGCGTCGACCACACCGAGAGCCTGGAGATCCTCGTACTCACCCGTGGCGGCGTTGAGCCCGTGCCAACCCTCGAGGTGACGGACCTTGTCGACCACGACACCACCTTCGAGACCGGCGTTCTCGGCGATCTGGGTGAGCGGGGCCTGGAGTGCTCGTCCGACGACAAGCGCACCCGTGCGCTCATCACCCTCGAGCGACTCGGCCATCGCGAACACGTTCGCCTGGGCACGGAGCAGGGTCACGCCACCACCGGCGACGATGCCCTCTTCGATCGCGGCCTTCGTCGTCGAGACGGCGTCCTCGATGCGGTGCTTCTTCTCCTTGAGCTCCACTTCGGTGGCGGCGCCGACCTTCAGCACGGCGACACCACCCGACAGCTTCGCGAGGCGCTCCTGGAGCTTCTCCCGGTCGTAGTCGGAGTCGGTGTTGTCGATCTCGGCCTTGATCTGGTTGATCCGACCGGTGACGTCGCCAGCGTCGCCGGCACCCTCGATGATGGTGGTCTCGTCCTTGGAGATCACGACCTTCCGGGCCTCGCCGAGCAGGTCGAGCGTGGCGGTCTCGACCTTGAGGCCGACCTCTTCGGTGATCACCTGGCCGCCGGTGAGCAGGGCCATGTCCTGCATCATCGCCTTGCGGCGGTCACCGAAGCCCGGGGCCTTGACCGCGGCGACGTTGAGCAGGCCGCGGATCCGGTTCACGACCAGCGTGGCGAGTGCTTCACCCTCGACGTCCTCGGCGATGATGACGAGCGGACGGCTGGACTGCATGACCTTCTCGAGCACGGGCACGAGGTCCCGCACGGTCGAGATCTTCGATCCGACGAAGAGGATGTAAGGGTTCTCGAGCGAGGCCTCCATCCGGTCCTGATCGGTCACGAAGTAGGGCGAGATGTAGCCCTTGTCGAAGCGCATGCCCTCGACGAAATCGAGCTCCATGCCGAACGTGTTCGACTCCTCGACGGTGACGACACCGTCCTTGCCGACCTTGTCGATCGCCTCGGCGATCAGCTCACCGATGCCGCGGTCGTTGGCGGAGATCGAGGCGACCTGCGCGATCTGCTCCTTGTCATCGACCTCGATCGAGATCTCGCGGATCGTGTCGACGGCGGCAGCGGCGCCGGCCTCGATGCCCTTCTTCAGCGACATCGGGTTCGCACCGGCGGCGACGTTCCGCAGCCCCTCACGGACCATCGCCCAGGCCAGCACCGTGGCCGTCGTGGTTCCGTCGCCCGCGACGTCGTCGGTCTTCTTGGCGACCTCTTTGACGAGCTCGGCGCCGATTCGCTCGTAGGGGTCCTCGAGGTCGATCTCCTTGGCGATCGACACACCGTCGTTCGTGATGGTGGGGGCGCCCCACTTCTTCTCGAGGACCACGTTGCGGCCCTTCGGGCCGAGGGTGACCCGGACCGCGTCGGCGAGCTGGTTCATGCCCGACTCGAGCTTGCGGCGTGCGTCAGCGTCGAAAGAAATGCTCTTCGCCATGGGTGGCGACCTCCGGTTGAAAGCGGTTGAGAACGGTTAGCACTCTATCGACGAGAGTGCTAACAACCCGCAACCGAAGGCAGGACTTCGCGGCGTCGGCAGACGATCAAAAAGAAGAACGGTCGGTGACATCGTCACCGACCGCTCATCCCGGTTCCCGCCGAGAGAGGAGGGTGCAACACCCTCTTCGCAAGAACCTTCGACAACCCCTGCGCCGGCATGAGACGAACGAGACCGATGAACCATGCGATCGGGCCCAACGGCCCATCGCGTCGATCCGATCGGTCCCCGACCGGATCCGCACTGCCCACCCGAGGGCGTGTCAGTCGGACGCCAGGCCCAGCCGGGACAGTCCGACCTCGACGGCGGCATCGAGCGAACCCACCGGATCGTCCCATGACGCTGCCGCGCCGACCGTCTCGGTGAGTGAGACGGCTTCGACCCCGGGCGGCAGGTCGGGCATGTCGACGAGTCCGGCCACGGCCAGAACCGGCGTCGAGCCGGCCCATCGCTTCACGCCGCCGACCACCTTCCCCTCGAACGACGTCCGATCGAGACGACCCTCCCCGGTGACCACGAGGTCGGCGCCTTCGAGCAACTCGTCGAGCCGGGCCCGCTCCGCGAGATAGTCGAACCCGGGTTCGATGCGTCCACCGAGCGCGAGCAGGCCGCCGGCCAACCCGCCGGCCGCGCCGGCACCGGCGATGTCGCCCACGTCCACACCGAATCGCTGGTGGTAGATCTGCACGAGCCGTTCGAGTCGTCCGGTGAGCATCCGGATCTGGGCGGGGCTCGCCCCCTTCTGCGGTCCGAAGACCGTGGCGGCATCGGTGAAGCGGGTGGTCACATCGCACGCGATCACCAGATCGATCTCGCGGAACCGTTCGGGGTTCGGCAGCGCCTCGATCGCACCGAGTCCGCCATCGGTCGTCGCCGAACCACCGAGGAAGACGACGATCTCCCGCGCACCCTGCTCCACGGCGTCGGCCATCAGTTGGCCCGTTCCCCTGGTGCTGGCCGAGAGCGGATCGTTCCCCTCGGCGCCTCCGACCATCGCGAGCCCCGATGCCGCGGCCATCTCGATGAAGGCGGTTCGCCCATCGAGGCGCCAGCCGGCCTCGACCGGTTCACCGAGGGCGTTCGACACGGTCGTCCAGCGGTTCGCGCCGCCGACGACCTCGATCGAGCCCTCGCCACCGTCACCGAGCGCCAGCCCGTCGACCGTCCAACCACGGCGGAGGAGTGCGTCGGTGAGTCCCGCCACGACCTCGGATGCCGTGGCCGAGCCGCGGAACTTGTCGACCGCGACCACCGCGCGCCGGGCCGTCACGGTCAGGTGGGGATCACGCCGTCGTTGCCGACGAAGACCATGATGTTCGCGCCCTGCCGCTTGTCGGACGTGGCCGCCGCGGACGAGGGGTCGAGCGGTTGCACGACGGCGGCGGGATCGGCGACACCGAGCGCCGTGGCGATCTCGTTCGCGTCGGCGAGATACCCCTCCTCGTAGAAGATCACGGAGTTCCCGAGGGAGTTCGCGTCTTCCGGCGTCGCGGTGATGTAGTTCCGGGCATCGAGCTTCTGCGTCGCCGCACCGGCGACACCCTTGCCGCCGTTGGCGTTCAGCACGACCACCGTGACCGTGGCCGGGTCTCTCGGCAGCTCAGCGGCGACCACGGTCTCCTCGGCCACCGTGGTGACCGTCGTGTCGACGGTGTCGTCGGCGACCGCACCGTCGGTCTCGGTCTCGGTGTCGGCCGCGGTGCCGTCGGACTCCGTCGTGGCGCTGTCGGCCGCTTCGTCACCGGCTGCGACGGCATCGTCACTGGTGATGCCACGTGCCATCAACGCGATCCCGATCAACACGGCGATGCCGATCACGATCAGCCCACGGAACACGTTGGCGCCTCCGGGAGGCGCGAAGCCGGCACCCTGCTCGGCAGTCATCGGACAACACTCATGGGGAAGAACTCCTGGCGGGAACCTGGGCGACGGGATGCGCTGGCAGCCAACAGTTCTACCATCTGTGGTCACGACGTCGACCGCAACCCGGTCCAGACGGTCCGCCCGAGTAGCTCAGTTGGCAGAGCAGCTGTCTTGTAAACAGCAGGTCGCAGGTTCGATTCCTGTCTCGGGCTCGCATTCCAAGCAGTCAGCGGTCGAGCCGCTGCGCCGCTTGATCCAGGCCCGCACCGCTCCTCCCCCCTCGGATGGGGGAGGTGCACTCACCTGATGGGGCGGGGTGAGGTCACCCGAGGCCCGCGGGTGAGAGTTCCTCCGGCCCGGCAGTCCCCCGGCCCCCT
>JAHDCV010000004.1:7653-32585 GCA_020629695.1 Acidimicrobiales bacterium | reverse complement strand
TCACCCGAGGCCCGCGGGTGAGAGTTCCTCCGGCCCGGCAGTCCCCCGGCCCCCTTCGGACAGGGGGTGCTGTGCACCTGTGCCCTGAGGCAAGAGTCCGATCGCCGCATGGGCCGATCGCCGGGGCCGCCGACGGATACACATGAACCGAAACTCATCCCACGACCGCCGCCGGGTCAACAACCTCGCCACGGTCATCGACTACTACGCCGGCTTCTCCATCGCCGAGATCGCCCGACGCGACGGCTCGTCGACCCGTGACGTCGAGCAGGATCTCGCCCAGGCCGGCGTGCGGGTGCGCCCGGCGGTCTGACCTACGGGGCGGGGATCAGGCCCCGTCGAACTCCGGCGAGAGTTCTCGCCGTCGGACCACCTCGAAACAGGCGACGGCGCCGGCCATGGCCACGTTGAGGCTGTTGAGACGACCGGCCAACGGGATGGCCGCGAGGTGGTCGACACGTTCACGCACGAGGCGTGACAGGCCGTCACCCTCGGCACCGAGCACGAGCGCCACACGGTCATCGTGAGCGATCGGGACGTCGAAGATCCCGACGTCGCCGCCCGCATCGAGTCCGATCGTCCGGACACCCATCTCGGACAGCGAGCGGAGTGCGGTGGGGATGCCTCCGACCAATGCCATCGGGAGGTGCTCGATCGCTCCGGCAGCCGTCTTGGTGACCGTCGGGGTGAGATGAACCGCCCGATGCTTCGGCATCACGACACCGGTCACGCCCGCACACTCGGCGGTACGCAGGATCGCACCGAGATTCCCCGGATCGGTCACCCCGTCGAGCACGAGCAGGAACGCTCCCGGCTTCTTGGCGAGCCGGTCGAGCTCGACCGACGGCACGGCTTCCGCCCGGGCGAGCACACCCTGATGGGACTCGGTGAGCGCCTCGGCCTGGAACCGTCGTCGCGTCACGGCCTTGTGCGGCACGCGGAGCTCGCGGGACAACTCCTCGATGTCGTCGAGGATGTCGGCTTGATCGAGATCCTCGATCACCCAGACCTCACGAACCCGGCGCTTCCCGGCGAGGAGGAGCTCCCGCACGGCATGTCGGCCTTCGACCTGGTCGCCACCGAGGCCCTTCGCGGTGCGCGGCGGTCGGCGGGAGCGCCCGTCGTTCGGTCGCCGTCCACCGGCATCGTCCGAGACGCGCGGCGAGCGATCCTCGTCGGGTGGGCGACGCCCGCCGCCGTCGGCCTTCCGGTTCGCCGGAGGGCCCGATCGCTTGGATCCGCCGCGGGAACCCCGCTTGCGTGGCGCGCTCATGTCGCCACCACCAGGGCCACGGCATGGCCCTGCACGCCACCGGCGAGCCCGGCGACACCTTCGGTTCGTTTGCCCTTGATGGTCACGGGTCCTCCAGCCGCGGCCGCCAGCCGCCGCATCATCTCGTCCTTGTGGGGTCCGATCTTCGGTGCGTCGAGGATCAGCGTGCAGTCGATGTTGCCGACGCGCCATCCGGCCGCCAGCGCACGGTGAGCCGCCTCGGCGAGGAGTGCGAGACTGTCGGCACCGGCGAGTTCCGGATCGCTGTCCGGAAAGAGCTGACCGATGTCGCCGAGTCCGGCCGCACCCAGCAGGGCATCGGTGCACGCGTGGGCCGCGACGTCCGCATCGGAGTGTCCGACCAGTCCGGGTCCGTCCAACACGACGCCACCGAGCACGAGCCGACGATCGGGGTCGTCGGACCAGGGATGGACGTCGAAACCCTGGCCGACCCGGAACGGGACGGCGGCGATTGGTTCAGTCATCGAGCAACACCTCCGCGATCCGGACGTCGTCCGGGCCGGTGATCTTCAGATTGACGGGGTCACCGTCGACGTGGCGCACGTCGCCACCGAGCCCCGACACCAATGTCGCATCATCGGTCGCATCGGCATCGCCCGCATGGCCGGCCCGCAAGGCGTCGAGACGGAACCCCTGCGGTGTCTGCACGGCGAGGAGCCGGGCACGGTCGACCGGCACCCCGTCCACGCTGCGCAACGAATCGGTGACCGGCACGACCGGGACGACACCGTCGGCGCCGTCCACGAGGGCGGCGACCACCCGGTCACACACCGCTTCCGGCACGAGCGGACGGGCGGCGTCGTGCACGAGCACGTGCGTGGCGGACTCGGGCAGGACATCGAGGCCGGCACGAACCGACGCCGAGCGGGTCGCACCACCGGCGACGATCCGGTCGGCTCCCGACGTGGTGAGGTCGGCGAGCTGATCGGCCGCTCCGACGAGCACCACACCGGCGCTGACACGAGCCATGGCATCGACCGACCGATCGACCACACGTCGACCGGCCAACTCCACGAGCTGCTTCGGCCCGCCGAACCGACGTCCGGAACCCGCAGCGACCACGATCGACCAGACCTCCACGGCCGCGACCCTACCGGGGAGCTTCGAGCGGGCTCGCCGCCGGAGTCCGACTGGACCTCCGTCGCGGGGCGCCAGGTGACACCCGACACGCTGTGTCGGGTACGGTGCGTCGATGGTCGACACCGCACAACTGCGAGCCACCGAACTCTTCCGAGACCTCGGCGACGGCGACCTCGAGGCACTCGCGTCGGCGGCGACCGAACGCGACCTGCAACGTGGCGACGTCCTGTTCTCCGAGAACGACGAGCCGACGGACCTCTACGTCGTCACCTCGGGACGCATCGCGATGGTCAATCGTTCGATCGACGGCCGTGAGTCCGTCGTCGCTCTGATGGAAGCCGGCGACCTCTTCGGTGAGATGCCCCTGTTCGACGGACAGCTCCGGTCGACCGATGCCCGGGCACTCGAGTCCTCGGCGGCGATCTCGATCCCGTACGAGCCGCTTCGAGCTCTCTACGAGCGCACACCGTCCGAGCTCTGGCGCGTGGTGGAGCTGCTCTCGACGCGGCTCCGCGTCATGGACGGCGTGCTGGCCGATTCGGTCTTCCTCGATGTGACGGGACGCACGGCCAAGCGACTCCTGGAGATCGCCGGCGAAGAAGACGACTTCTCGTTGCCCGTCACGCAGGAAGAGCTCGCCGGAATGGTCGGCGCATCTCGCGAACGGGTCAACAAAGCCATCGCCTCGTTCGTCCGACTGGGCTGGCTGGAGCAGCGCGAGCGCCGATACCGCATCCTCAAGCGGGACCAGCTGGAACTCCGCGCTCGCTGACGAACGGCTGGCAGTTGCGAGCCCCGGCGAGTAACTGCGGGAGAGAGCCGAGCCCCGGCGAGGCGAACGGCTAACTGCGCTGGTATCGCTCGAGAATCGACGCCTCGGCGAGACGGGCCAGCCCGTGCTTGACCGCGTCGGCACGGGCCGGATCCACGCCGTCGACGGTGGCGAGTTCCTCGGGTGTCGCCCGCAACAGATTCGAGAGTGGTCCGTGGGTGGCGACGACGGCGTCGGCGACGGCGACGGGCACCCTGGGCAGTCGTCGCAACATCCGATGACCGCGCGGCTCGATCGCCTCGTCGGGATCCTCACTCGGCGCCAACCCGAGCGCCTCGGTCACGGCCGCGTCGTCGAAGAGTTCGTCGTCGTCGAGCTCGCGCAGGGCGCCGGCGACCGCGTCGGTGCCCCCGACCAACAGCTCGTCCGCTGCGTAGTCACGGAGGACGGCACGATGGTCCTCCTCGACACCACCGACCAACTCGTCGAGTTGGAGTCGGACGAGCCGCCCATCAGAACCGAGCTCGACCAGGTTCCGATCGATCTCGGCGGCGATCCGGAGCACCATCTCGGTTCGCTGGAGGAGCTCGATGACCTCGGCCCGTGTGGCGAAGTCCTCGACCTCGAGGGCCGACAGACCGCGGGACACCTCATCCCATCGCAGGCGATAGCGCTCCAGGGTGTGCAACGCCTGGTTCGAACGATCCAACAGTCTCGAGACCGGCTCGAGCGGCCGGGACTGGTCACCCACGTAGACCTGGATCACCTTGCGTGACTCCGAGACCGACACCACGGGCACGTTCAACGAACGTGCAACCCGCTCCGCGGTGCGATGTCGCGTGCCCGTCTCGGCGGTGGCGACATTCGGATTCGGGACCAGGTGGACGTTCGCCCGAGCGATGCGTGATCCGTCCGCCGCGAGGATGATCGCTCCGTCCATCTTGGCGAGCTCCGCCATCCGCTGCGGTGTGAATGCGGCGTCCAGCAGGAATCCACCGCTGCAGATGTTCAGGACCTCGGGACCGTCACCGATCACGATCAGCCCGCCGCGGCCGGACTGCAGGATCCGGTTGATGCCTTCGCGCAGCGGCGAGCCCGGCGCGACCTGTGCCAGCGCACTGAGAAGGGCACGATCACGACGGGGGTCCACCGGCCCAGCGTAGACGCTGAGGTCACCTCGAACGGGTTCGTCCCGACCGGTCAGCCGTCGGAACGGGCGGCCATCGAGGGCAGAAACCAGCGCAGCGCCGTCGACACCGAGTCGACACGGATCAGCCGGAGCCCGGTCGGGCCGTCAGGCGTCGAAGCCGGGACGATCGCCGTCCGGAAGCCGCATCGGAACGCCTCGTGCAACCGCTGGGTCGCGGCGGGCACACCGCGGACCTCACCGCTCAGTCCCAGTTCCCCGAACACGACGACTTCAGGTGGAACACCGACGTCGTGGATCGATGAGGCGAGCGCGATCGCCAGACCGAGGTCGGCACCCGGGTCGTGCACACTCACACCACCGGCGACCGACGCGAACAGACTCTGCGGGCCGATCGGCACGGTGGTGTGCGCCCCCAACACCGCGGAGACGAGGTCGAGCCGTCCCGAGTCGATCGAGCGGACCGAACGGGTCGGCCCGGCCGTCGGCGCCGTCACCAGCGCCTGCAACTCGACCACGAGCGAGCGCTTGCCCTCGATCACCGGCACCGCCACCGAGCCGGGCGCTCCGGCGCGACGGTCGGCGAGGAACCGGGCGGACGCGTCCGGCACGCCGACCAGGCCGGACCCGTCCATCTCGAACAGACCCACCTCGGCGGTCGGCCCGAATCGGTGCTTGAGCGCCCGACAGAACCGGAGCGAGCCCGATCGGTCACCCTCGATCGACAAGACGGTGTCGACCACGTGCTCCAGCACTCTCGGCCCGGCCATCGCTCCGTCCTTGGTGACGTGGCCGATGAGGATCACCGAGACCCCGAACCGCTTCGCCGTCCCGACCAGCACCCCCGCCGAGGCTCGGAGCTGGGCCAACGCGCCAGCCGCGCCGTCGACCGCCGAGGTCGACAAGGACTGCAGTGAGTCGACCACCACGACCTGGGGTGTGAGCTGGCCGATCAGACCGGCGATGCCGTCGACATCGGTGTCGTCGACGACCAACAGCGACGGCGCGATCTCACCCAACCGTCGAGCCCGGGCCGCGACCTGCTCCGGGGCCTCCTCGCCGGACACGTAGATCACCGTGGCGCCCGACGACGCGACCGACAGGGCGGCCTGGAGCGCGAGGGTCGACTTGCCGATCCCCGGCTCCCCGGCGAGCAGTGTCACCGATCCCGGCACGACGCCACCGGCGAGAACCCGATCGAGCTCCTCGACGCCGAGCGGGCTCGGAATCGAGGCGTCGGTGTCGATCTCGGCGAGAGGGCGGGCGTTGGCCGTCACGGCCGGTCGGCCCGCCGCCGTCGCCGCTTCGACCGTCCCCCAGGCACCACAGCTCGCACAGCGTCCCGTCCACTGTGCGGCGGTGCTGCCACAGTCCGAGCAGCGATGGGTCACCCGTTCACGAGCCATACCCGAACCCTATGCGGCGGGAGTGACAACGAACACCTGTTCGAGTCGAATGCGGGGCTATTCGGCTTCGGAGCCGAACCCGCGGAGCAACGAATGACCGCGACGGTCCTCGTCGGCACCATCCGGGGCGAACCAGGCGGTGCGATACCCGAGCTCGCGCGCTTCGTCCAGGATGTCGAGTTCGTCGTCGATCACGAGGATCGAGCCGGGCTGCTCCCCCGTCATCCGACGCAGCACTTCGAAGATGGGGCCGTCCGGCTTCCGGATCCCGACCGCACCCGACACGATCCACGGGTCGATGAGGCCCTCGAGGCTGTGGCGCCGACGGAGCGCGGTCGACCAACCCGTTCCGTCGTTGGTGACGCAGGCGACCTTCACGCCCCGATCACGAAGCGCCCGCAGGAACCGGACGACGCCCGGGGTCAGCTGATGCATCGCGACGTACTCGGCATCGAGCTGCGCCGCCTCGCCCTCGACCCCGATCGCCCGCCAGAAGTCGGTGGTCGTCAGGCGACCGAGCGAGACCGCGCGCGACTTGGCCCAGATCTCGGCATCGGGAACCTCCGAGCCACGCTCGCGGGCGAAGGGGATCAGCACCCGGTGTACGTCATCGCCCTCGCGGTACAGCACCCCCATGCCGTCGATGGCGACCACGGTCGGCGATTCCGACATGGACGGCGACACCGGATCCTCCGGCTCGTCCGGCGTCGGGGTGCCGGTGACCACCGGGGCGACTCGCCTCGAGGGCGTCCGACGGCGCCGCTCGGGTCGCAGGATGCGAAGGATCTGCCCGAAGAGCACGAGGACGAACAGCACGGCGGCGACCGCCGCCACGCCGCGCAGCACGAGCGGTGCGACCTGCCGGGTCGACGAGGTCGCCGCGATGGTCACCAGATCGGACCGATCCAGGCGTGTCGACCAACGCACGACGCGTTCGTCGTCGGCGTCGATGACGCCGTCGACACCGGCGAGCACCTCGCCGGGCAGCGCGATGGCCAGCCGGACGTCGACATCGCCGTCGGTGGCGCCGAGACGCTCCGCCATCTCCTCGATCGGGCCGCCGAGCGTCGTCTCCAGGTCGGGATCCGCCAACGCGGCCAGCCCACCCGACGGATCCATGACGCCGTCGACGGTGTAGTCGACCCGGGCGAACGAACTCGTCCGGGTGAGCTCGAAGGACCGGAACAGACCCTCGCCTCCGGTGAGATCGGCCATCACCTCGCCGAACTGCTCGGGGGTGCCGAACGCCTTCGAACCGGCCACGACCGTCGAGCCGTCACCGCCCGTCGCAGGAGGATCGATCGACCAGCCCGCACGCGACAGATCGTCGAGAGCCAACCCGGCGTCGCGGAGATCGGCCAGCGCGGCCGATGCCTCGGCGTCCAGGGTCATCGTCACGACGACCTCGCCGGAGCCGTCGGGTTCGACGTCGACCGCGACGTCGGCGTCGGCCTCGCATGCCGTCAGTCCCAGCAGCGCCAGGAGGGCGACCGCGAGAACACGGTGGGGAGCGGCCACACGACGCATCCGTCGGACCCTACTGGCCGGGCCCCGGGGTGTGGTCGAACGCGCCGGAGGCCGGCTCGGCGTCCCTCGTGGGATGTCGAGCCGGCCTCCGGTCTGTCGATCGGGTGATCGGCGGTCAGTCGCCGCCGGCCTCCGCCAGCTCCGGCGTCGCCGGAGGCTCGAATCCCTCGTGCGGGGTGAAGGTGAGTTCCTTGTCGCCGTCTTCGTTCTCGACGACATCGACCACGATGATCTGCCCGGCCCGGAACTCCTTGTACAGGAGCTTCTCCGAGAGCGTGTCCTCGATCAGGCGCTGGATCGCACGACGCAGCGGACGGGCACCGAGGGTGGGGTCGTAGCCCCGATCGCCGAGATGCTCCTTCGCTTCGGTCGTGAGCTCCAGTCCGATGCCCTGGCCCTCGAGCTGGACCGAGGTGCGGGCGATCATCAGATCGACGATCGTGATGACCTCCTCCTTCGACAGCTCGTGGAACACGATGATCTCGTCGATGCGGTTCAGGAACTCCGGCCGGAAGTGCGCCTTGAGCGCATCGTTGACCTTGTCCTTCATGCGCTCGTACGAGACGGCCTCGTCCTGCTTGGCGAAGCCGAGCTGCGCCTTGCGCAGATCCTGGGTGCCCAGGTTCGAGGTCATGATCAGCACGGTGTTGCGGAAGTCGACCGACCGTCCCTGCGAGTCCGTGAGACGACCTTCCTCCAGAATCTGGAGGAGGGTGTTGAACACGTCGGGGTGGGCCTTCTCGATCTCGTCGAACAGCACCACCGAGAACGGCTTGCGCCGCACCTGCTCGGTGAGCTGGCCGCCCTCTTCGTAGCCGACATAGCCAGGAGGTGAACCGACGAGGCGGCTGACCGTGTGCTTCTCCATGTACTCGGACATGTCGAGCGTGAGCAGCGACTGCTCGTCGCCGAAGAGGAACTCCGACAGCGCCTTCGCGAGCTCGGTCTTGCCGACACCGGTGGGGCCCAGGAAGATGAACGAGCCGGACGGCCGCTTCGGGTCCTTGAGGCCGGCGCGGGTCCGGCGGATGGCCTGGGAGACGGCCGCGATGGCGGCCTCCTGACCGATGACCCGGCGATGGAGCTCCTCCTCCATGCGGAGCAGCTTCGCCGTCTCCTCCTCGGTGAGCTTGTAGACCGGGATGCCGGTCCAGATCGAGAGCACCTCGGCGATGGACTCCTCGTTGACCTCGTCGAACAGGTCGACACCGGAGGCCTTGATCTCGGCCTCCATCTCGGCCTTGCGAGCGAGCAGTTCCTTCTCGGCGTCGCGCATGGCGCCCGCCTCTTCGAAGTTCTGGGCGTCGACGGCGGACTTCTTGTTCCGGACGACCTCGGCCAGCTCGGACTCGATCTCCTTGAACTCCGGCGGCGTCGCCATGCGCTTGATGCGCAGGCGGGAGCCGGCCTCGTCGATGAGGTCGATCGCCTTGTCCGGGAGATGACGGTCGGAGATGTAGCGATCGGCGAGGTTGGCCGCGGCCACCAGGGCCTGGTCGGTGATCGTGACCCGGTGGTGGGCCTCGTAGCGGTCGCGGAGTCCCTTGAGGATCTCGATCGTGTGCTCGACCGTCGGTTCCTCGACCTTGATGGGCTGGAAGCGTCGCTCGAGCGCCGCGTCCTTCTCCAGGTGCTTGCGGTACTCGTCGAGCGTCGTGGCGCCGATCGTCTGGAGCTCCCCACGGGCGAGCATCGGCTTCAGGATGCTCGCCGCGTCGATCGCGCCTTCGGCGGCACCGGCACCCACCAGGGTGTGGAGCTCGTCGATGAAGAGCACGATGTCGCCGCGGGTCTTGATCTCCTTGAGGACCTTCTTGAGGCGTTCCTCGAAGTCACCGCGGTAGCGGGAGCCGGCGACCAGCGCACCGAGATCGAGGGTGTAGAGCTGCTTGCCGAGCAGCGTCTCGGGCACCTCGTCGCTCGCGATCATCTGGGCGAGTCCCTCGACGATGGCCGTCTTGCCGACGCCGGGCTCACCGATCAGCACCGGGTTGTTCTTGGAGCGGCGGGACAGCACCTGCATCACCCGCTCGGCCTCCCGCGAACGTCCGATCACGGGATCGAGCTTCTTCTCGCGGGCGAGCTGGGTCATGTTGCGGCCGAACTGATCGAGGATCAGTGAACCGGACGGCGCGTCCTGCCCCGAGCCGCCGGAGGTCGCGCCGGCCTTGCCACCGCCGCCCTCGGACGACGGTGCGGATCCGGTCGAGCCGGAGGGACCGGAGTACCCCGAGAGGAGCTGGATGACCTGCTGACGGACACGGGAGAGATCCGCACCGAGCTTCACGAGGACCTGGGCGGCGACGCCCTCACCCTCGCGGATGAGACCCAACAGGATGTGTTCGGTCCCGATGTAGTTGTGACCGAGCTGAAGCGCCTCGCGCAACGACAACTCGAGCACCTTCTTGGCCCGAGGGGTGAAGGGGATGTGACCGGAGGGCGAGGAACCGCCCTGACCGATGATCTCCTCGACCTGGCTACGCACGGCCTCGAGCGAGATCGACAGCGATTCGAGGGCTTTGGCGGCGACGCCCTCACCCTCGTGGATCAGACCGAGCAGGATGTGCTCGGTGCCGATGTAGTTGTGGTTGAGCAGCCGTGCCTCTTCTTGGGCAAGGACCACGACTCGGCGGGCTCGGTCGGTGAAGCGTTCGAACACGTGCGGGCTCCTCGGTGGACAGTAGCGATCAGCCTAACCCCAGGGGGATGACGGTGATCATCCGGCCGACCGGCCGGACTGTTCCGATCGGCAGGGAGTGGAGCCGATCAAGTGTCGGGACCAGAGACCCGACCAAGGTCATGGTTGAGGTTCGGGGCTCCGGTTGTCCTACCGTTGGGGGTGTGGCAGCGAATCCCATCGCCCAGTTGCCCACGGCGGCAGACGATGCAGAGCGGATCGAAGAGGTCCTGCTCGATGCCACGCGTGTGGATGGCGACGCCTATCTCTCCGAGATCGCGTCGCACCTGATCCGGGCCGGCGGCAAGCGCCAACGCCCGCACTTCACGATTCTCTCCGCGGCCACGAAACTGCCCGACGGTGAGCCGGTTCCGCTCGACGTCGTCCGCGGCGGCGTGTCGGTCGAGCTGGTCCAGGTCGGCTCGCTCTACCACGACGACGTGATGGACGAAGCCGACATGCGGCGTCAGGTGCCGAGTGTCAACGCCCGCTGGGGCAACCTCCGTGCGATCCTCGCCGGCGATTTCCTGCTGGCCCGGGCCTCGGAGATCGCCGCGAGCCTCGGCACCGAGGTGGCCGGACTGCTCGCCTCGACGATCGCCCGACTCTGCGAAGGACAGGTGGCCGAGCTGCAGACGATGTACGACGTCGACCGGACCGTCGCGGCCTACGAGGTGTCGATCGGTGGCAAGACGGCGGCGCTGTTCGCCGCCGCCACCCGGATCGGCGGCATCGTCGGCGGACACGATCGCGACGACATCGATCGACTGACCGAGTTCGGTCGCCTCTATGGCATGGCCTTCCAGGTGGTCGACGACATCCTCGACTGTGTCGCGTCCGACGCCCAGCTCGGCAAGCCGGCGGGCAAGGACATGATCGAGGGCGTCTACTCGCTTCCCGTGATCCACACCCTCGCCGGTCCCAACGGGGACCGACTCCGGGAACTGCTGACCGACGGTCTCGACGAGGCCGATCGGCACGAGGCCATCGAGCTCGTGCGCCACGGCGGCGGCGTGGAGACGGCGTTCGCCGTCGCCGAGGCCTACGTCGCCGACGCCAAGAGCGTGCTCGCCCTGGTCTCGACCAACGCGGCGGCAGCGACGCTCGCCGCGACGGCCGACCATCTGCTGGTCAGCATTCCCGCCGAGCCCGCAGCGGCCTGAACCCCTTGGATCCGGCAGCGGACGTCGGCGGGGTTCCTCCCATCCGCCGGCTCGGCACCGAGACGGTGCACCGTTCGCGGTGGATGACGGTGCGGGTCGACGACGTCGAGTTCGCCGACGGTACGACGGGCACCTGGGACGTGCTCCACAAGGGCGACTTCGCGCTCATCGTCCCGATCCACGCCGACGGACGCCTCGAACTGGTTCGGCAGTACCGCTATCCGCCGCAGTCGTGGTCGCTCGAGTTCCCCCAGGGAATGATCGAGACCGACGAGGACCCGCTGCTCGCCGCGGCACGGGAGCTCGCCGAGGAGACGGGCTGGCGAGCGGGGACCGTTCGACCTCTCGGGCGATTCATGCAGGCGGTCGGATTCTCGGATCAGTTCTGCGCGGTCTATCTGGCCACCGATCTCGAGCCCGGCGATCGATCGCTCGAGTCCGGTGAGATCGGCATGACCACCCACACCCTGACCGAAGAGGCCCTCGAGCAGGCCATCGCGGCAGGCGAGATCGCCGACTCATCGACGCTTGCGGCTTGGGCGATGGTCCTCGCCGACCGGCGGCAGGACCCCGACCGATTGGCATAGCGTCGGCCGGGTGACGAGCACCATCGAACTCCCCGGCTACGAGCGCATCGAGAAGACCTACGGCGGCGAGACCAAGGCCGTCTACGTCGCCGGCGACGGGCCGGCCGTGCTCGTCTGCACCGAGATCCCGGGCATCACCCCGTCGGTCATGGCGTTCGGCCAGCGCCTGGTCGAACTCGGCTTCGGCGTTGCCCTCCCCGACCTGTTCGGCACGCCCGGTGCCGCCCCGACGAACGGACGATTGGTCCGGCAGGTCGCCCGGGCCTGCATCTCCTCGGAGTTCGAGACCTTCCGGACGGGGCGGACCTCCCCCGTGACCGAGTGGCTCCGTTCGCTCGGTCGTGACCTGCACGCCGAGTGCGGAGGGCCGGGCATCGGCGTGATCGGCATGTGCCTCACGGGCGGCTTCGCCCTCGGCATGATGGCCGACGACCACGTGCTGGCACCGGTGCTGTCACAGCCGAGCATGCCGTTCGCCCTGTCGACCAAGCACCGGGCCGACCTCGGCATCAGCGCGGCGGACACCGAGGCCGCCGTCGCCAGCGGCTGCCCGGTCCTCGGCATGCGTTTCACCGGCGACAAGCTGTCGCCGCCGGAGCGCTTCGAGACGCTGCGACGGACGTTCGGCCAGAATTTCGTGGGGATCGAGATCGACTCGTCGAAGGGCAACCCCCACGGCCTGCCAGCCGACGCGCATTCGGTCGTCACCGAACACTTCGTCGACGAACCCGGGCACCCCACCCGCGAGGCCTGGGACACCATGGTCGAGTTCTTCCGGTCTCGCCTGCTCGACCACGACGCCGGGTAGTTCCACTCGCCCCGGCGGGCGAACCTCCCCATCGAGCACCACGCGCGGGCCGGGCCACCATGGCCGGTCAACGAACGAGGGAGCGCAGGGTGGAATCGACGACGACGCCGTCATGGGCGGCTCGGGCCGTGCAGGCACCGACGGTGCCGCCGAACGTGGACGAGCCCCGCAGCGATCGGACGCTGATCCTGGGCGCCGCCGCACTGATCGCCATCGGGCTCGGCGTCGGCGGGTTCTTCATCGGGCGGGGCATCCAGGGCGGCTCGGGAGACAGCATCGCGGCGACCGTCGTCTCGACGACCGCAGCGCCGACCACCGCACCGCCGACCACCGCGGCGCCGACGACGGCAGCCCCTTCGACGACCGCGTCGAGCACGACCGCAGCTCCTTCGACGACCGCGCCCGCCACGACCGTCGCACCCCCGAGCACCGCCGCACCCACCACGATCGCCGAGCCGACCGCCGTGGCGACCCCCACCGCCGAACCGAACCGCACCGCGGTCCTCAGCGCCGGAGTGCTCCACCTCCGCGGCACGGTGCCGAGTCAGGAGGTCGCCGACATCATCGTCGAGCGTGCCGCCGCCGTCATCGGCGCCGAGAACGTCGTGGTGGAGTACGTCATCGACCCGACCGCACCGATGCCCGCCTCGGCGCCGCTCTACGTGGACGACGTCGTGCTGTTCGCCTACGGCTCGGAGGACATCAATCCCGCCTTCACCCCGCTGCTCGACCTCGGTACGGCGCTGCTCACACAGAACCCGGGTGTGACCGTCACGGTCGTCTCCCACACCGACACCGACGGATCCGCCGAGTTCAACCTCGCGCTGTCCCAACGACGCGGCGCCGCCGTCGCGGCCTACTGGATCGAGCGGGGCATCGACCCGTCGCGGATCCTCATCGACGCTCGTGGGGAGACCCAGCCCCTGGCCGACGAGACCACACCCGACGGCGCCCAGGCGAATCGCCGAGCCGAGTTCATCATCACGGGCCTCCTCGGCTGAGGCGTCACCGATCGGCGGCTGGCCGAGCGAGGCGATTGACACGTCGCGACACCTCGCACAAGGGTGCGGTCATGATCGAACGCCAGCTCGACCTGACCACCCCCGACGGTGCGATGCCGACCTTCGTCGTGCACCCCGAAGAGGGTGGGCCCTATCCCGTCGTCCTGTTCCAGATGGACGCGCCCGGGATGCGGGAAGAGATCCGGAACATGGCCCGGCGGCTCGCTTCGTCCGGCTACTGGGTGATCGCACCGCAGCTCTACTACCGGTGGGTCCGCGAGTACAACGTGTTCGAGACCGGCGACCGGGATCGCATGTTCGAGCTGATGGGCGGACTGTCGAACGACATGGTGTCGTCCGACGCGGCCGTCTGTTTCGCCCACGCCGAGACCGACGACCACGCCGACGCCTCGATCGCCGGCACGGTCGGCTACTGCATGTCGGGACCGTTCGCGCTGTACCTGGCGTCGACCCACCGGGACCGGATCCGGGCGGCCGCGTCGATCCACGGCGTCGCCCTGGTCACCGACCGGGACGACTCGCCCCACGCCAATCTCGACGGTGTGGCGGCCGAGCTCTACGTGGGCTGCGCCGAGACCGACTCGTACGCACCACCCGAGATGGTCGAGGCCTACGAGGTCGCGCTGGCCGCCACGGACGCCCGGGGCCGGGTCGAGTGGTATCCGGGCACCGAGCACGGCTTCTCCTTCTCGGAGCGACCGCAGTACGACCGCGATGCCTCGGAGCGCCACTGGGAGCGCCTGCACGACCTGTTCCGACGCAATCTCCACGCCGCCTGATCACGGCTCCCGCCGGGAATCCGACGGCGCCGGAGGCCGCCGCGTCGTAGCGTCGCCACGATGAGCGACGAGTGGCGCACCGAGCGGATCTTCATCGCGCTCGGCGGGCTGTTCGGCTTCGCGATGTCGGCGTTCGGGTTGGCGGCGACCGTCGCCTGGGTCACCGAGGCAGCGCTCTCGCCGACCCAGCTCATCGCCATGGGTGCGGTGATGGAGGTGGTCATCCTCCTGACCGAGGTACCGACGGGCGTCGTCGCCGACCGCTACAGCCGGAAGTGGGCCATCGTGATCGGCTGGGTGCTGTTCGGCATCGGGATCGCCGGGAGCCTGTCGACCTCCTTCACCGTGCTGCTGGCGGCCCAGGTGATCTGGGGCGTCGGCTTCACGTTCCAGAGCGGCGCACCGACGGCGTGGGTGACCGACCAGCTCGGACGCGACATCGACGGCTTGCTCGTCCGCCAGGCCCGGGCCCGAACCGCGGGCGTGATCGCCGGCACCCTCACCGCCGCCGGTCTCGGCTGGGTGTTCGATCTCAGAATCGCCCTCGCCGGCGCGGCGATGATCGCGCTGGCCACGGCCGCGCTCATCGCCATCGTGATGCCCGAGCGGATCCGACCGAACGCCGGAGACGACAACGGCGGGCCCTGGCGACTGGCGCTCGAGGGATGGCGGGCCACGGCCGCACATCGGTCGGTCCGGTTCGTCATGGCGGCGGTCTTCCTGGCCGGATTCGGTAGCGAGGTGATCGATCGTCTCTTCGTCTTCCAACTCGTCGACCTCGGCATTCCGACGGTCGAGCCGGTCGTGGCGGTCGGTGCGCTGGGCTTGATCGGACACGGCGTCACCTGGCTCGCACTCGGCCGGTTGCGGCCCGACGAGTCCGACCGCCTCGGCACCCGGTCGCTCGGCGCCGGGCTCGGACTCACCGCCGTCGGTGGTCTGCTGCTCGGTCTCGCCCCGTCGGCCTGGATCGCCGCCGGCGGATTCATGCTCTACGTCACCGCCCGGCAGACGGTCCGACCGATCGAGATCGCGGTGGTCAACCGGCACGCCCCGTCGGAGGTCCGGGCGACCGTCCTGTCGTTCCACGGACAGGCCGACGCCTTCGGTCAGGTGCTCGGCGGTCCGGCGATGGCGGCGGTCGCGTTCGCGACCACGGCATCGACGGCGATCGCACTCGGTGCCGTCGTGTTCCTGATCGCCGGCGCGGTCGCCGCCCGGGCTCCGATCGACTGAATCCGAGCGCCGATGACGGGCCGACGGCGACGAGCGCCAGGTGAGGCAGGTCCGAGCACGTCAGGCCTGCTCAGCGCCAGATGCTATGGCTGCTCGGGACGCAGTGTCGGGAAGAGCACCACGTCGCGGATGGTCGAGACATCGGCGAGGAGCATGACGAGGCGGTCCATGCCGATCCCGAGGCCACCCATCGGCGGCATGCCGTACTCCATGGCGCGGAGGTAGTCCTCGTCGACGGCCATGGCCTCGTCGTCGCCGGCGTCGCCCTGGCGGACCTGATCCTCGAATCGCAGTCGCTGCTCGGCCGGGTCGATCAGCTCGGAGAACGCGTTGCAGAGTTCCCGGCCGGCGACGATGCCCTCGAACCGTTCGGTCATTCCCGGCTGCTCGCGGTGGTCCCGCGAGAGCGGCGAGACCTCCTTCGGGTAGTCGGTCACGAAGATCGGGCCCCAGAGTTCGGCCTCGCAGGTCTTCTCGTAGAGCTCGAGCAGGAGCTTGCCCGGGCCGTAGGAGGGCTTGACCTCGACGTGGTGGGCCTCGCAGTGGCCACGCAACTCGTCGATCGGCGTCTCGAGCGACAGTTCGAGCCCGGTGTGTTCGGCGATGAGCTCGAGCATCGTGGCCCGCCGCCACGGGGCGGAGAGGTCGAGCTCCCGGTCGCCGTAGGTGAGCGACGTCGTGCCGTGGATCTCCATCGCCAGGTGGGCGACGAGCTCCTCGGTGATCGACATCATGTCGGAGTAGTCGCCGTAGGCCTGGTAGAGCTCCAGCATCGTGAACTCGGGATTGTGACGGGTCGACACCCCCTCGTTGCGGAACACCCGGGCGATCTCGAACACACGCTCGAACCCACCGGCCACGAGTCGCTTCAGATACAGCTCCGGTGCGATCCGCAGGAACAGCTCCATGTCGAGCGCGTTGTGGTGAGTGGTGAACGGACGGGCCAGCGCACCCCCGGGGATGGGGTGGAACACCGGCGTCTCGACCTCCATGAACCGACGTTCCTCGAGGAACCGACGGGTCAACGACATCACCTGGGATCGCATCCGGAAGGCGGTGCGGCTCTCCTCGGTGACCCAGAGGTCGACGTAGCGCTGGCGATAGCGCATGTCGGCGTCGGAGATCCCGTGGAACTTGTCGGGGAAGGATCGCTGCGCCTTCGCGAGCGTGTCCCACCCGTCCACCCGCACCGACAGCTCGCCCCGCTTGGTGGTCATGACCTCGCCGGTCACGCCGATCCAGTCCCCGAGGTTCAGATCACAGAAGCCCTCGAAATCCGGCGTGGATCGGGCCAGACCGAAGAGCTGGATGCGGCCGGTCTCGTGATCGCCACTGCCGTCGTCGAGCGTGCCGAACGCGAGCTTGCCCTGCACACGGCGGAGCATGAGTCGTCCGGCGATGGTCACGACGGTGCCGGTCTCGGTGCCGGGTTCCAGCTCGGGGAAGTCAGCTCGGATGGCCGCCGCGGTGGTGGTCGGCTCGTAGCGATAGGGGATCTCGGTCATGGCTGGGTCCAGGCGATCAGGCGGTCGGGACGACATCGAGGCCGATGTCGAGGACGGGCGCGGCGTTGGTGAGCGAACCCGACGACAGCAGGTCGACGCCGGTGCCGGCGTAGGCGTCGAGGGTGTCGAAGGTGATCCCGCCCGAGGCTTCCAGCAGCGGGCGGCGGAGACCCTCGGCAGCGCAACGAGCGTCGACGTGAGCGACGAGGTCGCTGAGTTCGGCAGGTGTGAAGTTGTCGCAGAGGATGATGTCGGCGCCGGCGTCGCAGGCCTCGTCGACCTGATCCCGCCGGTCGGCTTCGACGTGCACGGTGCGACCCGGCCAGTTGCGTCGGGACGCAGCGACCGCCTCGGCGATGGTCGTGCCGAGCAGGTGGTTGTCCTTCACCATGATCCAGTCCGAGAGGTTGCCGCGGTGGTTGGACGCACCGCCGGCACGCACGGCGGCCTTCTGTAGCGAGCGGTAGCCCGGCAGGGTCTTGCGGGTGTCCCACACGGTCACCCGGCCGGCCGCCACGTCGACCCACGCCGCGGCATTGGTCGCGATCCCCGAGAGGTGCGAGAGGAAGTTGAGGGCGGTGCGTTCGGCGGTGAGCACCGTGGCGAACGGGCCCGTGGCGGTCGCGATGACCTGACGGGCCTCGACCCGCTCACCGTCGCGCACCGAGAAGGACAGCTCGATCGACGGATCGACGGCGGCGAAGGTCTCGATCACACAGAGGGTCCCGGCGATCACGCCGGGAACGCGGGGCACGAACTCGGCCGTGCAGGTCCGGTCGGGGTCGAGCAGCGTCGCCGAGAGATCCCCGAACGGCGTCAGGTCCTCGGCCAGCGCCATCTCCACGAGGCGTCGGACGTCCTGGCGTGGTGGATCGAGGTCGTGCCGCACCCGGCCACGATACCGGTCGGCCGGGATCCGGTCGGTGGGGTTCCCGTCGGGCGTCACCGACCGCCGACGACCTGGCGGACGAGCCAGTCGTCCGAGCGCGCCTCGTGGTCGTCGCGGGTGTGGCAGCCCCTCGACTCCGTGCGGGAGGCGGCAGCGGCCACCGCTGCGCGACCGACGGTGAGCAGGTTCCGGACTTCGTGCCATGCGAGACCGTCGTCGTCGATCGGCATGACCGCCGCGAGCTCGTCGAGCCGGCGGGCCGCGACATCCAGCGACTCGGCGGTCCGGAGTACACCCGCTCCCCTCGTCATGGTCTGCTGGATCGCGGCCCGAACCTCGCCCGGCTCCGCGATCGCACCCGGCTCGGACGCGATCGGTGGCGGCGCCACGAGCGGACGACCACCGATCCGACCGGTGGTCGGCGCCAGGAGCGACCGCATCGCACCCGTCGCCTCCGGACCGTCGGTGGCCCCGTCCAGGCCTTCCTCCACGTCGGCCAAGGCCTCGACCGCCCGGGGCCCGAAGACCATGCCCTCGAGCAGGGAGTTCGAGGCGAGTCGGTTCGCACCGTGCACCCCCGAACAGGCCACCTCTCCGGACGCCCAGAGCCCGGGCAACGAGGTCGCCCCACGCAGATCGGTCAGGACGCCACCGCAGGTGTAATGCGCCGCCGGTGCGATCGGCAACAGGTCGCTGGCCGGATCGAGACCGATCTCACTCAGGTTCCGGGTGATCGTGGGGAAGCGAACCGGGAAGTCCTCGAGCATCGTGGCGTCGAGGAAGAGATGGTCGACGTCCGCCGAGAGCATCTCGGCCATCATCGCCCTGCTCACCACGTCGCGGGGCTGCAGCTCGTCGACGAACCGCTCGCCCGCGGTGTTGCGGAGCACGGCGCCGTGCCCCCGCAGGGCTTCCGAGAGCAGCGGCCGCGGCATCGACGGGTGGTGCAACGCCGTGGGGTGGAACTGGGTGAACTCGACGTCGGCCACGGCCACTCCCGCCCGCAGCGCCATGGCGATGCCGTCGCCGGTGGCGACGAGCGGATTCGTCGTGACCGCGAACAACTGCCCCGCGCCACCGGCGGCCAGCAACACGTGCTTCGCTCGGATCTCGCTCCGCGCACCGTCGGCGTCGATGACCTCGACCCCAGCGCATCGACCGTCCCGGACGATGAGATCGACCACGAAGGCGTGCTCGAGCAGCATCGACGCGGTGTCGTGGGCGGCGACCACGAGCGCGCGCTCGATCTCGAATCCGGTCGCCGCTCCCCCGGCGTGGAGGATCCTGGCCCGACTGTGGCCACCTTCACGGGCCTTCGAGTAGTCGCCGTCGGCGTCTCGATCGAAGAGGGCACCCATCCGGATCAGTTCGGTCACACGATCGGGGCCCTCGTCGACGAGGGTGCGGACCGCATCGACGTCGCACAGACCGACCCCGGCCGCGAGGGTGTCGGCGAGATGGAGATCGGTCGAGTCCGGGTCGTCGCCGAGCACCGCGGCGACGCCACCCTGGGCCCAGCGGGTCGCCGACTGGTGCATGACGCCCTTCGTGACGACACCGACGGACAGCCGATGCACACTGGCGGCGCGGACGGCGGCGGACAGGCCGGAGACACCAGAACCGATGACGAGCAGATCGAGCATGGGAGCCACCTCAGCGCGGCGAAGAACGGTCAGAGCGGACCCAGTCTGACCGGCGGACCGTCGACCGGCGTGCCCCGAAGGGCATCGGCGACCTCCGGAGCGAGATCGGCGAGCGGCTCGAGCACGAAACGACGCTCGTGGGCACTCGCATGGGGGATGGCCAGATCCGGTTCCGCGACGGTGACCCCGTCGATCCAGATGATGTCGACGTCCAGGGTCCGGGGTCCCCACCGTTCGAGACGCACCCGCTCGGCCGCGGCCTCCAACTCCCGGCACAACGCGAGGAGGTCACGTGGCGACCGCTCGGTGTCGATCTCGACGACGAGATTGAGATACGGACCCTGGCCCGGCGGGCCGAACGGCGGCGTCTCGTAGACGGCGGACACGGCCACGAGCTCGGGGATCGCGGCGACGGCGTCGCGGAGCCTGGCTCGCCGGTCGCCCAGGTTCGACCCCATGGCGAGGAACGCTCTCACGGCCGGAGACGGTGGATGTGTACCCCGGTCGAGGTGACGTCCTGTGCGACCGGCGGTCGGAGTTTCCGAGCGACGACGGTGACCGCTCCCACCTTGTCGCTCACGCCGAAACAGATCTCGGCGACCCGGCCGGCCATCTTCTCGAGCAGCGCGAATCGCTCGACGCGCAGCGCGGCGTCGATCCGCTCGAGCACCTCGCCGTAGTTCACGGTGTCGTCGAGGTCGTCCGACATCGCCTCGACCAGATCGACGTGGAGGTCGACGTCGAATTCGAACGGTTGGGCCTGGGCCTGCTCGTGGTCGAGCACACCACAGACCACCATCAGGCGCAGGCCTCGGAGTTCGATCCGGTCACCCATGTGCCCGAGCCTCAGGTGTTCGCCGCATCGGCGTCGGCGAGGCGCTCGGCCATGGTCACCATCGATCGGCCGGTCGGACCGAGCTGGCGACCCATGATCCGTTCGATCACGATGATCGCCTCGTGGGTCACCGGCACCATGCCGGACCAACGCAGGTAGCCGGCCAGGAATCCGGCGAGACGATCGCCGACCTCCTCGGTGTGGAGCAGCAGCTTCTTACCGGCGAGGCGGAGCTCGTCGAGCTGGGGGTAGATCGCGGCGAGCGAGGGCTCGGGGTCACCGATCGTCGGGATCGGCCAGTGCTTCCAGCGCACACCCAGCTCGTCGTAGGACGACAGATTGTGATTGGCCGTGATCAGCGAGATGACGAAGTCGAAGCGTTGCTCACGCAGCCAGATGATCTCCTCGGTGCGGCGGACCTTCCGGTGCGCCTCGCCGTAACCACCGGGACGCTCGGCCACGGCGATCTGGTCGGTGATGATCCAGCAGAAGTTCCGAGGCGTGATGCCCTGCGCCCACTTTCCTTTCGCCATCAGATCGCCTTCTCGTCGTCGCGTGTCGCCGCCGACGCCGCAACCACCGTGGCGGCCTGCCACGTCGCCGCGATGTCGTGTGCTCGCACCATACGGGCCCCACGGACCATGGCATACGTGGCGGTCGCGATCGAACCCACCAATCGTTCCTCGAGCGGCGCCGGCTCCTCCGCACCGTCCGATTCGGCGATGAGCCGACCGAGCGATGACTTGCGCGACGTCGCGACCACGACCGGGAAGCCCGTCGCGACGAACCGCGGGGTGGCGGCGAGCAGCGCGAGGTTGTGTCCGAGATCCTTGCCGAACCCGAACCCGGGGTCGATCCAGATCTCCCCGACACCGGCGGATCGAGCCGTCTCGGCGCGATCGGTGAGGAACGCCAGCACCTCGTCGACCACGTCGTCGTACTCGGGGCGGTCCTGCATGGTCTGCGGATTGCCACGCATGTGCATGGCGATCCAGCCGGCCCCGGTGTCGGCGGCCACGTCCCAGAGCGATGCGGACACGTCGTTGATCAACGTCGCTCCGGCGGCGACCGCCGCCCGCGCGACCTCCGCATGACGGGTGTCGATCGAAACACGGCAACGGTCTGCGATCGCCTCGACGACCGGGACGGTGCGCGCCAACTCGACCTCGATCGGCACCGGATCGGCGAACGGCCGGGTCGACTCGCCGCCGACGTCGATGACGTCGGCGCCCTCGGCGATCATCCGGTCGACCCGGGCGACGGCGGTGTCGAGATCGAGGTGCTCGCCACCGTCCGAGAACGAGTCGGGGGTGGTGTTGAGCACCCCGAGGATCAGCGGCTTCACGGACATCGAGGCTACCGATCCCGCTCGACCCGAAGACGGCCGCCGGTCCTGGCGATCCGGCGCCCGCCCGAGATCTGCGCCGCACGGGTCTCGAGATCGACCACGGCCCGGACACGGGCGAGCTCGGCCGCCGATGGCGGATGACCGTCGTCGTCGCGGAGCCACGAACGCAGCGCGACCGCGGCGAGCAGGTCCGGCGCGGCCCGCAGCGCCGCGGCGTCGGTCGGATCGAGCCCCGACGCCTCGGCGAAGAGATGGTCGACCACCTGTCGCTGGTGATGAGCCACCCGGGCGAGCCCCGGTACGGGATCGCCGTCGGTGATCTCACCGAGCAGGGGGAGGACCTCGTGACGGATGCGATTCCGGCGAAACCGCGGATCGTCGTTGCTCGGATCTTCCACGACAGGCACCCCGGCATCGGCACAGACCCGGTGCAGCTCGGTCCGCCGCAGGGAGAGGACAGGGTGGGTCGGCCCCGGACGCATCGCTGCGAGACCATCCGATCCGGAACCGCGCAGGAGGTTGAGCAGGACGGTCTCGGCCTGGTCGTCCATGGTGTGCCCGGTCATCGCCTGGGGTCCGGTCGCGGTGCGCCGGGAGCGGCGGGCTCGCTGCTCGAGGTCGGGACCGTCGGCCAGGTCGATCCGGACGACCCGGAGGGCGACGCCCAGCTCATGGGCGAGCTCGACCAGACCCTCGGCCTCACCAGCGGAGGACCGTCGAAGGCCGTGATCGACGTGCACGGCCGAGACGGCCAACCCGGCATCACGGGCGAGCAACAGCAGCCCGGTGGAGTCCGGCCCGCCGGACCAGGCGATGGTCACGGGAGACCCGGTCGCCGGAAAGTGGCAACGCTCGATCAGCGTCGGCCAGCGGGGAGCGTGATCCCCGACCACGCGGTCGCCCGTACCGATCAGGCCGCGGCCGGTTCCCGCATCCGGGAGACCCAGAGCGACGGGTCGCGGATCTCGGTGACGGTCGGCAGGTGTTCGGGGGCATCCCAGACTCGGTCGAACAGCGCACGTCCACCGGCACGCTCCACCTCGAGCACGAAGTGCTCACCCTGGGCGTACTGGTTCATCTTGGCCTCGAGGCCGATGAGCTTCTGCACCAGCTTGGTGATCGGCGGGGCGTTCTGCCGTCGCTGCGACAGGACTCGGGAGAAACGGTCCTGACTGGGGACGAGACCGGCGCCCGCACGATTCATCGTGATGTCGCCGTGTCCTTCGAGGAGGCTCATCAACCCCGTGATCTTGTCCATCGTGGCCCGCTGCTCGGGCGAGGCGAACACCGCGGACAGGCCGCCGTCGTCCAGCCGCGAGGGCTTGCCCTCTTTCCGCTCGGCCGCCATCGACTTGATCGCTTCGACGAACCGGCCGGGGTCGGGATCGACCGAGTCGATCAGTTCATCGACCAGGGAGAGGAAGTGCGCCCGCATCCACGGCACACCGGTGAACTGCGCCCGATGCGTGCACTCGTGCAGGGCGATCCAGAGCCGGAACTCGCTTCGCGGGAAGCCGTAGCGCTGCTCGAGCGCGAGGATGTTCGGGCCGACGTAGTAGACCCAGTCCTGGGCGTCGGGTTCGTCGTCCTCGGCGATGAGCAGGTCGTACTGGCCGAGCACGCGGCCCGACATCCAACCGAGCAGAAGGCCGACTTCGGCGCCCGCGACCTTGGGCCCGACGCCGAGCGGTTCGACGAGGCGCGACAACGGGCCCGGCTCGTCCTCACCGTCCTCGAGCTTGTCGATCAGCTTCTTCGTCATCCGACCGAAGGACGCGAGGTTCGCGTCGACCCAGTCCATGCGGTCGGCCGTCCGGGCACGGGCGGGCCCGGCGAGCGAGTGCAGGCCGGTCTCGGCCGCGACCATCGCTTCCGCATCGGGGGTGATGGCGGCGAATTCCGCCTCGAGGGCGCGGGCCAGATCGGTCCCGGCCCGAGGATCATCCGGAGCGGTTCGAGCTGCGATCCGACGTGCGAGATCCCAGTCGACCGAGAGCCCCACTCAGTCCTTCTTCGGGTAGCGCGGGGCCTGGACCGTCTTCAGATACCCCACGACAAGGGCGATCACGGTCAGCACCGACCCGATCGTGAGGAAGAACCCGATCCACCAGTGCCAGACGACTGCGAGCAGCATGACGCCGAGTGTAGAGCCCGAGCGGCTCGCTCCGCCGATCGCTCCGGAGGGTGGATCAACCCGGCGTCGCCGCCGGATCACCCGGATCGGCGGTGATCGCCGCCAGGATCCTCGCCCGGAGCTCGTCGGGAACGGACGCCCGGCACTTCTGGGCGACGACCGTCTTCAGCTCGTCGTGGAATTCGAACGCCTCGAGGCACGGTGAACAGTCGTCCAGGTGCTTCGTGATCGTGGCCCGGGTGACGTCGTCGAGTTCACCGTCGACATAGGTGTAGAGCTCGGCGACGGCCTGTCGGCACGGGTCGGAACCGGCGCAGGGATCATCGGGGAAGGTGGAGTCAGACATGGTCATGGCGCATCAGCCGCCGGCGGTGTCGGCCACGGGAGTGAGGCCACGAGCGACGGCAAACTCGTACAACTCTCGCTCGAGGCGTTTTCTTCCCCTGTGCAAACGACTCATGACGGTGCCGATCGGCACGTCGAGGATCTCGGCGATCTCCTTGTAGGCGAAGCCCTCGACGTCGGCGAGCAACACGGCCATGCGGTAGGCCTCGGGCAACGACTCGACCGCCTGCACCACTTCGGCCTCGGAGAAGTGGTCCATGAGCTCGTCTTCGGCCGAGCGACCGAGTTCGTTGCGATCCCGCATCCGATGGAACAGCGAGAAGTCGTCGCCCTCGTCCAGCTCGGCCTCCTGCGGTCGGCGAGAGCGTGAGCGATGCCGGTTGATGTTCGCGTTCGTCAGGATCCGGAACAGCCACGCTCGGAGATTCGTGCCTTCCCGAAACGTCCCGTAGCTGCGATACGCACGTAGATACGTCTCCTGGACGAGGTCCTCGGCATCGGCTCGGTTCGTCGACAGACGTAGCGCCGTCGAGAACAGGGACGCCATGTACGGCTCGGTGTCGGCGACGAATGTCGCTTGGTCCGCCACGGGGACGAACCTACTCCCCGGCACCGACAGGACCGTCAACCGGGTCAGGAGTCACGTCGGGACCAAGCCGCACCGGCAGGTGCGGCGCCGTCTCGGTGCGGGTGTGCGGGTCGCCGTCCACCGGGTCCGCACCGGCAGGTGCGGCG
>JAHDCV010000004.1:0-7553 GCA_020629695.1 Acidimicrobiales bacterium | reverse complement strand
CTCGGTGCGGGTGTGCGGGTCGCCGTCCACCGGGTCCGCACCGGCAGGTGCGGCGCCGTCTCGGTGCGGGTGTGCGGGTCGCCGTCCACCGGGTCCGCACCGGCAGGTGCGGCGAAACAGAGCCCGGAACGAGAATTGAACTCGTGACCTACGCATTACGAGTGCGTCGCTCTACCAACTGAGCTATCCGGGCCCGACGACGGCGAGCGCCATCGGACCATGCACGATAGCGGGCACCCGTTCCCCCACCGACGGAGTTCCGCCGGGTTCAGGCGCCCAGATCGGCGAACAGCGACTGGAGGAGAAGGGGCTCGTTCGGATTCCGGATCAGCGAATCGGCGGCCTCCTGGACACGATCGATCCTCGCGAAGGCTCTCGGATTCCCGGCGATCGCCTCGTCCCGCAACTGCCGGGACAACGTCGCGAGGCCGAAGCGGAGTTCGTCGGTCCGCGATCTGCGGAGCTCGCGTTTGTGGCGGGCGATGATCTCGGATCGCCCGATCACCCGCTCACCCATCTCCTCCGCCCGGGCGTCGAGGCCCGCCAGCTCGGCGGCCTGCATCGCCTCGAGTGGTCCGGCGGCGGCGTCCATACCCGCGCGGAGTTCCTCGACGATCGTCCACACGGTGGCACCGGTGCCATCCAGCCGGCCCAGCGACGCAGCCCAGGTGGCGGCTCGTCCGGCCAGGGCATCGTCGGTCACGAGCAGTCGGGCCCGTTCGAGGTCACCGCCCGATGCCGCAGCGGCGAGCTCGGCCCGCGCCGAGTCCGCCCCATCGGCGAGCAGGGCCCCGATCACCACGTTCGGGGGGAGCGGACCGAAGGGCACGGTCACACAACGCGATGCGATCGTGATGATGTCGGGGATGACCTCGGTCGCCAACAGGACGAAGGTGGTCGACGGCGGCGGCTCTTCGACGATCTTGAGGAGCTTGCCGATCGTGGCCATCTCGATGGCATCGACCGACGGGATCACGATGACCTTGCGATCCGCCTCCATCGGCGAGCGCATGGCCGCACGCGTGGCGGCGTCGGCATCGACGACCCGCAGCGTCTGACCCTCGGGCTCGATGCGGATCAGGTCGGGGTGGATGCCCTCCATCACGAGCCGCCGCGCACGATCCCCGTCGACCCCGGTTGCGTGGGCCAGCACCTCGGCGGCGAAGGCCGTGGCCGCAGCCGTCGCACCGACGCCCGGTGGGCCGAGGAGCAGGTAGGCGTGCACCGGGTCGACCGCCGCCGCCCGCAGTCGGGCCACGGCCTCACCCTGGCCGACCACGAGGGCCCACGGGTCGGCAACGGCCACGTCGCTCATGCGAGTCCCCCTCGACGATCGTCCACGAAGTCGATGATGGCCGACGTGATCTCACCGCGTGGTCGGGACGCGTCGAGCAGCAGCCAGCGCTCCGGGTCGGCGGCGGCGAGATCGAGGAACGCCCGTCGAACGCGTGCGTGGAAGGTGGCACCCGCCCGCTCGAGCCGGTCGAGCTCGCGACCGAGCCGCTGGCGGCCCCGATCCGGGTCGAGATCGAGCAGGATCACCACGTCGGGCCATCGGCCGCGCAGCGCGTGGTCGTTGATGGTCCGAACCGCGTCGAGCCCGAGCTCGCGGCCGACACCCTGATAGGCGAGCGACGAGTACGCGGATCGGTCCGACACGACACTTCGTCCCGCGGCGAGCGCCGGCTCGACGACGGTCGTCATGTGGTGCGCCCGATCGGCCGCGTAGAGAAGGAACTCCGCCCACGGGTCGATCGCCTCGGTGCCGTGGAGCACGAGGTCGCGAATCGAGCGACCGAGGTCCGTCCCGCCGGGCTCGCGCGTCGCGACCGCGTCGAGATGCTCGACCAACCGTGCGGACTGCGTGCTCTTCCCCGACCCGTCACCACCTTCGAAGGCGACGTAGATCGGGGTGTCAGAAGGCATCGTCGGCGATGCCGTCGCCTTCGGTGCTCGTGGCCGCGGGCGGGGCCTCGTCCGCCGGCTTCTCAGCCGGCGCCTTCTTCTTCGCTGGCGCCTTCTTCTTCGCTGGCGCCTTCTTCTTGGCGGCCGGCTTCTTCTTGGCGGCCGGCTTCTTCTTCTTGGGATTGGCCGCGATCTTGGCCCGGCGATCCGCGAGCAACTCGATCGCCCGCTCGGTCGTCAGCGTCTCGACATCGTCTCCCTTGCGGAGCGACGCGTTCGTCTCGCCGTCGGTCACGTAGGGGCCGAACCGGCCGTCCTTCACCTCGATCGGCTTCTCGGCGACAGGGTCCTCACCGAGCACCTTCAGCGGACCCTTGACGGTCTGGCCACGGCGACGCTTCGGCTGGGCGAGGATCTCGAGTGCCTTGTCGAGCGTGATCGTGAAGAGTTCGGACTCGGCTTCGAGCGAGCGGGAGTCCTTCTCCTTCTTGATGTAGGGCCCGTAGCGCCCGTTCTGGGCGGTGATCTCGACGCCGTCGGCGGGGTCGACACCGACCACGCGGGGCAGCGACAGGAGCTGGAGCGCCTGTTCCAGGGTGACCGTGTCGACCTCCATGTCGGCGAACAGCGAGCCCGTCTTCGGCTTGTCCTCACCGTCGACGAGTTCGCCGAGCTGGACGTAGGGACCGAACCTGCCGGCTTTCACGAGCACGTCCTTGCCGGTCTCGGGGTCCTGACCGAGCACCCGGTCGCCCTTCGGGGCGTCGATGAACTCGATGGCCTTCTCGATGGTGAGCTCGTCGGGCGGGATGTCGTCCGGAATCGAGGCGCGATCCTCGCCACGTTCGAGATAGGGGCCGTACCGCCCGACGCGGGCGACGATCGGTACACCGTCGGCGTCGGCACCGAGCGGGATGGAGTTCACCGCACGGGCGTCGATGTCGCCGAGCCGATCCGAGACCTTGTCCCGCAGGCCCGGGTCGTCGTTCAACCCGAAGTAGAACTGCGCGAGCCACGGCTCGGCGTCACGACCTCCGCCGGCGATGGCGTCGAGGTCGTTCTCCATCTCGGCCGTGAACGCATAGTCGATCAGGTCCCCGAAGTGCTGCTCGAGCAAGGTGACGACGCTGAACGCGGTGAACGCAGGGACGAGCGCCGTGCCCTTCTTCCACACGTACCCACGATCCTGGATCGTGTTCATGATCGACGCGTAGGTCGAAGGTCGACCGACCCCGAGCTCCTCGAGCTTCTTCACGAGCGAAGCCTCGGTGTAGCGGGCCGGCGGCTGGGTGACGTGGCCCTCGACCTCGAGCGCGGCGATCGCCGCGGCGTCGTCCTGTTCCAGCGCGGGCAGGCGCTGCTCGGCGGCTTCGTCCTCGTCCTCGTCACGGGTGTCGTAGGCCTTCAGGAAGCCCTGGTGTTTGATCACCGTGCCGGACGTCGAGAACGTCGCGTGCCGGCCGTCGGTGGCATCGGCGCCGAGGCGGAGCGTCACGGTCTCGCCGGTCGCGTCGGTCATCTGGGACGCGACCGTTCGCTGCCAGATCAGTTCGTAGACCGCGAGGTCCTGCTTGTTCAGCTCACCGGACACCTCGTCGGGGGCCCGGAAGCGATCACCGGCGGGGCGGATCGCCTCGTGGGCTTCCTGGGCGTTCTTGGCCTTGGTGGCGTAGTGACGTGGGGCGTCGGGCACGAACTCGCCGCCGAACTTCTCGCCGATCTGGGTTCGAGCGGCGGTGAGTGCGGTCTCCGACAACGTCGTCGAGTCGGTTCGCATGTAGGTGATGAAGCCACGCTCGTAGAGACCCTGCGCCACCCGCATGGCCTGGGCCGAGGAGAGTCGCAGCTTCCTGCCGGCGGCCTGTTGATAGGTCGAGGTGGTGAACGGCGCCGACGGCCGACGGCGGTACGGCTTCGCCTCGCGGCTCTCGACCGTCGCCTGCTTCCCGTCCAGCCCATCGGCCAGTCCACGGGCGCCGGCTTCGTCGAGATGCACGATCTCGTCGGACTTCAGTCGGCCGTCCTGGCCGAAGTCCCGGCCGGTGGCGACCCGACGACGGTCGACCTCGACGAGTTTCGCGGTGAACGGCGCTTCGGCACCGGCGGCGAAGGTGCCTTCGATGTCCCAGTAGCCGGCGGCCACGAACGCCATGCGTTCGCGCTCACGCTCGACGACGATGCGGGTCGCGACCGACTGCACCCGACCAGCGGAGAGGCCCTGGTGGACCTTCTTCCACAGCACCGGCGACACCTCGTACCCGTAGAGACGGTCGAGCAGGCGACGCGCTTCCTGGGCGTCCACGAGGCGTCGATCGAGCTCGCGGGGCGAATCGATCGCGCGTTGGATCGCCTCGGGGGTGATCTCGTGGAAGACCATGCGCTTCACCGGGATCCGCGGGTTGAGGACCTCGAGCAGATGCCAGGCGATGGCCTCACCTTCACGATCCTCATCGGTCGCGAGCAGGAGCTCGTCCGCGTCCTTCATCAGCGCCTTGAGGCGGCGGACCTGATCGCGTTTCTCGGGCGACACGACGTAGAGCGGCTTGAAGCCGTTGTCGACGTCGATCCCGAGCCGAGCCCACTTCTCGCCCTTGTACGCCGCGGGCACATCGGCGGCGTTCCGAGGCAGGTCGCGGATGTGGCCGATCGAGGATTCGACGACGAAATCGTCACCGAGATAGCCCGCGATGGTGCGGGCCTTGGCGGGTGACTCGACGATGACGAGGGACTGGGGCACGAGAGCGAGGGTACGAAGTCGGGGCGACGTTTTGCCAACACCACCGGGAGACGGTCAGGAAGAACCCCACCATCGGACGGCGGAGCGCGAACTTCAGTGTGCGCCGGCGTGGAGCTTCTCGGGCTCGGTCGGCGACGGTGCCGGCCGCTCGTCGGAGGCCCCACCGAGGATCGCGAATCCGGCGATCGTCGCCAGCGCCGAGGCCAACAGGACACCGATGATGGCTTGGTCCACCAATTCGGTGCCCTCGAAGGCGAGGCCCGAGATGAACAGCGCGACCGTGAATCCGATGCCGGCGACGGCGCCGGCGCCCAACACGTGCCGCATGGTCACACCGTCGGGCAGCGTGGCCAGTCCGACGCGGACCGCGGAGAAGGTGAAGAGGAAGATCCCGAGCGGTTTTCCGACGACCAGACCGAGGACGATGCCCCAGGTCACGGCGGAGCCGAGGGCGTCGCCGATGATGTCACCCGAGAGCAGGATCCCGGCATTGGCGAGCGCGAAGACGGGCACGATGACGAAGCTGGTCCAAGGAGCGAGGAGCGTGATCATCCGGGAGGTCACGGGCACCCGCTCCCGCAGCTGCCACTTCGCGTTCCTGGCCTCGACGGGATCGGCGGACTCGCCGGACATGATGTCCTCGACGAACTCGAGGCGACGTTCACCGAGCAATGGCGTGGCCGGGGCCAACAGCCCGAGCGCGACACCGGCGATCGTCGCGTGCACCCCGGATTCGAGGGTCGCGAACCAGATGACGATGCCGAGCACCACGTAGACCGGGGTGTACCAGACCCGCGCTCGCTGGAGCACGACCACCAGGGCCAGACCCACCAGGGCCACGCCCAGCCAGTCGAAGCGCAGATCGCTCGTGTAGAAGACCGCGATGACGAGGATCGCGCCGATGTCGTCGACGATCGCGAGGGTCAGCAGAAACAGTTTCAGACGCTGGGGGATCCGATCGCCGAGCAGTGCGAGCACACCCACGGCGAACGCGATGTCGGTCGCCATCGGGACGCCCCACCCGTCGACACCGGCGCCGCCCGCATTGACCACGACGTACAACAGAGCCGGCACGACCATGCCACCCAGGGCGGCCACGGCGGGGAGCGCAGCGTCACGCGGATTCCGCAGATCGCCGACCACCAGCTCGGACTTGATCTCCAGGCCGACGACGAAGAAGAACAACACCATCAACGCGTCGTTCACGAAGTGCCCGAAATCCTCCTCGAAGTGGATGGGGCCGATCTCGACGTTGATGTAGGTGTGCCAGAAATCGACGTAGCTGTCACCGACGGGGCTGTTGCGCCAGACCAATGCCGCCACGGTGGCGAGGATCAGCAGGACACCGGAGGCGGACTCCTGCGCGAGGAACCGGACCATGGGCCGGGCGACGGTTCGGGCGATCGGGCGATCCGACCCGCTCCAGGCCTCGCGGCGCACATCGATCGAACCAGACAACGTGGGCTCCTTTGTCAGCGACATCCGACAGGTGGCTCATCGGACGGAAGCGACGAGAGAAAAGACCTCGCTCCGATCCGACACGGTACCGGTACAGCTGCTGGCGGGCGGTGACACACGACGGAGGGTCGTCGAACGGTCACCACCGCTCGACGAGCGTTCGGGTCAGCGGTCGTCGCCGATCTCCAGATCCACGATCGTCCCCTTGGGTGTGGAGCGGAACCGGCTGACCGAACTCAGTCGTTGCATCAGCGGGATGCCGAAGCCACCTTCGATGTCGAGGCGCGACGGGTCCTCCATGTCCGGGAGCTCGGCACGAGGTGTGATGCCCGGTCCCTGATCCGACACCTGCAGGCGAACGAGTCCGGGGGACGTCTCACAGCGGAGGAAGACCGTGCTCGCTCCCGGCGTGGCCTGGTTGGCCTCGATCGCGTTGGTGACCGCCTCGGAGGTGACGATCCGGAGATCGTCGAGCCGGTCACCATCGAACCCGGCGCCGTCGGCGGCGGCGGTGGCGATGACCATGCGGACGACCGCGACGAGGTCGTACTGGCTCGGGATCTCGATCTCGATCACGCCGTCGTGCACGCTGCGGTCCGCCTCGCGTCCGGCCTCCGGACGATCGGCGGCCAGCGCCGACCGTAGTGCTCCGGGCGGGGGTGATTCACGGCATGCCACTCACTCCGGCCGGTACGGACCCGATCTTCTTCCTCCAGGCCGAGAACGAGGCGATCGATCCGCTGTGGGGGCGGACGAGCCACGAGGTCGGATGGAGCTCGGCGACGGCCACATCGGCCGACCGTCGAGCGAAGCCGGGCACGGGCGCATGGGTCACGGCCGGCCGCGAGCCGGCGAGCTCCTCCCGCACCCGGCCGAGATGGATCGCGACCGGGCGTCGGGTCTGGAGATCGGCCAACGTCTCGACCAGGAAGACCAGGCGTTTGGACGACAGGCGCAGCGAGGCCAACAGGGGTTCGTCGAACACGAAGATCGCCGGCAGATCCGGATTGGCCGAGAGCGCGGGGTCGTCGTCGCCGAGCGACTCGGCGGTGAGCCACACCACGGTCGGAGTGGCTCGGATCTCCGGAGCGACGGGGCCGCCGGTACGGGCGGGGTCCGGATCCCGCTCGACGGCCGTCGGCCGGCTGATGCCACGACGTGGCGGATCGTCGGGCCAGTCCTCGATCGGGCAGGCGTGACGGAGATCGCAGGTCCGGCAGAACGACGGGGCCCGCTTCTGCACCTGCCACCGGCTGAACCCGTAGGGCTTGTCGGAGCCGACCCCGACCGTCCACTGCCATCCGAGACGATTGGCGGCGCGGCTGCCGTCGAGCAGATGGGCGAAGAACTCGTCCTCGCCGTCACGCCAGCGGGCACCCGACCGGATCGCCCAGTGGCTCGAGAGCCACATGCGGGTCTGGTTGACGAGCCAGCCGTCGGTCTCGAGCTCGCC
>JAHDCV010000115.1 GCA_020629695.1 Acidimicrobiales bacterium | reverse complement strand
AGCTTGGCCATCGAACCCTCGGCGTTCACGAAGCCCTTCTGCTTCGCCAGCCAAGCGGCACGGTGGATCAGCAGACGGGAAGCGTCGATCTCGACGGCCATGTCGGCGAGCATGAACGCGATCGACTGGTTCTTGATGATCGGGCGGCCGAAGGCGTGACGCTCCTTCGCGTACTCGAGGGAGTACTCATAGGCCGCCCGGGCGATGCCGATGGCCTGCGCACCCACGGCGGGGCGGGTGGCCTCGAAGGTCTGCATGGCAGCCTGGCTGTTGCCCTTCTTGCCCTCACGGACCCGGGCGAGGCGCTCGTCGAGCTTGTCCTTGCCACCGAGCAGGCAGTGCCCGGGCACCCGCACGTCATCGAGGACGACCTCGGCGGTGTGGCTGGCCTTGATGCCGTGCTTCTTGTACTTCTGCCCCATCGACAGCCCCGGCGTGTTCGGCGGGACGATGAAGCTGGCATGACCCTTCGAACCCATGTCGGGGTCGACCACGGCGATCACGACGTGGATGTTGGAGATGCCACCGTTGGTGATCCAGGCCTTGGTGCCGTTGAGCACCCACTCGTCGTTGGCCTCGTCGTAGACGGCCCGGGTGCGGTAGCCACCGACGTCGGAGCCGGCGTCGGGCTCGGAGGCGCAGAAGGCGCCGAGCAGCACGTTGTCGGCGTCGCCGTAGCACTGCGGCACCCACTCCATCACCTGCTCACGGGTGCCGGAGGCGGCGATGCCGGCGGCGGCGAGACCCGAACCCATGATGGCCATGCCGATACCGGCGTCGCCCCAGAAGAGCTCCTCGATGGCGACCGGCGACGAGAGGCCGGTGGGGTCGCCCATCATGATCTGGGCCATGAACTCCCATCCGTAGAGACCGATCTTGGCGGCCTCCTGGACGATCGGATACGGGAACTCTTCGCGCTCGTCCCACTCCTCACCGGCCGGCCGGATGACCTGCTCGGCAAAGTCGTGGACCCACTTCTGCAGCTGCAGCTGGTCCTCGTTCAGCTTCATGGAGAACTCGGTCATCGGTGACCTCACGTCGTTGTCGTTGCGGGGAAGAAACTCGGGCGACCCGGTTGCAGAGTGCAAGCACGAGTACGCAGGTGGTAGCTGCAAGCTAGCTTGACCGAGCGGTCAAGTACAACATCGGCGAGACCGGCGTCACATTGAGGAATCGGAGCCACCACTCCCCGGGCTGCGGGCGCGTCGAAGTCGGCCGAAGGGCCGGGACGAGCCACGACGAGTTGTGACGGGGTTCAGTCGTCGACGATGGCGGCGATCGCCGCCATGATCCGCTCGGCCTCTTCGGCCGGAGTGCCGTCACCGACCTCGTGAGGCTCACCCAGGCGGATCTTCGTGAGCGGACGACGCCCGAGTTTCGGCCAGGGCGGCGAACCCACCGGCCACGCGGCATCGGTGTTGGAGAACCCGACGGGGAGGATGATCGCACCGGTCCGCCGGGCGAGATGCACCACGCCGGGCCGCGGTTCGCCGACCTTGCGGCCGTCACGGTCACTCGCCAACATCAGCTTGCCTTCCGGCATGATCGCGACCATCTGCCCGGCGGCCAGCGCCTCGGCAGCGGTGTCCTCGGCCTCTTCCCGGACCCGGGACGACAGCGGAATCGCTCCCCACCGACGCAGGAACCAACCCATGAACGGGTTGTTGAACAGACTCGCGCGGATGAGGATCCGGCAGCTGATGCCCTCACGGGAGAAGATCGCCATGGTCATCACGAAGTCGAAGAAGCTGCGGTGGTTGCCGGCGAACAGGATCGGGCGCCCCGACGGGATGTGCAGCGGCTCCTGAAGGTCCATCCGGGCGACGAGGCGCCCGAGCTTGCCCATGAGCCAGCCCGTGCGCATGTAGAACCCGTGATGCTCCACGGGTTGCTTGTTCGCATTCGTCGCCTGGAGCACGGGGTCTTCGACCGTCACGGGCCCCATTCTGTTTCATCCCGCAAGGATTCGGACCGGCACGAGCCGGAATTCCCCTCAGTCGGCGATGACGATCACACGCTGGCGGTCGATCCGGCATCGGACCGCTCCGCCGATGTCGGATCGCCGGGTGCTCCGGCTCGTGAGGGTCGAGCCGTCGCCGAGTTGCACCTCGTGCACCCACTCACCGTCGTCGAACCGCGCCTCGGTCACCGTGCCCGGCAGACCACCGCCGCCGTCCGTGCCATCGATCGGTTCCAGCACGACGGCCCGCTCGGGCCAGATCTCCATACGACCGTCGACCTCGATCAGGTTGCGGTGTCCGACGAACTCCGCGACGAACCGGTCGGCCGGCGAGTGCCAGAGCTCGTGGGGCGGCGCCACCTGCACGAGGCGACCCGCACGCATGACCGCGACCCGGTCGGCCACCGCGAAGGCCTCGGTCTGGTCGTGGGTGACGTGCAGCGCGGTCTGGCCGAGCTCGGTCAGCACTCGCCGCAGCACGCCGGTCAGCTCGTCGCGCCGGCTGCGGTCGAGCGCACCTAGTGGCTCGTCGAGCATCACGAGTGACGGCGACGGGGCCAGCGCACGGGCAAGGGCCACCCGCTGGGCCTCACCACCCGACAGCGACTCGACCCGTCGCCGACCGAATCCGTCGAGGCCGACCAACAACAGCAGCTCGGCCACGCGGGCCTGCCGCTCCCCCGCCCCGACACCCTGCCGTTCGAGCCCGTACGCCACGTTGCCGGCCACGTCGAGATGGTCGAACAGCACGTGCTCCTGGAACATCAGGCCGAGGTCGCGTCGGTGGGTCGGCACACCATGGAGATCGCGACCACCGGCGGCGATCGATCCGGCCGCCAGCGGTTCGAGCCCGGCGATCGCCCGCAGCAGCGTCGACTTCCCGCAGCCACTCGGGCCGAGCAGCGCGACGACCTCGCCCGGGGCGAGCTCGAGCGACACATCGTCGACCGCCACGGTCTCCCCGTAGCGCACGGTCACACCGGCCAGGGTCAGTCCGTCGCCGCTCACAACCAACCGATCCCGTCACCACGACGACGATCGACGACCAGCGCGATCACCGCCACCAAGAGCGCCAGCGCCACGGCCAACGCCATGGCCTGGCCCTGCAACAGATCCCCCGGGCGGGACAACAGCTTGAACATCACGACCGGCGCCGTCTCCGAACCCTGCGGCCGCGACAGGAACGTGGTGGCCCCGAACTCACCGAGGCTCACCGCTGCGGCGAAGCCGGTGGCCGTGCGCAACGCAGGCACCAGGGCCCGGGCGTCGCTGTCGAGCCACACCCGCCACGGTGAGCCGCCGAGCGCGGCCACCGCATCACGCCGCCGCTGGTCGACCGAACGCAGCGCCGGCACCGCCGCCCCGATCACGAACGGCACCCCGATCACGGCGTGGGCGACCGGCACGAGCCAGATCGAGCGGCGGAAGTCGAACGCCGTGAATGCGAGGAGGTAGCCGAAGCCGAGGGTGACCGCCGAGACGCCGATCGGGATGAGCCCGACCACCTCGACCACCCGCCCGAGGCGATCACCGCGGGCGATGACGATCGCGGCCAATGCTCCGACCACCAGGGCGATCACCGCCGCGCCGGCGGCGAAGGTCAACGAGGTGACGAGGGCGTCCAGCGACCGGGTCGCACCCACCGGCGGATCCTGCGCCAGCGCCCGCCAGTGGGTCAGCCCGAACCCGCCACCGACCCGGAACGACCCGACGACGAGCGACCCCAGCGGGACCACGACGACCAGGCCGACGAGCGACGTGGCCACAGCCACGAGCAGTCGGTCGGCCCCCGTCCGCACCGGGCGGGCGAGCGGCACGCGCCGACCCCGACGGGCGACCGACACCCGACGCTGGAGCCGCGCCGCCACCACGGCGAAGGCGGCCACCGTCACGAGCTGCACACCACCGAGCACCGCGGCGACGTCGAGCTCCCCGCGGAAGATCGCGAAGCGATGGATGTCGGTCTCGATCGTGAACCGGGCCGGCCCACCGAGCACGAGGATCACCCCGAAACTCGTGAAGGAGAACAACCCGATCATCGCGGCCGCGGCCAACACCGCCGGCCGCAACAGCGGGAACGTGATGGTGCGGAACACCTCGGCGGGCGATGCCCCGAGCGTGGCGGCGGCCTCGATCCGGCGCCGGTCGATGCCGGCCCACCAGCCGCCCACCAGACGCACGACGATGGCGACGTTGAACACGACGTGGGCGGCCACGACCGCCGCCCAACCGGACAGCAGGCCGAGCTGATCGACCGCCGTCGCCACCACGAGAGTCGGTAGGACGAACGGCACCAGCACGACGGCTCGCAGCAGTCCCCGACCCCGGAACTCGTGACGGGCGATCGCCGCGGCGATCGGCAGACCGACCACGATCGTCGCGATCACCGACACCACCGTCTGCCCGACGGTGGCGACGAGGGCGTCGACGAAACGGCCCGACGTGAGCACTTCGGCGAGGCGACCGGCACCCAACTCCCCGGCGGTCCGTCGAGCGATGGCCACGATCGGCCAGGCCACGAAGACCACGAGGAAGCCGACCGGCACGGCGGCGAGCGCCAACCGGCCCAGTGCCCCCCGAGATCCTGCGCCGCGCCCCACCCGGCGGACGGCTGGGGCGACGGTCGTGATCATGTGGTGCTCGCTCTCGACGAACCGCTCAGCCGAAGACGATCTCGGCCCACCGTGCGGTCCAGTCGAGGCGGTTGGCCTCGATCTCGGCCGGGTCGAGCGTGATCGGATCGTCGACCAGCGAGCCGTACTCGACGAACTCGGCGGGCAGCTCGACCGTCGAGTTGGCCGGGTAGACGAACATGTTGAGCGGGATCTCGGCCTGGTAGGTCGGGCTGAGCATGAAGTCGA
>JAHDCV010000037.1:9762-37988 GCA_020629695.1 Acidimicrobiales bacterium | reverse complement strand
CGGGTGCGCGAGGGCGTCGCCTTCTTCGTGGAGGTCGAGGTGCGCGGGCGCGGCACCCGCCGTTTCGGCGACACGGAGGCTCCGCCGGGGGCGCCGGCCTGCCCCGTCAGTTCCACGAGCGCCTGGCCCGACGAGCCGAGGTCGTCGCCGACGGTGGAGAGCTGCTGGCCGGTCCGGCCCATCAGGACACCGAGCTTCCGGAGCCGGTCCGAGGCGGTGTCGAGCGAGGTGGCCACGCCCTGGATGCGGTGGGACCCATCCGACACCTGTCCGCCGACCCCGAACGCCTCGAGCTTGTCGCCGATCGTTTCGAACCCGCCCGACACGGCCTGGAGCTGCTCCACGCAGTCGTCGAGCGCCTCGGCGACGATCCTCAGCAGATCCTGGGCGTCGACGCCGTCGCGACTCCCGGCCAGGAACCCCGAGGCGGTGGCGGTCGCCTTGCCGGCGGTCTCGAGCGCCGCGCCGGACCGGCCGAGGATGCCGGGAATGCGTTCGGCCAGGCCGACGAGCTCGTCGCCGTGATCGCGTAACCACTTCAGGGCGTCGAGCAGCTCGTCGCCGTGGTCTCGCACGAGGTCGAGGGCGTCGCCGAGGTCGTCCTTGCGTTCGGTGATCACCTCCAGTGCGGCTTTCGCGGTGCCGCCGGCGCCGCCGAAGATTCCCTGGATCTCGGGGGAGTGCTCGTTGCTCATGGTTCCAGTCTCGCACGGGGGTCCCCCGAGGTCGGCGTCTTCGGAGATCACGCAGCGTTCATGCAACGACGTTGACGTTTTGTAAAGGCACGACGAAGCTTCACCCGGTGACCAGCGCCTGGACCCTCACACTCGATCTCCCCGCGTGGGTCGACGACGTCGTCGCCGACTACGACACGAGCTCGGATGCCGCCGTGCAGATGGCATTCGTGCTGAGCCTGGCGGATCGGAACGTCGCCGAGCGCACCGGTGGCCCCTTCGCCGCCGCGGTCTTCGATCGGGTGACGGGGGCGCTGCTCGCTCCCGCCGTCAATCGAGTCGAACCGCTCGGGGCTGCCATCGCCCATGCCGAGGTGATGGCGATCGCCCTGGCCGGCGCCGCCGCCGGCACCTGGGATCTGGCCGCCCACGGCGACTTCGTCCTGGTCAGCTCCACCGAACCATGCGCGATGTGTCTCGGCGCCGTGCAGTGGTCGGGGGTGCGCGAGCTTCGCATCGGCGCTCGCGATGCCGATGCGAGAGCGGTGGGATTCGACGAAGGCATCAAACCCGACCGCTGGCCCGAACAACTGGCCGCCCGGGGGATCGAGGTCCGACAGGACATCCGTCGCGACGACGCCGCGGCGGTGCTCGCCCGCTACGCCGCCGGCGGCGGGACGATCTACAACGGCGTGACGAACGTCGGGGAGAGCGAGCCCTCATGACGACGTCGTTCGTGTTGCACGAGGTCCAGCGGCCCTCGACGATGCCCCGCCGGGTGGTGACACCGGGCTCACTCGACGATGCCCTCGCCCTGCTCGCCGAACACGGTGCCCACGCCCGCCCGATCGCCGGCGGCACCGATCTGCTGGTCGAATTCGACCGTGGCGCCCGCACGGGGGTCGAGTTGCTCGTCGATCTCACCCGGATCGCCGGACTCGACGTGATCGACCTCGTGGCCCCCGCCGACCCGTCGGGCACGGCCCGGATCGAGATCGGCGCAACCGTCACCCACAACCAGATCGTCTCGTCGACGCTGATCCGCGACCATGCACTGCCGCTCGCCCAGGCCTGCTGGGAGGTCGGTTCTCCGGCTCTGCGCAATCGGGCGACCGTGGTCGGCAACATCGTGACCGCCTCGCCGGCCAACGACACGCTCTCCGCACTCGCCGTGCTCGATGCCCATGTCACCCTCGTGTCGACCCGTGGTGCTCGTCGGATGCCGCTGGCCGAGTTCCACACCGGGGTGCGGCGCACCGCACTCGCCGACGACGAACTGGTCGTCGGTGTCGACATCGACACCCTCGGACCCTCCGAACGGGCGGTCTACGTGAAGGGTGGGCTCCGACGGGCGCAGGCCATCTCGGTGGTGCACGCCGCCGTTCGGCTCGACCTCGTCGACGGCGCGATCGCGGCGGCACGGGTGGCGCTCGGGTCGGTCGCTCCGACCGTCGATCGACATCCGGTGATCGAGGCGGCGCTCGTGGGGCGCAGCGTGGCCGTGGACGGACCCGACGGTGTCGACGGCACCGCCGACCACGTCGCCTCGGTCGCTCACGACGCGATCGAGCCGATCGACGACCTCCGGGCCGACGCCGAGTACCGCCGGGATCTGACGGCCACGATGCTCGCCCGTGCGGTGCGGGCACTCGCCACCGACGATGTCCCGTTGCTGCACGAGGCGCCCGTGTGCCTGTGGGGTACCACCGACGGCCACGCCGTCACCGGCGCCGACCTCGCCGCCGATCACGGGCCGGACGATCCGATCGCGGCCCGGGTCAACGGCTCGGACGTCGCCGCCCCCGGTGCGGATCAGACGCTGCTCCACTGGCTCCGGGGGGTCGGTGCCGATGGCGTGAAGGAAGGTTGTGCGGAGGGGGAGTGCGGTGCGTGCACCGTCGACCTCGACGGCCTGGCCGTGTTGTCCTGCCTCGTGCCGGCGACCCGGGCCGCCGGCTCGGTCGTCACCACCGTCGAGGGCCTGACCGGTGCCGACGGTGCCGGGTCGCTGCACCCGGTGCAGGAGGCCTTCGTCGCCTCGGCGGCGGTCCAGTGCGGGTACTGCACCCCCGGTCTGGTCATGGCCTCGGCCAACCTGCTCGCCGAGGTCGATCGACCCGATGCGGCCCGGATCCGGGAGGCGTTGGCCGGCAACCTGTGCCGCTGCACGGGGTACACGAGCGTGATCGACGCGGTCCGCCTCGCCGGGCAGGCCGTCACGTTGCGGCCGACGGGCGAGGCCGGAGGTGCAGACACATGAGCCTCGGTCGTCCCGAACTGCGCGTCGACGCCGTCGCCAAGGTGACGGGCGCCGCCCGCTATCCCGGCGACCGGGTCCCGCCCGATGCCCTGGTGGCGAGGGTCGTCTTCTCCGATCAACCCCACGCCCGGCTCCGGTCGCTCGACACCTCGGCGGCCGAGGCGACCGACGGGGTCGTGTTCGTGTTGACCTCCGCCGACGTGCCCGTGAACGAGTACGGGCTCACGATGTTCGACCAACCCGTGCTCGTCGGCCCGGATCACACCGGCAACACCGCCGTCGACGCGGCCGTCTCCCGGTGGGAGGCCGACGCGATCGCCGTCGTGGTCGCCGAGTCCGAGGCCGCGGCGACCGCGGGCGCGTCGGCGCTCGTGGCCGAGTGGGAGCAGCTCCCCCTCGTGCTGGACATCGATGCCGCACTCGCCGACGACGCGCCGCTGGTCCATCCCGAGATGGGCGACTCGAACGCCTACTACTCCTACGTGATCCGCAAGGGCGATGTGGTCGCGGGCTGGGACGAGGCCGACGTCATCGTCGAGGGCACCTACGAGTTCCCGTATCAGGAGCACGCCTACCTCCAGCCCGAGGCCGCCGTCGCCTACGTGGACGACGAGGGTCGGGTGACCGTCGAGATCGGCGGTCAGTGGACCCACGAGGACCAGGAACAGATCGCCCACGCGCTCGCGCTGGACGTGGAAGAGGTCCGGGTCATCTACCCCGCGATCGGCGGTGCGTTCGGCGGACGGGAGGACATGACGCTCCAGATCGTGCTCGCACTCGCGGCCCAGCGCAGCTGGCAACTCGGGTTGGAGCGGCCGGTCGTGTCGGTCTGGAGCCGGGAGGAGTCGATCGTCGGCCACCACAAACGCCATCGGGGCCGGGTCCACACCCGTTGGGGTGCCACGACCGATGGCCGCCTGGTCGTGGTCGAAGCCGATGGGTACCTCGACGCCGGCTCGTACAACTACACGACCAACAAGGTGCTCGGGAACCTGCACATGTGTGTGGCCGGCCCCTACCGCTGGGACCATGCCCGGATCGACTCGACCGGCGTCTACACCACGACGGTCCCGGGCGGAGCGTTCCGGGGCTTCGGCGCACCCCAGGGGGCGTTCGTGGCCGAGAGCCAGATGAACAAACTCGCCGAGGCACTCGACATCGATCCGGTCGAGTTGCGCCGGATGAACGGCATCGTCGACGGCGACGAAGGCCTGACCGGCACCGAGTATCCACCCGGCGTCAGCCTCCAGCCGGTGATCGAGGCCTGCGCGGAGGCGGCCGGTTGGGCCGACGGCCCGCCCGATGTCGCCGCCGTACCTTCGTTCGCCACCCTGCCGAGTCGGACCGACTCGGTCTACACGGGTCGGGGCTTCGCCTGCGCGATGAAGAACGTCGGCTTCTCGTTCGGCTTCCCCGAGCGGTCGAACGCCCGGATCGTGCTCCACGGCGACGCCGAGAGCGACGAACCGACGTCGGCCGAACTCTTCCTGGCGGGGGCCGAGGTCGGCCAGGGCGCCCACACCGCCTTCACACAGATGGCGGCCGAGGCGACCGGTCTGCCGGTGTCGGCGATCACCCCCACCTGGTCCGACACCGCCACCTCCGGCGACTCGGGCTCGGCCTCGGCGTCCCGACTGTCGTGGATGACCGGCAACGCGATCCTCGGTGCGGCCGAAGAGGCCGACAAGGCGTGGCGCAACGGTGATCGTCCCGCAGTGGGAGCGTTCCGCTTCACCCCGCCACCGACCGATCCGCTCGACCCCGAGGGGGGACCCGCCACGCCGAACTTCGCCTACGGCTACGTGGCCCAGGCGGTGACCCTCTCGGTCGACGTCGACACCGGCCACATCGTCGTGCACGACGTCGTGAACTGCTCCGATGTCGGCCGCGTGATCAATCCGGCGCTCCTCGACGGCCAGGTCCACGGCGCCGTCGTGCAGGCGCACGGCTACGCACTGTCCGAGCGGCTGGTGCTCGACGACACGGGCCGGATCGCGAACCCTCGATTCTCCGGCTATCTGATTCCCGGCATCGGCGACGTTCCCGAACGGATCCGCTCGGTCGTGCTCGAGATCCCCGATCCGCGAGGACCGTTCGGAGTGCGCGGGATGGCCGAGATGCCGATGATCCCCTACGCCCCCGCCGTCGCGGCGGCCCTCCACGACGCGACCGGTGTCTGGTTCGAACGATTCCCCCTCACCCCGCCCATCGTCCGGGCCACGCTGCGCGAAGCTGGTCTCGGCCGCTGAGCGACCACCGTCCCGGCCGGGGCGGGTATCCCGGCTCATCACATCGCCCCTCGTTGCTGCCGATCGGAATGACGTGCACGAACCGCTGACCCCACAACCGCTCGGCATGCTCGCCGACCGGATGCATCGCGAATGGCAGACCCGTCGGCGGATCTTCGATCTGCCCACGGCCCGGTTCTTCGACGTCAACAGCGGTCCGGACCTGTCGGCGGAGTTCCTCGGCCGACCGATCGCGACCCCACTCGGCCCTGCGGCCGGGCCCCACACCCAGCTCGCCCAGAACATCGTGTTGGGTTGGCTCGGCGGCGGTCGTCTCTTCGAGTTGAAGACCGTGCAGATCCTCGACGAGCTCGAGATCGCCCGCCCCTGTATCGACATGGCCTCGCTCGGGTTCAACATCGAGTGGTCGCAGGAGCTGAAGATCCCGCAGTCTCTCGAGGAGTACGTGAAGGCCCAGATGCTGATCCGGGTCCTCACCGAGTCGGGTGAGCTCGACGAACTGATCGGCGACCCCGGCGCCCACGTGTTCGACCTCAGCGTCGGCTACGACCACGCCGGCATCTCGACCGAGGCCGTCGCCGGCTTCATCGACGGCATGCGCGACGCGTCGGGGGTCATCGACCGGCTCCGGCCCGAACTCGCCGCTGGCCCGTTCGCCGGGTTCGCCGACGTGGACATCGACCCGTGCATCTCCGACACGGTCACCCTGTCGACGTTCCACGGCTGCCCACCCGACGAGATCGAGAAGATCTCCAAGCACCTCATGACCCGCCACGAGCTCGACGTGATCGTCAAGCTCAACCCGACGCTCCTCGGCTTCGGTCAGGTGCGGGCGCTGCTCGACGCCCTCGGCTACGGCGACCTGAAGATCCGCCCGGAGGACTTCGCCGCCGACCTTCGATTCGAGCGTGGGCTCGAGCTCATCGGGGGGCTCCAGCAGTTCGCCGCCGAGCACGGTCGGGAGTTCGGCATCAAGCTGACCAACACCCTCGTCGTCGAGAACGAGAAGGGTGTCCTGCCCGAGCCGACGATGTACCTGTCGGGCCCACCGTTGCACGTGCTCGCCATGACCCTGCTCGACCAGCTCCACATCTCGGCCCCGGGCATGTTGCGGGTCGGCGGCCACGACGGCCCCGTCCAGGTGTCGTGGTCGGCCGGGATCGACAAGGACAACCTGGCCGACTCGGTCGGGCTGGGCATCGTGCCCGCCACGGTCTGTTCCGATCTGCTGAAGCCCGGTGGGTACGGGCGACTCGCACCCATGTTGAAGAAGTTGGGCCAGGCCATCACCGACGCCGGGGTCGCCAACCTCGACGAGTTCGTCGAGCACCGTGCGGCCGAGGCCTTCGCCGATGGTGCTCGTGACTCGGTCGCGGTCTACACCGCCGAGCTCCACGACCCCGAGACCGGGGCGCCGTATCGGGCCGAGGCCACGGCGACCTCGTTGCGCGAGGTCGATCACGACCTCGAGATGTGGGGTTGTGTGGCCTGCAATCTCTGCGTGACGGTCTGTCCCAACGACGCCTTCGTGAAGCTCCCGTCGACCGAGGAGCTCGGCCATCGCTGGGAGTACCTCGTGCTGTCCGAGCTCTGCAACGAGTGCGGCAACTGCAACACGTTCTGCCCGGAGCGGGGCGATCCGGCGATGCTCAAACCCCGGCTCTACACCTCGGCGCACCGGTTCGAGGCCGACGACCGCCCGGCGTTTCTGGTCGGCATGGCCGACGGTGTCCCGACGATCACGGCCAACGACGGCTGTGCCGACGAGATCGACACGCTGCGGTCGGTCATCGGCGGCGACGCCGGCCTGCCGCTCGACACCGCCTGAACCGTCGCGGCCCGGCCCTCGACGGGCCGCACCGCCACCGATGGCCCGATCCGTGCGTCAGTCGACGGTCGAGGCGCCGGAGGTGTCGACCCGGATCTCGCTGGTGTCGCCCGTCAGGCGGAGGCGGGATCCTCCGCTGAGATCACCGGTCACGGCCACGGTGTCGATCCGCATCGTCGACACCCCCGAACCGTCGACGCTCGTGCGCTGCACGGGTCCGTCCACCTCGACCGTCGACCCGCCGGACGCCGTCAGCTCGGCCGTGTCGGCCGAGCCCCGATGACGCACAAGTGCCACACCTGAGGCGTCGATCTCGAGGGCCTCGATCGCACCGGCCAGTTCGACTCGCGCCGCATCCCGGGCATCGACGGAGAGGTCGAGGCCGTCGAGTTCCTCCACCGTCACGTCCGCGACGCCGCCCGCATCGAGCGAGGTCAACGACGCAACGGTCACGATCGCCACCGGCCGCCTCTCGAGCTCGAATCCGATGTCGTCGCGGGTGTCGATCCCGAGCGTCGAACCGTCCTGGGTCACCTCGAGCTCGTCGAGCACGTTGTCGTCGCCGGTGAGTACGACCGTCGAGGTCGAGATCGTCGGGTCGATGTCGACGATCACCTCGACCACCGCGCCGACGGCGAGTCGGTCGACGTCGGCCCCGAAGGTCATCGTGTCGGTGCGCTCGACACCACTGCCCACGATGGTGTCGGAGCCGAGGTCCACGTCGATCGAGCAGGCCGGGCTGATGAGCAGGAGCGGGAGCAGGAGGATCTTCATGAGGCCATCGTCGGGGTGCTCGGTGGGTCGGCCCATCGGGTGCCACCCTGACGAACCCCTGAGTCACCCTGAGCCGACCCGGGTGGTTCCTCGGCCCGACACGGCGAACCTCACGTGCTCGTGTGGCGGAGCAGTGCGGTCGCGACCGACGGCACGATCTCGGCGAGTCGGTCGCTGGCCGCCGCGAGGTTGCGGAGGAACTGCACCTGGGTCTGTTCCGGGTCGTCGACCAGGTCGGTCACGACCTTGCAGGCCTGGAACGGGACGCCGTGGCGGCGGCAGACCCACGCCACGGCGGCGGCCTCCATGTCCTTCGCGACCGCCCCGACCTCGGTCATGCGGGCGAGGTCGAGCGGTGGCGCGTCGAGCGAGTCGCTCGTCGTGACCGGGCCGACCCCGATGCCGAGTTCCGACGCGATGCCGGCGGCTTCCAGCACCCCCTCGTCGGCCCGCATCATCTCCCGCATCCCGTCGACCTCGATGCGGCGGTCGTGCCGGCGCACCTCGGTCGCCAGATAGGTCGACCCGATCGCCCCGCCCCGTGCGGCGAAGCCGCCGCAGGTGCCGGCCGAGAGCACCACCCGCGGCGTGAACCGCTCGATCGCGTGGAGGGTGGTGGTGGTCGCGGCCTGGGTGCCGATCGAGTCGACGCCGAAGTCGGGATCGACACCGTTGGTCACCACCGTGATCGGGTCGTCGAGGGCCGCGGTCGACCACCACCGGGCGGGAAAAGCCGGGTGGAGCACCGCGCCGCGGCCGTCGAGACCGAGCTGCGCCCGGATGCCGGCGGCCTCGGCCGCCATCGCCACCACGATCACGACGCCCCCGGCGGGGTCGGCGGCAGGGGTTGCATCGGTCACGTCGGCTGCAGACATGGCCCGATTCTGCCGTAGCGTCCCGACATGGCCTGGCCGGGACAACAGATCCGTGACGCTGCGCTGCGGCCGGTGTTCAACGCCCTCAACGCGCTCGTGGTGCCGGCGGCGAAGGCCGGCCTCGGCTCGCCGTGTGTGGTCGGTTCGGGGATCGTGGTGCTCGAGACCACCGGACGGAAGTCCGGAAAGGCCCGCGAGGTGCCGCTGCTCGGCGCCCGTCTCGGCGATCGGGTGCTCGTCTCCACCGTGCGGGGTGGCTCCCAGTGGGCGAAGAACCTCGACGCCACACCCGACGCCGCGGTGTGGGTCGACGGCGCTCGTCGTCCGGCCAGCGGCTCGGTGTCGTTCGGCCCGTTGACCGTCGCCTCGCTCCGCCTCGGTGAGCCGGCCGTGTCGACCACCGACTGACCACCCTCCGAGCACCCCGCCGGGTGTCTATCGTTGCGGACCATGTCCGGAGTCCGCACCCGCCGTCGCACCGCTCGCGGTCTCGCCACGATCCTCGTCGCCGCGATGCTGACCCTCTCGGGCTGCGCGCAGGTCGACGAGCTGCTCGGCAACGACACGGGTGCGACCATTCCCGAGGACTTCGACATCACGGGACGGACGTTCTCCATCGCCGCGAAGCCGACGGCCGAGAACGAGCTGATCGCCAGGATGCTCGTCGCGGTGCTCGAGGATCGGGGCGCGCTCGTCGCCTTCCGGGTGCTCGATGACCCACGACAGGCGTTGCTCGACGGGACGATCGACATCTACCCCGAGTACGACGGCACCGCCTGGCAGGTGCACAACGGCCGCGAGGGCGATCTCCCGAACCTCGAGACCCTTCGCGGGGTCGACAACGGGCTCGGCATCACGTGGACCGACGTCGCACCCTTCTCCAACAGCTACGACCTCGTCACCGCCGCCGGGGCCGGCGATGCCGATGCGATCCGCGACGCTCTCGGTGCCGGCGGCACGGTCTGCCACGATGCCGTCTTCGGCGCCGACCCGGCCGGGCTCGAACGGCTGCGGTCGGCGCTGGTCGAACAGCCGGGCGTGCAGTTCGTCGAGCGGAACTCCGGGGAGGTGATCGCGGGTGCCGCCGATGGTTCGTGCACCGTCGGCCAGGTGCTCGCGACCGACGCCCGACTCGTGGCCTTCGATCTCGATCGGGTGGAGCTCGTGACCTTCGATCGGTTCCGCCCGGGCTTCTCGTGGCGGACGGTCATGCTCGGCTCCGATCCCGACGCGATGCTCGACGTCGCCGAGGCCGTGCTGGTCGGTCTCGACGCCGACACGATGGCGCGGTTGAACGCCCAGGTCGACCTCGAGCAGCGGCCTGCGGCCGAGGTGGCTCGCGACCACCTGGTGTCGATCGGTCTCCTGGACGGCTGAGTGGGTGCCCGACCTCGGCGGGCATCCGGGTCGTTCGGCCCAGGAGACCGAAGGTCGTGGGTAGAGCATCCCGGCCCGCTCGAATAGGGGGCGGATCACGCCGATGGAAGGGTCAGCGTCAACGCGCTGCACCTGGTGGTGGCGGATCAGACTCAGGAGGTGGGCTCCAAACGATCCGACTGAGTTTGATCCGCCTACCTGGTGGGCACGCCCCCCGGCGTGACCGTGGCGGGCGGCCCCGGACAGTAGGTTTCGAGGTATGGCGACCTCGACCACCCCGGGCCTCGTGTGTGCTCATCACCACCTGTACTCGGCCCTCGCACGGGGCATGCCGGCACCGCCGCGGACACCGACCGACTTCCTGTCGATCCTCCAGCAGGTCTGGTGGCGTCTCGACACCGCACTCGACCTCGAGATGCTCGAGTGGTCGGCGAAGCTCGCCGCGGTGGAGGCCCTGCAGGCCGGCACCACGGCGATCATCGATCACCACGAGTCGCCCAACGCGATCGAGGGCAGCCTCGACGTGCTCGCCGCGGCGTGTGCCGAGGTGGGTGTCCGGCTGCGAACGGCCTATGGCGTGACCGACCGTCACGGACCCGAGGGTGCACTCGCCGGCTTGGCCGAGAACGAACGCTTCATCCGGGCCGGGGGAGACGGCATGGTCGGCCTGCACGCCGCGTTCACCTGCGATCCCGCCACGGTCGATGCCGCGATCGGCCTGGCGGAAGACCTCGAGGTCGGCCTCCACGTACATGTCGCCGAGGGTGCGATCGACGCCGGTCCGGGCGCCGAACTCGCCCGCCGCTCCGATGACGACTGGATCCTCGTGCACGGGGTGCACCTCCCGGACGGCATCGACATCGACGGCACGATCGTGCACAACCCCCGGTCGAACCTGAACAACGCCGTCGGCTACGCCGCACCGGGCCGCTTCTCGTGTGCGGTCGGCCTCGGAACCGACGGCATCGGGGCCGACATGCTCGACGAGTTCCGGCTCGCGTTCGTCCAGCAGCGGGCGGTCGACGTGACCGCGACTCCCGAGACCGCGTGGTCCTGGCTCGAGACCGGCTGGGACCTGTTCCCCGAAGCCCGCGACGCCGACGAGGTCGACTGGGGATACCCCGAGATGTCCGCCTGGCACCTCGCGTACACGACCTCACCGCAGGTCCGTGAGGTCCGCGTCGACGGTGAGGTGGTGTGCCGGGACGGCACGACCACCCGGGTCGACGAGGCCGAGGTGCGGGCGAAGGCCGCCGAACAGGCGCTGCGGTTGTTCGCTGCACTCGAGGTCTGAGGGCGTGACCACGACCGACCGCCCATCCGAGGCCGCGTCGCCGCCCGCGATCGAACAACCGCCCGGTCTCCGACGGATGAAGGCCATCGCGACGTCGATGCTCGTGATCGCGGCGATCGTGTTCGTCATCGCGAAGCGGGCCGAGGCCGACGGGGGCACCTGGGTCGGTTACGTGCGAGCGACGGCCGAGGCCGCCATGGTCGGTGCGCTGGCCGACTGGTTCGCCGTGACGGCGTTGTTCCGGCATCCGCTCGGCATCCCGATCCCGCACACGGCGATCATCCAGAAGCGCAAGGACGAGATCGGCGAGAGCCTCGGCTCGTTCGTGCGCGACAACTTCCTCACCCGCGAGATCGTGTCGGGGCGGCTCGCCGACGCCGCCCTCGCTCGGAAGGTCGGCGAGTGGGCGGCCGAGCCGACACACGCCCGCCAGGTCGGGGACCAGCTGGGTGCGTCGATCCGAGGCGTGACCGAGATCCTCTCCGACGAGGAACTGTCGACCGAGCTGTCCGACCAACTCGCGAGTCGGGCCCGAGCGGTGCCGGTCGCCCCGTTGCTGGGGCGGGTCGTCGACGAGGCGACCTCGGGTGAGTACCACCAGCAGTTGCTCGAGTCGACCCTGACCGGGCTGTCGACCTTCATGGACGAGAACCGGGTGACCTTCCGCAAGCGCCTCTACAACGAGTCGCCGTGGTGGGTGCCAGAGCAGGTCGACGACGTCGTGTTCGACAAGATCTACGACGTCGTGTCGCGGTTCCTCGCCGACGTCGGTCGGGATCGTGATCACGAGCTGCGCCGCTCCCTGGACGAACGGGCCGCCGGCCTGGCGGTGAAGCTCAAGGAGGACCCGGCGCTCGCGGCCCGGGCCGAGCAGTACCGCGAGGAACTCCTCGCGCATCCCGAGGTGCGGGCGTGGTCGGAGTCGCTGTGGCTCCGCCTGAAGGACGGCCTCGTCACCGCGTCGACCGACCCGGACTCCGATCTGCGGCAGCGGATCGACGGCGTGATCGCCGACGGTGGTGCCCGGGTCGCCGCCGATCCCGAGCTGCAGGCCAAGCTCGACCAGTGGATCATCGCGGCGGTCGGCCACGTCGCCGATCAGTTCCGGGACGAGGTCGCCGACCTCATCGCGTCGACCGTGCAACGCTGGGACGCGGCGGAGACCGCCGATCGGCTCGAGGCCCAGGTCGGCAAGGATCTCCAGTTCATCCGGATCAACGGCACGGTCGTGGGCGGGCTCGCCGGCTTCGTCATCCATGCGGTCGGCGAGTTGCTGACCTAGGTGTCGGCGATGTGAATCCGGCGAACCGGGATTGGAGTCGCGCCGGGCGGCCCGGCACCATGCGGGGGTGCAGGAACCCATCGGGGACGAGATCCATCACCGCCAGTACCACGTGCGGGCGTTCGCCGAGGCGGCGAACCGTCTGCGACTGCGTGGCGAGGTGCGGGACACGAAGCCCCCGGGCCTCTACTTCGAGGGTGACCCCGAGCCGCTCGACGTGCACCACATGGTGCTCGACATCCTGCTCGATTTCCCCTCGCTCGAGATCGTCGACGCCGACGCCGAGATGTTCGTGACGCCTCACCTCGACTGCACGGGCATCGAGCCGCGCTATCGCGACCTCATCGGGGTGTCGGTGGCCCGCGGGTTCAACCGGCGCATCAACGAACTGTTCGGTGCCTCGGCCGGCTGCACCCACATCACGGCGCTGCTCCGGGCCATGGCACCCGTCGCGGTCCAGTCGATGTGGTCGATGCGGACGAAGTTCCCCGACTCCTCGACGAGCTGGCAGGAAGCCGACACCGACGAGGACAAGCTGGCCAGCCTCAAGTTCAACCTCAACTCCTGCCACATGTGGGACCGCGAGGGCCGCCTCGTCACGAGCATCCTGGCGGGCGACGGCATCGAGATCCCGGTGTGGGCCGAGCAACGCATCGAGGAGCTCGGCTACGAGGGCGATCACCCGTTCGCCGAACGGTGACCGACGCTGCGGTGTCCACCTCGGCGAAGGGTGAGCGCCTCGCGGCGCTCCACGCCAGCGGGTGCTTCGTCCTGCCGTGTGCGTGGGATGCGGGTTCCGCGCTGCGGATGCAACTCGCCGGGTTCCCGGCGATCGGCACCACCAGCGGCGGCGTGAACTGGTCGGCCGGGCGTCGCGACTATGTGTATGCCGTCGAGCGCGACGAGATGCTCGCGGTCTACGGCGAAATCGCTGCCGCCGTCGACGTGCCCGTCAGCGCGGATCTGGAACACGGCTATGGCGGCACCGCGGCCGAGGTGGCCGACACGATCCGTCGTGCGATCGAAGCCGGGTTGGTCGGGGGATCGATCGAGGACCGCACGCCGGAGACGGGCGACCGTCTGCTCCCGATCGCGGACGCGGCGGCACGGGTGGCGGCGGCACGGTCCGCCGCCGATGCGACCGGCGTGCGGTTCACGATCACCGCCCGGGCCGAGTCGCTGTTCGCCGATCTGCCTGCTGGTTCCGACCCGTTCGACGATGCGGTCGCCCGCTGCCGGGCCTATGTCGATGCCGGCGCCGACTGTGTGTTCGCCCCGGGCCTGGCCGACCAGGCGGGCATCGAACGCTTCGTCGAGATGGTCGATGCACCGGTGAGTGTCGGCATCGGATCCGGCGGGGCGACGCTGTCGGTCGCCGCCCTGGCGGCCGCCGGGGTTCGCCGGATCTCGACCGGTGGGGTCATCCCCCGTGCGCTCGACGCGGCGCTCGGTGGAATGCTCGCCGAGCTCGGCGACGGGTCGTTCGGGTTCACGGCCGGAGCGACGCCGGACACCGAGATCGACGCCCGGGGCGATCGACGAGCGTGATCGGGAATCTGACTATCTGAGACGCACGTGTCATTTTGTGTGACACCGGTCAGAATGGCGCCATGTGGGTCGTCATCACCCTCGTGGCGACGGTCTTCCAGATCGTGCGTACGTCCGAGCAGCATCGGTTGCGCCGACTGCTCGATGTGAACGAGGCCGGCTACGTGCGGTTCGTCTTCGCGATGCCCTTCGCCGTGGCGATCGCTGCTGGCGTGATGCTCCTGGGCGAACCCGACAGGGCTGCCGCCGCCGACGCGTCGTTCGCGATCACCGGGTTCGGCCCGACGTTTCCCGCCTGGGTCGCCCTCGCCGGGATCTCACAGATCGTCGCCACCGTCGCCCTGCTGCAGTCGTTCCGTGTGCGGGACTTCGCCGTGGGCACCGTCTACGCCAAGACCGAGGTCGTCCTGGTGGCACTCGCCTCGTGGTTGCTGCTGGGTGAGCCGTTGCCGGTGCTGGCGTGGGCCGGCGCGGTGCTGTGTCTCGCCGGTGTGGGTTGGCTCGCCGCGGGAGGCCGCTGGCGGGAGGTCCTCGGTCGTGGGCCCGACGGCAACGGTCTCGATCCCGCCGTGGGCTTCGGTGTTCTCGCCGGGGGCGGGTTCGCGCTCGCTTCGATCGGGATCCGCGCTGCGGCGAACTCGCTGGACGGTGGCGCGTTCGGACGTTCGATCGTGACCGTCGCGGCGATGCTCCTGATGCAGTCGATCGTGCAGGGGGTGGTGCTCGTCCGGTCGCGGTCGTCGTCGCTGCGGCGGGTGCTCGATGCGTGGCGGGTCGCCGTGCCGGTCGCGTTGTTGTCGCTCGGCGGCTCGGCCGCCTGGGCCTGGGCGATGACACTCGAAAACGCCGCTCGAGTACGCACGCTCGGCCAGATCGAGATCGTGTTGGCGTTCGCCATCGGCATCGTCGTACACCGCGAACGCCACCGGCTCGCCGACTTCGTCGCCAGTGCGGTCGCGGTGGTCGGCATCATCGCGATCGTGATCGCCTGAGCGACCCGGTCGGGTCAGGCGTCGGGTGCGACCGCGAGCCGGTCCCGACCCTTGCGGAAGAACTCGAGCGCGGCGCTGATCGGGTCGTTCTCGCTCGCGAGGGCGGAGAACGGGAGCAGCGCACCCGTGTAGCCCTCGGCGTTCCAGAAGCCGTCCGAGTTGTCGATCGTCAGGCGATCCGGCCACCAGGCACTCACGTAGAGATACGGCTCATCGCTCGAGTCGTCGCCCGGTGAGCCACCGATGGAGGCCCGGCGGTTCTCGTCACCCGCCTCGATCGCGGGATCGAAGTGGCCCGGCCAGAGCTGCACTCTCGACGGGTCGACCGAGGCCTCGTCGGCCCGGAGCTGCTCGAGCGCGGCCGTGACCGTGCCCCACCATCGGTCGAGGAACGCGACCGTCTCGGACGAGATCTCGAGGTCGGCGTCGACGTCGCCGAGGGGCGGCGAGTCCGACTCGGTCGCGATCTCGGCGTCGATCTCCGAACCGAGGAACGACGCGGCCGCCGCCATCGAGGTGATCGGGCTGCGCGTTGCGGTGTTGCCGGACTGCAGGACGAGCTCGGTCCCCTCGACGCGGATCTGCATGTCGTCGTCGGAGTCCGGCCGGCGGAAGAACGGTGTCCCGAATCCGCCGAGCACCCAGCGCAGGCCGAACTTGCCGTTCGCCTGGTGGCGGGCGGGCGCGATCACGTAGGTCGCCAGGCGGTGCAGGGCGCGGCGTTCGGCGACGAGGCCCGCCGGCAGCGCCGGGAGCGGCGACCCGATGAGGTGGCGGGCGGTCGCCCAGTCGGTCAGGTCGTCCCGACTCGCCAGGGCATCGGCCCACGGGGTGCCGTCGGGTCCGCCGACCAGCGTGCCGTCGCCGGTGCGGCGGGTCGGGTCGTCGGCGAAGAAGGCGTCGTCGAGCACGGCGGGCGGGGAGGGTTCGAGCACTCGGGCCACGTGCCCGGCACCCAGGGCGGCATCGGCGTCGGCGGCAGCGTTTCGCACGGTCATGCCGAGCAGCATGGCACGGTGGTACGCCACCGCGCTGGCCCGGCTCGACACCGGAATCTCACCAGGGCGTGCGCTCGTCGAGGTCGTAGATCCACGGCCGCCGCACGAGCCGGGTGGGATCGAACGACGCCACCAGGTCGGCCGGGGTCGGCACCTCGTCGAGGCCGCACAGACCGAGCGATCGGGCGAGCTCGGTGCGCACACCTTCGGCCGTCCAGCCGACCGCCTCCAGCTCGGCCAGCGTCACCGCACCGTCGCGCTTGGCGAGGCGACGGCCCGTGCCGGGGGCGACCGCCAGCGGCACGTGGGCATACGTCGGCCGCATGCCGTCGAGCAGTTGGATGATGCGGATCTGCGCAGGTGTGACCGGGACGAGGTCGTCGGCCCGCACGACGATCTCGATGCCCTCGTCGATCTCGTCGACCGACACGGTGAGGTTGTACGACGGCAGCCCGTCGCCTCGCCGGAGCACGATGTCGTCGACGGTGCCCGACACCGGTCCGACCACGGCGTCGACGAAGTCGACCGGCTCGCCGCCACCCCGGAGTCGCAATGACGGTGCCTCGACGCGGGCGGTCGCCGCCCGCTCCGCCCGGCCGGTCCCGTCCAGGTCCCGGCAGGTGCCGGGGTAGCCCTCCACCGGGGCGTGCGGCGCTGCCGCGGCCTCGCGGATGTCGCGCCGCGAGCACCAGCACGGGAAGGTCAGATCGCGCTCGATCAGTTCGTCCAGGACGGCGTCATACCGAGCCCACCGGTCGGAGGTGCGGGTCACGGGTTCGTCCCAGTCGAGACCGAGGGCGGCGAGATCCCGCAGCTGGGCCCGCTCGTGCTCGGTGGCCGCCTGGTGGCGGTCGTGATCCTCGAACCGCATCCGGAACCCGGAGCCGTCGTGGCGGGACCACAACCAGGCGACCAGGGCGGTCCGCAGGTTGCCGACATGCAGTGTCCCCGTGGGGGAGGGGGCGTAGCGACCAACGGGCATGACCCCACCGTAGAGACGTGTCATCCCCCGACGAGCGATCCGCGTGTCGGCGCTGCCGCTCGCACGAAATAGGGTCCCGGCCATGGCTCTCCCCGTGATCGATCTGCGATCCGACACCGTGTCCCGCCCCACCGACGCGATGCGGGCGGTCATGGCCGCTGCCGAGGTCGGCGACGACACCTGGGGCGACGACCCGACCGTGCAGCGGCTCGAGGCCGTGCTCGCGGAACGGCTCGACAAGGCCGCCGCCATGTTCGTCCCGTCGGGCACCCAGTCGAACCTCTGTGCGCTGATGGCGCATTGCGCTCGAGGTGAGGAGTACATCGTCGGGCAGGAGGCCCACACCTACAAGTACGAGGGTGGTGGCGCGGCCGTGCTCGGCTCGATCCAGCCGCAGCCGATCGAGATGGCCGCGGACGGATCCCTCGACCCCGCCCGCATCGCCTCGGTGATCAAGGTCGACGACCCGCACTTCGCGATGACGAAGCTGCTCTGCCTCGAGAACACCCACAACGGTCGGGTCCAGCCGATGGCGGCACAGCTCGCCGCGATCGAGGTCGGCCGGGCGGCGGGTCTGACGACGCATCTCGACGGCGCCCGGATCTTCAACGCAGCGGTCGCCACCGGTGTCCCGGTGGCCGACCTGGCCGCTCCGTACGACTCGGTCTCGGTCTGTCTGTCGAAGGGCCTCGGCGCCCCGATGGGTTCGGTGCTCGTCGGTGACGAAGCACTGATCGGTCGGGCACGACGGGCCCGCAAGATGCTCGGCGGCGGTCTCCGCCAGGCCGGCCTGGTCGCGGCGGCCGGGCTCCACGCACTCGACCATCACGTGGACCGCCTCGCCGACGACCACGCCCGCGCCCGACGGCTGCACGACGGACTCGGCTCGCTCGACGGGGTCGATGTCGTGGACGACATGCTCGAGACGAACATGGTGTTCGTGTCGTTCGGCGAACGGGGTCCGGCACTGCAGGCTGAACTGGCCGAGGTCGGGATGGAGTGTCGGCTCTCGACCGGTGTCTCTCGTCTCGTGACCCACCTCGACGTCACCGACGCCGCGGTCGACGCCTTCGTCGCCGCGGTCGCCGAACGGATCTGACCGACCGGGGTCGGCCTCGCCGCCGAGTCAGGTCGAGCGTCGTCGCCGGGCCCGAGCCCGGAACCGCAGCGGTTCCTCGTCGTACTCCTCGATCGTGTGGGCGAGCCAGCCGGCGGTTCGGGCGATCGCGAACATCACCTCACCGGCCTCGGGGTCCATGCCCGACAGCCACGTGAGGGCGCCGACCGAGAAGTCGATGTTGATCACGCCATCGGTCCGATCGCCGAGGATCATGCGGAGCTCCCTCGCCGTCTCGAGTCGTGGATCGTCGATCCATCCGTCGAGGAGGAGCGACCACAGCATCGCGTGGCGGGGGTCGCGAGTGCGGTAGACCGCGTGGCCGGTGCCGGGCAGCACTTCGTCCCGGGCGAGGAACTCCCCGACCGCCTTGGCCGGGCCCGTCTCGGCCGCACGTTCGAAGAGTCGATGCACGCGACGACTCGCGGCTCCGTGCAGGGGGCCGCCGAGTGCGCCGAGTCCGGCCGTCACCGCGCCGTACGGGTCGGCTCGGGTGCTGGCGGCGACCCGCACGGCATAGGTCGAGGTGGCGAGACCGTGGTCGGCCAGCATCACGAGGGTCGCGTTCACGGCACGCAACTGCATCGGGTCCGGCTCGATCGTGGCCAGACGATCCCAGAGCCCGTCAGCCAGCCGTGTGCTGGGCTCCGGCGTGATCCGCAGCGGAAGCCCGTCCACCATGGCGGCGATCATCCGGCGACCTGCCGCCGCGACGCCGGCGGCCGTGCGGTCGTGTCGGAGTTCGTCGGTGGCGGACGCCACGGCCACGCTGGCCCGGAGCCGATCGAGCGGCGGTGTCGAGTCGGGGAAGCCGGCCTGGACCCGCAGCACACGATCGCGGGCGTCGAGGCCGAGGAACCAATCACCGTCGGTGCCCCAGAGCGCGTCGGCAACGGCCTCGAAGTCGGTGTCACCCGCCACCAGGTCGGCGACGTCGATGGTGCCGTACCGGAGCCGGTCGTCGGAGATCTCCGACACTCCCGACGAGATCACGGTCGCGAGTTCGCCGGAGGAGACCCGACGGGATCGCCGTCGCAGCGCGTCGATCTCCGCTTCGTCGAACAGCGAAGTGCGACCGTCCATCGCGACCCGTCGATGCAGCACCCCCCGGCTCACGTAGGCGTAGAGGGTCGCCTTCTTCACGCCGAGACGGGTGGCCGCCTGCTCGGCCGTGAGACCTGGTTCCCGGCTTCCGTCGTCGGCTCGGGCCTGATCGTCGTGTTCACGCACGGTGGTCAATGTGGTGGATCAATGGTCCATCGTCAACATTGATGAAATCAATGTTGAATCAATGCCATCGAGAGAATCTCGAAGTTTTCCGGTCCGACTGTCCATCCAGGACGTGCCCGTTCGTCGTTCGGGTATCCGGCGACGAGCCGGTGTGACACGATCCCCACCCGGAGAAAGCGACCAACACCATGAAGTACATGTTCCTCATCTATTCCGACCCGACCGCCGGCCCCAGCCCCGAATCGCCGGAGTTCGGCGCCGAGATGCAGCAGTGGTTCTCCTACTCCCAGGAGCTCGGTGAGTCCGGCCTCATGCTCGGTGGCGAGGGCCTCCAGGGGGCCGACACCGCGACCACCGTGCAGGTCCGCGATGGTGCGACGATCACCGCCGACGGTCCCTTCGCCGAGACCAAGGAGGTGCTCGGCGGTTTCTACCTGGTGGACGCCAAGGACCTGGACGAGGCCATCGCCTGGGCCGCCAAGATCCCCAACGTCGGCTACGGCAGTGTCGAGATCCGCCCGGTGATGGAATTCGACAACTGAGTCGACGTCGATGACCGACCACGAACCACCGTCGCCCGACCGGATCCCGTCCCCGGGTTCGCGTCGGCCGACGGTGGTGTCGCCGGTCGAGGCGGCGTTCCGGACCGAGTGGCCGAAGATCGTCGCCACACTCACCCGTGAGCTCGGCGACCTGCAGCTCGCCGAGGACATGGCGGGTGAGGCGTTCGCCGAGGCATCTCGTGTCTGGCGGACCGGCGGTGTTCCCCATCGTCCCGGCGCCTGGCTCCTCACGACGGCTCGGCGACGTGCCATCGACCGATTGCGCCGCGACCGTCGGTTCGAGGATCGCATTCCCCACCTCGCGGCCGATCTCGAACGTCAACCCGAGACCGCCACGCTCGTCGACGACCAGCTGGCGTTGATCTTCGGGTGCTGCCACCCCGCGCTCGACGACGAGGCTCGCGTGGCGCTGACGCTCCGATCGATCGGCGGGTTGAGCACCGCCCAGATCGCCCGGGCGTTCCTCGTGCCGGAGCCGACCATGGCCAAGCGGCTCGTGCGGGCGAAGAAGAAGATCCGCGCCGCCGGCATCCCGTTCACGATCCCCGCCCGGGATCAGCTCGACGCACGGATCGACGCCGTCTGCGGCGTGATCTACGCGGTGTTCACCGAGGGGCACACCGCGAGCACGGGCTCGGCGGTGCTGCGCGGGACCCTGTGCGACGAGGCGATCTGGCTGGCCGAGACCCTGGCCGGTCTGATGCCCGACCACGACGAGGTGCGCGCACTGGCGGCGCTCTGTCTGCTGACCGACGCCCGACGGGCCACCCGGACCGATGATCGTGGGTGGCCGATCCTGTTGGCCGACCAGGATCGGGACCGGTGGAACCACGACCGGATCCGGGACGGGATGCGGCACCTCGTCGCCGCCGGTGCCCACGCGGCCCACCCCGGGCCCTACCGACTCCGGGCGATCGTCGCCGCCGCCCACGCCGGTGCGCCTCGTTACGCCGACACCGATTGGGGTTCGATCATCGCCGTCTACCGGATGATGCGGGACCGGGGTGGTGGCGCCATCGTCGAGCTCAACCTGGCGGTCGCCATCGGTGAGCGCGACGGGCCCGCGGCGGGGCTCGCCGAACTCGATCGTGTCCTCGCGTCGGGCCAGCTCGACGAGTATCACTACCTGCATGCGGCCCGAGCCGAGCTGCTCCGACGATCGGGCGCGGTCGACCGAGCACGCGATGGCTACGCCCGAGCGATCGAGTGCTGCACGAACGATGCCGAGCGGGCCTGGTTGGCCGATCGGCAGGATCGGCTGATCGCCGACGTCTGAAGTCGTCTCAGGCGAGCTGGAGGTGGTGATTCGGGCGGTGCTGACTCCGCACGGCCCGCGCCGCGAGGATGACCGTGGCCATCACGGTGCCGCCACCACCGCCGAGCACGAGGGCGCCGTCGCCGAGATGGACGCCGTAGCCGAACCAGATGGCGGCTTCGATCCAGGCCAGGACCCAGGTGAGCGGTGCGATCCCGTCGACGCTGGGCGCACGGAGCGCCTCCCAGGCGGCGGGCGCGAACTGGATCGAGTAGCAGAGACCGATGGCCAGGCCCGCTCCGGTCCACCCTCCGGCGAGCAGTCCGATGATCGGCAGCCAGCCGATGCCGGCCGCGCCGGCGATCATCCGCCGAGCGGCGCCGATCCCTCGGATCTGGAGGACCTGGCCGACGATGACGGCGTAGAGCACCAGCCCACCGAGGGAGACCGGGGCGATGCCCCAGACCTGCTCGGCCACGGCGTAGGCGAGCCACCAGAGGTTCATGGCGATCCCGACACCGGCCCACGGGAGGGACACGCCGTCCAGCCGATGGGTGCGGGCGAGGCGGACCACCTGCGGGACGATCATGCCGGCGCCGGTCACGTTGGCCACGACGAGCAGGGCGGGAAGGAAGAAGCTGGACATGGCACACCTCCGGTGGTGGCGTCGCTCGAGGGAGCGGTGGGGAGCAACGACTGTAAGGATCGTTGTGCTGTTAGAACCTTTCGGCAGTAAGGGTCTATCTCTTGAACGGTGCGCACGACAACCTGCGTGGAGTAGATTCCGTCCATGCACGTCCGATCGGTCACGGCCTCGGAGATCCGCCACACGCTCGAGGCCTGGACCTCGCTGGTGAACGGGCGGGCGAGCGACGCCGGTGTCGACGTGCGAGCGGTGTTGATGGATGCGGGTTTCCCCCGGGCGTCGGCGGCGTCGGCGGCGTCGATCGAACGACTCGAACGCCGCCTCGACGGGCTGGCCGAGCTCGCACGTGACCTCCCGTCGATCGACGGGGCCGCGGCGATGGTGGCGGTCAACGAGCAGCTGACCGAGCTCGACGTCCGGCCGTCGGTGGTGGAGCACGACGGCGTCGGCGCCCACATGCACTGGACACCGGCGACCGCCACCTTCGACGATCAGGTCGTCACCGACATCATGATGGCGCTCGCGCAGGAGGTCGTCGCGAACGGCACCGCCCGCTTCGGCCGGTGTGCCGCAACGGACTGCGGTGACGTGTTCTACGACGGCACGCGGAACCGATCCCGGCGATTCTGTGATGACCCACGGTGTGCGAGCCGAACCCACACGGCGGATCATCGAGCCCGGCGGCGGGCCGACGCCGGCTGACCCCTCAACGGCGCTCCCAGTCGGCTCGGAGGGTCGCCCGGAACGAGGGTGCGAGGCGCACCGGCAGCACGGCGGGTCGGCGACGTTCGATTCGCAGGACCGCGGCGTCGACCGACGGCACGGGTCGGAACGCCGAGCGTGGAATCGTCGGGCCGCGCTCGAACCGCCACCACGGGGCCCATGCCGCCGTGCGCAGGGCGATCGGAGGTTCGGCGGCGTGTTTGCGGGCGACCGCCGCCTCGAGGATCAGGTCGGCACGGTCGGGCCCTCGGGTCGGGTCGTCGAGCAGGTGGCCGAGCAATTCGGTGGTCAGCCCGAACGGCGGGTTGGCGGCGACCCGATGGGGTTCGTTCGGCAGCCGTAGCCTGCGGAGGTCGGTGCGGATGATCCGCACGCGGTCGGCCAGACCGGCCCGCTCGACTCGCGCCGCGAGCTCGTCGGCGATCGTCCGATCGATCTCGACGGCCCAGACCCGGGCGCCCCGTTCGGCGAGGGCGATGGTGAGCGCACCCCGGCCCGCGCCGATGTCGACGACGAGGTCGTCGTCGACCGGTCCGAGTCCGTCGAGGAACCGTCGCAGATGCCGGGGGTCGGACAGGAAGTTCTGGCCGAGTTCCCGGCGGCGACGATCATGTGCGGATCGGGCGCCCCTCGGTGGCCGTTGCGCGGCCACGACGCATCACCATGAACATGCCTGGACCGTAGGCCCGGTCGCCGGGGTGGGCGAACGGATTTCCGGCTCCGTCGGTCAGGCGGCGTCGGCCTGCACGACGCCCGGCGTGCGGGCGTCTTCGGCGATCACCACCCGGTGCATGACCCGTCGATCGGGCAGGTAGTCGTTGCAGGCGTAGTGCTGTGCCCCGCGGTTGTCCCAGATGACGAGGGTGTCGGGTTCCCATCGGAACCGGACGTGGAACTCGGGGCGGTTGATGTGGTCGAACAGCTGTGTGAGCAGCCGGGCACTCTCGGGGGCACTCAACCCGATGATGAATCGTGTGAACGACTCGCTCACGTTCAGGTACGGCCGTCCGGTCACGGGGTGCTCGGCGATCACGGGATGCACGGCGGTGCCCGCTGCGGCCATCGCCTCGGCGACGCCGGCGTTGCCGCCCTTGCGGTAGGCCGGAGTGCGGAACGCGCCCGGGTCGTGGACCGCTTCGAGTTCGGCCAGGTCGGCGGCGAGGCCGCTCGGGAGGGCGTCGAGGGCGGCGCCCATCGACGCGAAGAGCGTGTCGCCGCCCAGTGGTGGCACGACGACGGCCTGGAGCAGCGTGCCGAACGGAGGGTGCTCGCGGTAGGTCATGTCGGCGTGCCACTCGGCGGCATCCGGCTTCGCTTCGCCGCCCCACTCCAGGATGACGACGTCGTCGGCGTCGGGATGGGTGACGTAGGAGTGGTGGCGTTCGCCGAGTGGTCCGAGCGCCCGGCCGAGGCCGGCCAGTTCGCTCGGTGCGAGTCCGGCGCCGCGGACCATCACGACCTGATGCGCCATCAGGTGCTGATGGATGTCGTCGGCCAGCTCGTCCGAGGGTGTCCGCGGGTCGAAGCCGTGGAGTTCGGCGCCCAGGGCCTTCGTGATGCGTGCGGCGGTCAGTGCCATCGGAGCTCCGGGCGGTCGATCGGCGAGTCCGCGAAGGCTAGCGCCCTCACTGAACGATCGTCCAGCGACCCCGGCGCTGCGGCGTGCGGACCCATGTGTGCGTGGTTCGACTGGGCCGAGTTGATGCGGCGCGTTACTGTGCGAATCGGACGCGGACCGCGCCGCGCCGAGACCTCAGGGGGACACTGGGTATGACACAGGTAGACGGCTCGATTCTCGGAAACGCCGTGTTGCGACGGGAGGACCCGTCGCTTCTGGTCGGCGCCGACCAGTACCTCGACGACCTCAAGCTCGACGGAGCCGGCTACGTCCACTTCGTCCGTTCCGAATACGCCCACGCCACCATCAACGGTGTCGACGCGTCCAGCGCTCTCGAGATGCCCGGCGTGATCGGCGTCTACACCGCCGCCGACCTCGACATTCCGCCGTTCATCGCGTTCCCCGCGTTCCCCGAGACGCTCGGCCGTCCACCCCTCGCGGTCGGCAAGGTGCGGTTCGTCGGTGATCTCATCGCGGCGGTGGTCGCGGAGACCCGTGAGCAGGCCGTGGATGCCGCCGAGATGGTCGTGGTCGATGCCGACCCGCTTCCGGTGGTCACGACGGCGCCCGAGGCCCTCGCCGAGGGTGCGGTCCAGCTCTACGACGATCTCGGTGCGAACGTCTGCTTCGCCACCGCCATCGGTGAAGACCTCGATCCGTTCGAGGGCGCCGACACCGTCGTCGAGTGCACGATGAACTCCCAGCGCCTCGCAGGTGTGCCGATGGAGCCGAACGGCTGCGCGGTCATTCCCGACGGCGATCACCTGACGGTGTACATGTCGAGCCAGAACCCGGTCGCGGTGCGCGACGTCGTGGTCGGCACGCTGGGCCTCGATCCCGAGAAGGTCCGGGTGCTCGCACCCGCCGTGGGCGGCGGCTTCGGTCCGAAGGCCGGGCCCTATCCCGAGTTCCTGATCCTCACCAAGCTCGCCCAGATGCTCGGCCAGTCGGTGCGCTGGCACGAGGAGCGTTCCGAGAACATGGTCAACATGGTCCAGGGCCGAGACATGGTGCTCACCGCCAAGATGGGCTTCACGAACGACGGCAAGATCGTCGGTCTCGACTGCAACGTGCTGGCCAACGCGGGCGCCTACGCCACGATCGGCGGCATCCTGGCGCTGTTCACCCAGACGATGATCCAGGCCGTCTACGAGATGCCGAAGGTGAAGTTCTCGGCGACGACGGCGCTCACGAACACGCCACCGATCGGCGCCTACCGCGGGGCCGGCCGTCCCGAGGCCACGCAGGTCATCGAGCGGGTGCTCGACATGGGCGCCGATGCCCTCGGCATCGATCCCGCCGAGATCCGTCGGATGAACTTCCTCCAGCCGGAGTCCTTCCCGCTCACCACGGCCGGGGGAGCGAACTACGACTCCGGCGAGTACGAGAAGGCCCTCGACGCTGCGCTCGAGGCGGCCGACTACCAGGGTCTGCTCGCACAGCAGGCGGAGCGTCGGGCATCCGGTGCGGTCAAGCAGCTCGGCATCGGTGTGTCGGCCTATGTGGAGGTCACGGCCCCGGCCGGCCTCCACGTCGAATACGGGGCCGTCGAGATCCACGACGACGGCAAGGTGACGGCCAAGGTCGGCACCAGCGCCCACGGTCAGGGCCACATCACGGCGTTCTCGATGATCGTGTCCGACATGCTCGGTGTGCCGATGGACGACATCACGGTGCTCCAGTCCGACACCGACCACATCCCCCGTGGTGTCGGCACCATGGGCTCACGTTCGCTCCAGACCGCCGGCTCGGCGGTGCACGTCGCATCCGAGACCGTGCTCGTGAAGGCCAAGGCCCTGGCGGCGCACATGCTCGAGGCTTCCGAGTCCGACATCGTGGTGGGCGACGGTGGTCTGCAGGTCGCCGGTGTGCCGTCGTCGAGTGTCAGCTGGGCCGATCTCGCCGCGGCGGCCAACGACGCTTCGAAGCTGCCCGAGGGCATGGAGCCGGGTCTCGCTCACGAGCTGGACTTCGACGGGACGGACTCCACGTTCCCGTTCGGTGCTCACGTGTCCGTCGTCGAGGTCGACACCGAGACCGGCCAGGTCGAGATGCTCCGTCACATCGCCGTCGACGACTGCGGCAAGATCCTCAACCCGATGATCGTGACCGGCCAGCAGCACGGCGGGATCGCCCAGGGCGCTGCCCAGGCGCTCTACGAGGAGGTCGCATTCGATGAGATGGGCAATCCGATCACGTCGAACCTGATGGACTACGCCATTCCGTCGGCGGCCGAGCTCTGCTCGTTCGAGACCCACAACACCGAGACACCGAGCCCCCGCAATCCCCTGGGTGCGAAGGGCATCGGAGAGTCCGGCACGATCGGTTCGACCCCGGCGATCCACAACGCCGTGGTCGATGCCGTGTCGCACCTCGGTGTGTCGCACATCGACATGCCCCTGTCGGCCCAGCGGGTCTGGAAGGCCATGCAGGACGCGTCCTGAGGCACCACACGGCGGCAGCCGCCGCCACTCGAACGAAGGCGTCACGCCCCCGGGTGTGGCGCCTTCGCCGCGCTCGCGGGTCGGATCGGGCGCGTGACGGTCCAGTTCACATGGCGGAAACAATCGGGAAACACCGTCGACCCGAGCTGTCAGCAACCTGACGTGAGTCTGAAAAGCGCCCTCGACGAGGCGGGCGTTGGCGGACGATCCGAGGAGTTGAGGGAGCTACACGATGGATCTGAGTGCTGGCGATGCCGCATGGATTTTGATGTCCGGAGCCCTGGTGCTGTTCATGGTGCCGGGGCTCGCCCTGTTCTACGGCGGCATGAGCCGCTCCAAGAACATGTTGAACATGCTGATGATGAACATGGTCTGCCTGGGCATCGTCCCGGTGATCTGGATCACCGTCGGCTACTCGCTCACGTCGACCGGTGGCGGCAGCCGCTTCATCGGATCGCTTGACGCCGCGTTCATGAACGGCATCGATCTGAACGCGGAAGACGGCGGCTCCAGCCTCCTCTTCGCCTTCTTCGCGTTGACCTTCGCCGTCATCACGCCTGCACTCATCTCGGGCGCCGTCGCCGATCGGATGAAGTTCGGTGCGTGGTGCGTGTTCGTCGTGTTGTGGTCGCTGCTGGTGTTCGTGCCGAGCTTCTACTGGGTCTACGGCCCCGCCGGTTGGGCCCACGAGATCGGTTCGATCGACTTCGCCGGAGGGACCGTGGTGCACGTCGCCGCCGGTGCGGCCGCCCTCGCGCTCGCGCTCGTGCTCGGCCCTCGCCGTGGTTGGCAGAAGGAAGCGATGCCGCCCCACTCGCTGCCCTTCACGATGCTGGGTGCCGGCATCCTGTGGTTCGGCTGGTTCGGCTTCAACGCCGGTTCGGCCTTCGCCGCCGATGCCATCGCCGCGCAGGCGTTCGCGAACACCTTCATCGCCGGTGCCGTGGCGATGCTCGCCTGGTTGCTCGTCGAGTGGCGGGTCGATGGCCATGCCACCTCGCTCGGCGCGGCCTCGGGCATCGTCGCCGGCCTCGTCGGCATCACCCCGGCCGCCGGCTTCGTCGGTCTCTGGGGAGCGGTTGCCATCGGCGTGCTCGCTGGTGCGATCTGCGCCTTCGCGGTCCGCCTGAAGTTCCGGTTCGGCTACGACGATGCGCTCGACGTCGTCGGTGTGCACATGGTCGGCGGCCTCGTCGGCGGGATCGCGCTCGGCTTCTTCGCCGCTCCCACCGCACTCGGCCTGACCGCGGAGGACTTCCCGGAGGGGATCATGTCCGGCGGGGGCGGTGCCCTGTTGGTGGACCAGATCGTCGCCAACGTCGTCATCGGCGTCTTCGCCTTCGTGGTCACCTGGATCATCGCCAAGGGGCTCGATGCCGCCATGGGCATCAGGGTCACCGAGGAGGACGAGGTCAAGGGCCTCGATCTCTCCGAGCACAGCGAGAACGCCTACGTCATCTGATCCGAATCACGCCGAGTCCCCGCGAACGATCATCG
>JAHDCV010000037.1:0-9662 GCA_020629695.1 Acidimicrobiales bacterium | reverse complement strand
CGGCTGCGCCGTCGGTCACCCGGCTCCGGCTGCGCCGTCGGTCACCCGGCTCCGGCTGCGCCGTCGGTGTCGAACGCGTCCACGAGCCACTCGAGCAACACCGTGTCCACCTCCTCAGCGGAGCGGACGTTGACCACGTGAAACCATCGCCCGGCGTGCTCCACGGGTTTCCGGCTGATCCGCGAGTGATCGAGTCGATGGGGGAGTGAGAAGCCGACGGCCACCCACTTCGTCTTCGTACGGAGTTGGGCGAACGTGGTCCGCCGCTTGAAGAAGATGCCGACCGACACGGGCTCGATCCAGAGCTCGTCACCACATTCAGCCCGCAGGTAGGGCGCGATCGCGTCGAAGATCGGGCGCTCGAACGCCGGTCCGGTCTCGAAGTACTCCTCGATCGACAGCCCCGGCGCACACTCATGACCCTGGTTCGTCCGACCGAACCGCCGTTCGCACTCCGGGCACACCCACATGCACCCATCGTGCCATCTCAGACGAGGGCGAGTCGGTCGAGACTGATCGCCCCGGTCGACAGGCACGCCGTTCGATCCGCTGACAGATGAGTCATCCAGTCGACCGGTCCGCCGTCACCGATGCCGACCGGTCCGTCCGGTGTGACGAGGGTCAGCGAGAACCGGAGACCTCGGTAGTAGGAGCTCCCGGACGGTGCGGACCCCGGATCGAGACCGACGTCGGGGAGCGTCTCGATGCCGGCGAGCAACGGCTCGGGCGGCTCGGACCCGGTCGAATCGAGCCATCCGAGCCGGACGGGACACTCGCTCAGTTCGGCGGCGGTGGCGGCGAGATCGAGGGCGACCTCGGCGGTCCGCATCCGATCGTTGGTGGCGGTGCGCTTGGAACGCGAAGCCACGACGACGCCCAGGAGCGAGAAGTGGGGGAACGACATCGGCCCGTCGAACCGCTGGGCTCGGGTCACCTTCTGCGCGGCCGTCAGGCGAACCGATCCGTCGCCCGCCCGCATCCGGTCCGCCGCCACGAGCGCCAGCTGGTTCGTCGGGTCGGCGGCGACCTCGGCCTGACGCTCCGTCGAGACGACGTTGCGAGGATCGACCCGGGCGAACGCCGTGTGCGCACCCATCGGCGCCAGGGGTGCGAGCTCGACGGGCTCGTAGCGGTCGGTGAGGAGTCGGAGGCCGCTCGCTCGGAGGTGGGCGAGACGCACGGCATCCACCGTCGAGGGGCGGACGAACCGGTCGGCGGTGTGCAGGCGGCGGACATCGGCCGCGGACAGCTGCCGGGTCCGCTCGGACAACACCTCGAGCAGCACGGTCGTGAGATCGCCTCGGTCGAGACCGGCGAGCGTGTCGAGCGCCGCCGCCACCGCCGGGTCGGCCCGGAGCCGGCGGACCGCGGGATGAACACGATCGGGGTCGGTGGACTCGGCCATACGACCACGTTGGCAGCAGGACGGCCGCGGTGCTGTGAATTGGGGTCAGCCGTGTCGAGCCGCAGCGCAGCCGCCAGACTCGAACCCGTGACTGCGCAGCTGACGGAACTCCAGCCCGGCCAGGTGATCGTCTTCGGCGGTGACCGCACGACCACCGTGTCGCCCGAACTCGCCGACGCCTTCACCGTCGGTGACCGGCTCGTCGTGGTGAACGACGACGGCGCTCTGCTCCACATCCCGTCCGCGGAGTGGGACATCGCCACTGGCGCCGTCGGTCGTGCGTCTGAGGCCTTCGCCGGCATGGGCGCGGTCACCGACGCCCAGATCACGGCGTTCTACCACGCCTTCGCCGATCGGCTCGCCGACGACGCGACCTTCGCCGCGATCGCCGCGGCCAACGCCGCCGACGTCGAAGCCGCCAAGGCCCGAGGCCGGTCGACGACCCGACTCGTGCTGTCCGACGCCATGCGGTCGGGCATGATCGACGGCCTCCGGATGTGGGCCGCCGCACCGAGCGCCCGCGAGCAGATCACCGAGCGGATCGAGCACGACGGTTGGTCGCTCGAAGGACGTCTCGCCGGTCTCGGTGCGGTCGGGTTCGTCTTCGAAGGACGCCCGAACGTGTTCGCCGACGCATGTGGTGTCCTCCGTGGCGGCAACACCGTCGTGTTCCGCATCGGTTCCGACGCCCTCGGTACGGCTCGAGCGATCGTCGAACACGCACTCGATCCCGCCCTCTCCGCCGCCGGGTTGCCCGCAGGTGCGGCGAGCCTCGTCGACTCCGCCGCCCGCTCGGCGGGATGGGCGATGTTCTCCGATCCCCGCCTGGCGCTCGCCGTGGCCCGGGGGAGTGGCGCCGCGGTCGCCCAGCTCGGGGCCGTCGCCCGCCAGGCCGGTGTGCCGGTGTCACTCCATGGCACCGGTGGGGCGTGGATCGTCGTGGCCGAGTCGGCTGCGCCCGACGACGTGAGCTCGATCATCCGTTGCTCGCTCGACCGCAAGGTGTGCAACACGGTCAACACCGTCGCCGTCCGACGGGCCGATGCCTCGACGATGGTGCCGGCCGTCCTCGCCGGAGCGACCGCGGCCGCCGCCGAGCGCGATGTCGACCCCAAGGTGCACGTGGCCGGTGACGCCGCCGACTTCGTGCCCGTCGACTGGTTCGACACCCCGGCTCGGATCGGTCGGGCCGAAGGTGTCGTCGCCGAACCCCGAGCCGAACGGATCGAGGGTGACCGGCTGGGACACGAGTGGGAGTGGGAGGACTCGCCCGAGATCACCCTGGTCGTGGTCGACGAGATCGATGACGCGGTGGCGCTCTACAACCGCCAGGCGCCCCGCTTCGTGGCGTCGCTGCTGTCGGCCGACGCTTCGGAGCACGAGCACTTCTGGAACACCGTCGACGCCCCCTTCGTCGGGAACGGTTTCACTCGTTGGGTCGACGGCCAGTACGCCCTCAACCGGCCGGAGCTCGGCTTGTCGAATTGGGAGTTCGGCCGACTCTTCGCCCGGGGTGGGGTGCTCTCGGGCGACAGTGTGTTCACCGTCCGCTACCGGGCGACGCAGGACGGACCGGATCTCCGACGCTGATCGCGAACCCATTTCGGGCGATTTCGATCGCGCCGACCGCGGCCCGTAGGGTCGCCGGATGGGCCCCGTGACGCTCGAGACATCGCTCGACGAGATCGACCTCCTCGATCCGGACTTCTACCCGGCGGACCGTCACGACGTCTACGAACGATTCCGGGACGTCGACGGCATCGCCCGTGACGCCAACGGCCTGCACGTGATCGCTCGCCATGCCGACGTGCTCGACGTCGAACGGCGATCGGCGGTGTTCGTGTCGAGCCGGGGTTACCGGCGGAGCTGGTCGCCGGACGAGGTCACGATGATCTCCCAGGACGATCCCGGCCATCTCGCCCAGCGCCGCATGGTGAACCGTCGCTTCACCCCTCGAGCGGTGCGGTCACATGACGAGGAGTACCGCGACCTGATCACCGTGCTCGTCGACGATGCGCTGGTCGAACAGGCCGAGCGCGGGTCGATCGAGATCGTCGACGCCCTGGCCGCTCGACTGCCGGGCATCGTGACCGCCCGCCTCCTCGGTTTCGCCGACGAGGACTGGCCCCTCATCAAGAGCTGGTCGGAACGTCAGATGCGTCTCGACCATCGGCATCTCGACCCGTCGATCGACGCCGAGTTCTACGCCGCCATCCACGAGTGGGCCGAGCGCCTGATGGGGATGTTGCGGGCTCGTTCGGCCGACCCGGATGCTGCTCCGACCGACGACCTCGTGGCCGACTGGATGGCCAACGGCATGCCGTTCGAGACGATGGTGCAGGAGATGGGCCTGCTCATCGCCGGTGGTGCCGAGACGACCCGGACCGTGATCGCCCACGGTCTGCATCGGCTGTGTGAACGGCCGGACGAATGGGAGCGGCTCGCCGCCGAACCCGGGAGCATCCCGTTGGCGGTGGACGAGCTCATCCGCCACGTCACACCGCTCAACAACTTCTTCCGGACGGCGGCGGTCGACACCGTGGTGGCCGGGTCGCCGATCGCCGCAGGTGATCGGGTGATCCTGCTGTACCCGGCCGCCAACCGGGACCCTGCGGTCTTCGCGGACCCGCACCTGCTGGACCTCCGCCGGGACCCCAACCCACACGTGGCCTTCGGGCACGGCACGCACTTCTGCCTCGGGGCCAACCTCGCCCGCCTCGAACTCCGCCTGCTCCTGGAGGAGCTCACCTCACGCGTGACGTCCCTGCGGACCGTGCAGGCCCCCGACGTCGAGCCGAACATCTTCGCCCGTGCGGTACGGACCTTCCATCTGTCGGTCGAGCCCCGCTGATCCTCAGCGCAGGGAGCGGGTGTGGCGGTCGCTGAGTGATGCCAGACGGTCGGCCAGGGTCTGGACGATGAGCTGGAGGAGCTCGGTCGCGGCCTCGGGGTCCTCCTGCCGGAGCCGGTCGTAGTCCCGTCGGTCGAGTACGAGGAGTTCGACGTCGGTGTCGGCGGCCACGTCGGCCGAGCGGGGTGCACCGGACACGAAGCCGAGTTCACCGACCAGCCCGCCGGGTCCGAACCGCCGAAGTCGGTGCCGCTGGCCGTCGTCGTCGATGCCGTAGGCGCTGACCCAGCCCGATTGCACGACGTACATCGAGTCGCTGGGTTCGCCGCGCTCGGCCAGCGTCGTGCCGGCGTCGACCGAGCGGAGCGTCATGATCGCGCGGACGCCGTCGGGCAGCCCGTCCGAAACCGGCGAGTCCGACCCTTCGTGGCCGTCGAGGCACGCCGCCTCGGCGACCTCGAGCGCACGATCCAGATCGGCGAACGAGCGGCCGTCGGCGTCGAGCCGGTCGCGGAACGCGGTCAGCGAGTCCGTGCTCGTCGTCCGTAGGCCCGCCCACAACGCCGACCAGCCCGCATCGAGGATCTCCCGATCGAGGTCGTCGAGGACCGAGCGCGCCGTGGCGTCGATGCCGGTCACATGGCGGAGGTCGAACACGATCACACCCTGGCCGTCGTCGGCGGTGGCGAGAAGGGTGCGCACCCGATCGGCCAACCGACTCGCCGACCCGAAGAAGAGGTAGCCCTGGAGCTCGAACACCCGGCGCCGGCCGTTGGTGGCCTGGAGCCGGCCGGCCTCGTCGGCCGAGCGGTCCACCGAACTGCGCAGCTCGCCGCCGTCCGCCGCGAGGCGGACCGGGTCGATGCGGCTGTAGCGGGCGACGAAGAGGCCGCTGGCGGCGACCACACCGAGCACGACGGCTTCGAGAACGCCGATCGTGGCCATGGACACCACGACGCCGAGGCCGAGCAGCCGCTCCGGCCAACCGACGCCGGCACGGAGCCCCGCGAGCCAGGGCACGAGCAGCGACAGGCCGACCCCGACCAGCACACCGCCGGCCACCAACCGGGGGAGGAGACCGGCGCTCTCGCCGCCGATGAGCCCCGAGGCGACCAGCACGACACCGACCAGCGCCGGGATCGTGCGCCCCCGCACACCCATCCGGCGCGCCAGGAGTGAATCGCCGAGCAGGTGATACCCGACGACCCCGCCGAGGGGGGCGATCGCGAGGTTGGCGATGCCTGCGGATCGCACCTCGTGGTCGACCGGGATCCGCTCGCCGGCCTGGACCTCGAGTGCGGAGAGGTTGAGCAGCAATCCGATGACCGACACCGCGATCAGGGTCGCGATGCCGGTCCCGTTCGCGAGCAGTGTGCCCCAGGGAACGGAGCGGAGTTCGTCGAGGCTGATCAGGCGGAGTGCGGTGCTGGACGGGAACGGCCCGATCAACCAGCCGTCGTCTTCGACCGCGGTCAACGACGATCCGATGGCGACGACGACGTGGAAGCCGACGGCGGCGAGCAGGATGGTGGCACTCACGGTCCACGTCGGGGCTCGCCTCGCCGCGCCGAGCCCGGCGATGGTGACACCGAGCACGACGGCCGGCAACCATCGCCAGAGTGTCGGTGTCTCGAACAGTCCGCCCAGCCCGGCGAGGCCGATGTGGTCGTCGACGGCGACGTCGATGCCGCCCTTCATGAGCAGCCAGCCGGTGCCCGCCGCGAAGGCCCCGATGACCGTGAGCGGCAGATGCTGGATGATGGTGCCGAGCCGGAGCGCGGCGGCGGCGATCATGCCGAGACCGACCCCGGCGGAGCACAGCCCCATCAACACGATGACGGTGGTGACGGCGTCGTCGCCGGCCGCGGCCACGATCGGGCCGAGGATGGCGAGAAGCACGATGATCGCGATGTCCTGCGCCCCGGCCACGAGACCGTCGAAGCGACTTCGGCGCCCGACGACGATGGCGACGACCCCGGCCGAGACGAGGGTGATGGTGATGGCCCGCGGCAGCCCGTGGGCGATCGGCCCGGTGAAGACGAGCGCGACCAGCGAGATCGACAGTGCGGCCTGTGCGAGCGCCAAGGCGGCGACGGCGAGGGTGTCCCGCCCGATCGAAGAAGCCTCTGGACGCCCGGACATTGGCGTGTTTCTAGCAGCGGGCCACGACGCTCGCCGGAGCTCAGGCCAGGCCCGGACGGCCGCGTTCGATGATGTAGCTGTTCGTGGTGGAACTGGCCGACCACTCTTCGTCGGGCGCATCCACGGTGCGGAACTCGGCCACGATCCGCTCGTGGTCGATCGTGAGCAGGAGCCAGCCGGCCGCGGGGTCGAAGTGATCGATGTGTGGGCTCAACGCGGCCGCGATCGCACCGAGGTCGGAGACCTCGCTCGGCGCAGCCGAGCTGGTGGGGGGAGCCATCAGCTCGGTCGCGACGACCGGACCGTCGATCTCGAACGGGCGGCGTCGCACGTCGAGCGCCATGGCGTGGTGGAAGTCGCCAGAGACGACCACCGCGTCGGACTCGGACACCTCGAGCGCGTCGACGAGTTGGGCCCGCTCGCCCGCATAGCCGTCCCAGGTGTCGGTGACGACGACGGGCACCGGGGAGATCGGGTTGACCGAGAAGCCGCCGAACAGCACGGAGGATGCGAGCAGCGTCCAGGCGCCGGTGTGGTCGAGCGCGTCGAGGGTCGCGTCGAGGTCCGGGCCGAGCATCGTGGTCGTCTCCATCTCCGGCCCGAGGTCGTAGGCGGCGACACCGTCGGCGACGGGTTGCCCCGGCCGCGGCGACGGGTCCCGCCAGGTCCGGGTGTCCAGCCCGACGACCCGGCACAGATCCCCGAGCTCGACCGTCCGACCGGTACCCCGGCGGAGCTCGGGAGGGACGAGCCGGGTGGGCATGTGTTCGTGCCACGCTCGCGCAGCGGCGAGCCAGCGGTCGTCGTCGATGGTCCGGTCGACGTTGTCCGCCACCTCGTGGTCGTCCCACAGCATCAGCCACGGTGTCGACGCCGCGGCCACCTTGACGTGGGACTCGCTCCGCATGGAGCGATAGGCGGACCGGTACCCGTCGAGGTCGTCGGCGTCGGCGTAGACGAAGTCGCCCAACCAGATCCCGAGATCGACCTCGTGGGCGGCCAGGTCCACGAGGGCTGCTCGCGAGCGGTCACCACGTTGGCACGACGAGACGGCGATCCGCAGCGGCGCCGCCGGCGAGTCGGGATCGGCGGTGGTTCGGGTCCGACCGACGGGTGAGGTCGCGCCGTCGGCGCGGAAGCGATACCAGTACGTCGTCGCGGGGTCGAGGGTCGGCTCCACGATCACGGTGTGGTCCCGCTCGGGTGTCGCGGTCACCAGGCCGGTCGCGATGAGGGTCTCCATGCGTGGATCCGACGCCACCTCCCAGACGAAGTCGGCGGGTGTGTCGAGGCCGTCGAGGCGGGTCCACAGCGCCACCGACGTCGGTCTGGGTTCGCCGGAGGACACTCCCTGGGTGAAGTCGACCGGTGCGCCGATCGTCGGTGGCTCGAGTGGGTCGACGGCCGGGTCCGACGCCTCGACGAGCTGCTCGTCGGGCGCAGTGGTCGTGGTCGTGGGGGCACGCGGCGACGTCGTTTCGGGCGAGGTCGGCTCGGTCGACGACGTGGCGACCTCACGGCTGCAGGCCGCGGCGAGGGCGGCGACCAGGGCGCTCAGGAAGTGTCGGCGATCCACAGGTGCAGTCTCGCCGTTTCGTCGGTTCCAGCCGTGTCAGGCCGTGAGGACCCGCTCGACGAGCCGTCGGGCGTGACCCGGCACGTTCACGAACTGGACGGTGACGTCGGCTTCCCGGAGGTCGCGCGCCATCTCCGCGAGCTCCGACGCGGCGGTCAGGTCGATCCGGCCGACGCCGCCGAGGTCGATCCGGAGATCGTCGCCCCCCGTGGTGTGGTCGGCCACGTCGTCGAGGATGGCGGCCGTGACCCTGGCCACCGATCCGAACCAGATCACGCCGTGCGGTTCGGCCCGGCGGATGCCATCGGCATCGTCGAAGAAGAGCACGTAGGCGTGCAGTTCCCGCCAGAGATGGACCCCGATCGAGATGGCGACGCCGACGAGGATCGCCAGATCGATGCGGGGGTCGAGGGCGAGCGTCGCCACGAACGTCGCCACCGCCGTGAGTGCCTGTGGTCGGCTCCACTGCCAGAAGGCGGCGAAGCGATCGAACCGCACGAGCTTCAGGGCGGCGGCCATGACCACGGCGGCGAGCGCCGCCCGTGGCGCCGACTCGAGCAGTCCGGAGAACGGGAGGAACGCGAGCATCACGACGCCGGTGACGAAGCCCGACCAGCGGGTGCGAGCACCGGCGGTGTGGTTGAGCGAGCTCCGCCCGAACGAGCCACCGACCGGGAAGGCGCCGATGGCCGACGCAGCCACGTTGGCGACGCCCTGGCTGATGAACTCCCGATCCGCATCCCACGACTCGCGTTCCTGGGCGGCGTAGGTCCGGGCGATCGAAGCCGGCTCGGCGAATCCGACGAGTGCGATGACCACACCCGGGATGAGCAGTGCACCGAGCTCGCCGAACGGAAGCCCGTCGACCAGGGTCGGAAGCTCTCCGGGCAGCGCGCCGAGGCGAGGGGCGCTCGCGTCGAAGAACGCCGCCGCGAACCACGTGACGCCGACGCCGATCAGCACGGCGGGAATCCTGGGGCGGTGGAGGCGCTGGATCGCCACGACGATCGCGAGCGTCCCCAGGCCGATGAGCAGGGCCGAGAGGTCGATCTCCTGGCCGCCGGTGAGCGCGGTCCAGGCGCGACCCGTGATGCGATCGCCCTCGGCCGCCACGCCGAGCATCGACGGCACCTGACTGAGGATGATGAGGAGGGCCGCGCCCGTCGTGAAGCCGGTCAACACGGGCTGGGAGACGAAGTAGGCCGCGATTCCGAGGCGGGCCACGCCGGCCACGATGCGCACGACGCCGACGACGAGTGCGAGCAGGGCGCCCAACTCGACGTAGCTGGCCGAACCCTCGGTGGCCAGCGGCCCGAGCGCTCCCGCCACGAGCAGCGCGGTGAGTGCGGTCGGGCCGGTCTGGAGGTAGGGCGACGACACGAAGAACGCGGCCAGGATCGGCGGGATCGTCCCAGCGATCAGCCCGAGCACCGGCGGCATGCCGGCGAGCTTCGCGTAGGCCAGGCCCTGGGGGACCAGCACGAGGGCGACCGAGATGCCGGCGATGAGGTCGCCGACCTCGGGTCGTTCGAATCGTCGGGCCTCGGTCACGGCCGCCCAGCATGGCCGAAATTTCGTGGATGCGGCGAGAAGGCGTCCCTACGGTTCCGCCATGGGACATCCGCTCTGGCCACTCCGGGACCTCGTCGTGCGCACCCCGAGGCTCGAGTTGCGGATGCCCACGGACG
>JAHDCV010000036.1:28299-38115 GCA_020629695.1 Acidimicrobiales bacterium | reverse complement strand
GGCTCGGTTCATCCCCGAAATGAGGGCCCGCATCGACGCGGTGACGATGTCGGTGTGCAGCCCGACGCCCCACAGCTCGACACCACCCACCTCGATCTCGAGGTAGCTGACGGCCTTGGCATCCGCGCCCTTGCCCACCGCGTGCTCGTGATAGTCGAGCACGCGGAAGTCGAGGCCGAGGCCGTCGCGGAGTGCATTCGCGAACGCTTCGAGCGAGCCGTTGCCTTCGCCGCTGACCTGTCGCTCCTCACCGTCGACCCGAACGCGTGCGTCCATGGTGGTGCGGTCCTGGCCGGAGGCGTTCTGCGTGGAGGAGAAGCCGACGAGTGCGTAGGGCGTCGTCGCCGAGAGGTAGTTGCTCTCGAACTCTTTCCAGATCTGCTCGCCGGTGATCTCGGCACCCGTCTCGTCGGTGATGGTCTGGATCACCCTGGTGAACTCGATCTGGAGTCGGCGGGGGAGATCGAAGCCCTGTTCGGACTTCAGCAGGTAGGCCACACCGCCCTTGCCCGACTGGGAGTTGACTCGGATGACGTCTTCGTAGGTACGTCCGACGTCGGCGGGATCGATCGGGAGGTAGGGAACCTCCCACAACTCCTGCCCGGTGGTCTCCATCGCCTCGAAGCCCTTCTTGATGGCGTCCTGGTGGGAGCCCGAGAAGGCGGTGTAGACGAGGTCGCCCACGTACGGGTGGCGAGGATGCACCGGCAGCTGGTTGCAGTGCTCGGCCACCCGACGGATGTCGTTGATCGCCGTGAAGTCGAGCTCGGGGTCGACGCCCTGGCTGAACAGGTTGAGCGCCAGCGTCACGATGTCGACGTTGCCGGTGCGCTCACCGTTGCCGAACAGCGTGCCCTCGACCCGGTCGGCGCCGGCCATCACACCGAACTCGGCGGCGGCGACGCCGGTGCCGCGGTCGTTGTGGGGGTGCAGGGACAGAACGATCGAGTCGCGGTCGCGGATGTTGCCGTCGAACCACTCGATCATGTCGCCGTAGATGTTCGCGGTCGACATCTCGACGGTGGCCGGCAGGTTCAGGATGAGCGGCTGCTCGGGGGTCGGCTGGAACACGTCCATGACCGACTCACAGATCTGCTTGGCGAACGGGAGCTCGGTGCCGGTGAAGGACTCGGGGGAGTACTCGTAGCGGATCGACGTGTCGCCCATGTGGGCCCGGTTGGCCTCACAGGCCTCGGCGCCCTTCACGGCGATGTCGATGATGCCGGCCTCGTCGAGCCCGAACACGACACGGCGCTGCACCGTCGACGTCGAGTTGTAGAGGTGCACGATGGCCTTGTCGGCGCCCTGGAGGGACTCGAACGTCCGCTCGATCAGTTCCGGGCGAGCCTGGGTGAGCACCTGGATCGTGACGTGATCCGGGATCGCCCCGTCGGTGATGATTTCGCGGACGAACTCGAAGTCGGTGTCCGACGCGGCGGGGAAGCCGACCTCGATCTCGGAGAACCCGATGGCGACGAGTTGCTCGAACATCTGGCGCTTGCGCTCGGGGTCCATGGGCTCGATGAGCGCCTGGTTGCCGTCGCGGAGGTCGACCGAGCACCACAGCGGGGCGGTCGTGATCTGGCGGTCCGGCCACTGCCGGGGGCCCGACAGATCGATGGCCGGGTAGGCCGCGTACTTCTGGATGGGCATGACCCCGGGCTTGGCGTTGGGGTGTCGGGGGGTGGGCGCCATCGGGGCGCCGTTGGGGCGTGCGTTGTTCACTGGACGTGCTCCTGTTCGCTTCGATTCGACATGGGCCTCCCGGCGCGCCTGGTCAGGCGGCCGGGCCCAGAAGTCGAAGAGCGAGAAGCAGGTTCACCCCGCAGATGGTAGCGAAGCCTCAGTCGTTGTCGACACCATTGGTGTCGATCTCGCCGTTCATCAACCGTTCGCTGAAGCTCTCGAGCGATCGCAGCACCCCGGCATCGACGGGCTCGGTCCGCGTCGCGAGCGACGAACGGATGCGGTCATACACGCCCGCCTCCAGGTCGCAGTCGACGCACAGGTCGAGGTGGCTCGTCACCTTGCCGGCGGTCTCGGCGTCGATCTCGCCGTCGAGATACGACTGCAGCACCTCCATGACCTCGCCGCACGAGAGTCCGCCCGGCTTGCGCTTGAAGAGCTTCAACATGGTCACGACCCCTTCGTGAGTCGGGCTCGGTACGACGGGGTGTCGACGTCGACCTCGGCAGTGGTCAGGTGGTCTCGGATGCGCTTGCGTGCACGGTGGAGCCGGCTCATCACCGTTCCCACCGGGATGCCGAGGATCTCGGCGGCCTCGGCGTAGGCGAGACCGTTCACGTCCACGAGTTCGACGACGTCGTGGAACATCGCCGGCAACGCCTCGAAGGCCGCCTCGACCACGGCGTCGAACACCGGCTCGACGACCAGGGCTTCGGGGTCGGCGTGGTCGGCGAACTCCGCCGAGCGTTCGAACGTGGCATCCGGATCGTCGAGGAGGTCCGGTGTCTTCTTCCGCACGCGGTTGATGTTCGCGTTCCGCATGATCGTCAGCAGCCAGGCCCGGGGGTAGCGACCGTCGAATCGGTCGATCGCCCGGTAGGCCCGGAGGAGCGTCTCCTGCACCAGGTCCTCGGCGTCGGCGTTGTTGCGCGTGAGCGAACGCGCCGTGCGGTACAGCACGTCGAGTTCGGGCACCACGTGGCGCTCGAAGGCCGAGGTCTCTGTCGGACGATCCATGAGCAACACCATCGAGGTTCGGAACCGGGTCGGGCGACACCCTATTCCGCCCGGCCTCGCTGGCGGCGTCTGGGTAGCCTCGGCGGCGTGACCGAGCCCGATCAGGTACAGCTCACCGTGCACGAGATCGTCGGCGGTGACGCGTTCTTCGTCCGACTCGTCGACGAGTTCTACGACCGCGTCGCACAGGACCCGGTTCTGGTCGCCGTCTATCCCGAGGATCTGACCGAACCCCGTCGGACGACCGCGGCCTTCCTCGCACAGTTCTGGGGTGGACCGCCGGACTACTCGGCCGAGCGCGGCCATCCGCGCCTCCGGATGCGACACCACCCGTTCCGGATCAGGACCCTCGAACGTGACCGGTGGTTCCTGCACATGTCGGCCGCCGTCGACGTGCTTCTCCCGGCCGACGACCCTGCCGCGCAACCGCCCCTCGTGGCGGAGTCCGGCCTGGTCGCCGAGGTCCGGACCGCGATGCTGGACTACTTCGATCGTGGCGCGACGGCGATGATCAACAGCCCCGACGAGTGACGTCGGGCACCCCTGTGATTCGCCCGTGGACCGCGCTCGGCCTCTGCTGGAGCCATTTTCGTTTCGGATTTTCCGGGGAGGGTCCTTGACTTTGTGATTCGGGTTGACTCTGCTGGCACCCCGGTCCCCCAAGGCGGGAGGACAGGAACGCTTGAAGGAGTTCCAATGAACAAGAGCGAATTGGTCGACGCAGTCGCCGAAGCCAGCGGGGTCAGCAAGAAGGACGCCGGTGCCGTCGTCGACGGCATGGTCGAGACCATCATGGGTGCGGTCGCGAAGGGCGAGAAGGTCACGATCCCCGGATTCGTCTCCTTCGAGCAGGTCCAGCGCGCCGCTCGTCAGGGGTTCAACCCCCAGACGAAGGAGCCCATCTCCATCCCGGCCCAGAAGGCCGTCAAGGTCACCGCTGGTGCCAAGCTCAAGGCTGCTGCCAAGGGTTGATCCCAGCCGGTGATCCCTCCCGACGGGGTCGCCGACCTGATCGATGCTCGATGCCCCGGCCGCCTGGCCGGGGCATCGTCGCGTCCCGGTGGCCGCTGCGGTGTCGCGGTCGTAGCGTGTCGCCATGACCACCGAGTTGCCCGCCCCGATCGATCTGCTGCCGCATCGGCCGCCGTTCCTCCTGGTCGACCGTCTGGTCGAGCTGGAGCCGGGGGAGCGGATCGTGGCCGAGTGGACGACCACCGGCGAGGAGTACTTCTATCCCGGGCACTTCCCCGGGCGCCCGACACTGCCGGGCGTCCTGCAGGTCGAAGCGCTCGCCCAGACCGGTGCCTGCGCGGTGCTTTCGAACCCGGACTTCGCGGGGCGCCTGCCGCTCTTCGGCGGCGTGGACAACGTGAAGTTCCGTCGCCAGGTCGTGCCCGGCGAGACGCTCCGGCTCGAGGTCACGCTCGACAAGCTCGGACGTCGCGCTGGTAAGGGAACGGGACGCGCCACGGTCGGTGACGAGCTCGCCTGCCAGGCGAACCTGCTGTTCGTGATCGTCGACCCCTGAGATGAGCCCGACGGCCCGACAGCCTGACGTTCCGGCCGTCAGGCCGGGCCGAGGACCAACGTGCCGTTGTGACCGCCGAAACCGAAGCTGTTCGACAGCGTCGGGCCGGGCTCCCATGCCCGCGGCTCGCCGAGGACGAGGTCCACGGCGGGCATCTCGGGGTCGGGCTCGGACGTTCCCATGGTCGGCGGGATCAGCCCGTGCTGCATCGAGAGCAGGACGGCGACCGCTTCGAGGGCGCCGGCACCACCGAGTGCGTGGCCGGTGACACCCTTGGTCGACGTCATCGCCGGACCGTTCTCACCGAAGACCTTCGCCACGGCGTCGGCCTCGGCCGCGTCGTTGAGCGAGGTCGAGGTGCCGTGGGCATTGATGTGGCGCACGTCGGCGGCGGTGATGCCCGCGTCGTCGATGGCCAGCTCCATGCATCGGATCGCTCCAGAGCCGCCGGGCGCTGGGGCGGTGATGTGGTGGGCGTCGGCGGTCGACGCCGAACCCAGCACCTCACCGAGGATGGTCGCACCCCGACGCTCGGCGTGCTCCCACTCCTCGAGCACGAGGATGCCGCAGCCCTCGGCGATCACGAAGCCGTCACGATCGGCCGAGAACGGCCGGGACACGCCGCTGTTGGACAGCGCGGTCATGTTGGCGAACCCGGCGCGGGCGGTCGGGGTCAGCGGTGCCTCGGAACCGCCGGCGACCATCGCGTCGCAGCGACCGTCGGCGATCGCACGAGCGGCGTTGCCGATCGCATGGGTGCCGGCGGCACACGCGGTGACCGTCGCTTCGCAGAGGCCCTGGAGGCCGTGGCGCATCGAGATCGACGCGGCCGCGGCGTTGGGCATCATCATCGGCACGAGGAACGGGGAGACCCGACGGTCGCCCTTCGTGTGCTGCACGACGATCTGGGTCTCGGTGGTTCCGATCCCGCCGATGCCGGTCCCCACGAGGGAACCGAACTTGGCCGGGTCGACACCGACGTCGCCGGCCATCGCGAGTGCTTCTTCGGCCGCCGCGAGGGCGAACTGGCTGAAGCGGTCGGTCCGGCGGGCGTCTTTGGGGTTCTCGAAGTACGGGGACGGGTCCCAGTCCTCGAGCACACGGTCGCCGGCTGCCGGTTCGGTCAGCAGACCGTTCCAGAACGCCTCGACGCCGACACCACACGGTGCGACGACGCCGATGCCGGTGACGGCAACTCGGCGACCCTGCATCAGAGCTTGCCCGCGACGAGATCGAAGGCGGCGCCCGCGGTCTCGATGCCCTCGAGCTCCTCTTCCTCGACGCTCACGCCGAACTCTTCCTCGAGCTCCATGACGAGCTCGACGAGGTCGAGGCTGTCGGCGTCGAGGTCCTCGGCGAAGCGGGCCTCTTTCGTGACGGCACTGGCCTCCACGGAGAGCACCTCGACGGCGCACTTGACGAAACGTTCGAAGTTCTGATCACTCATGTCTGGTTCCTCCTGAACCTGCCGGTCACCCGGCCCGGAAAGACTATCGACGGTCAATCGGCCGTCGACGGAATGTGCGAATTTCTGTGGGTTGTACTGGAGTTCTGTCGATCGGTCGGCCGCTCAGGCACCCATCCCGAGGCCGCCGTCGACCGGGATCACCGCTCCGGTGATGTAGCCGGCGGGTTCGGATGTGAGGAAGGCGACCGTCGCCGCGACCTCATGGGCCTGTCCGACCCGTCCGAGGGGCACGGTGTCCACGATCGCCTGCGTCGTCGACTCGTCGAGCGCGGCAAGCATGTCGGTGGCGATGGGGCCGGGAGCGACGAGGTTGACCGTGACGTTGCGGGACGCGAACTCGCGAGCGAGCGATCGGCCGAGCCCGACGAGGCCGGCCTTCGAAGCGGCGTAGTTCGCCTGGCCGACCTGGCCGGCCGCACCGACCACCGACGACATCAGCACGAGCCGACCCCAGCGGGCCTTCATCATCGGGCGGATGGCGCGTTTCGCGATCCGCCAGGTCCCCGTGAGGTTCGCGTCCACGACATCGGTGAAGTCGTCCTCACCCATGCGGAGCAGCAGGGTGTCTCGGGTGATGCCGGCGTTCGCGACCACGATGGTGGCGGGGCCGTGATCGGCCTCGATCGTGCTGAAGGCCGCATCGACGCTCGCGGTGTCGGTGACGTCGCAGGCGACCCAGTGGATGCCGTCGGGTAGCGACGCGGGCTCGGATCGGGAGCCGACGATCACGGTGTGGCCCGCGGCGAGCAGTGCCTCAGCGCATGCGAGGCCGATGCCCCGACTGCCGCCGGTGACGAAGGCGATGCGGGTGATGGATTCGTCGCTCACGTCAGCCCCACCGCATCAGGGCCGAGGCCCAGGTCATACCGGCACCGAAGCCGAGGAAGAGCACGTGGTCGCCCGCTGCGATCCGATCGTCGTCGAGCGCTTGGTCGAGACACATCGGAATGGTCGCACCGGAGGTGTTGCCGGTGCGCTCCAGGATCTGGATGGTGTCGTCCATCGAGAAGCCGATCTTCTTCCACGCGGCTTCCAGGATGCGGACGTTGGCCTGGTGGGGGATGACCAGGTCGACGTCGTCGATGGTCATGCCGGCCATGGCGAGGGTCCGCTCGGTGGTCCGCACGATGGCTTTGACCGCCTGGCGGAACACCTCCTTGCCGTCCATCTGGAGCACACCGTCGTGCTCGGAGTAGAGGATGTGGACGTAGTTGCCGTCGGCGCCGGTGTCCCAGCCGACGATGTCGGCGGTTGCGCCGGGGTCGGCCTGGACGACGGCTGCGCCGGCACCGTTGCCGAACAGGATCCCGGTGCCCCGGTCGGTGTAGTCCGTGATGCGATCGAGGGTCTCGGACCCGATGACGAGGATCCGCTCCATGCCCTGGAGCAGGTAGCCACGGGCGACCGTGAGGCCGTAGACCCAACCCGAGCAGGCCGCCGACACGTCGAAGGCGCCGCAATCGAGCCCCAGATCGCGGGCGACCGCGGGTGCGGTGCCCGGACAGATGTAGTCAGGGGACGTCGTGGCGAGGATGACGAGATCGATGTCGCCCGGGCCGACGCCGGCGCGTTCCATGGCGATCGCCGCCGCTTCGGTGGCGAGGCCCGAGGTCGTGCCGCCGATGTGGCGCTGGCCGATACCGGTGCGCTCGCGGATCCATGCGTCCGACGTGTCCATGGTCGCCGTCAGATCGTCGTTGGTGAGGATCTTCGGCGGCAGCGCCGAGCCGACCCCGATGATGCGGAGACCCGTCGGGATGATGGGGGCCTGGGCGTTCATGCGCTCACCCGGAGCCAGGCGACGGGTTGGGAGGTCATGACCCGTTCGCCGGCGAGTGCGACCATGCCCTGGAGTTCTCCGGCGAATGCCGAGCGGACCTCGGTGTCGCCGACGGTGCCGACGAGTTGGCCGCGCTCGAGCGCCATGCCCGCCTCGAGGCCGGCTTCGGGGGTGAACGGCCCGGTGGCCGGCGAGACGACGAGTCGCTCGACGGCCTGGAGGAACTCACCCTCGGTCGTGTTGAGCGTCAACGCCCGTCGGTCTCCCTCCAGACCGGCGAGCGTCTCGAGCAGCTGCTCGATCTCGCCGGGAGAGCCGACCGCGATGTTGGTGGTGCCGGTGAGCGTGCGCTTGGCCATGCCGGTGAGCACGGTGCCCGGTCCGAGCTCGAGGAAGACCGAGGCCCCCGAGTCGGCGAGGGTTGCGAGGCTGGGACGCCACCGCACGGGGCTGGTGAGCTGCGCACCGAGCAGGCGGGCCCACTCGGGGCCGTCGGTGTGGACGGCGGCATCGACATTGGCGACGACCGGACGGTTCGGGTCTCGCAGTTCGACGTCGGCGATGGCCTTCCTGAGCCGATCGCGTGCCGGTGCCATGAACGGTGTGTGGAACGCACCACCGACCTTGATGGGCATCACCCGCTTGGCCCCGAGCTCCTTGGCCATGTCGCCGGCTGCGGCGAGGGCGACCGGGTCGCCGGCGATGACGACCTGACCGGGAGCGTTGTCGTTGGCGACCCAGGCATCGCCGTCGGTCGCGGCACAGGCCTGTTCGACCAGCTCGGGTTCGAGGCCGAGCACCGCGGCCATGGTGCCGGGCCGTTCCTCGGCAGCGGCCTGCATGGCGTTGCCACGCTCGGTCACGAGGCGGACACCGTCGGCGAGCGACAGCACGCCGGCGGCGGTGAGTGCTGAGTACTCACCGAGTGAGTGCCCGGCGTGGATCGCCGGTTCGACGCCGACGCGCTCGATCGCGTCGAGCACGATCATCGAGGTCACGAACGTGGCGAGTTGGGAGTTGCGGGTCTGGGTGAGCTCGTCGGCGTCGGCCTCCAGCAGCAGACGGGCGACGTCTCGTCCCGAGGCCTCGGAGGCCTCGTCGACGATCTCCCAGGACGGGTGGTCTTGCCATGCCGCACCCATGCCGGGCTTCTGAGAGCCCTGGCCGGGGAACGTGAAGGCGGTCATGAGTCCGGTCACGATGGTTGTGACCCGCAGGAACCGCCCTTGGTTTCATCCTCGGCTGCGGTTCTTCGTGAGCGTTTGCTTGCAGGAGGCAGCATCGCCTCCCGATCTCGCTCTGAGGCTCGATCGGCGATCGATTGGAGCGCTTCGACCGTTACGCTGTGGAGCGCTCGCCCGGATGGCGGAATTGGCAGACGCGGCGGACTCAAAATCCGCTGGCCGCAAGGTCGTGTGGGTTCAAGTCCCACTCCGGGCACTCCAGGATCAATCGCCGTGACCGGAGGAGGGGGCGGAATGTCGAGAGCCGCCATCGAACGTCGCCTGAGCGACGTCGCCTCCGAAGCGAAGCGCCTGCGGACCGAGCTGGCCGTCATCGACGAGCAGATCGTGCACTTCGCCGCAGACGCCGACGACCTCCGCCTGCGGTCGATCGTCGCCGAGACGGCGCAGGCCGGCCGTGAACACCGGGAGGCCGAGCGCACGGTCGCCGCGCTCAGGAAGGATCGGACCGTGAAGGCCGATCGCCTCGCCGAGCTCGAAGCCAAGCAGGACGACCTGCTCGATCAACTGATGGGGGCCTGACGTGTCCGAATCGCTCCGTGTCGTGATCGCCGAGGACGAGGCGCTCATCCGATTGGACCTGGCTGAGCTGCTGGTCGAGGAGGGCTACGACGTCGTCGCCCAGGCGGGTGACGGTGCCGAGGCCGTCGATCTCGTGCGCCAGCACGAGCCCGACGTCGCCGTGCTCGACATCAAGATGCCCGGCACCGATGGCTTGACCGCCGCTCGCACGATCCTCGAGGAGATGCGCTGCGCCGTGGTGCTGCTCACCGCCTTCTCCCAGCGCGACCTCGTCGAACAGGCTCGCGACGCCGGCGTCATGGCCTACGTCGTCAAGCCGTTCAGTGCCCAGGACCTCGTGCCGGCGATCGAACTCGCCCGGGCGCGATTCGTCGAGATGCGGGCCTTCTCGTCGCAGGCCGAGGCCCTGGGTGAACAGCTCGAGGCCCGCAAGGTGATCGACCGGGCCAAGGGGCGGTTGATGGATCGCGACGGGATGGCCGAGTCGGACGCGTTCCGCCACATCCAGACCGCAGCCATGAGTGAGCGGTCGACCATGAAGGCCGTCGCCGAGCGCATTCTCGCTGACTGA
>JAHDCV010000036.1:25522-28199 GCA_020629695.1 Acidimicrobiales bacterium | reverse complement strand
TCCAAGAACCGTTCCGTCATGCTCGTCGACGGCAACTCGCTGACCTACCGAGCCTTCCACGCCCTGCCGCAGGATCTCGGTACGGCGTCCGGCCAGATCACCAATGCGGTGTTCGGCTTCACCTCGATGCTGATCAACCTCGTCCGGGATCATCAGCCCGACGGCATCGTCGTCTGCTTCGACCGGCCGGAGCCGACGTTCCGCCACGCCAAGGTCGAGACCTACAAGGCCAACCGGTCCGCGGCGCCCGACATCCTCAAGCAGCAGATGGGTCTCGTCCGGCAGGTCGTCGAGACGATCAAGATCCCCATCGTCGATCAGGCGGGGATCGAAGCCGACGACCTCATCGCCACGTTGGCCACCGAGGCCGAGGCGAACGGCATCGACGCGCTCATCGTGACCGGCGATCGCGACAGCTATCAGCTCGTGCGGGATCCGCACATCAAGGTCCTCTACAACAAACGCGGGGTGTCGGACTACGCCCTGTACGACGAGGCCGGCATCGTCGAACGCACCGGCGTGCACCCGTCGGTGTACGTGCAGTACGCCGCCATGCGGGGCGACAACTCCGACAACCTCCCGGGTGTGCCCGGCGTGGGCGAGAAGACGGCGGCGAAGCTGATCAACAAGTACGGCGGGATCGATGGCATCTACGAGCATCTGGACGAGCAGACGCCGAAGCTCCGGGAGAACCTCGCCGCCAACGAAGACGCCGTCCGGATCAACCTGATCGTGATGGACCTCATGCGTGACGTCGAGATCGGCACACCGCTGGCCGAGCTCATGGAACGTGAACCGTGGGATGCCGACGAGCTGAAGCGGCTGTTCGACTTCCTGGAGTTCCGGACGCTCGAGGCTCGCTTCCACGAGGCGTTCTCGGGCGGCGGTGAGCCGGAGGTCGCCGGCGACGACCTGGAGGTCACCATCGAGCCGGTCGCCGGGGCCGCCGCGGTCGCCGCGGCGCTCGACGCACTCGCCGGCACCCCGACCGTCGGCCTCGGTGCGACGTTCTCCGATGATCGCGAGACCCGGCTCGAGGCGCTGGCGGTCGCCGGATCATCCGACCGGGCCGTCGGTGTCACCCCCGAGGAGCTGGCGGATCCGTCGGTCCTCGATTCGATGACCCGCCTGCTCGGGGGCGACGTGCACGTGGTCGGCCATCGGACGAAGCCGATCCTGCGGGCGCTGTTCGCCGCCGGTGTGCCCGACCTCGTCGTCGGCCTCGACACCGCGGTGGCGTCGTACCTGCTCGACCCGTCGTCCTCGACCTATCCGATCGAGGACGCCCTCGCTCGCCACTCGACCTACCGGATCCCGTCCGACGACGACGCCGCGCCAGAGGGCCAGCTCGACTTCGGCGGGAACACGGTGCCGTCCGGACTCGTCGCCGCCCAACGGGCATGTGCCGCGGTCGTGCTGGCCGAGCCGGTCGCCGCAGCGCTGGAGGAAGGGGAGGTCACGGCGCTGAACGTCGACGTCGAGCTGCCGCTCATCTCGGTGCTCGCTCGTATGGAGGCCGTCGGGGTCGGTGTCGACCGGGCCGAGCTCCAACGGCTCAACGACGAGCTCTCCGTCGAGGCCGACGGGTTGCGTCAGGCGATCCAGGACGCCGCCGGGGAGACGTTCAACGTCAACTCGACGAAGGCGCTGCGGGAGATCCTCTACGAGAAGTTGCAGTTGACGCCGGGCAAGAAGACGAAGTCGGGATACACGACCGACCAGGCCCAGCTCGAGAAGATCCGCGACGAACACGAGATCGTCGAGCATCTGCTGCGCTATCGCGAGGTCGAGAAGCTGCGCTCGACCTACGGTGAGTCGCTCCTGGCCGAGATCGCCGATGACGGCCGTATCCACGCCACGTTCAACCAGACGGTCGCCAGGACCGGTCGGCTCTCGTCCGAGCACCCGAACCTGCACAACATCCCCGTCCGCACCGAGATGGGCCGGGCGTTCCGCAAGGCCTTCGTCCCATCGGACGGCTACGAGCTGTTGGTCGCCGACTACAACCAGATCGAGCTGCGCTGTATCGCACACCTCGCGGAGGACCCGGGCCTGGTCGAGGCCTTCACCTCCGGCACCGACGTACACCGCGTCGTGGCCGGCCGGGTGTTCGACGTCGCCCCCGATGACGTCGACTTCGAGCAGCGGTCGAAGGCGAAGATGGTGTCGTACGGACTCGCCTACGGCATGGAGGCCTATGGACTCGGGCAGCGGCTCGGGATCCCGACCCGGGAAGCAGCCGAGATCCTCGACGCCTACTTCGCGGGGTTCCCGGCGGTGCGGGACTACATGGATCGAACGGTGACCGAAGCCCGCAATCGGGGCTACACCGAGACGCTGTTCGGGCGTCGCCGTCCGATCCCGGAGCTGATGTCGGACAATCCTCGGATCCGGCAGGCGGGGGAGCGGCAGGCGATGAACGCCGGGATTCAGGGGCTGGCCGCCGACATCTTCAAGCTCGCCCTCGTTCGACTCGACCGTCGGCTCACCACGGACCGAGCCGAGAGCCGGGTCATCCTCCAGGTTCACGACGAAGTCATCCTCGAGGTGCCGGCGTCGGAGCGGGACACGATGATGCCGATCGTGCTCGAGGAGATGTCGGGGGCGTTCGAGCTGAACGTCCCGCTCGAGGTGAACCACGCCTTCGGCGCCACGTGGGCCGACGCGAAGGACTAGC
>JAHDCV010000036.1:0-25422 GCA_020629695.1 Acidimicrobiales bacterium | reverse complement strand
ATCCGGCGATCGGGATCGCTGACACCGCCGAGGTCTCGTTCGTCAGCCGCCACCGGTCGGGACCAGCGCCTCGATCTGGCGGGAGAGATCGGGGCCGACACCCGAGCGGATGTCGAAGTCCTCGGTCATGATCGACCGCACGCCGGCCGCATCGGCGGCCGAAGCGGTCGAGCGGACGAGGCCGGCCGGGCCGCACGTCGCCACGTGAGCGCTGCGGGCGTCGTGGCCGGCGAGCGCGGCCTCGAGCATCTCCGGACCGAATCGACGACCTTCCCGCGAGGCGACCACGTCGAGTGTGATCCGGCCCTCGGCCTCCGCCTGCTCGAGCACGGCCCTGGCCGTTGCCTTCTCACGGTCCGGCACGCAGTAGATGAGGTGCGGGGTGGTCGGGCCCGGCTCACCCGCCGGGAGGCTGTCGATCTGGGACAGGAACGGGGTGATCCCGACACCGCCGGCCACCCAGATCGTGCGGCCCGGCCGGTCCGGCAACGGCTCGAAGTGGCCGTAGGGGCCTTCGATCCGGGCCGTCGTGCCGACGAGGTCGGCGGTCAGCAGCTTGTGCGACCAGTCGCCGAGATCCCGGACGAAGAAGCGCATCACCGGCGACTCGGGTGACGAGGCGATCGTGAAGACGTGAGGTTCGGTGAGACCCGGAGCGTCGAGCTTCAGGATGGCGAATTGCCCGGCGTGGTGCTGGACCGGCTTGCCGATCGGCTCGAGCTCGATCTCGATCGTGCTGGCATCGACCTCGGTGCGGCTGATGCGGTAGCGGTTGCCCCTGGTGAACATGTCGCGGATACCGACGCGGTGCAGCCAGGCAGCGATGCCGGCGACCATCACGGCGTTGAAGAACCAGCCCCACGCCGAGGTGTTCGAGTACGTCTTCTCGGCGGTGTAGAAGTGCCAGCTCGCGAAGGCGAACGGGATGCCGAGCAGCTTGTGGGTCCAGCGCCACCAGCGGTACGGGAACCAACGCACGAGGCTGACCAGGACGAGGACGTAGAGCATGATCTCGCCGACGCCGGCGAGGCCTTCGGCGGTGTCGGCGAGGTTCTCGGCAGCGCCACGGATGCCGCCCTCGATCTCGGGCTCGATACTCGTGTGCAGGAACATCGTCGGGATCGCGAGCGCACCGGCCCAGCGGTGGGCCCGGTAGATCCGGTCCATGCCGCCGAAGAACGGCTCCATCCATCGGGCTCGGATGGCGAGGATGAAGCTCCAGGCCATGAGCATGATCGAGACGGCCCCGATGTAGAGGCCGAAGGCGACGGAGCCGCCCTCCTCACCCTGCGCTCCGGCGAACGCCGGCCAGATGGCGACCGACGAGGCGAGCATCAGGAGCGGTCCGAGCCAGCCGAGATGTGGGCGGGGGAATCGCGAGGGAAGGAGCCCGGTCGGCGGGACTCGCCAGTCGCGGGGCCGTCCCGCGAGGGTGCGGAGCACTCCCGGGGTGGCGGCCCGAGCTCGGTGGCGAACGCCGGTGGACTCGGTCGTGGAGGTGGGCGTCACAGACATGGCGACACCTTCGCTGGCCGGAGCTGAAGCCCCGCTGAAGCGCCTGAGAGCGGCTTCAGGTTGCTTCAGCGTGGCCTCAGCTCGGCGGGCCGAGGGTGGATCCCAACGAGTCCACAACCCCCTCGAAAGGACCTGGAAATGAACCCCACCACTGCCCGCCTCGGCGCCTCGGCCGCCGGTCTCGCCCTGATCGGCCTGACCACCTTCGGCGCATTCACCGCACTCTCCGGCGAACCCGCGCCGACGTCGGAGGTCGTCGTCGAAACGGTGACCTCACCCGCGGCGGCGACCCCTGCCGAGAACCCGGGTGAGGAGCCCGCCGACATGGTCGCGGGCGACCCCGTCATGTCGGCGCTGGCGGCCGACGAGGCGCCGATCCCGGCGCCCATCGAGGCCCCGCAACCGGTCGAGCCACGAGATCCCGAAGAAATGGACGAAGACGATGAAGACGAGGACCACGACGATGACTGATCGCGACGCTGCACTGGCCCGAGCACGGGCCATCGCCGCCGAGCAGCGTGCCTCGGCGCCGGCCGCTCCGCCGACGGCCGCTCCGCCGACCGGCGCGACACCGCCCACCCGGACGCCGACGCCGGCTCGCCCCGTGCGGCCCGGTGTGACCCCGAGCAGGATCCTGGCCGCGTCCGTGGCGACGTCGATGGGGGTCGGCATCATCGGCCTCCTCGCGGCGCAGTCCACGTCGTCGGCGGCGCCTCCGGAGCCGACCACGATCATCGTCGAGATCCCCGCTGCCCAGATCGTCGTGCAACCGGCTCCGGTGGTGGTCGCCCCGACGGCAACGCCCCGTGCGGCCGTGGAGACCCCGATCGTCGAACCGATCCCGGCCCCCGCACCCGAACCGGCACCGGTCACCGCCCCGGCGCCGCGCGAGCCGGTGGCAGAGACCCATGGGAGCTGAGATGACGATGGCCGAGACGACCCACGACGAGGCCGCCGGCGAAGAGCCGTCGACGGATTGGATCGAACGACGCTGGCGTTGCATGGGTTCGGCCGCCCATGTCGGCGTCGTGATCGACCCCGCGGCGGTGGGAGCGATCGCCCCGTCGTCATGGCTCGACCGGGCCGAGGCTCGACTGGCCGAGCTCGAACGTCGGTGGAGCCGCTTCATCCCCGACTCCGACATCTGCCGGATCAACGCGGCCGGGCCGTGGGCCGAACCGGTGCATCACGACACTCTCGAACTCGTGGCCACGTTGCGGCGGGGCTGGGTCGACTCCAGCGGAGCGTTCGATCCGACCATGCTCCCGGCGCTCGAGGCCCTCGGCTACCGGGAGTCGTTCGAGACGCTGCCCGCCCCTGGGCAACTCGGCCTCGACCACGACCAGGCGTTCCAGCCCCGACGGGCGCCAGGACTCGACGGCCTCGTGCTCGATCGGTCGGCCGGGACGGTCCGGCACCGGGTCGGATGTCGGATCGATCCCGGTGGGGTCGGCAAGGGTCTGGCGGCCGACATGGTCGTCGCCGAGGTGCTGGAGGCCGGCCGCGACGCCGGTGTCATCGGGGTGCTGGTCGACCTCGGCGGCGACATCGCGGTCGGCGGCACACCACCGGACCGTGGCGATGGCTGGCCGATCCGACTCCACGAGCCCGCCGGGCGTCCGGAGCAGGCCGCGGTGATCGTCGACCTCACCGTCGACCGTGCCTGTGCGACGACGACGAATCGGCGTCGCCGCTGGGGCAGCGGGGCGGATGCGGCCCACCACCTCCTCGACCCGTCGACCGGGGTGCCCGTGTCGACCGCCCGGTCGTGGTCACCCAGTGTCGTCACGGCGCTCGCGTCGTCGGCCGCCGGGGCCGAGATCGCGACCAAGACGCTGTTCGTGCTTGCCGGACGTGGTCGAACCCACGCCGGGCTGGACCGCGTTGCCCGCCGGCTCGGTGTCGTGGCACTTCTCGTGACCGAAGCCGACGACCGGGTCGTGCTCGGGGATGCCCGGGTCGGACACGTGCATCTCGCGGACCCGACGGCGACCGGTCTCGGTCGATGACGCCGACGGAGGTCCTCGCTGCCGAACAGTTGTGGTGGTGGGTCAGTCGGGCGACCGGCATCGTTGCGCTGGTGTGCATGGCGGCCTCGGTCGTCTGGGGACTGCTTCTCCACAGTCGATTCCTCGGCTCGACGGCGACGGCATCGTCGCTCAACGATCTGCACCGTTGGCTGGCCGGCCTGACCGTCGCCTCGACGCTCGCCCACATGGGTGCGCTGGTCGCCGATTCGTTCGTCACCTTCACCGTCGTCGACCTCATCGTCCCGTTCGCGTCCGAGTGGCAACCCGGGCCCGTTGCGTGGGGGATCGCCTCGTTCTGGTTGCTCGCCGCCGTACAGATCACCTCGATGCTGCGTCGGCACCTGCCGCAGAAGATCTGGCGGGGTGTGCACCTGTTGTCGTATCTCGCCCTCGTCGCCGGGGCCGTGCACGGCATCACCGCAGGCACCGATGCCGATCGGCCGGCGGTCGTCATCGGCCTGGCCGGGATCACGACGCTCGTCGTCGGCCTCACGGCCTGGCGTGGGCTCGTCGACCGATCCGCTCCGGCCGCGGCCTAGGTTCTCGTCGTGCGTGTCCTGATCGTCGAAGACGAACCGACCATGCGGGTCTCGCTTCGTCGTGGGCTCGAGGCCGAGGGGTTCGCCGTCGACGAGGCCGAGAGCGGCGACACCGGGCTCTGGATGGCCCGGGAGTTCCCGTACGACGCGATCGTGCTCGACATCATGCTGCCGGGTCGCAACGGCTACGAGGTCTGCCGGACGTTGCGGGCGGAGCAGAACTGGACGCCCATCCTCATGCTGACCGCCAAGCGCGGCGAACTCGACGAGGCCGAGGGCATCGATCTCGGCGCCGACGACTACCTCACGAAGCCGTTCTCGTTCGTTGTGCTCGTGGCCCGACTGCGAGCGCTTCTCCGGCGCAGCGGTGGCGGCGCGCCGGTGGTCATCGAGGCGGGCGATCTCTCGATCGATCCGGCCGCCCACACCGTGACCCGTGGCGGCGCCGACTGTGCGCTGACCGCCCGGGAGTTCGCGGTGCTCGAACAGCTGGCCCGCCGACTCGGTGAGGTGGTCTCGAAGGCCGAGATCGTCGAAAAGGTCTGGGATCTGCACTTCGACGGCGACCTCAACATCGTCGAGGTCTACATCCGGTCCCTCCGGAAGAAGCTCGACGAACCCTTCGGCGTGCGGTCGATCGAGACCGTGCGAGGCGCCGGCTATCGCCTCCGCACCGACGGCGGCCGCTCGTGAGCCGCCGCCTCGATCGCCTGCGGGCGGCGATCCGGACGGTCCAGGGACGCATCACACTCGGGGCCACGTTGCTCGTGCTCGCCGCCTTGACCTGTGCCGCCATCGGGCTCGACCTCCTGCTCGGCGCCACCGCCCTCGACGCCTTCGACGAAGCACTCGTCGCCCGGGCCGAGGATCGAGCGCGCCTGGTCGCGCTCGAGGCTGATCCGGAGGCGCTCGCCGCCACCCTCGGCGAGGAGGAGTTCGTCGTCATCTACGACGCCAGCGGCTCGGTGGCTGCCGCGCAGGGACTGGACGACCCGGCCGGCTATCTCGCCCCCACCAGCGGGACCGTGCAGACCCAGGACGTCACGATCCGCAAGATCGAGTACGGCGGTACCGAGGTCGAGGTCGACACCGAGACGCTTCGGGTCGCGGCAGCGGCGACGGCCGACGGTGGCCTGGTCGTGGTCGGGTCCGAGACCGAGCAGATCGAGCGATCCCGGTCGGTCGAACGCACCGCACTGGCCATCGGCGTGCCGCTGCTCGTCTTGGCGGCCGGCTTGCTCGCCTGGCGGATCGTGGGTGCGGCGCTGCGTCCGGTCGAGGCGTTGCGACGCGATGTCGACGAGCTCGCTGGCACAGGTGGCCGGGTCGGCGTGCCCGACACCGGTGACGAGATCCACGATCTGGCCGTGACGATGAACGAACTGCTCGAGCGGACCGACGCCCACCAGGCCGAGCAACGCCGGTTCATCGCCGATGCGTCCCACGAGTTGAAGAGCCCGGTCGCCAACCTGCGCGTGGTGGTCGAGACCTCACCGGCGCTCGCCGCCGTGCCCGACGAGCAAGCCGTGCTCGTCGGCGAGACCGAACGACTCCAGGGTCTGATCGACGATCTCCTCTTCCTCGCCCGTACCGAGGCCGGACACGGTGCGGCCCGCGTCTCGGTGGCCCTCGACGACCTCGTCTTCGATGTGGTGGAACGGGTGCAACCGCGCGAGTCCGACCTCGCCATCGACGTCGGGGGCGTGGAGCCCACGATCGTGCACGGGCGAGCGCCCGCCCTCGCTCGGGTCGTCGCGAATCTCGTCGACAACGCGGTCCGGCACGCCGATCGCCGCATCGCGGTGCAGGTCCGGGCCGAGGATGGTCGAGCGGTGCTGGCGGTCGGTGACGACGGCGCCGGGATCCCTGTCGCCGACCGTGAGCGGGTCTTCGAGCGCTTCACCCGCCTGGACGACGCACGGACCCGGGGAGGTGGCGGCTCCGGGCTCGGCCTCGCGATCGTGCGACGCATCGCGGAAGACCACGGCGGCTCGGTGTCGATCGATCGCTCGTCCCTCGGCGGCGCCGAGGTCACCGTCGAGCTGCCGAACGACTGACGTGCGGCCCGGTCCACGAGTCGTGCTTGCCCGCATCCGGCGGTCGCGAGACGCTCTGCGTCGCCCCGGCTGAGACGGTCGGTGGGCTTGTGGGCCTAACGGCCGTTAGGTAGGTTGCCGATGTGACCGCCATGACCGGCTCCGAGACCCGCCCGGGTCGACAGCGCATCCTCGATGCCGCTGCTGCGATGTTCTTGGAGCGCGGCTTCCGTGAGACCTCACTCCGCGACGTCGCCGCCGACGTCGGGATCAAGGCCGGTTCGCTCTACTACCACTTCGGTTCGAAGGACGAGATGCTCGCAGCGGTGTTCCGCCGCGGTATGGAGATCATGCAGGCGGCGTTCGACGAGGCCGATCTCGCCGGCTCGGGCGAGCCGGCGGAGCAACGTTTCCATCGCCACGTCCGCGCCCATCTCGCCGCGCTGTACGAGAACGGGCCCTACACGGCCGCCCACGTCACGTCGTTCCGGCTCGCACCGCCGGTCGTCCGAGACGAGATCCTGCCGGCCCGCGACGCCTACGAAGCTCGCTGGACCGCACTGCTGGAGCGATTGGTCGCCGACGGGGACCTCGACCCCGCGGTGTCGATCCCGGTGCTGCGACTCACCCTCTTCGGCGCGATGAACGCCTCCGTCGAGTGGTTCGACCCCGGGCGCGGCGACCTCGACACCGTTGCCTCGGCCCTCGCCCGGCAGGTCTGGTCGGGCGTCGCCGCCGGTCCCGTCCGGCCATCGGACGTCAACACCCACGAACATCCACCGGGAGCAGGTCGATGACCACCACCACCCGCCGACCCACGAGTCGGATCGACACCGGATCACCCGGCTACGCCGACAACGTCGAGGCGAACGTGGCCCTGGCCACGACCCTCGCCGAGCGACTCCGGTACGCGATCGACGGCGGGCCGGGTCGGCAGCGATCGATCGACCGGCACCTCGGCCGGGGCAAGATCATGGTGCGGGACCGCATCGACATGGTGATCGACGAGGGATCGCCGTTCCTCGAGTTCTCGACGCTGGCCGGCTACGGCCAACACGACGACGCCGACGGCAACGACACCGTGCCGGGGGCCGGCATCGTCACGGGCATCGGGCTGGTCCACGGGGTGCCGTACGTGTTCATCGCGAACGACGCGACCGTCAAGGGCGGCTCGCTCGTCCCGATGGCGATCAAGAAACACGTCCGGGCCCAGGACATCGCCGACGAGAACGATCTCGGTGTGATCTACCTGGTCGACTCCGGTGGTGCGTTCCTGCCTCTGCAGGACGAGATCTTCCCGGACAAGGACCACTTCGGTGGCAGCTTCTACCGCCAGGCACGCCTGTCGGCGAAGGGGTTGCCGCAGCTCTCGGTCGTGCTGGGCGGCTGCACGGCCGGTGGGGCCTACGTGCCGGCGTTGTCCGACGAGGTGATCATGGTCGAAGGCATCGGCCGCATCTTCCTCGGTGGCCCTCCGATCGTGAAGGCCGCCCTGGGCGAGATCGTCGACGCCGACGACCTCGGCGGTGCCGCACTCCACACCCGGGTCTCCGGTGTGTCGGATGAGATCGCGGCGACCGAGGCCGAGGCCTACGGCCGTCTGCGTCGCTGGTGCGAGGACACCAACCAGCGACGGATCGACGACCCGACCGGCTGGCTCGACGTCGTGGAGTCGGAGCCGCCGGCGTTCGATCCCGAAGAGCTCTACGGAATCGTCTCGGCCGACGATCGGATCCCGTTCGATGCGACCGAGATCATCCTCCGCCTGGTCGACGCCTCCCGGTTCCGGGCGTTCAAACCCGAGTGGGGGACCTCGATCGTGTGCGGCTTCGCCCGCATCCACGGCCACCAGGTCGGGATCATCGCCAACAACGGGATCATCTTCTCCGAGTCGGCCCTCAAGGCGACCCACTTCATCGAGCTGTGCGAACAGCGGCGGGTTCCGTTGCTGTTCCTCCAGAACACCTCGGGCTACATGGTCGGCTCCGACTCCGAGGCCGGTGGGATCGCCAAGAACGGCGCCAAGATGGTCGCCGCTGTCGCCAACGCCACGGTGCCCCGCTACACGGTGCTGATCGGGGGCGGATACGGCGCCGGGAACTACGGCATGTGCGGCCGCGGCTTCCAGCCCCGGTTCCTGTTCGCCTGGCCCAACTCCCGACTCGCGACGATGTCGGCCGAGACCGCCCAGACCGTGCTCGTCGACATCCGCCTCGCCGGCATGCGTGGAGCCGAGACCACCGAGGAGGAGGTCGCGGCGATGCGGGCCGAGGTGGGCGAACAGTTCACCACCCAGTCCGATCCGTACTACGCCACCTCCCGGCTCTGGGATGATGGCCTGATCGACCCGGTCGACACCCGGGACGTGCTCGGCCTCTGCCTGGCGCTCGCCGCCCGACAACCCGAGCCCGAGCCCGGCCGCAAGATCGTGTACCGGATGTGAGCGGCGGAATGGGAACACCGATGAGGATCTTGATCGCCAACCGGGGCGAGATCGCCCGCCGGGTCATCCGCACCGCCCACGGCCTCGGCCACGAGACGGTCGCCGTCTTCGCCGACCCCGACATCGCCTCGCCGCACGTCGCCGAGGCGACCGTCGCCGTGCGGATCGGGCCGGCTGCACTCGCCGAGTCGTATCTCTCCGTCGATGCACTGCTCGCCGCTGCGACCGAGACGGGGGCCACCGCCGTGCACCCGGGCTACGGCTTCCTGTCGGAGAACGCGGGCTTCGCCCGAGCCGTGCTCGACGCCGGATTGATCTGGATCGGGCCGTCGCCGGAGGTCATCGAGCAGATGGGGTCGAAGATCGACGCCCGCCGCCTCGCCGTCGACGCCGGTGTGCCCGTGATCCCCGGGTTCGACACCTCACAGGATCCCGCCGACCTCGCAGCGGCCGCCGCCCGGATCGGGTTCCCGGTCCTGATCAAGGCCGCTGCCGGCGGTGGAGGCAAGGGCATCCGCATCGTGCACACCGCCGACGGTTTCGCTGCCGCATTGGCGGAGGCGACCGCCGAGGGGCGGAACAGCTTCGGCGACGATGCCGTGATCGTCGAGCGCTACATCCAGCGGCCACGTCATGTCGAGGTGCAGGTCGTCGGCGATCGGCACGGTCACGTGATCCATCTCGGCACCCGCGAGTGTTCGGTGCAGCGTCGCTATCAGAAGGTGCTCGAGGAGGCTCCGGCCCCGAACCTTCCCGACGACAGTCGGCGACGGTTGCACGACGCCGCCGTCGCACTCGCCGACGCCGTCGGCTACGACTCGACCGGCACGGTCGAGTTCGTCGTCGACGACGAGACGGGCGAGCCGTACTTCCTCGAGATGAACACCCGCCTGCAGGTCGAGCACCCCGTCACCGAGCTCGTGACGGGCCTCGACCTCGTCGAGCTCCAGCTCCGGGTCGCCGCCGGTGCGCCGCTCGGGCTCGAGCAGGACGAGATCCGGTGGCGCGGCCACGCCTTCGAAGCGCGCATCAACGCCGAGAACCCTGCCGAGGGGTTCCGCCCGGAACTCGGCACTGTCGAGTTCCTCCGCGTGCCGAAGGGTGTGCGTTGGGACGCCGCCGTCGAGCGGGGGAGCGAGATCACACCGTTCTACGACTCGATGATCGCCAAGCTCATCGTGCACGGCACCGACCGGGAGCAGGCTCGGCGTCGACTCGCCGACGCGCTCGGCGGCCTCGTGCTGGGCGGACTCGTGACCAACGTCGGCTTTCACCGCTGGTTGATCGACACCGACCCGGTGATCGCCGGCCGTGTCACCACCCGGTTCCTCGACGAGACCGAGATCCCCGCGGCCCCGGCACTCGAGCACGCCGCGGCGGCCGCGACGCTGCGTCGGGCCGACCGTCGCTCGGGACCCCCATGGGAGCGTGCGGCTACGGGACCGTGGCAGCACCTGGGCGCACGCCGGTTCACGCCGCATCGGCCGTCGGTGGCCACGACCGTGATCGGACCGGACGGTGTGGCGGTCGAGGTGTCGGCTGCGGAGGTCGACGCAGCGCCCTGTCGCCATGACGCGATCGTCGACCGAGTTGGTCGTCGGGTCGCCTTCGCCGTCGACGGACACACCCAGTGGTTCCGGATTCCGCCCCGGTCCGAGGCGTGGATCCCCGACGACGCCGCAGCAGTCGGATCGGGCTCCGCCGTGACGTCGCCGTTCCCCGCCTCCGTCGCCGAGGTGCACGTGGCGCCCGGCGACGCCGTCGTCGCCGGTGATCCACTGTTGGTGGTCGAGGCGATGAAGATGCTGCACACCCTCGCCGCCGACGGCGCCGCGGTGATCGACGAGGTGCGGGTGGCGCCTGGCGACCAGGTGACGGGCGGTCAGGTGCTGGTGACCTTCGCCGACGAGTGATCGCGGCCGACCTCGTCAGCGGAAGCGGGTCCGGTCCGATCGGGCTCGCCGTCGCGGGTTCGCTCGGCCATGCTGGAGCGTGGGCGTCAGTCGTAGGTCGAGCGAGGCCCGGTGGGGTTCTCGCTCGGGAACGACGGCGGCACGGGAGCGGACGGCTGGGCCGTGACCCCTTCGACGGGGGCGAACGGGCCGTCGTCACGGCGGGAGAGCCGTCCGGCGATGGCCACACCGAGCAGGGCGACCAGCGGCAGCATGAGCCCGAGCCCGACGAACACGATCACGCCGCCGATGCCGATGAAGATCCACGGGAACCAGGCCGGGTTGTCGAGGTTGCGGGCGCCGTCCGGATCGCCGCGCTCGTAGGACACCCGGATCTCGGCTCCGATGTCGGGCGGACTGGACGACGCGAAGCTGTCGACGACACGAACCACACGCCCGGGTTCGGTGCGGAACTCGAACACGGCGGCGTAGGTCGTCCCGTCGTCGGAGGTCCGGCGATCGTGGTCGACGACCACGGCGATGGTCTCGATCCCGCCGTCGTAAGGCTGCATGGTCGATCGGACCCACAGCCCGGCGACGAGGAACACCACGCCGAACAGGACGAGGAGTGGGCCGGTCAACAGTCTCTTCATCGCGGGCTCCCGGGCAGCGGGCGAGTGGCCTGACTCTTTCATGGTCGGCCGGTTGGCGTCACTCGGGAGTCGGTGGGCGTCCGATGAGTGCGAGACTCGGGGGAATGTCCTCGCACTGGTTCGAAGCCCTCGCCGACCACATGGGACCGGCGTATCTGCGGTACTCCTTCACGAAGGGCACCGATCAGGAGGTCGGTGCCCTCGTCGACTGGCTCGACCTCGAGCCGGGCATGCGGGTGCTCGATGTCGGCTGCGGCCCTGGTCGGCACAGTCGGGCGCTCGCCGCGCTCGGGATCGAGGTCCACGGCCTGGACATCTCGGAGACCTTCGTCGAGTTGGCCCGGATCGACGCGCCCGCCGGGGCGACGTTCGAGGTCGCCGACGCCCGTGCGCTCGACACGGTCGTGGCTGACGGGTCGTTCGATGCCGTGTTCTCGTTGTGCCAGGGCGCGTTCGGGCTCGCCGGGGGAGCGGGTGCCGTCGACGAGCTCCCGGCGAGGGAGCTGGACGAGCCGATCCTGGCCGGGATGCGCCATGCGGTCCGCCCGGGCGGTCTCGTCGCCGTGTCGGCCTTCAACGCCTACTTCCAGGTCCGCTTCGCGGAGGACTTCGACACCTTCGACGCGCAGCGTGGCGTCAACCACGAAGTGACCGAGATCATGGACGCCACCGGCGTCGCGATCCCGGCGGACCTCTGGACCACCGGATTCACGCCACGCGAGCTCCGGTTGCTCGCCCGTGTGGTGGGTCTCCGACCACTGGACGTGTTCGGCGTCACCCCGGGTGACTATGGCCGTCGACCGCCGTCGGTCGAGCGTCATGAGCACCTGCTGCTCGCCCGTCGTCCGGCCGATGGAACCGGCTGAACGAGGGGTGGTTCGCCGGGACGGCCCGCTAGCGTGGCGCTGTTCGGGACAGTCCCGAGCCCGTCGACGCGCACGCCATCCCTCCCGAAGAGGCTCGGCCCGTGTCGATCGGAGACCCAAAGGTACCCAACTCCGTGTCCGACGCTCCCACCACCACCGACGCTCCCGAGGCTGCCGAAGCGGCCGCCGAGGAGGTCTACGTTCCCCGCAAGATCACCGAGAACGACCTCGTCGGGTCGCTCGACGAGGCCTATGCCGCCTCGATGGTCTCGGTCGAAGACGGCCAGCTCGTCACCGGCTCGATCGTCCGGGTCGATCGTGACGAGGTCCTCCTCGACATCGGCTACAAGTCCGAAGGCGTGATCCCCGCTCGCGAGCTGTCGATCCGCAACGACGTCGACCCCTCCGAGATCGTGAACGTCGGCGACGAAGTCGAAGCCCTGGTCCTCCAGAAGGAGGACAAGGAAGGCCGTCTGCTCCTGTCGAAGAAGCGGGCGCAGTACGAGCGTGCCTGGGGCACGATCGAGCAGATCAAGGAGGCCGAGGGTGTCGTCTCCGGTCCCGTCATCGAGGTCGTCAAGGGCGGCCTGATCGTCGACATCGGTCTTCGCGGCTTCCTCCCCGCCTCGCTCGTCGAGCTGCGCCGGGTCCGGGATCTGCAGCCCTATGTCGGCCGCAGCCTCGAAGCGAAGATCATCGAGCTCGACAAGAACCGCAACAACGTCGTGCTCTCCCGTCGTGCGTTCCTCGAAGAGACGCAGAAGGAACAGCGCGACGAGTTCCTCGCCAACCTCGGCCCCGGCGAGATCAAGTCCGGCGTCGTGTCGTCGGTCGTCAACTTCGGCGCCTTCGTCGATCTCGGCGGCATGGACGGCCTCATCCACGTGTCGGAGCTGTCCTGGAAGCACGTCGACCACCCCGGTTCCGTCGTCGCTGTCGGCGACGAGGTCACCGTGCAGGTGCTCGAGGTCGATCTGTCCCGTGAGCGCATCTCGCTCTCGCTCAAGGCGACCCAGCAGGATCCGTGGCAGGAGTTCGCTTCGGGCCACCGCGTCGGCGAGCTCGTCTACGGCCGGGTCACCAAGCTCGTTCCGTTCGGTTCGTTCGTCCAGGTCGGCGACGGCATCGAGGGGCTGGTCCACATCTCGGAGATGTCGGCCCACCACGTCGATCTGCCCGAGCAGGTCGTGACCCCCGGTGAAGAGCTCTGGGTCAAGATCATCGACATCGACCTCCAGCGTCGCCGGATCTCGCTCTCGATCAAGCAGGCCGCCGAGGGTGGTGTCGTGGCCGCCGAGTACCAGGAGCACTTCGGCGAGCACGCCTTCGACTCCGACGGCAACTACATCGGTTCCACCGAGGTCGATCCGGAGACGGAGAAGGCCTGGGCGGAGTACTACGAGCAGTACCCCGAAGCCGCCGCCGAGGCCGGCGTCGAGGTGCCGGCTGCGGCCGCCGAGGTGGAGGCGCCGGTCGCCGAAGCCGTTGCGGAGGCGCCGGTCGTCGAGGCCGTCGCCGAGGAGCCGGCCGCCGAGGCCTGATTCTCCACGACATCGTCGTGACGGAAGCCGCCGGGTTCGCCCGGCGGCTTTCGCCGTTTTGGGCCTCGCTTCCGCGGCGATGTGGGTTGCCCGGACCCGCATGTCGGTCCCACCGGACGGTGGCCCGGTGAGGAATTTGCCCGAAGAACTCAGTTCTCCGCTCCGGCTTGCCGATTGGTGGTGCGAGACACCAATCGCCGGAGTTGTCCGGCCTGGACCAGGAGACGGTCGTGAACTCACGACGCATCATCATTCTCGTCGTCGCAGTCGCACTCGGTGCGTTCGCGAGCTTCGGCATCTACCAGTACACGCAGGGCCTCAAGAGCGAGGCCTATGCGGGGGCGGAACTCACCAGCGTGTGGGTCGTCTCGGAGCCGATTCCGAAGGGCACACCGGCCGAGCAGGTCATCAACCAGGGCCTGATCGTCCAGCGTGACGTGCCCGTCGACCTGCGGCCCACCACGGCCATCGTCGACCCCGACGCCGAGCTCGGTGGCTTGATCGCCATCGCCGAGCTCCCGGCCAACCACCAGCTGGTGGTCGGCAACTTCGTGGCGCCGAGTGTGGTCTCGACCGGTGTCACCGACCGTCTCTCCGAGAAGGGCCTGACGGCGCTGTCGATCTCGGTCGACCAGGTGCGCGGCGTCGCCGGCCTCCTGGCGCCCGGCGACTTCGTCAACATCATGGTGCAGGAGCAGATCGCCGAAGAGGTGCAGACCTCGACCGCCGATCCCGAAGAGGGTGGCGTCGCTCCCGTCATCGGTGCGGAGGGCAACGACGAGGTCGTCGCTCCCTACATCGTCAAGACCCGACTGCTCTACCAGAAGGTCGAGATCCTCGCGATCGACAACCAGCTGGCGCCCGACCTGGGTGAGGAGGCTGGCGCCGATGCCGCCGCCATCAACTCGGGCATGCTGACGCTCGCCGTTCCGGTCGAGGCGACGCTCCGTCTCGCGTCGATCGACCCCGGTTCGATCTATCTGACCCTCGTCCCGCCGGACTACGAGCCGGTCGTCACCGAGGTCGATTACACCGAGGATCTGCTCCCCGGTGAAGACGAGGAACGCCTCACGCCGTACCCGGCCGAAGAGGACGCCCCGGCCGACGACGCCGACGCCGACGATCAGGCCGCCGGCTGATCTGCCGGTCCAGACCCAACCGTTCACGAACGAGGATCCCCGATGCAGGACTTCAACTTCGACGACTTCAGCGACTTCGGTGACTTCGGTGCCGAAGCCGAGCCCGAAGCAGCCGCCGCCCCCGCCGAGGAATTCGGTGGCGGGCCGGCGCTGCCCAATGGGGCCGCGCTCGCGGTCGTGGACAGCGATCAGGCGGTCCGGGACTACCTGTCGGGTCTCCTCGGCGAGGGTGTCGCGACACTCAACAACCTCGCCGAGCTGGAGAGCCGCCTCGGGATGACCCCGATCGTCGCCGTGCTCGGTCCGAGTTGTGCGAGCTCCGCCGACCTCACCCGCATCGAGGTGTGGAGCCGGACCCGACCCGAGGTCGGCACGCTCCTCGTGACGGCCGAGTTGTCGACCGATCTGCTCCGGACCGCGATGCGGGCCGGGGTCAAGGACGTGCTCACCGCTCCCATCGATCAGATGAACCTCGTCGAGACGGTGTCTCGTATCGCCGAGGGTCTGCGGGTCGCGGCCCCGAGCGGGGTCCCGTCGGCGCTCCAGCCCGGTGCCGGCATCGGGGCCGACTTCGACGGCGACGAGTTGGACGCCCGGGTCATCACGGTGTTCTCCACCAAGGGTGGGTCCGGTAAGTCCGTCGTTGCGACGAACCTCGCCGTGTCCCTCGCTCGTCAGTCCGAGAAGCCGGTCATCCTGATCGACGGTCACCTCCAGTTCGGCGACGTCGCGGTGATGCTCAAGCTGCAGCCGCAGAACACCGTCGTCGACGCCGTCTCCCAGATCGACCGACTCGACAACGTGCTGATGCAGCAGTTGCTCACCACGCACGAACCGTCCGGCCTCCTGGTGCTCCCGGCCCCGCTGGAGCCGACCTTCGCCGATCAGATCACCGGCGAACAGATGGCCCAGGTCATCGCGATCTGCCGTCAACTCGCCGGCCACATCGTGATCGACACCCCGGCGATCTTCAACGAGGTCGTCCTGTCGACCATCGAAGCGTCGGACGACGTGCTGCTGGTCGCCGGTCTCGACATTCCGAACATCAAGAACGTCAAGGTCGGTCTGTCGACCCTGTCGCTGCTCGACGTGCCTCGGGAGAAGCTCCACCTCATCCTGAACCGGGCCGACTCCAAGGTGAAGCTCGACGTCGGTGAGGTCGAGAAGACCCTCCAGATCCAGGCGGCGGCGCATGTGCCGTCCGACGTCGTGGTGCCGATCAGCGTGAACAAGGGCAGCCCCGTGGTGCTCTCGGCACCCCGTTCCGGGGTGGCCAAGGCGCTCGAGGAGCTGGCGTTCCGCCTGCTCGACTCCCATGACACGGCCTTGGCCGGGTCCTCCAAGCGCAAGTTCTTCTGACCTCGTCGGCCCGAACCGTCGGGTCGATGCCGCCCAGCCCCACTTGAATCCCGACCCAATCGTCCGACCGGATCCCCAGTCGAACCAGGAGAAACCCGATGTCGCTCTATCAGCGCCTCAATGACGGCCAGTCGGCCGATGGCTCGCTCGGCGGTGCCGCATCATCCAACGACCCGGGTCTCCAGGAGCTGCGTCACCGCGTCCACTCCTCGCTGATCGAGGAACTGGGGCCGATCCTCTACGACAAGCGTCTCGCCGACACCGAGCTGAAGACCAAGGTCCACGAGGCCCTCCATCGGGCGATCGCCGCCGAACGGGTGCCGCTCTCGGCCGCCGACAAGGCCCAGGTGATCCAGGACGTCTCCGACGACATCCTCGGCTACGGCCCGATCGACAAGCTCCTCAAGGACGAGTCGGTCTCGGAGATCATGTGCAACGGGCCGAAGCAGATCTATGTCGAGCGCGACGGCAAGCTCCAGCTCGACGAGGTCACCTTCATCGACGACATGCACCTCCGGCGCATCATCGACAAGATCGTGGCCCAGATCGGCCGCCGGATCGACGAGTCGACGCCGCTCTGTGACGCCCGTCTGCCCGATGGCTCCCGAGTCAACGCCGTCATCTCGCCGCTGGCGGTCGGTGGCCCGTTCCTCACCATCCGGAAGTTCTCCGCCGATCCGCTCCGGATCGACGACCTGATCCGGTTCGGCACCCTCTCGGTCCACGCCGCCCGCTTCCTCCAGGCCTGCATCGTCGGCAAGCTGAACGTGCTCGTCGCCGGCGGTACCGGCACCGGAAAGACGACGACGCTCAACGTCCTCTCCTCCTTCATCCCCGCCGACGAACGGATCATCACGGTCGAGGACGCGAAGGAGCTGCAGCTCATCCAGGACCACGTGCTCTCCCTCGAGACACGGCCCGCCAACATCGAGGGCAAGGGCGAGATCTCCATCCGGGATCTCGTCAAGAACACCCTCCGGATGCGGCCCGACCGCATCGTCGTCGGTGAGTGTCGTTCCGGCGAGGCGCTCGACATGTTGCAGGCCATGAACACCGGCCACGACGGCTCGCTCACCACCCTGCACGCCAACAACCCCCGCGACACCATCGCCCGACTCGAGACCCTCGTGCTCATGGCCGGCTACGACCTCCCGGTCCGGGCCATCCGCGAGCAGATCTCGTCCGCGGTCGACATGGTCGTCCAGCTCCAGCGTCTGCGGGACGGCTCCCGCCGGATCACCCACATCACCGAGGTGGCCGGCATGGAAGGTGACGTCGTGACGCTGCAGGACGTGTTCCTGTTCGACTACTCCGCCGGCGTCGACGAGAACGGCAAGTTCAAGGGCCAGTTGAAGGCCACCGGCGTCCGCCCGAAGTTCGCCCAGAAGCTCGCCGATCACGGCATCCGCCTCGGCCCGGAGATGTTCTCCGTCGGTGGCGGCGGACCGCAGCAGACCCGCCAGAGGAATCCGCGATGACCGCCGACCCCAAGCGAGCCCTGACCCGACGTGTGCGGATGCTCCGCCTCGCCGCGCTGACCACCGTCGCGACGCTCATCTCGTTGCTCGGCCTGCCGGCGCTCGTCGCCGCCCAGGACGCGGACGTCGAGGAGACTCCGGTCGAGGCTCCGGCTGCGGAGGCTCCGGCAGATGGTTCGGCGCCGACGACGGCCTTCGCCCATCAGGTCGATGCCCGGCGGACCGACGTCGAGGTCTCGCTGGTCGCCGATTCCTATCGGATCGACCCGACGCAGATCTCGGTCGCCGAGGCCGCCACACCGCTCGAGCCCGCGGTCGCCACCGACGTGATCGATGCGACCACGGCCAACGCGCTCAACCGCAGCGGCGAGATCGTCTTCGTCGTCGACACCTCGACCCGCCTCGCCCAGTCCGACGTGTTCGGCACCGTGAAGGCCGAGATCACCGAGATCGTCCAGTCGCTGCCGGCCAACGTCTCGGTCGGCATCGTCTCGGCCGGCAACATCGCCACCACCCGGACCGAGCTCACGACCGATCGGGCCGAGGCCGTCGAAGCGGTCGACAGCCTGCAGCCGTCGGAAGGCGCGGCGCTCTACAACGGCTTGATGCGGGCGGCGGAGATCTTCACCGCTGACGCCGACACCTATCGCACCGTCGTGGTCTTCTCCGGCGGCCCCGACACCGACTCCACGATCGAGATCACCGACGCCGGTGCCCGCCTCATCCAGCGACGGGCCCAGGTGCTGTCGATCCGCTACCGCGGTGGCGACGCCGAGATCAGCCGAGTGATCGACCAGACCGGTGGCCTCACCATCGCCGCCGAGACCCCGGCCGACGTGCCGGTGGCCCTCGAGCGGTCCGCTGCGATCGCGTCGAACCGGTTGGTCGTGTGGTTCACCGGCCTGACCGAGTCGGGCCGGAACGGCACCGTCGAGCTCTCGCTCGGCACCGCCTCGACGACCTTCGCCTACTCGGCCGGCCTCATCACCGACCGCGCTCCGGCGCTCGTGCCGGTCGCGCCGCCCGAAGCGGAGGGCATCGCGATCCTGCAGACGCCGACGGCGCTCGTGGCGATCATGTTGCTCGCGTTCCTGGCCGTCGGACTCGGGGTGTACTCCATCAGTTCGATCGTGTCGGCCCGCGGCTCGTCGATCGACGGTCGCCTCGCCGCCTGGGGCGAAGGTGACGAGCTGAGCGAGGACGACGATGCGCTGGTGCAGACCGCGCTCGTCAAGCGTGCGGTCGAGTTGACCGAGAACCTCGCCGAGGAACGTGGCTTCCTGGCCAAGATCGAGACCCTGCTCGAGAAGGCCGACCTCCCCATGCGGCCGGGCGAGTTCGTCGTCGCCGTGATGGGCGCCATGGTCATGGCGCTGATGGGCGGCATCGTCCTGCGGGGCAGCATCATCGTCGGCATGATCCTGATGATCCTCGTCGGGATCATCGCTCTCATGGGCACGCGATTCAAAGCGAGCCGCCGCCTGAAGACCTTCGAGAGTCAGCTCCCGGACACCCTCCAGCTCCTCGCCGGCACACTGCGCGCCGGTTACTCCCTTCCCCAGGGCCTCGACGCCGTCTCGAAGGAGATCTCGGACCCGATGGGTATCGAGCTCCGCCGTGCGATGACCGAGGCCCAGCTCGGCAAGGAGATCGACGAAGCGCTCGAGACCGTCGGTGTGCGTATGGAGTCACCCGACTTCGCCTGGGCCGTGCTGGCCATCGGCATCCAGCGTGAGGTCGGCGGCAACCTGAACGAGCTGCTGATGACCGTCGCCGACACGATGGTGCAGCGCGAGCGTCTCAAGCGAGACGTCGCCGCACTCACCGCCGAAGGCAAGATGTCAGCCATGATCCTCGGCGGTCTGCCCCCCGCCCTCGGCCTCATCATGTACGTCATGAACCCCGCCTACATCAGCGTGTTGTGGCAGGAGACCATGGGCTACATCTTCCTCGGACTGGGTTTCGTCGCCGCTCTGGTCGGCCTCGCCTGGATGAAGAAAGTGATCACGATCGATGTTTGATGTCATCACCTCCCTTCCTCCGGCGTACCTCGCCGGTGGTGTGGGCCTCGCCATCGGCCTCGCACTGTTCGCGATCCTCGGCCAGGCCGACGAGAAGGTCGCCGTTCGCGACTCGCTCCGGCAGCTCGAGGACATGGAAGCCTCGGCCATCGACAACATCCGCGACCAGGAACTGCTCGAGTCCCCGGTCGACCGGCTGCTGAAGCCGTTCTTCGACCGCATCCAGCGGATGGGCAGCCGCTTCAATCCGCCGGAGTACGTCGAGAAGGTCCGGGTGAAGCACACCCAGGCCGGCATCTTCGAACCCGAAGCCGTCGAGCGGTTCCTCGTCAACCGCATCCTCGGTTGGATCTTCGTGCCGATCTGGACCGCGGTCTGGATCTTCTGGAATCCGCTCGGCTGGACGGGCTGGCGTCTGCTGCTCCTGATCGGCTTCGGTGCCATGCTCGGCATCCTCGGTCCGTCGAATGCCCTGGACAAGAAGGTCACGACCCGACAGGAGACGATCCGTCGTCAGCTTCCCGACGTGCTCGACCTCCTCGTCATCTCGGTCGAAGCCGGCCTCGGTTTCGAACAGGCCCTCGACCGGGTGGTCAACAACGTGCCCGGGGATCTGTCGGACGAGTTCATGCGTGTGCTCGGTGAAAGCCGTGCCGGTGCAACCCGAGCCGACGCGCTGCGCTCCATGGAGAGTCGCTGCGACATTCCCGAGATCCGCTCGTTCGTGCTCGCCATGATCCAGGCCGACCAGTTCGGTGTGTCGATCGGTCGAGTGCTTCGGGCCCAGGCGGACGAGCTGCGCATCAAGCGCCGCCAGTACGCCCAGGAGAAGGCGCAGAAGGCGCCGGTCAAGATGATGATCCCGATGGTGTTCTGCATCTTCCCGGCGCTGTTCGTGGTCGTGCTCGGCCCGGCGATCATCAACATCACCAAGGCCTTCTGAGCCGGCGGCCGGTCCGGCAGCTCCGATGGTCGCGATCGATCGGGCCGATCAGCCCGCAACCGTCACCCGCGCCGCGCCCGAGTCGGCCGCGGGTCCGGGCTTGGGCCTCGGACACGGCATCGCCGTGCTCCTCATGGGTCTGGGCTTCGCCATCGGTGCCCGCACACTGCACGACAACTCGTTCCTGACCCACCTCGCAACGGGCCGCCACATCCTCGACACCGGCGGCGTGCCGACCGGCGACGTCTACTCCGCGACCGCTCCCGGCACGCCCTGGGTCGTGCAGTCCTGGCTCGCCAGCGTCATCTACGCCGCGCTGGAACGCACCGTCGGATTCGCGGGCATCCGTGTGCTCCACGGTGCGCTCGTCGCGGTCTCGGTCGGTGTGCTCTGGTGGCTCACCGACGGCGTGCGATCCATCATCCGCCGGGTGCCGCTCGCCGGCGCCGTCGTGGTCGTCGGCGCGCCGATGTGGCAGGGCCGGCCGCTGTTGTTCGGCCTGCTCGGCTTCGTGATCGCTCTGGCGGTCGTGCGGGGCCGCATCGACCCGCGGTGGCTCGTCCCGACGATCTGGCTCTGGGCCCAGACGCACGGCTCGTTCCCGCTGGCGGGCGTGCTGGCGACGATGACGCTGCTCGGGGCCTGGCTCGACCGTCGGAACCCTTCGAACGACGACGTCGCGGTCGATGCGCGTGGGCTGCCCGTCGCAGAGCTCCGCGTGATGCTGTGGACGATCGTCGGCACCGCAGCGGCCGTTGTCGGCCCGCTCGGATTCCGCCTGCTGTGGTTCCCCGTCGAGTTGCTCGGCAACCGCGACGCCCTCGAAGGGGTGTCGGAGTGGGCTGCACCCTCGTTCGACCATCCGAGTGATCTGTTGTTCGGTGCGCTCGTCGTGACGCTCCTCGTCGTGGCCCGTGGCGGTGCGCCGTGGCGGCTGCTGTTGCCGGCCATCGTGGTGGCGATCAGCGGCTTCCTGGCCATCCGGAACCTCGCGCTCGCCTCGGCGGTGCTCGCCGTGGTGATCGCCGAACTCCATCGCCACCGCGACGCCGGATCGACCGGTTCGGAGTTCTCTGGCCTGACGGCGGGGGACGGCGGCCCGGTGGCCCGGATGTTGCTGGTGGTCGGGTCGCTCGTCGCGGTCATCGCCGTGGCGACGGTGCCGCTTCTGCCGAGCCTGACCCTCGACGGGTACGCCGTCGACGAACTCGATCTGCTCGACGAGTGGGGCCTGCTCGACGACCCGTCGGTGGCGATCGTGCACCGGGGGATCACCGGAAACTACTGGACGTTCCGGGATGGGGCCGACGCCCGGGTCTTCGTCGACGACCGCTTCGACATGTATCCGCTCGACGTTCTCCAGGACCACCGTCATCTGGTCGTCGGTGGCGATGTGGGCGAGATCCTCACGCGGCGGAACGCCGACGTGGTGATCTGGCGCCCGGAGACCGCCGTCTCGAGCTGGCTCGACGCCTCCGCCTCGTGGACGATCGTCGAGGCCGACGAGGACTGGCTCATCGCCTGTCGGACGACGGTGCTCGAACGCTGCACGGCCGCCTGAGCCGACCTCGGCCCATCGATCGGCCTCGGCGTGGCCGACGAAAGGGGGCCGGACGCGAGGAATGCGAGGCCGAAGCCTCGCATCCCGAGGGGCGATCGGACGATCGAGCGATCGACCCGTGCGGTGCCGACCGACAGGATCGGGACCGTCGGTGCCGGTGGATCAGCCGCCGAGACCGGAGTTGTTCAGGTTGCTGAACGGCTGGGCGGTGGTGGGGCCCAGCAGCGCGACGGCGGCGACACACACGGCGGCGATGAAGGCCATCAGCAGCGCGTACTCGACGAGGTTGGCGCCTCGCTCGTGGTCGGCGTCGCGACGTGCCTCGACGGCATCGGCAGCGGTGGTCCGCACGGCGACGGCCGCGGCGAGCACCGTGGTCCGGACGGAGGAGGTTTGAGAGACGGCGGTCGACATCGGGATGGCTCGCAGACGATTCGGTGGAACGGGGGGTTGGGGTGGAGGGGGCGATACGAGGGGGTGGGGCTCCCCGAAACGGGGGGAGACGCGAAACGGGCGAGGCACCGGAGTGCCTCGCCCGATCCGTGTACTCAGATCTCGACGATCAGTCGATCGCGTCGTTGACGCTCGAGAACTTCTCGGCGGCCGACTTGCCCAGGAGGGTGACGGCAGCGATGCAGACGACGGCGATCAGGGCCACGAGGAGGGCGTACTCGACGAGAGAAGCGCCACGCTCGGTCTTGGCCTGAGCCCGCATCCAAGCGGCGATGAACTGGTAGTGAAGCATGGTGAGGACCTCCGTTGATCCTTCGTTACTCGATCCCGCAAGCGGGCTGTCCCTCTTTCAATCGGAGGGTTGAGAAGGGCCCTTGATGGGTCGTTCGGCCCATCGGTACGCATCGGTCGGGCCGAGCGGTTCGTGGGTCAGTCGGGAGCGGAATCCAGCGTGACGATGCCCATCCGGACGGCCTGGAGTACGGCCTGGGTCCGGTCGCGGGCATCGAGCTTCTGGTAGATCGACGCGAGATGGTTCTTCACCGTCTTCTGGCTGATGAAGAGGCGCTCGGCGACCTCGGGGGTCGAGCATCCGTCGGCGATGAGCTGCAGGACTTCTTCCTCCCGCTTCGTGATCATCCGCTCGATCTCGGCCACGGCGTCCTGACGGCGCACCTCGGCGAGCATCGACGCCGCGAGGCGAGGCGACAGGGCCGTCTCGCCGTCGGCGACGGTGAGCAGTGCGTCGGAGATCTCCCGGACACTGCAGTCCTTCACCAGATAGCCGTCGGCACCGGCGCGGATGGCGTCGGCGAGCACGGCCTGATCCGAGTGCATCGTCAGCATGATGATGCGAACCCCGGGCTGGTGGCCCTTGATGATCTTGGCCGCCTCGATCCCGGTCATGTCCGGCATCGTCACGTCCATCAGGATGATGTCCGGATTGAGCCGCTCCGCCAGGTCGATGGCTTCCGCGGCGTGGCGGGCCTCACCCACCACGTCGAAGCCTTCGTCCTGGAGGGAGCGTCGGAGCCCCTCTCGGAGCATCTTGTGATCGTCGGCCAACATCAGGCGGATTCCCGCCCTCCGTTGGTCGACCGTCGAGGCCTGATTGATCAGGCCGGTCTCAGAAAACACTGTACGTGTGTCCCTTCTCCGCGAACCGATGAGATCTCGAGCGTGGCCCCCACGGAGGTGGCCCGCTCTCGCATGCCGAGCAGCCCGTAGCTGTCGACGCGGTCGACGTTCGAGGCATCGAAGCCCCGACCGTTGTCGGCGACGCCGAGCAGCGCCGCCTTGCCGTCGCAGCGCCACGTCACCTCGACGGCGGTGGCGGCGGCATGGCGTTCGATGTTGGTGAGCGCTTCCCGCAGGATGCGCCACATCTCCCGTTCCTGGAGCACGGGGAGCCGGACGTCCTCACTGATGTCGAGCTCGATCGACAACCCGGCGCGCTCGGCGACCCGGGGGGCGTGCTCGTTCAGTGCGTCGACGAGACCGCGCTCTTCCGAGACGTCCGTGCGCAGGTCGTACAGGGTGTCACGCACCTCGCGGACCACCCCGCGGATGTCGGCTCGCAGACCGGCCAACGGTCGCTCGATCGGTTCGTCACGGTCATGCAACCGGATGATCCGATCGGCCTCGACACCGAGGTAGGCGAGGCTCTGACCGATGCGGTCGTGGATGTCGCGGGCGATCCGGGCGCGTTCTTCGTCGGCGCCGATCACCCGGATCCGGCCGAAGAGGCGGGCGTTGTCGACCGCGAGGGCGGCCGAGGAGATGAACGAGGCGATCGCATCCTGTTCTCGGGGTCCGAACGCTCCGGTGCGATCGGCTTCGACGGCGATCAGACCGATGATCTGGCGACGGGCGACGAGCGGCGCATACAGCCCGGATCGGGAGCGGACGTCGATGCCCTGCTGTTCCGGATCGAGCGAGCAGGCGACCACGGAGCGGGTCTCGAGGGCCTCGCGGGCGTCGGCCGGGAGGTCGCCGAAACCGTGGATACCACTCACACGCAGGTTGGACTTGCGGGCGGCGTGGAGGTGCTGGCCGTCGATCGAGAAGATGGCCAGGCGGTCGAGGTCGACGACGTTGTGGAGGCGGGACACGATCGAGTCGAGGGCTTCGTCCTCGTCGAGTGACGCCGGGAGACTCTGGGCGACCTCGTACAAGGTGACCAGCAGGGCGTTGGCATCGGCCATCTGGGAGAGGCGATGCAGGCTCCGGGTGTGGCGGGCATCGGCCTCGCCGGACAGGCGCCGGGAGTAGCCGGCGACGACGCCGGCGAGTACGAGCACGCCGGCCCAGCGGCCAGAGAGGGTGAGCTGCTCGAGCGTGATGCCGTCCAGCACGAACTGCGGGAGGCTCACGGCCACCGCCGAGACGAACGCGATCCGCGTGCCGAAGCCGAAGCCGCCGGCGAGGCCGGCCACGATCACGGCGACCATGAGGGACAGCACGAGTGGGGAGTCCCAGTAGCCCGTCGCGATCACGGCGGCGACGTGGAGCCCCACCTCGATCAGGAGATTGAGCAGGCTCGGCACCGAGCCGGAGAACTCGTACGGGGTGACCGTGCGCACGATCGTGTTGCAGACGATGATCGCCAACCACGGGGCGAAGCCGAAGTCGCCCTCGATGAGGGCACGCGACACGAGCATGACCGAACCGACCGTCGTCGCCCAGCGGATGGCGACGACGATCGGTCCGAGATCGGACAACGTCGTCTCGGCCGAGACGGCCGAGCGGCGACGCGTGGGCGTCTCGGACGGCGGGATCGGGGTCGACGACTGTCGATGGGTGCGGGTGAGAACGTCGGTCATGGCGGGTGGTGCCGCATGGCGGCGAGTACACGTCGGGGAGACGGGTACTCGGATCCATCGGTCGGGTCCCGGCCGGGTTGAGCCATCCGGCTCATTTCGTTTCGGCGGTTCGACTCCCCGATGCGGGGACC
>JAHDCV010000035.1 GCA_020629695.1 Acidimicrobiales bacterium | reverse complement strand
GCCGACGCCGACGAGGAGTTCCCCGTGGCCGATGGCGACCCGGCCAGTGTCGAGATCGTGCACGGCATTCCCGACACACCGGTCGACGTCTATCTCGACGGCGACCTGGTCGTTCCCGGCTTCGCGCCCGGCACCATCGCCGGACCGGCCGAGATCCTCGGCGGACCGCATCGGATCCAGCTCTTCGCCCCGGTCGATGAGCCCCCGGCTCGGTCGACCGATCGCGAGGACGCACCTGCCGTGGACGACATCATCGAGGTCCAGCCGGGCAACGGCTCACTCGTCGCCCACCTGGACGCTGACGGTGCGCCCTCGCTGAGCGGTTTCGTCAGCCCTCGGAGCGAGATTCCGGCTGGCCAGGGACGAGTGGCGCTTCGCCATCTCGCCGCCGCCGGTCCGGTCGACATCAGTGTGGACGGTGAGGTCGTCGCCGCAGGCGTGAGCTCCGGCGAGGAGGGGGTCTTCGAGCTCCCCGCCGGATCCCGGAGCCTCACCATCAGCCCGGCGGGCGGGGGCGAACCACTGCTCGCCTCGACCGTCGAGATCACCGAGGGTTCACTTCAGGTGCTCACCGCCGCCGGACCCGATGCTGACGGCGCGCTGGTCGTGTTGACCCAGACCGTGACCGGCCTCGGCTCGGCTCCGGTCGAGGTCCCCACTGGCGACTCGGGCCTGCTGGCCGGACCGGCGGCCAACGCGGCCGGCCTCGCGGCTGCCGCCGCAGTGGCGCTCACCCTCGCCGGCGTCGGTGCCCGGCGCTCACGCCGCCAGGCATGACCTCACCGCGCGTCTCGGTCGCCATCGCCGCGCTCGCCACGATCTCCGTGGCGGGTGCGACGGTGTGGAGCGATCGGGACGCCGCCGCGAGCGACTCGAATGATCCGGCGGTCACGTCCGGATCCATCGAGCGCGGACCCCTCCTCGCCGACGGCGACTCCGTCGACCTCGCACTGGACGATGCGACGGCTGACATCGCTGCGACGGACATCGTGTCCACGCTTCCCGTCCGTTCGGGCACGGAGTCCACGGCGATCGACCTCGGCCCTCGCCCGGTGGGCCTGCGCCTGCCGGAGCTCGGCGTTTCCGCCGAGATCGACGATGTCGGGGTCGATGACGAGCAACGCCTCGAGGTCCCGGCCGTCGACCGCATCGGTTGGTACCGCTTCGGCGCCCGACCGGGTGAGCCCGGCGCCACGGTGTTGGCCGGCCACGTCGACTTCGGTGGCGAAGCCGGCGTGTTCTGGGAGTTGCGCGAGAGCCGGATCGGCGACGAGGTCGACGTGGAGCTCGAGGACGGATCGGTCCGGACCTACGTCGTCACCGACGTGACCCTCTACGACAAGACCGAACTCCCGAACGACGATCTGTTCCGGAGATCCGGCGACGAGGCGATCCATCTCATCACCTGCGGCGGCACCTTCGATCGGATCCAGCGGAGCTATCGCGGCAACGTCGTGGTCACCGCGGTGCCCGCCAGCTGATCCGCGACTACTCGAACAGCGCGTCGACGAACTCGTCCGGCTGGAAGTCGACGAGGTCGTCGGCCGTCTCGCCGAGCCCGACGAGCTTGACCGGCAGACCGAGTTCGGCCTCGATCGCGAACACGATGCCGCCCTTGGCCGATCCGTCGAGCTTGGTCAACACAACGCCCGTGACATCGACGGCCTCTGCGAACGTGCGCGCCTGATTGAGGCCGTTCTGGCCCGTCGTGGCATCGATCACGAGCAGGACCTCGGTGACCGTGCCCGCTTCCTTCTCGGCGACCCGGCGCACCTTGGACAGTTCGTCCATCAGGTTCGACTTGTTGTGCAGACGGCCGGCGGTGTCGGCGAGCACGATCTCGATGTCCTTGGCCGCGGCGGACTGCACCCCGTCGAAGACGACCGACGACGGATCGGCGCCCTCGGCGCCACGAACGAATTCGCAGCCGGCCCGCTCAGCCCAGGTGCCGAGCTGCTCGGCTGCGGCCGCACGGAACGTGTCGCCCGCCGCCATCAGCAACGTGTGCCCCTCGGCCGTCAGGCGCTTGCCGAGCTTGCCGATCGTGGTGGTCTTGCCGACACCGTTCACACCCACGAACATCCAGACGTTCGTGGTGTCGGGATCGATCCGCAACGACCGGTCCCGATCGGCGATCGTGGCCCGCATCCGGGTCTTGACGATGTCGAGCAGCTCGGATGACTCGGTGATTCCGGCGGCCTCGGCGTCGCTGCGCACATCCGAGATGAGCGCGAGTGACGTGGCGACACCGACGTCGGCCCGGATCATCGCCTCCTCGAGGTCCTCCCAGGTGTCCTCGTCGACCTTGCCCCGCCCGAAGACGCCACCGAGAAGACCGGAGAAGTTGGACCGGGCCTTGGTGAGCCGGTCGACGAACGAGGGACGAACGGGCGGCGCCTCGACGTCCGGCTCGGCGACATCGACAGCAGCGTCGACATCGAGGGGGACGTCGAGGGTGTCGACACGGTCCGCCTGCTCGAGCGGAGCGGTCGGGGTCGACGGCCGTTCGAGAGGTTGGACCTGTGACCGGCGCCGGACGGCGACGATCACGCCGGCCGCGACGACGGCGGCCGCGAGGAGGACGAGAACGAGCTGCAGGGTGGTCATCGTCGGCGAGCCTACCCAGGGCACCGCCACGGACTCCCCGACACGGCAGTGCCCAGCCGATGGGCCGCCGACGACGGTTCACCTCCGTCCCGTCGGGCTACTCCTCGAGTTGGCCGAGGGTGGCGGTGATGATGAGTTCCTCACCATCACGGAGCACCTCGAGATCGACTGCCGATCCCGGTCGCTTCGACCGGACCAGGCCGGCCAGCTCCTCGATGCTGGAGACGGGCGCACCGTCGATTCGGAGGATCCGGTCGCCAGTGGCGAGGCCGGCCACGGCGGCGCCCGAGTCGGCGGTGACGTCACCGACCAGCACGCCGAGGCCGTCGTCGGTGATCTCGGGCGCACCGGACACACCGAGGAATGCGGTGTCGAGCGGGATCCCGTTCACGATTCGATCGGCGATGTCGTACGCCGTCGTGATCGGCACGGCGAACCCGACGCCGGCGTTGCTGCTCGTGTTGCCGTCGGTCCGGATCGAGGTGTTGATACCGATCACGCGACCGGCCCGATCGGCGAGGGCACCACCGGAGTTGCCCGGGTTGATGGGGGCATCGGTCTGGATCATCGCCACGACCGTGCCCGGCTTCGACGGATCGATCACCGGTCGGTTGATCGCCGACACGATGCCGGAGGTGACGGTCTGCTGAAGCTGGAACGGTGAGCCGATGGCCACCGCCAGTTGGCCCACCTCGACCGATTCGTCGAGCAGCAGCTCGGCCTCGGGGAGTTGGGCGTCGGGCCCGATCGACAACACGGCGATGTCGACGTTCGGATCGGACCCGACGATCTCGGCGTCATAGGTGCGGCCGTCGGAGGTCCGCACCTGGATGCGGTTGGCGCCGGCGATGACGTGATCGTTGGTGAGGAGGTAGCCGTTGGCGGCGTCGTAGGAGACGCCGGAGCCGAGACCGATGTCGGTCTCGACCTGCACCACTGCGGGCCCGAGACGCTGAGCGACGAACGAGACCGGCTCCTCACCGGTGATCTCGATGTCGAGTCGTGGCGCGGTCGACGGCGTCGCGGTCACCTCGGTCGTCACCCCGGCCTCGGCCTCGGCGGCGAGCACCATGTCGTCGCCTTCGGTCAGGCGGGCGGCCGCGAACCCTCCGGCGGCAACGAGACCGCCGGCGAGGAACGCTGCGGGAACCTTCCACCGTCCGCCCCGGCGGACCTCGGCGGTGGTCGTCACCGACGAGGTCGGAGCCACGGCCCCCAGCGGCGGGGTCTTCGGTGGTGTGATGGCCGGTGAGGCACCCGCGGTGGCGTGGGTGGACTGCGTCGGCGAGAACCCGACGGGTGGTTGTGCGGTCGAGCCGAGTCGGGCTGGTGCGGTGGGCGGAGAAGGAGGGATGACACCAGCCCGGCTCGGCGGACGGTCGAACACCGACCCGGCGTCCGTCGACCGGCGCGGCGGCCCGAGCGGCGTGTTCGGTTCTGCTGGGAACCGAGGTGCGTCGGGGCTCGAGGCTGCGTGGTCGTCGTTCATTCGGGGGTGTTCCTTCCGTGTGATCGACACAGTACGAAGCGTCGTGGAAAGCGAACCGAAAGCCGTGGATTCACTGGATTTTCGGTCGTGGCGGCGGGATTCAGGGGCGTCGTGCCGTGGTCATCGGCAACCAGATCGAGAATCTGGACCCGTTCGGCGGCGCGGCCGACACCGTGGCGGCACCGCCGTGGCGCTCCGCGATCTCCCGAACGATCGAGAGCCCGAGTCCACTCCCCCGCCCGGCGTTCTGGCCACGCCAGAACCGTTGGAACACGTGGTCCATGTCGGCGGGGGCGAGACCGGGGCCTTCGTCGACGACGTCCAAGCGGGCCCGATCACCGGTCTGGACCAGGGCCAGACTCACGGTCGATCCCTCGGGAGCGAGCCGCACGGCATTGGCGACGAGATTCGCCAGCGCACGACGAATGGCGAGTTCGTCTCCGCGGATCACCACCTCGTCGTCGGCATCGGTCACGAGCTCGACCGACCGCGCCGACGCGGCCGGCCCGAAGTCCTCCGCCACCCCATCCACGAGTGCGAGCAGGTCGACATCGCCGACGGTGGGTTCGTGCATGCTCGAGCGTGCCGCCGCCATGACATCGTCCACCAACACCCCGAGGCGCTCCGCGGCCGCCTCCGCCCGTCCGAGTGAGTTGCGGCGCTCGTCGTCGTCGTCGGCGTCGAGGGCGAGTTCGAGATGGGTGCGGATGATCGCGAGGGGGTTCCGCAGCTCGTGGGATGCATCGGTCATGAATCGCTGCTGGTCGTGGAACCCGACCTGGAGGCGGTCGAGCATGGCGTCGAAGGTGTCGGCGATGTCGCGGAGCTCGTCGTCGGGTCCCTGCAGGTCGATCCGACGGGACAGATCGGTCGTCGAGATGTCCCGCGCCACCCGCACGATCCTCCCGACAGGACGCAGCGCCCAGCCGGCGAGCACCCAACCGGCGAGGAAGGAACTGACGGCGAGCACGGCGAGTGCGGCGAGACTCCCCCGCCGGAGACGATCGAGCGCCTCGGTGTCGATGGCGGCCTGGATCTGGGCGATCTGGAACTGCTCGATCTCATCGCGCGGGCCGCGGAAACCGATCAGTTGGGCGTTGCCGTCACTGTCCACCTGGATCACCGGGACGGCTTCGAGCGTCGGGGTGTCGATCCGGGCCTGCTGGAAGAGGTAGATGCCGCCGACGAGGATCGAGCCCATCGCGAACACCGCCGACGCGAACGCCAGGGACAGGCGGAACCGGATCGAGGAGAACCGGCGGCGCCGGACAGGATCGGGCAGCAGGTTCACGCGACGGGCTCCACGAGCCGGTAGCCGGCGCCGATCACGGTCTCGATGACGGTCGTCCCGGCCTCGGCTTCGAGCTTGCGGCGCAGCGTGCCCACCGTGACCCGCACGGTGTTGGTGAAGGGATCGGCGGCCTGGTCCCAGACGTGCTCCAACAGGTGCTCCTGGGAGAAGACGGTGCCGGGCGCCGCCATGAAGTAGCGGCACAGCGCGAACTCCTTCGCCGTGAGCCGGATCGGTGTCTCGTCGTAGACCACCTCGCGGCGTGCATCGTCCAGCACGAGCGCACCGACGCGCATCACCGAATCCGTGGCCGAGCCATCCCGACGCAACAGGGTGCGCACCCGTGCGGCCAACTCCCGCAGCGCGAAGGGCTTGACGAGGTAGTCGTCGGCGCCGTCGTCGAGGCCGGCCACGCGGTCGTCGATGCCGTCGCGCGCGGTCAACATCAGGATGCGAACCGACGGATCCACCGCCGATCCACCCCGGATCCGACGACAGACCTCGCGACCGTCCAGGTCGCCGAGTGTCAGGTCCAGGGTGATCAGGTCGTACTCGGTGTGGGCCAACTCGTCGAGCGCCTCCTGGCCGGAGTGGGCGACATCGACCGCGTAGCCGTCCTTCCGGAGTGCGGCGGCGATGCCCTCGGCCAGATCCACTTCGTCATCCACGACCAGAATTCGCACGTGGACGAAGCTACTCACTCCGTCCAGTGGCGCTTTCGCTGATCTTTCTGCGAAGCCGGTTGACTGGAACCTTCCCTCGCAGCTCCGGAGCACCATGGAACCGCCGCAGCACCCCACCGATGACCACACGCCGCTCGCGACGCCCGAGCCCGATCCGGTCGAGACGGCCGCGGCCGAACTCGAGCGGGCCGTCATCGAGATCAAGCGGATCATCGTCGGACAGGACCACCTCGTCGAGCGCCTCATCGTGTCGTTGCTCGCACGCGGCCATGTCCTGCTCGAGGGCCTGCCGGGGCTCGCGAAGACGCTCGCCGTGTCCACGCTGGCCCGGGTGGTGGGCGGCTCGTTCGTCCGCCTGCAGTTCACGCCCGACCTCCTCCCGGCCGATCTCGTCGGCACCCGGGTCTGGCGGGCCTCGGCGGAACGCTTCGACACCGAGTGGGGTCCCGTGTTCGCCAACCTCGTCCTCACCGACGAGATCAACCGGGCGCCGGCGAAGGTGCAGTCGGCGCTGCTCGAGGTCATGGCCGAGCGCCAGGTCTCGATCGGCGGCGAGACCCGCCCGCTGCCGGACCCGTTCTTCGTGCTGGCGACGCAGAACCCGGTGGAGTCCGAGGGGGTCTACACCCTCCCCGAAGCCCAACGCGACCGGTTCCTCATGAAGATCCTGGTCGGCTACCCCTCACCCGCCGAGGAGCTCGAGATCGTGCGGCGGGCGCAGGCGGCGGCGTCGGAGATCGCTCAGGTGCTGACGCTCGACCGGCTCCGCACCCTGCAGGCCGTGGCCGACGAGGTCTACGTCGACGGTGCGGTCGCCCAGTACGCCGTCGACCTCGTGATGGCGACGCGGGAACCCGCCGAGCGGGGACTCATCGACCTCGAGCCGCTGCTCGACTTCGGCGTGAGCCCACGGGCCACACTCGGGCTGGTCGCCGCGGCACGAGGCCTGGCCCTCGTCCGCGGCCGTGACTTCGTGACCTCCCAGGACATCTTCGATGTGGCCCGCGACGTGCTCCGCCACCGCCTGATGCTCTCCTACGAGGCGCTGGCGCAGGGCATCTCGGCCGACGACATCTGCAACCGGATCCTCTCGGTCGTGCCGGCGGCGCCGGTGACGCCACGGGACCACGCGGTGACGACGACGCCCGCCCCCATCCCGGCCCCGATCCCCGAGACGCGCCGCGATCTCCCACCACCACCTCCGCCGGCCGGCTGATCGATGGCCCGGACCGAGGCGGCCCCCGAGGCTCCGACCGCGAACGACCCCGCCACGCGCGAGGTGTTGCGGCGGCTGGAGATCGATGTGACGCGCCGCCTCGACGGTCTGCTCCAGGGTCAACATCGAGGGCTGCGGGCCGGCCACGGGACCGAACCCGGGGACACTCGGCTCTATGCACCTGGCGACGACGTGCGCCGCATCGACTGGAACGTGTCGGCGCGCACGCTCGAACCACAGGTGCGTGAGGCGATCGCCGAACGGGAACTGCAGACGTGGATCGTCGTCGATCGGACCGCCCGCCTCGCGATGGGCACCGCACGCTGCACGAAGGACGATCTGGTCCTCGCGGCGTCGGGCACGGTGGCCTTCGTGACCAACGCCGATGGCAACCGGCTGGGCGCGGTGCTCGCCACCGCCGACGGGGTCCGGACCGTGCCGGCACGGTCGGGTCGCCGTCATCTGCTGCGAGTGCTCGACGACGTCGCGACCACCGCCGGCGATGCCGCCGGGGCCGCCCGCCGCCCCGAGGCCGGCGACGCCGGACCGGCCGGGACCGACCTCGCTGCCGCGCTCGAACGGGTCGGCGTGGTCGCTCGGCGACGCGGCCTGGTGGTCGTGATCTCGGACTTCCTGCGACCGCCGTCCGATCTCGTTCGTCCACTCGGTGTGCTCAGCCAGCGCCATGACGTCGTCGCGGTCCGGGTCGTCGACCCGCTCGAGCTGGCGTTGCCCGACGTCGGACGCATCACCATCAGCGACCCGGCATCCGGCGTCCAACGCGTGGTCCACACCGGGAAGGCCCGGGTCCGCGACGCCTACGCCGACGATGCAGCGGCGCATCGGGCCGCGGTCGACGAGGTGTTCCGCCGCTTCCGCGTCGACGTCGCCGATCTGTCCACCGATCGCCCCTGGCTCGACGACATGGTCCGGTTCCTGTCGGGACGGCGGCAACGCCTCACCGGAGCGGCCCGATGAACGAACTGCTCAGCGGCGTCCAGTCGCCCCGACGCCTCGCGGTCCTCGCGGCCGTCGTCGTGGTGGCCGTCGCCTACCTGATCCTCCAGCGACGACGTTCGACCTACGCACTCCGTCTGGCCACGTCGGACCTCTACCCGTCACTGGCCACGGCCGATCCCGGCTGGCGTCGCCAGATCCCGGCGATCGGTTTCCTCCTGGGGCTCGCCCTGCTGGCGGTGGCCTTCGCCCAGCCGACCCGCCTCGTCGACGAACCCGTCGAGCGCGCGACCGTCGTGGTCGCCATCGACGTCTCGCTCTCGATGGAGGCGACCGACGTGTCGCCTTCGCGGATCGAGGCGGCCAAGGCGGCGGCGCAGGAGTTCATCAACGAGCTCCCGCCGAAGCTGAACGTCGGGCTCGTCGCCTTCTCCGGCCAGGCGAGCGTGCAGGTGCCACCGACCCAGGACCGCCAGCTGGTCACCCGGGCGATCGACACCCTCGAACTCTCGGAGTCGACCGCGATCGGCGAAGCGATCCTCGTGTCGCTCGACGCGCTCCGGTTGGCTCCGGCCGATCCCGACGAGGACGGCAATCCACCGCCGGCCCGCATCGTGTTGCTCTCCGACGGCGAGACCACCGTCGGTCGGCCCGACGCACTGGCCGTGCAGGCCGCCATCGAGCAAGGCGTCGCCGTGTCCACGATCGCGTTCGGCACCCCCGACGGCGCGATCGTGTTCGACGACCCGACGACCGAGCTCGTCGAGAACGAACTGATCCCCGTGCCCGTGCGCCTCGACAACCTCCGAGCGATCGCCGACGACACGGGTGGTGCGTTCTTCGCCGCCGCCAGCGGCGACGAACTCCAGGCCGTCTACGACGACATCGGATCCGCTGTGGGCACACAGCAGGTCGACGCCGAGATCACCGACTGGTTCGTCGGGGCTGCACTCGTCGTGATGCTCCTCGTCGCCGCGGCGAGTCTCGCCTTCTTCCAGCGATTGCCCTGAGGTCGGGACACTCGTGCCGGCCGCTCAGACGAGCGCCTTGGCTTCGACCTTCTCCGACACGACCTTCGACGAGCCGCCCGGCTTCATCGACACGCCGTAGAGGACATCGGCGGCCTCCATCGTGCGCTTCTGGTGGCTGACGATGACGAGCTGCGCGTCCCGACGGAACTCGTCGACGAGCTGGAGGAAGCGGTGCAGGTTCACATCGTCGAGGGCCGCCTCGACCTCGTCCATCACGTAGAACGGCGACGGTCGGGACCGGAACACCGCGAACAGGAAGGCGAGCGCGGTCAGGGATCGTTCACCACCACTGAGCAACGACAGCTTCTTGACGTTCTTCCCGGACGGCTTCGCCTCGATCTCGATGCCGCAGTCGAGCAGGTTCTCGACGTCGGTGAGGGAGAGACGACCCCGGCCGCCGGGGAACAGGATGGAGAAGAGCTGGACGAAGTTCTCGGCGACGTCGGCGTAGGCGGCCGAGAAGACCTGGACGATCTCGGCGTCGATCGACCGGATGAGGGTCGTCAGTTCACGACGCGAGTTCTTGGCGTCGGTGAGCTGGGCGTCGAGGAACTCGTGACGCTCCTTCAGCTGCTCGTACTCCTCGAGCGCCAGCGGATTGATGGGCCCGAGCAGCTTGAGATCGCGCTCGAGGTCTCGGACCCGAGCCTCGGGTGACACACCGGCGGGGAGTTCGGGCAACGCCACCTGCATGGCCGCCGCGGGATCGATGTCCAGGTCACGACGAACGACTTCGGTGAGGGTCTCGAGCCGCACCCGCGCCTCGGCCTCGTCGAGCTCCAACCGGCTGACCCGCTCGCGATTCTCTGCGAGGGCCTTCTCCTGCTCCGCCCGATCCCGTCGCTTCGATGCCAGCCCGGCCGAGACCGCACGAGCGGCTTCGGTCTCGGCGGCGGCCTCGGCGGAGAGCGTTCCGAGCCACGATCGGACACGGCCGCGGTGGTCGGCGAAGGCGACGTCGATCTCGTCCAGTGCGGAAAGGCGACGCTCGAGCTCGGTCCGGCGGACCGCCGCATCCTCGCGTTGGCCTTCGAGCCGGCTGAGACGGGTGTCCATCTGCCCGATCCGGGTCTGGAGGTCGGTCCGGCGCTGCTCGAGTCCGGCGGCCCGCACGTCGAGGTCGGCTTTCAGCGACGCCACGGCACGGCGACGCCCGTCGATCTCGTTCTGCCGTTCCCGACGGTCGCGCTCGCGGTCCTGCAAAGCCGCCTCGGCCGCCTCGGCACCCGGGAGCTCGGCCACGATGGCGGCGAGTTCGGTCTCTTCGATCGCAACCCGCTCCTCGAGCACGGTCCGTTCCTGCGCGAGGGCGGATTCGTCGGCGTCGAGTTGTGGGTCCCGGGCGTCGGCGGTCTCGACCGACGAACGCGCTCGGGCCAGTTCACGCTCGCACGTCTGGAGTTCTGCGACGACCTCGTCGGACCGGGTCCGGGCGGCCTTGCGACTCGCCGAGGCCGCGTCGAGGGCGAGGACGGCGGCTTCCGAAGCGACCGCCGCGTCGTCGGCCCGGCTCCGGGCCTCGTCGAGCGCGGCTCCGGTGGCGCCGCTCCCACCGTCGCCCAGACGCCAACCGGCCGGGGCGAAGCGATCACCCTGGCGGGTGACGAACACGGCCGCGGGTTCGGCGAGCGCTTCGTCGACGCCGGCGTCCCAGCCCCCGTCGACGAAGCGGATCGGGCCGAGGAGGGCATCGAGCAACGGCGCGACGTCGTCACGGGTGGGGCGGACGTGGTGGCGGATGGAACTCGGATGCACATCGGCGGCTCCGGTCGACCGCCCGAGGGGCAACACCGCACCCGAGACCTTGCCGGCGGCGAGACGATCGAGAGCGGCCCGACCGGCGGCCGGCTCGGCGACCACGACCGCCTGGAGCGCCTCGCCGAGGGCGGCTTCGACTGCGGCGTCCAGTCCGTCGTCGATGGCGACGAGGTCCAACAGGGTGCCGAGCACGCCGGCGGACCCCGCCAGCGCGTCGGCCCCGGCGCGGGACCGCAGTGCATCGAGGGCCTGGGCCAGGGCGTCGGCCCGAGCGGCCCAACGGCTGGCTTCGGCATCGGCGAGACGACGAGCATCCGCTGCGGCTTCGAAGGCCTCGTTCGCCTCGGCTCGCTCGGCGCCGGCCGCGTCGCGTGCTGCGGTCAGGTCGATCACCCGTTGCTCGAGTTCGACCACCACGGCGTGGCTCTCGTTGCGGGCGGCGTCGTTCTTGCGTCGACGCTCGTCGATCCCCGTCAGCGAGTCGCCGATGCGGGTCAGGCGGGCCCGATCGCGTTCGATCGTCGCCGAGAGTCCCGAACGTTCCTTCCGGAGCTCGGCGGCGCGCACGGCGGCCGAGCCGTCGTCGTCGGGCATGTCGGCGACGAACGCACCCTGCTCGGCTTCGACGGCGGCGACGGCCAGTTCGAGCTCGGCGTACTCGGGGGCGAGCAGCGCTGCGGCGGATTCGGTCTCCTCGAGCTGGGTCCGCGCCTTCGCGAGGTCCGATTCGAGCGAGGCGACCACGTCGGTGTCGACCGTTGCCTGCAGGGCTGACTCGAGTCGTCGTCGGCGCTCGGCGACCAGATTGATCCGGCCACCGAGACGTTCGTCCAGCGACCGTGCCCGGCTGAGGATCTCGTTGAGATCGGAGCCACCGAGTGCAGCGAGTTCGGCTTCGGCATCCAGCACATCGGCGTCGAGCCGGGCGAGCCGGGTCGTGATCTCGGCCTCGAGACGACCGAGCTCGTGCCGCTGACGGCGGTCCGCCTCCAGGCGGGCGGTCAACCCGGCGAGCTCCCGACCGGCCAGGTGCCGCCGCAGCGTGGTGACCTCGGCGAAGAGGTCGCCGTGTTTGCGGGCCGCCTCGGCCTGACGTTCGAGCGGGCGGAGGCCGCGGCGAACCTCACGGACGAGGTCCTGCACACGCGACAGGTGCTCATCGGTCGTGCCGAGCCGACGCTCGGCCCGCTCCTTGCGCTTCCGGAACTTGAGGACGCCGGCCGCCTCTTCGATGATCGCCCGACGGTCCTCGGGGCGGGCGTTCAGGACGGCGTCGATCTGGCCCTGTGAGATGATGATGTGCTGCTGGCGCCCCACGCCCGAGTCCGACAGCAGATCCTGCACGTCGAGCAACCGGCACGGTGCGCCGTTGATCGAATACTCGCTGTCACCCGAGCGGAACAGGATCCGTCGGATGGCGACCTCGGGGAACTCGATGGGGAGCACGCCGTCGCTGTTGTCGATGGTCAGGGTGACCTCGGCACGACCGAGGGCCTGGCGACTGGACGTGCCGGCGAAGATGACGTCGTCCATCTTCTGGCTCCGCACCGACTTCGGCGCCTGGGCTCCGAGCACCCAGGCGATGGCGTCGACCACGTTGGACTTACCGGAACCGTTCGGACCCACCACGACGGTGACACCCGGTTCGAGCTCCAGGGTCGCGGTGTCAGCGAAGGACTTGAAGCCCTTGATGGACAGCGTCTTCAGATACACGGATCACACCTGGGTATCGCAGTAGAACACCGGACGGCCCTTGAACTGGGCCTTCTTGATCGGCAGGCGTGAGCGGGGGCTCAGCTGACCGGCCTTGCCGTACACGGCGAGGTGCTCACCGAAGTTCCCGACGTTGCCGTTCACGTCGGCGAACGGACGGGTCTCCAAGCTCGTGCCGCCGTATTTGATCGCGTCGTGGAACATCTGCACGATCGAGCGGTGGAGTCGTCGGATCTCCTGGATCGACAGCTCGGACGTGATGCGATCGTGCCGGAGACCCGAGTCGAACAGGATCTCGTCGGCGTAGATGTCCCCGACACCGACGAAGACGGTCTGATCGAGCAGCATCACCTTGAGCGGCTGGTTCGTCGCCAGGACCGTTCGTCCGAAGTCGACCCATGAGATCGGGTTCACCAACAGGTCGTGGCCGAGCTCCGGCCCTTCGGCGAACACCTCGTCGAGTGCGTCGGTCGGCACGACGCGGATGTCGCTCGTCGTCTCCGGGTCGGCGATCCGCAGATCACCGCCCTGGGTGAAGGTGACGGTGATCAGGGTGCCATCGATCGCGGCCGTCTTGGACGGGACACGATGGATCGAACCCTGCGCACCGAGACGGACGAACATCGTGTGTTCGTTCGAGAGGTGGATGAGGATGTCCAGCCCACGGCGGTCCACGGACTCGACCTTCTCACCCTCCAGGAGATCGGAGATCGACTTCTTGGTTCGGTGCCCCGGGAACGCCTTCAGCGCACCGAGATCGACCGATTTCACCTTCCGGCCGACCATGTCGCGCTCCGACTCTCGTCGGAGGATCTCGATCTCGGGTAGCTCAAGGGCGGGAGGCATCGACCGACTCCTGGTTGGTTCGAAGGTGGCTGCAGGCGGCGCGGGCGGCGGCCTGCTCGGCGCGTTTCTTCGACCGACCGGCTCCGGAGCCGATGCGGTCGCCGTCGACGACGACGACCGCGATGAACTCGCGGTCGTGGTCGGGTCCGGTCGCGGAGATCTCGTAGTCGGGACAACCGAGCCCCATGCGGGCGGTCGTCTCCTGGAGACGGGTCTTGTGATCGTCGCGCCCCGGATCGGCGCTGGCGGCCTCGATCGACGGGCGGAGGAGATCGAGCACCCAGGCCTCGACGTCGGACCAGGCTCCGGTCGTGTAGGCCGCCCCGATCACGGCCTCGAACACGTCGGCGAGGATCGACTCCTTGTCGCGGCCGCCGGATCGATCCTCACCCCGACCGAGCAACAGACCGTCACCCAGGCCGAGGTCGCGGGCGATCACGGCCAGCGACGTCGTGTTCACCACCGAGGCCCGCAGCTTCGCGAGCTGCCCCTCGGGAAAATCGGGCAGCGTCGCATGGATGTGGGCCGTCACGACCAGACCCAACACGGCATCGCCGAGGAACTCGAGCCGTTCGTTCGATGGATGTCCGGGATGCTCGGCACACCAGCTGCGATGCGTGAGCGCCTCACCGAGGACGTCGAGGTCGGTGAACGCGAACCCCAGACGCTCGACGAGCTCCGGTGGAGGGCAGGGCTTCAGGACGACGACCCGACCTGGCCGTGCACGTAGTCGACGGCGTCTCGCACCGACTTCAGGTCCTGCAGATCCTCGTCCTCGATCCGGAAGCCGACGGTCCGGTCGGACAGCTCCTCTTCGAGGGCCTCGACCAGCTCGATGAGCGCGAGGGAGTCGGCTTCGAGGTCATCCGCGAACGAGTCGCCCTCGGCGATCTCCGACGGCTCGATCTCGAGGATGTCCGCCAAACGGTCCTTGACGAGATTGACGACATCGTCACGGCTCATGGGCGACTGTTCCATGTGGGTCTCCGCCGGCACGACACGCTCCTGTTGCTCCGAACGGCGCCCGAGTGTACCGCTGTTCTTCCCTGCTCAGGCGGGATGCGGTGCGTGGACGTGGCCTCAGCCCAGCAGCCAGGAGAGTCCGATGCCGATCGGGGCGATGAAGCCCACGACCAGGATGATCGCCGTCGCGATGAGGGCGAAGATCTGTGCATGATCGCGGGGCGGGTCCCCGCATCTGCCGACGACCTGGTAGAGCGCCGTGAGTGGCTCGTCGATGGTGAGATTGATCCGTCGACGAGCCGCGGCCGCGCCCCGCAACACCGCCCAGCCCACACCGGCGATCAACGCGAACCCGACCACGACGACGACCACCCGGACGATCGGGTTGCTCAACGTGGCGAGCAACGCCTGCTGGATGACGGAGATGACCGTCGAGAGCACGGCGCCGCCGAGCAGGAACGTCGGGACCCCCAGGGGGTTCCGCTTGAAGCCGGGTGCGATCCGATCGATGTGGCGCCGGGCCCGGGTCAGCAGCAACCGTTGGTCGTCGTCGGGCAGGCAGTTGGCCTCGCGGCGGGCATAGAGCCGCTGGAGGTGATCGACCACGGTCGAGACGTACTGACGGACGATGAAGTGCGTCACCTGCTGCACGAAGAATCCGGCGACGGGTCGGAGAGGTCCGAGCCACCGACTGTCGACCCGGACGCCACGCGCGCCGTTGCGGTCGAGCACCTCGAGTGCCCGGACGACCAACGTGTGCGATCGGAGGAAGCGGTCGGGATGACCGAGCGGGCGGGGTGCGGCCAGCTCGAGCATGATGTCCCGGTCCACCTCACCCGAGGCCCCGAGCGACTCGAGCAGGTCGTCCGCCGTCTCCGAATCGGATTTCCGGAAGGCGTGGAAGGCCGCCAGCTTCTCGTCGAGCTCGTCGAAGACCACCGCACCCGACGCAGCGGGCGGAACCTCCCCCGACGACGATTCGTCGTTCGGCGAGGCCGTGGCGCTCACGACCCGACGATGTCCCGCAGTTGCTCGACGATGCCTTCGGCGACCATCGACTCGGCGGTGTGGATCCCCCGGGTGAGTGCATGCACGCTCGACGATCCGTGGCTGATCATCGACACGCCTCGGACCCCGAGCAACAGGGCCGATCCCGTGTTGTTGACGTCGAGCACGTCGAACACCGGATCGAGGTACGGCTCGAGGATCGCCGCGGCGGCCGCTGCCTCGGGCGTCGCCTGCATCGCAGCCCGGATGCGGTCGAGCGCCGACCCGACGCCACCCTCGAGCGACTTCAGCACGACGTTGCCGGTGAAGCCGTCGCAGACCGCGACCTCGGCGACGTCGACCATGAGATCGCGGCCTTCGATGTTGCCCCCGTACACCGCACCGCAGGCGTCTTCCCAGCCGCCGGCTTCCATCAGCGCGACGGTCTCCTTGACGAGCGAGTTGCCCTTGCCGGCCTCCTCGCCGATCGTCAACACACCGACCCGCGGCTGGTCGATCCCGAAGCGCACCCGGCTGTACACGGCGCCCATCTGACCGAACTGGACCAGCCACTCGGGCTGGCACTCGGCGTTGGCACCGCAGTCGAGCAGCACGCACGGATGGCGACCGTCCACGGGGAACGGGATCGCGATCGCCGGCCGGGCGATGCCCTTGATCCGCCCCATCCGCAACAGCGACGACGCCATCGCCGCGCCGGTGTTGCCGGCCGACAACATCGAGGAGGCCACTCCGTCGCGCACCAGCTCGGCACAGCGAACGACGGAGGAGTCCTTGTACCTCCGCACGGCCGTGGCCGGATCGGCGTCCATCGGAATGACCTCGGACGCCGGGTGCACGGGAAGTCCGTGGTCGTCACCGAGGCGGTCCGGATCGCCGACGAGCAGGACGTTGGCACCCTCGGAGGCTGCGGCGACCGCAGCGGCGATGTTCCGTTCGGGCGCGTGATCGCCACCCATGGCATCGACGGCGACGGGCAGCGTGCTCATGGGATCAGGGGACGCCGGAAGAGAAGCGTGCCCGGGATCAGTCGACGTCGATGGCCTGACGGCCCTTGTACCAACCGCAGGACGCGCACACCCGGTGCGGCAGCTTCACCGAGCCGCAGCGATCACAGGTCGAGCGGGACGGAGCCGACACCTTCCAGGCGGCAGCCCGACGGCTCCGGGTCTTGGCCTTGGACTTCTTCTTCTTGGGAACAGCCATCGTGGAGCTCTCTCAGGGTCTCGGTCGGCAGCGGTGTCGACGGGAATCGGCCTCGTCGCGAACCCACCGTGCGACTGATGGAGGCTAGCGGGGCACGTCGGCGGTGCCGACACCCCTCACCCGGGTTCTTCCCGGAGGTCCAGTTCGGCCAGAGCGGCCCAGCGGGGGTCGGCCACCGGCGGAGCCGCGGCCGCCTCGGCCTCCAGCTCGGCTTCGGTGGTGGTCGGGTAGCGCTCCGGATCCGGGCCGGGGCAGTCGGATCGACACAGCGGCGCGAGCGGCAGGCTGAACGCGACCGTCTCGGTCACGACCGGAACGAGATCCACGAGTTCTCCGTCGAAGTCACGCAGGTCACCGTCGTCGGGAGCGTCGACCTGGAAGATCTCGTCGATCGAACCGGTGGCCGATCCCTCCACCTCGTCGAGGCACCGACGACACTCGCCGACCCAACCGAGCTCGATCTCGCCCGTGACGCGCACGCCACGTTCGATCGACTCCACCACCAGCATCCCCGTCACGGGACCACCGGCGGACCGAGTCTCGACCACCTGGATGGGGTCGAGGTCGAGGTCGACCTCGACGTCGCGGCGTTGGCCGAGACGTCGACGGAGATCCGTGACGTCGATCGTGAGGCGAGGAGCACGTGCCATGGGCACGAGTCTGCCGTCCGGATGACGCGACGCCGATCCCGGTGGGTCAGTCCAGCTCGAGGGGCGACGCCGGCGGTGGCGGCGGACTGTTCTCGAGCGACGCCTGGCCCAGCAGACGATCACGGCCCTGGGCGATCGTCGACTGGGTCCGGGCGAGGAGCTGCTCGAATCCGGCGAGTTTCCGATCGCAGTAGTCCTCGGTCTGGCGGCGCAGCAGTCGGGTCTCGGCTTCGGCCTCGGCCACCACCTGGCGGGCCCGCGCCTCGGCGGCTCGCACCACGGCCTGACGCTCGATCAGGCCCTCCACGGTCCGGCGCCCCTGATTGATGATCTCGTCGCGCTCACCCCGAGCACGGCGGATGAAGTCCTCACGCTCCTTCAGCAACCAGCGGGCCGAGCGCAGCTCCTCCGGAAGGCGCTCCCGCACCTCGAGCAGGAGACCGAGCAACTCGTCGCGATCGATCTTGATGCTCGAACCCATCGTGGAGGTCCGGGCATCGGCGAGGAGTTGGATCGCCTCGTCCAGGAGGACGTCGGTGTCGGGCTCCCGATAGGGATCGGCGGCGAGCTGTTCGAACGGGTCGACGACGGTCATGAGGTGATCTCCTGGAGACGACGGAGGACGGGTTCCGGTACGACACCCGACACGTCACCACCGAGGCGGGCGATGTCGCGGACGTAGCGAGAGGACACGAGAGCATCGGGGCCGGTGGCCGGCACGAGCAGCGTCGGCATGCCGCCGCTGCGCAGATTCATGTCGGCCTGCTGCATCTCGTCGGACAGGTCGACCGCGCCCCGCACTCCCTTGACGAGGGTGTCGGCACCTTGCGATGCCGCGGCGACGGTGGCGAGCCCGGTGAAGGTGACGGCGACGATCTCACCGAGTTCCCGGGCGATGATCGGGTCGAGCGTGGCCACCGATGCCCGGATCATCTCGGCACGATCGTCGGGCGTGAACATGCCGGAAGGCTTGTCGGCGTTGTAGCCGACCCCGACGATCACACGGTCGAACACGGCGGCCGCGACCGCGATGACCGTGAGATGGCCACGGTGGATCGGGTCGAAGGATCCCGGGTAGAAGGCGGTGGTCATGAGGGCGTCCGTGAACGAGTCGGTCTGCCCCGACAACTCCGACGCTCACTGTAGTCAGACGACCACCACGTGTGTGGACTATCGGCCAGGAACTTCTGGATCCGGGGCCTCGGTCTGGTTCGCGTCCGGTGCGAGCGTCACGACGTCGGGCTCTGCGATCAGGATCTTCGCCCGGCCGTACTCACGCCGTCGGAGCTCGATCCAACCCACCGGTAGCGGGATCGAGCGCTCGGCATGGCCGACCACGACATCGGCACGGAGCATCTCGAACAATCCGGACCATGGATCGTCGGCATAGGGCGGATCACAGAACGCGAGATCGACGGCACCGAGCGCGGGCCCGTGCACGGCGACCGGACCCACCAACACCCGGGACCGGTCGGCGAAGCCGAGGGTGTCGATGTTGTGCCGGAGAGCAGCGAGCGCCGGCCGCGCCTGCTCGACGAACGTGACTCGTCCGGCCCCACGACTCAGACACTCGAGGCCGAACGACCCGCTCCCGGCGTAGAGGTCCACCACCTCGGCCCCGTCGAGGTCGACCAGCGGCAGGAGCATGTTGAAGATGCCCTCTTTCGCCCGATCGGTGATCGGACGGGTTCCCTGCCCGTCGGGCCCTCGGAGCGGTCGACCTCGAGCCGAACCGGAGATGATGCGCATCGGGGCCGAGGCTATCCACCTCGATCCATCGGCTCCGGAACCCACACGCCGATCGGTTGGAGACGACCGATCCACATGCGAGTTCCGAGCAGCTGGGGAAACTCGCACGCCAAACGGTCGATTCCGTCAGGTGTACGTGCGGGTTTCGTCGGACCAGGGACGACCGAGGGCCACGACGCCGGCCACCGCGACGAGCGCGAGCGCCACGATCGCGAGCACCGCGGCCGGGCCCCGACCCACACCGTCACCGAGCACGGCGATCACTGTGACACCGAGGCCCCGTTCGGGGGAGGCGACGACCCGCGCCGCGACGACCGCCATGAGCCCACCGGCGACGACAGACGACACCGGCGCCACGGCGGAGGCGACGGCACCCCGGAGGGCGAACACCCGGCCGTACATCGACGGCGGCACCCGCTCGTGACACACCGTGCTGATGGCGGCCCCCACGAGCGGGGCCGCGGCGAGCGACACCACCACACCGAGCACGACCAACCAGGCGGCGGGACGTGACGCGGTGATCACGCACCCGACGCCCACACCTGCGATCCCGACGGCCACGGCGAGGCGACGGTCGGCGGGCAACCCGCGAGCGCCGACGACGGCCGACGACACGAGCATCGCGACACCACCGAGAGCAAGCGGCACCCCGACCCGCGTGGGGCCCAGCACGTCGGTCGCCAGCGCCAGCGTGGCCACGTTGAACATCGCCAGGGCGCCGTTCGACACCAGCACCACACCGAGCACCACCCGCACCGGACGTGCGGCGACCGACCGGAGCCACTCGAGCGCAACGGCCCAGCTCCCGTCGTCGGACGGGCGGGCAGGGGCCAGCGACGGCGGTACGAGAAGCGCCGTTGCGACGATCGCCACCAGCGACACGACGACATCGAGGGCGAAGACGAGGTGCAGTCCGCCGAGCCCCAACAGCGCCGCCGCCAGGAGGGGCCCGAGCACGAGGCCGGTCGCCGCCGTGAGCTGGTTCAGGCCGTTGACCCGATCGATGGCGCCGTCGGGCACGAGCGACGGCCAGATCGCCGCCAGGGCCGGGGCCTGGACCGCTCGGGCTGCGGACGTCGCGGCGACGAGCCCCACGAGCGCGATCGGGCCACCCCGATCGAGCGCCAACACTGCACCGGCGATCACCACCGCCACGACGGCGGCGACATCGGCGGCGAGCACCACCGAGCGACGATCGCGTCGATCGATCCGCCGCAGCGCCGGCGCGATGAGGACCGCCGGTAGTGCGGCGATCCCCGCGAGGACTCCGAGCCACCAGCCACTCCCGGTCTCGACGAAGACGTGGACGGCGACGGCGACCCCGGAGGCCGCGGTCCCGATCTCGCTGGCGGTCTGGGCGATCCAGAGCCGCACGACCCGGGCATCGAGCGGGGGTCGCCGACGCTCGTCGTCGGCCGGAGACGACGGTGCTCCGGGGGCAGGAGGAGAGGTGGCGAAAGAGGTCATGGACCTGATTCAAGCGGATTGAAGCAACATGTTCAAGTGATTTGAACGAACGCGGCCCGGCAACGCACCTACGCTCCCCTCATGGCGCCGAACGACGAGGGTTGGCTCGACCTGCCCGATCTCGCTCCGATCGCCGAGGTCCTCGAGCTCGGCGATCTCACGTTGCTCGACGACCTCACCCATCCCGTCCGGGGTGCGCTGCTCCGCCGGCTCGGCGAGCCGGCCTCGGTGGCCGAGGTCGCAGCCCAGCTCGACGTGCCGGTGACGCGCCTCTACCACCACGTCCATCGCCTGACCGAGGCCGGCCTCATCCGCGTTGTCGCGACCCGCCGGAGCGGTTCGGCGACGCAGTCCCGCTATCAGGTTGTCGCCCGGTCGATCCGTTTGTCGCCGGAACTCGTCGAGGGCGACCCCCGGGCGGCGGCTCGGGCCACCGCTGCGCTGTTCGACGTCGCCCGCCATGAGTTCGAGCGCTTTGTCGAGGCCGACACGTCCGAGCGGTTCCGTGAACGATCCGAGTTGGTCCTCGGCGAGTTGACCCTGCCCCCGCACCGAGTCGAGGACCTCCTCACCCGGCTGCGGGACATCGCCGAAGAATTCCGATCGGAGCCGAGCCCCGAGTCGATTCGGATGACCATGCTGCTCGCCGCATTTCCCGAACCTGAACCCGGAGGCCCGTCATGATCGAGCCAGATCCCGTCATCGTGTGCGTCGACTGCGGCGGCAACTGCTATCCGCTTGGCTGGTTCCCGGGCGACGGCCCGCTCGAGGTCGGCACGGTGCTCCCCTACCGCTGCAAGGACTGCCTCGACCGGTGGGACATCGTGATCGGCGGCGAAGACGACGACGGTGGCGACGGCTCCGGCGATCGGCCGTCGTTCAGCGACTGAATCCTCAGCCCTTGAGGAGGAACTCGGCGTCCGCCTCGTCGAGGAACAGCTCCAGCTCCGAGGCGATCTCGGGGTGTTCCCGCAGGAACGGGTCGTCGTCGGCGATCGTCACCGCAACCGCTCGGGCGATCGCGACCAGCTCCCGATCCCGCCGCAACGACGCGAGCTTGAGATCGTTCCGACCCTTCTGACGCTCGCCCAGGATCGTGCCCTCGCCGCGGAGGTCGAGATCGACCTCGGCGAGTTCGAAGCCGTCCGTGGAGTCGACGAGCGCCTGCAGTCGTGCGGCGCCGTCGTCGGTCGTGGTCTCGCCAACGAGCCAGCAGGTCGAGGCGTGCTCGCCTCGACCGACGCGGCCTCGCAGCTGATGGAGCTGGGCGATCCCGAACCGGGCGGCGTCGAGGATGATCATCACCGTCGCGTTCGGGACGTCGACACCGACCTCGATCACGGTGGTCGCCACCAGCACGTCGAGCGTGCGACGGCGGAACGACTCCATGATCTCCTCCTTCTCGACCGAGCTGAGCTTGCCGTGCAGCAGCCCGATCCGCAGGCCCGAGAGCTCGTCGGAGCGGAGGGCCTCGTAGACCTCCTCGGCCGACGCCGCCTCCATCTTGTCGCTGCCCTCGATCAGCGGCGTCACGACGTAGGCCTGGCGCCCCTCGGCGATCTGCTCGCGCACCTCGGCCCACATCATCGAGAGCTCCATCGATGGTTGACCTTCGAGGTTGCCGGGCGCTTCCACCCACTTCGTGACGATCGGCGTCCGGCCGGGCGGCAGTTCGTCGAGCACCGAGACGTCGAGATCGCCGTAGACCGTCATCGCAGCCGTCCGCGGGATCGGCGTGGCCGTCATGACGAGCGTGTCGGGGATGCCGTCACCGTACGACTGGTCGCGCAACGCCGCCCGCTGTTCAACACCGAACCGGTGTTGTTCATCGATCACGACCACACCGAGCGAGGAGAACCCGACACCGTCCTGGATGAGGGCGTGCGTGCCGATCACGATGTCGACGGTGCCCCCGATCAGGCCGTGCAGAATGCGTTTGCGGTCGGCCGTCGTGGCCCGGTTGGTCAACAGCTCGACCGACAGCGGCCGGGTCGGCAGCAACGAACCCGGCGCCTCCACCTCCAGTCCGCCGAGCAGCCGGCGGATCCCCGCAGCGTGCTGTTCGGCAAGCACCTCGGTCGGCGCCATGAGCGCGGCCTGGTGACCACCGTCGACGGCACGCAACATCGCGGCGACGGCGACCAACGTCTTGCCCGCCCCCACGTCGCCCTGGAGCAGGCGGTGCATGGGGTAGGGCTTGGCCAGGTCGTCGTCGATCTCGGCGATCGCCCCGCGCTGGGCGCCAGTGAGGTCGAACGGGAGCGATGCCCGGAACGCCTCGAAGAGGGGGCCGTCGAGGCGGTGTTCGATGCCCACCTCGGTGCGGGCGAGCGCGCGCTTGCGGAGGACGAGGGCCATCTGGAGACGGAACAGTTCGTCGAACGCGAGACGTCGACGAGCCGGGGCCACCGCCGCCATCTCCTCCGGTTGGTGGATGTTGGCCAGAGCGAAGTTCCGGTCGGCGAGATCGATGCGGTCGAGCACCCACTCGGGGATCGGATCGACGAGGCCTCGACCCGTGGGCGGAAGCGTGCGACGCAACGCCTCCCCCATCCACGTCGCGAGGTCACCGGTGTGGAGACCGGCCTTCTCCGACTGCGGGTAGACCGCGACGATGCGTCCGGTCTTGTCGCCGACGAGGTCGACGATCGGGTTGCTCATCTGGCGACTGCCCCGGAAGTACTCCAACTTGCCGAACACGATCGCTTCGCGACCGGCGACGAGCTGCTTCTCCCGGAATCGCTGGTTGAAGAAGGTGAGTGTGAGGTTCGACTCGCCGTCGGTGACCCGGGAGGTCACCATGACCCGCCGGCCTCGCAACTGTCGGACCGATGTGCTCACGACGGTGACGAGGATGCTCGCCTCCTCCCCCTCCACGAGTTCGGAGATCCGGGCCTCTCGACTCCGGTCGAGGTAGCGACGGGGGTAATGGGTGAGCAGGTCGAGCAGGTTCGTGATCCCCGCCGACTCGAGCGAGGCGCGGCGCTTCTCCCCCACGCCGTGCAGGCGCTGGACGTCGATGCCGGCCAGATCGGCCCAGCGCAGCCCTTCAGCCATCGCACTCGCCCTTCGACGCCGACTCGAGCAGCGCCTCGATGTGGAGATCGCGCAGCTCGCCGTACCGCAGCACGGCCGAGACGAGCCGACCCGGGTCACCGTGGGCATGGAACGAGACGTCGTCACCCTCGGCGGCGACGACGACGTCGGAGCCGATCGCCAGCAGATCCGCCTGGATACGCACCACGTCACCCATTCCGGTGGTCGACATCGCCACACGACCACGGACCTCGTAGCCGACCACATCCGCGACGAGTGGTTCGGACCGCCCCGCTCCGTCGACCCCGCCGGGGAGTTCCCGAAGCGGATCACCACCCAGCTCCACCACGATGGCGTCGAAGACGTGCAGCAGGCCTCGACCTCCCGCGTCGATGACCCCCCGCTCGGCGAGGACCGGAAGCAGTCCGGGCGTCCGCCGGAGCGCGGCGACCGCACCCGCGCGCATCGCGGCCGCGTCGGCGTGGCCGATGCCGCCGTCGGCGACCGTCAGCATCGTTCCCTCGACCGGGCGTCCCACAGCCGACCTGGCCGACCATGCCGCCTCGGTCGCCGCTTCGACCGGATCGAGATGGTGACCGTCCCAGTCCCTCAGCCATCCGGCCACCCACTGCGATGCGATCAACCCGCTGTTGCCCCGCCCGGCTCGCACCGCCGCCGACGCCACGTTCGAGCCGAGTTCGGCATCGGAGCTGGCCGCAGCCGCGGCGGCGATCGGGCCGAAGGTGGCGGCCAGGTTCGTGCCCGTGTCGCCGTCGGCAACCGGGAACACGTTGAGCGCATCGAGCGTCGACCGGTCGGCCACGAGTGCCGCGTGCGCTCGGGCCAGGACACGTCGAACCGACGCGGCGTCGAGGCATCGCCCGTGTGCGTCGTGGCCCATGCGGGCAAGTTACCGGCTGCCGAGATGGCCCTGAGGACCCCCTCGGGATGACGAACGACGCCAAAACGCCCAGGTCCGGTCACCGATATCCCGAGCTGTTGGCTCAAGCAGGAGGTGTTCGCGTACGATGGATCCTTGTCCCCGCTTGCGTTGGAGGCGATGTGCAGGGAGTCATCAAGTCATACGATCCGGCTTCGGCCGACGGCGTCGTACTGAGAGACACCGATCTCTCGGAGTACGACCTCGCGCCCGGCGCCCTGGATGGCTCGGTGTTCCGCATGTTGCGTCCTGGGCAGCGGGTCGTGTTCGACCTCGATGAGCACGAGAGGGCCACTGCACTGCGGCTGGGCTCTGAGGTCGACATGGGGACACCAGCCTGGCTGGAGTCCGACGAGACGAGCTGATCGGGGGATCGCAGCCCGTCATACCCCACCCACGACAACGGAGTCGACGAGGGCATGACAGCACCCACAACCAACCAACCACTGCTCGACTGGGTCGAGCAGTGGCAGACCATCCTGCAACCGGACAGCATCGAATGGTGCGACGGTTCGGCCGAGGAATACGACCGCCTGTGTCAGCTCCTCGTCGACGGCGGGACGTTCAAGAAGCTCGATGACGCCAAGCGGCCGAACAGCTATCTGGCACTGAGCGACCCGGCCGACGTGGCCCGGGTCGAGGAGCGGACCTTCATCTGCTCCGAACGTGAGACCGACGCCGGTCCCACGAACAACTGGCGTGCGCCGGCCGAGATGAAGGCCGACATGCTGGAGCTCTACCAGGGCGCGATGCGTGGCCGCACGATGTACGTCGTGCCGTTCTCGATGGGTCCGCTCGGCTCGCCGATCGCCCACATCGGCGTGCAGCTGACCGACTCGGCCTATGTCGCCACCAACATGCGGATCATGGCTCGTATGGGCCAGGGCGCACTCGACGTGCTCGGCCCCGACGGTGCGTTCGTGCCATGCGTGCACTCGGTCGGCATGCCGCTGATCGACGGCGCCGCCGACGTCCCGTGGCCGTGCAACGCCGACAACAAGTACATCACGCACTTCCCCGAGACCTCCGAGATCTGGAGCTACGGCTCGGGCTATGGCGGCAACGCCCTGCTCGGCAAGAAGTGCTTCGCGCTGCGAATCGCCTCCACGATGGCCCGCGACGACGGCTGGCTCGCCGAGCACATGCTCATCGTCGGCGTCACGCCTCCCGGCGGCGAGAAGCGCTACATCGCGGCGGCCTTCCCGTCTGCGTGTGGCAAGACGAACATGGCCATGCTCATCCCGAGTCTCCCCGGTTGGAAGGTCGAGACCGTCGGTGACGACATCGCCTGGATGAAATTCGGCGACGACGGCCGGCTCTACGCCATCAACCCCGAAGCCGGATTCTTCGGCGTCGCCCCCGGCACCTCGGAGAGTTCGAATCCGAATGCGCTCGCGACCCTCGCCGAGAACTGCATCTTCACCAACGTCGCCGAGACCGAGGACGGGGACGTCTGGTGGGAGGACCTGAGCGACGCTCCCGCCCGCCTCACGGATTGGAAGGGCCAGACCTGGACGCCGGAGTCCGAGACGCCGGCCGCCCACCCGAACGCCCGCTTCACCGCGCCGGCGTCGCAATGCCCGTCGATCGCACCCGAGTGGGAGGATCCGAAGGGTGTGCCGATCTCGGCGATCCTGTTCGGTGGTCGTCGTCGCACCAACGTGCCACTCGTGACCGAAGCCACCGATTGGGAGCACGGGGTGTTCCTCGGCTCGGTGATGAGCTCCGAGAAGACCGCCGCTGCGGCCGGCGCCACCGGTCAGGTCCGGTTCGACCCGTTCGCGATGCTGCCGTTCTGCGGCTACGACATGGCCGACTACTTCAGCCACTGGCTCTCGATCGGCAAGGCCTCCGACGAGTCGAAGCTGCCGAAGATGTTCTGGGTCAACTGGTTCCGACGCGATGACGACGGTGGCTTCCTGTGGCCGGGCTTCGGCGAGAACATCCGAGTCCTCGACTGGGTCATCAAGCGGCTCGAGGGCGAGGTCGACGCCGTCGACACCCCCATCGGTCGTGTGCCCACCCTCGAGGGCATCGACCGCACCGGGCTGCCGGAGGTCGACGACGAGACCATGACCACCCTCACCGAGGTCGACCGAGGCAGGTGGGCCGATGAGGTCGCCCTCATCCGGGGCCACTACGACTCCTTCGGCGAGAAGTTGCCAGCCGCGCTGGCCGCACAGCTCGACCGGCTCGAGGCGCAACTCTCCGCCTAGCGCCACCGCATCGACTCCGTTCGGGACTGCCGGGTGCATCGCACCCGGCAGTCTCGCGTTTCCGCTGCCTTTCTGGTCAGGAAACCTGATGATGGTGGACTCAACTAAGTCGTACACTTCGTGTGCATCACCACGAGCCGGGAGCCCCGGAGAAAGAGAGACCCGATGCTGTTCTTCGACCCCACCACCTCCACCTCGACCCGCCACGGCCGCCTCAACGACTACGAAGTCGTCCGCGGCGCCGACAACGTGACCGTGCGGTTCGACCTCCCCGGTGTCGCCCGCGACGCCATCGACCTCCGAGTCGAAGGACGGACGCTCTCCGTCTCGGCCGAGCGTCCCTCCACCCGTACCGATGGCGACACCCTCGTCGCCGGCGGCCTACACCGTCGCGATCTGCATCGGACGTTCCGGGTGTCGAACGATCTCGACCTCGACAACGTGGTCGCTGACGTCGCCGACGGCGTCCTGACCATCACGGTGCCGCTGGCCGAGGCCGCCACGGCTCGCAAGATCGAGATCGGTGCCGGTGAGCCGGCCCCGGCGCTGGCCGACGCCGCCTGAGGCACCCCGGCTCGCTTCCCCTCTGAGCCGGATCTCCCGACACCTCCGACCCTCGGGTCGGAGGTGTCGCGCGTCCGGGTTCAGACGAGTGCCAGGGCTCGCAGGCTCATGCCCATGAGGAACAGCCCGCCGAAGCCGTAGAGCAGGAATCGCCACTCCTCGATCTGGGCGCGGTAGGCGTGCAGGATGCCGATCGCCGCGAGTGAACCGAAGAGGTAGAACGGCTCCAGCCCTCGCTCGTCGGCCGACAGGTCCCGGACGATGACGGCGCCGAGCACGACCTGTGCCGCCAGAACCGCCTGGCAGAGGTATGTCGCCGGCCAGAACGCCGATCGCCGCCACCGCTCGTCGCGGTGTGCGAGCAGACCCCAGACACCGGCCAGCCCGTTCGCGACGGCCGCCACGATCGTGACGATCCGGAAGACGCCGTCGAGGTCCACGCGGCGACGCTACCGGTCGAGCTTCGCCATCCGAGGGTCATGGCGGAGCTGCCGATGCTTCTCGAAGTCGTACGTGGAGCCGAGCATCAGGTCGAGCGCGAGCGGAACGAGCCCGATCAGCTGGTGCAGGTCGGTCCCCGGTTCGGTCGAGCGCTCGAGCACGAAGCGCTGAGCGAACGTGAGGATGCCCTCACCCAATGCCAGGGCCGTCTTCTCGACGCGGCCGATCGATGTCCCGTCGGCCGCCGAGATCGTGATCGAACGGGCCGTCTGGTCCGCCGCGGCCATGGTCGCGACGACGTCATCACCAACGAGGATGCGCAGCGTCGGCGGGCGGCTGCGCTTGTCGAGCGCGATCGTTCCGATGCGCGCACCGAGCGGGCCCGTGACATACACAGCCGCGGCCGATCCGAAGCGTCGGCGGTCGAGCGTGGCCAGCAACGCATCGTCGGGGTCGCGCACCTCCAAGCGGAGCCGGAGGTGGTGGTCGAGCATCGAGTTCACTCGCAACCACAGGAACGGCCCGGCAGAGGTCAGACGCTTCGCCCGCCCCAGGAGGCGTCCGGCGTCGTCCATGAGCCGATAGTCGGCGCGGGGCACGTGCCAGCTCGGCCGGTGGTTGGTCACGAGCACTCGCGCGGAGTCGAGCGTCTCGCCGCCCGTCGAACGGGGGAGCACCTTCGCCTCGTGCTGGACCTGGTAGCGGATCTCCCGCTCGTGCTCGCTCGGCTTCGGGCGAGCGAGCGTCGTGTGTGGCGCCGATCGACGGGTCTCGCCGTCGACCAGGACCTGATCCGTCCACTCGTCACCGTTCCAGAACCGCAGGTCGCCGTCGCCGGCGGGGTCGTCGAACCAGAGCGCGGGGACGTCGGTCATGCCGGTTCAACGTACGACAGCCCCGAGGGGTTCCGCTGGCACGTCGGCATCCTGAGCAGGTGAGGACCCTCCGTTACCGCACCACCGGCCTCCGCCTCGACGGGCGCAGGATCGACACCGTCGGCGGCGACCTCATCATCGTGCTGCGGGAGTCGGGCGACCTCGACTGGGAACTGATCATGCAGACCCGCGCCGCGGCCGACGTCGAGCAGCGCCCGTACGACCTCACGATCGAGACCCCCGGGGAGTCGCTTTCCGGTCCGGCGATCTACGTCCGCCACACCGGCTCGACGTTGGTGTTCCGCGGGATCGGCGAGCTCGACGGTCTCGACCGGAGCGACTTCGCCCTCGGCGACGGCTGAGGTTCAGTCGAGGCCCGGAAGCAGATCGACCAACGTCGGTCCGTCACCCACGGGCGCGTACGGCAGCGCGAAGTTCTCGGTGCCGAACATCTTCGCGAACACCGGATCCGGGAGGTGCAGGAAGAAGCTCTGCTCGGAGATCTGCGATGCGTGTGCCCGCATCGCCGCCCGCTTCTGATCGAGGTGAGCGCTGATGTCGACGTCGTAGGCGAGCCCGGACTCGGGAACACCGAAGTCACCGAACTCGTCCGGGTCCGGCTGGTCTTCACCCTCCGGCATGAACTCGGCCATCTCGGCGAACGCCGCCTTGGCCTCATCCCGGTTGACGGTGGCTTCGAAGACGTGCTCGACACCGGCGAGCTTCGCCCCGGCGTGGCCGACCGTGTGCACCTTGATGTGATCGGGGTGCCCGTAGAGCCCGTGGTCGTCGTAGACCGTCACGACGTCGGCGTCGACCTCCCGCAGGATGGCGGCGAATCGCTCGGCCGCCTCGTCGTCGTCGGCCTGCCAGAAACAGGCGGGGTTGTCGTTCTCCGGGGTGTCGATCATCCCGGAGTCCTCGTAGCCGAGGAAGATCGGTTCATCGGCGCCGAGGATGCGGCAGGACTCGGCCGTCTCGAGCACACGCCGCTCCCACAGCGCCTCGCCGTCGTGCAGCACACCCTCCACGGGTTCGCCCTGTTCGCCCCGGGTGGCCGTCACGAGCACGACACGGTGGCCGGCCGCCGAGGCCTTGGCCATGAGTCCGCCCGTCGAGAGCGCTTCGTCGTCGGGGTGGGCGTGGAAACAGACCAGGGTCGCCATGATGCGACGCTAACGCCCCGCCCACTCGACCGGTCGACGAGCGAGTGCCGGTCGGGGTCAGGCGACGGCGCCGGCGGCGCGCAACGAGGCGATCGCCGCGTCGTCCAGGCCGATCTCGGCGAGGATCTCGTCGGTCTGCTGCCCCGGATGCGACGGTGAACGCTGGATCTCCGGAGCGGTCCGGCTGAACCGAGGTGCCGGGGCCGGCTGCATGATCCCGTCGCGCTCGACGAACGTCTGTCGGGCCACGTTGTGGGGGTGCTTCGGCGCTTCCTCGAGCGACAGCACCGGGGCGAAGCAGACGTCGGTGTGCTCCATGAGCGAACACCACTCGTCCCGGGTCTTCGTCTTGAACACGGCCTCCACCTTCCTCTTCAGCTCCGGCCATTCCGAACGGCTCTGCTGCTTCTCGAACTGGGGGTCGTCGAGCTCTGCGATGCGCACGAGTTCGGCGTAGAACTGTGGCTCGATCGAGCCGATCGAGATCAGACCGCCATCGGCACACTCGTAGACGTCGTAGTAGTGCGCACCGGTGTCGAGCATGTTGGTGCCCCGCTCCGGGTTCCAGACGCCCATGGCGGTCAGGGCGTGGAACATCGTCATGAGGGTGGCGGCACCGTCGACCATGGCGACGTCCACCACTTGCCCTCGACCCGAGCGCGTGCTCTCGAGCAGCGCCGCGACCATGCCGAGTGCGAGGAACATCCCCCCGCCGCCGTAGTCACCGACGAGGTTCAACGGCGGCACCGGCTTCTCACCCGCCCGCCCCATGGGCTCGAGCGCTCCTGCCAGCGAGATGTAGTTGATGTCGTGGCCGGCCGCCTGGCTGTAGGGCCCGTCCTGCCCCCAACCGGTCATCCGGCCGTAGACGAGCTTCGGATTCCGGGCGAGGCAGTCGTCCGGGCCGATGCCGAGGCGTTCGGTGACGCCGGGACGGAAACCCTCCATCAGGCCATCGGCGGACTCGACGAGCTTGAGGAGGGTCTCCACTCCGTCCGGGCTCTTCAGATCCACGCCGATCGATCGCCGACCTCGGAGCGTGATGTCGCGTGGAGGGGTCTCGGGGTCTCCCCCGCGGACCGCGCCGGCCCGATCGACGCGGATGACTTCAGCGCCGAGGTCCGACAGGACCATCGCACAGAACGGGCCGGGGCCGATCCCGGCGAGTTCGATGATCCGGATGCCTTGCAGTGGTCCCATGGCGGCGAATGTAGGACGGCACCAGGAGCGGAAGCACGTCGGCGTCCCACCACCCGCCACGGAGCGTGCACTCGCGGCGGTGGCGGACGGCAATCAGCACTAACGTGCTTCGATGTCGTTCGATCAGCGTGACGCCGTGGGCACGGCACAGCTGATCGCCGCCGGCGAGATCCGATCCGTGGAGGTCGTGCAGGCCGCCATCGAGCGGATCGACCGGTTCGACGATCGGATCAACGCGGTCACCTGGCGGCGCGACGACCTCGCGATCGCCGAGGCGGCGACGGTCCGTCCGACCACGCCGCTGTCGGGTGTGCCCTTTCTCGTGAAGGAGGCCCTCTGTGCGACCGCGGGCGAGCCGGCCCACCTCGGCGCCCGCTTCCTCGCGAGTCGGGGCTGGACCGCCACTCGTGACAGTTTTCTCGCCCGCCGGTTCCGCGATGCCGGGCTCATCTCGCTCGGCCACACGAACCTGCCCGAGTTGGCCCTCTCTCCCACGACGGAGCCGGCGTTGCACGGTCCGACGCACAACCCGTGGCGTCTCGGTCATTCGCCAGGAGGGTCGAGTGGTGGCTCCGCCGCAGCGGTCGCTGCCGGTTACGTCACCGCGGCTCATGGCAACGACATGGGTGGTTCGCTGCGGATTCCCGCCGCGCACTGTGGTCTGGTCGGCCTGAAGCCGACCCGGGCGCGGTCCTCACTCGGACCGGACCACGGCGAGTACTGGTGGCAGTCGGCCACCGAGGGGGTGCTCGTGCGCACGGTCCGCGATGCGGCGGCCTTTCTCGACCAGCTCGCACATCGTGGCCCCGGCGATCCGTATCACACCCCCCGGATGCACGAACCGTGGCTCGAGGCGCTGGCGCGGCCGACGCCACCTCTCCGGCTCGGCGTCTTCGACGGCGGCACCGACACCGACCCGGCCATCCGAGCCCAGGTCGCGCAGGCCGCCGAGATGCTCGAGCGGGCGGGACACCGCCTCGACCGCGTCGATCCCCCATGGCTCGAGGACGACGCGGCCTGGACTGCACAGTCGACGCTGTTCGTTGCGCACGTCGCCGCCGAGCTCGAACGGATCGGGCGCCTCGTCGGCGAGCGCATCCACCCCGACGACGTCGAACCGAACACGTGGTTCTACGCCAGGATGGGGCGCCGGGTCGACGCCATCGAACTGATCCGGGCATCTGCGGAGATCCATCGGTTCGGACGTGCCGTCGCCGATTGGTGGAGTCAGCTGGACGTGCTGCTGCTCCCCACGACCGCCCGCCTGGCGCCACCCCATGGGGTGCTCTCCCCCGATCGCCTCGCCATCGACGGCGAACTCAGGACCGACCCGTACGTCCGGTTCACGCTGCCGTTCAATCTCACGGGACAGCCCGCGATCTCGGTCCCCGGGCCGGCACTCGTCGACGGCTTGCCGGTCGGGCTGCAACTGGTCGGACCGTGGGGGGAGGAGCGGGCGTTGCTCGGCGTGGCCGCGCAGTTGCAGGAGGCGTTCGACTGGCCGAGCCGGTGGCCGGAGCTGGTGACGAGCTGACCCGCGCGTTCGGAGCACGAGCAACGCGCCACCGTCCCCCGGCGGACCGGAAGTAGCGTGCGGCCATGGCGGATCCCGGACTCGAGACCTTCGTCCGGCTCGGGCCGGACCTCGCCGCCGACGAACTCCATGCCCTGCTCCGCCTCCGGGTCGACGTGTTCGTGGTCGAACAGGAGTGCCCATACCCCGAGATCGACGGGCGTGACCTCCTCGCCACGACGGAGCACCGCTGGCTCGCTCCCGCCGATGCGCCGCTGGCCGTCGCCGCGTCGATCCGGCTGCTCGGCGACGACGGCGACCGTCGGATCGGGCGCGTGGTCACCGACGGCGCCGCTCGCGGCAGGGGTCTGGCTCGGCAGCTCGTGGTCTCGGCCATCGAAACGTTCGGTGACGAACCACTCGTGCTGGATGCCCAGAGCCATCTGGTGCCGTATTACTCCGACATGGGTTTCGTCGTGTCCGGTGAGGAGTTCATCGAGGACGGGATCCCTCATCGACCCATGCGGAGACTCCCGTGACGCGCAACACCGCACTCATCCTGTTCCTCGTCGGTGGCGCGCTCGCACTCGTCGTCGGCATCGTGACCAACCGGGTCGCCGACGTCGATGCCGAGGTGGCCGCCATCGATGCACCGGCGGGTTCGCCGACGACGCAGACAACCGTGCCCGCGCCCGACTTCACACCGCTCACCGCTGCGCCGCCGGTGCTCCGCGCCGCTCCCGACCTCGTCGAGCTCGACGGGTGGCTCCAGAGCGACGCCACGACCCTCACCGACGCCCGCGGCGAGGTGACGATCCTGCAGTTCTGGACCTTCGCCTGCCGCAATTGCAAGAACACCCTCGACACCATCGCCCGCCTCTACGACACCTACGAACCTGCCGGACTCGAGGTCGTCGGTGTGCACGCACCGGAGTTCGATTTCGAGGCCGACCCGGTGCGGATCGCCGAAGCCGCCACCGAGCTCGGGGTCGACTGGCAGATCGCGCTCGACACCGACAAGACGAACTTCCGCTCGTGGCAGGAGGGTCGGCGGTTCTGGCCGCGGACCTACATCATCGATGCCGACGGGAACATCCGGTACGACTGGATCGGCGAAGGCAACTACGACGAACTCGAAGCCACCGTCGCCTGGCTGCTGGAGAACCCGGGCGCGTGATCCGTCTGCTCCTCGAGGGGGTCTCCTCCACGCTGCTGCCGTGTTCGCTCACGGTGCTCGTGCCGGGGCTCGCGGTGTTCGCGGCGGCCCGGAAGGAGTCGTTCAAAGCGGTGCTCGCCTTTCTCGTCGCGCTGGTCGTGTTCGCCTGGTTCCCACTCTCGGGCCGTGGACCGGCACTTCCGGACCCGTTGATCGCCCTCGCCTTCCTCGGCGGTGGGGTGCTGCTCCTCATCCCGCTGATCCGACGGATCGACCTCGTCTCGATGGCTGGCGGCATCGCCGTCGCCTGGGCGACGGCGTCGCTGTGGCAACCGTGCGTCGGCACGGAGTTCGGGTCGTTGCTCAACAGCATGCCGAACCGTGGCCTGTCGGGATTCATCCTGCTGTCGATCTATCTGGCGGGCCTGACGTTGCCGCTGTCGATGCTCACCGCCGCGGCCGAGTTGGTGCCCGGAGCGATCCGATCGTTGGTCAGTCCGCTCCTCGCCGTGCTCGGAGGGTTCATCCTCGCGATGGCGACGGTCGGGGTCGCGCTCGGCTTCCACGAACGGCTGCTCGAGCAGCTCTTCGTCTGGAGCCTCTGAGCGTCGCAACTTCGAGCCAGGCGGGGGTCCGAACTAGCCTGTGCGGCCGTGCGACCCCCCAAGGACTTCTTCCGCCCCCTCGCCGTCGGCGCCCCCGAGCCCGTCCGTGAGATCCCGTTCCGACCCAGCAGGATGATCCACTTCTTCCCGCCCTCGAACGAGAAGATGCGGTCGAAGGTGCCGGACATCGCACCCACGGTCGACATCCTGCTCGGCAACCTCGAGGACGGGGTGCCGGCCACCGACAAGGAGGCCGCACGCGCCGGGCTGATCGAAGTCGGCAAGACCGTCGACTTCGGCGACACGCAGTTCTGGACCAGGGTCAACTCGCTCGACTCACCGTGGGGTCTCGATGACCTCACCGAGGTCGTGCTCGAGATCGGCCACACCCTCGACGTCGTCATGATCCCGAAGGTCGAGGGCCCCGAGGACATCCACTACGTCGATCGTCTGCTCGCTCAGCTCGAGGCCAAGGCCGGGCTCGACCGCCCGATCCTCGTGCACGCGATTCTCGAGACCGCCCGGGGTGTGTCGAATGTCGAGGCGATCTGCGGTGCCTCACCCCGCATGCAGGGCCTCTCCCTCGGTCCGGCCGACCTCGCCGCCAACCGGCGGATGAAGACCACCCGGGTCGGCGGCGGCCATCCGGGTTACCTGGTGCGCCAGGACCCGCCGGCGTCGGAGGACGGCTCACCCGACATCCATGCCCACCGCGACATCTTCCAGCAGGACCTGTGGCACTACACGATCGCCCGCATGGTGGATGCCTGTGTCGCGCACGGGATCCTCCCGTTCTACGGACCCTTCGGCGACATCAACGACGTGGTGGCCTGTGAGGACCAGTTCCGCAACGCCTACCTGCTCGGTTGCGTCGGGGCGTGGTCGCTCCACCCGAAGCAGATCGGCGTCGCCAAGAAGGTCTTCTCCCCCGATCCGGCCGAGGTGGCCCACGCCACCCGGGTCATCGAGGCGATGGGCGACGGCACCGGCGCCATCATGCTCGACGGGAAGATGGAGGACGACGCCTCGGTCAAGCAGTGCCAGGTCGTGGTCGCACTGGCCAAGCAGCTGTCCGAGCGGGACCCCGATCTCGCGGCGACCTACGGATTCGGAGGCTGATGATGAAGGTCCGCCGATCCGTGCTCTACATGCCCGCGGCCAACGCCCGGGCGCTCGAGAAGGCGAAGAGCATCGACGCCGATGCCTTCATCTTCGACCTCGAAGACGCCGTCGCCCCCGACGCCAAGGAGACCGCACGGGCTCAAGCCGTGGCGGCTGCAGCCTCCGGCGACTACCGAGGCGCCGAGATCACCATCCGCTGCAACGGGCTCGACACACCGTGGGGCGCCGCGGATCTCGCGGCCGTCGCCGCCTCGGGTGCCTCGGCCGTGGTGATCCCGAAGGTCGGGTCGACCGAGGAGCTCGACGCCGTCTCGGCCGCACTCGACACCGCCGGAGCCCCGGTCGGCATGACGATCTGGGCGATGATCGAGACACCGACGGCGATCCTGGACGTGCGGGAGATCGCCGCCCACTCCCTCGTCGACTGTCTCGTGCTCGGCACCAACGACCTCTATCGGGAGCTCCGCGCACCGATGGTCGCCGGTCGGCATCCGCTCCTGCCCCACCTGGCCACCACGCTGCTCGCCGGTCGGGAGGCCGGAGTGAGCGTGCTCGACGGGGTCTACAACGACGTGCGCGACCCCGACGGATTCCTCACCGAGGCGACGCAGGGCTTCGAGATGGGCTTCGACGGCAAGACCCTCATCCATCCGTCCCAGGTCGAGCCGACCAACACGTTGTGGGCGCCCGACGACGACGAGGTCGCCCACGCCCGGGCCGTGATCGATGCATTCACCGAAGCCGAAGCCGAAGGCCGGGGTGTCGTGACCGTCGACGGTCGGATGATCGAGAACCTGCACGTCGAGATGGCGAAGCGAACGCTCGCGATCGCTGCGGCGATCCGCTGATCCCGCCCGATCCCGAAGGGGTAGGGCTTCCCTTGTGCGACCTCCGACCGAGCCGTAGCGTCGTGCCGCGGTGAACGAGCGGGGCGCCGCATCTGAGTGATGTGTCGGCGGGGTTCTCGACTCCGAGTGCCCGGCACGACGGGAGCAACGTGTCCGAGGTTCTGGCCGAGTCGAGCAATCCGGGAGCCGTGGCCGACACCGCCGACCGGGAGCTCACCCGGGGCGCCCTCTGGGGAACCGCGACCCTCGGTGTCACCGCCGCGGCCGGCTTCGGCTTCTGGATCGTGGCGGCCCTCACGTCGACCGACGCCGGCGATGTGGGCCGTGCGGCGGCGTGGTTCAGCCTCGTGCAGCTCGTGGTCATGGTGTGCGGGGTCGGGGCGCCGATCCTGATCCACCGCAGTGGCGGCGAACGGTCCATCAGCGGGATCACCGGGGCCGCGGCGGCCACGGTGACGATGCTCGCGTTCTCGTTGGGACTCCTCGCCCCCTTCGTCGCCGGATCCAACTGGAATGAGCTCTCCGGAAGCAGTGGCGCACGGCTGTCCCTTCCGCTCGCGCTCGTCGCAGCGGGCGCGACCCTCACCCTCGTCGTCGACGCCCGATTCGTGTCGTCCCGCGCTTGGCGAAGCGTGTTCATCCGGTCAGCGACACCGGCCATCGCGAGGGTCCCGCTGCTCCTGCTCGATCCATGGCAGGACCGTGCGAGCTGGATCGTGGCCGTCGCCCTCGTCCCACTCGCCGCCTCGGGACTGTTCGGGGGTCTCGTCCTGTGGCGGCGCCACCTCATCGAGATGGCGGCCCCATGGCGGCTCTCGCCGGAGCACCGGACGTTTCTCGGCGCACAGCATGTCGGCGCCCTGGCCACCCAGGCACCGTTTCATGTCATCCCCCTGCTCGTCGCCGGCCGGGTCGCCGGGCAGACGAACGCGGCCTTCTACCTCGTCTGGAGCATCGGCGTCATGGTGATCATGCTCCCGCAGACCCTGACCCAGGTGCTGCTGAGCGAGGTGAGCCTCGAACGCGAGAACCGGGTCGGACGAATCCGCCGCACGCTCGGCGCCAACATCATCGCCGGCATGGCCGTCTGGGTCGCCGCGTCCTTGCTGAGCGCGCCGGTGCTCGGGCTGCTCGGCCACAGCTACGCCGAGGTCGCACCCATCGTTCCCTGGCTCGTGGCGGCCGCTCTGGTGTTCGGCGTGACCTCCGTCGGGCTCACCGAGGCCAGGCTCGCTCGGGATTCGTGGTTGACCAACGCCATCACGTGGACGATCGCCGTCGGCTCGATCGGGCTCGGCCTGCTGCTGATCCCGGGTCGACCGGTGTGGGGCGCCGTCACCGCCTGGGTCGCCGCGAACGTGGTCGCCATGGTGGTCGCCGTCATCGGCGTCGAGCGCCGCGTGATCGGACCACCGACCGGGAGCGAGGCGACCGATGCGGGATGAGGACCTGGATGTCCGGCATCCGTCCACGGCGATCGAGGTCGTCCGCCATGAACCCGGCATCGCGACGGTCGACTCGCCCGTCCCCCCACTGAGTGCACCGCTTCTGGCGACCGGGTTGGCCGTCCTCGCCGGGCTCCTCGGGTTCGGCTGGTACGCCGGGACTCGAGCGACGACGGAGAACACCAGGGCGGTCATCGAGGCCGCGCCGGTGGAGGCGGGGCAGGCACTCGACGAGTTCGACGGCGACGGCCCCGTCGGTGAGACCGGGGTCTCGTGGTCCGTGCTCGGACCACCCTTCGAGCGGCGAGTCGGCGCGGCGGTCGTCCCGGCCGAGCCCTTCGGCGCGACGTCGATGTTGCTCCTCGACACCGGCTGGAGTGACGGAACCGCCGGCGCCACCCTGCGCTCCCCGGCAGCGGGCACTGGCCTCGT
>JAHDCV010000034.1 GCA_020629695.1 Acidimicrobiales bacterium | reverse complement strand
TCCAGTGGCGCACCAGTTCGTCGAGCGGCGGGCTCGGCGTCGCCTCGAGCGCCTCTGCGAGTCGAAGATGCACACGGAGTGTCCGGGCCGCGCTCAGTCGGCCCGCCAGGGCGCTTCGCACGATGTCGTGGGCGAAGACGAAGCGACCGTCGCGGGGCGCTTCGCGACAGAGTGTCCGATCGACGGCGAGCTCGAGCAGATCGAGCGCGTCGTTGGGGTCGATGCCTGCCGCACGGGCGACGATGTCGACATCGAAGGACGGTCCTGCGACACACGCGGTCGAGAGCAGCCGCAGTGCCTCCGGTCCGAGCGACTCCGCCCGTCGAACGACGACGTCACGCACCGTCGGCGGCACGGCGAGCGCCAGTGTGGCTCCCTCCGGCGGAGGAACGGGACCGAACGCGTCGGACACGACGAGCAGGTGCCGGAGCACCTCGCCGACGTAGAACGGGCTCCCGCCGCAGTCTTCGTGGATCCGGCGGGCCAGCGCCGTCTCGGATGGAGTCAGCGCTCGTCCGGCGCTGGCCGCGGCCAGATCGGCGACGTCGTCGCCGCCCAGTGCCTCGAGATCCACCAGCTCGAGAGCCGCCTGGACCGCCGGCGAGCCGACCAATGCGGAGACGGGATGGAGGCTGTCGATCTCGTTCGGGCGGTAGCCGACGATGACGTGCAGTCGATGACCGGCGAGCTCGTCGACCAGGGCATGCAGCAGCTGCGCCGTCGACGATCTCGCCCAGTGCAAGTCGTCGAGCGCGAGAAGCACGGGTCGGCGGGTCGAGAGTCGAGCGAGCGTTTCGGTGACTGCGGCGAAGACCTCGCGCCGCTCGAGCGCCTCGTGGTCGCCACGATCGCCGAGGGCGAAGAGCCGGGCGAGGGGGCCGACGCCGTCGATGGCTGCCGCGATGATGTCGTCGATCTCGCCGGCCGGGAGGAGCGCGTCGGCGACGCTCTGGTACGGGATGTCGAGCTCGGAGTCGCTCGCCCCGTGCAACACAATGCCGCCTTCGGCGTGGCAGCGACGGGCGAACTCCCTGATCAGTCGGCTCTTTCCCGCGCCGGCCTCGCCGGCGAGGGCGCCGATGACGAGTCGGCCTGACGTTGCCGCGGCCCACTGGCGCTCGAGAGTCGCCAGGGCGGCCTGGCGCCCGATGAGCGGCGTCGACGACGGGTCGACGAACTCCTTCGGAAGCGGCAGAGGGCCGAGTCCGAGATCCTTCGGTCGGATCGTGCACACCGACACCGGCGATGGAAAGCCCTTGAGCATCATCGGGTCGCGCTCGACGATCTCGGCAGTCTCGACGTCACGTGCGAGCGTCGCGACCAGCGTCGTTGCGAGCACCGAACCGGGCTCGGCCAGCGCCTCGAGACGTGCGGCTTCCACGACGGCGTCGCCGATGTGTCGGTTCCCCTCCGAGATGACCTCACCGACGGCGGCACCGATGCGGAGTCGTATCGGTGCCGGGACGTCGCAACGACGACCGTGGTCGTCGAAGTCCACGAGCAGCCGAAGCGCTGCGGCCATGCCGAGCGATGCGGTCGGAAGCAGTGCCATGACGCCGTCGCCGTTGGTGTCGACGATCGATCCACCATGGGTGGCGATGATCCGGGCCACCACGTCGTCGTGGACTCGCCGGAGCTCCGTCGCCGCCGCCGGACCGTGGGCCGACATCGTCGCGGTCGAATCGGCGACGTCGGTGAACAACACGCATGCCAACCGCGTGGTGGAGGTTGACGTCGGTGGCATGTGGGCGACTCTGCCATCCGGCGGCACCGCGGGAAAGTGAGGTCGCTGAGTATTCGGACCCTGGCGTGACCACGGCCACACGGCGTCACGGCTCGACGGCCGTCATCGCCGGCGAGCGCGGTCGCCCGGGCTCCGCGCCGGCGTCGCCGAGCTCAGGTCAAGCGATAGAAGCGGACGGCGGTGTCGCGCCACAGCGCCGCCTGCGCCGCATCGTCGAGCGACTCGGTCAGTTGGAGCATCGCTCGGGTGACGGTCTCGTAGTCGCTACTGACACGATCGACGGGGAAGTTCGAGGCGAACATGCAGCGGTCCGGGCCGAACACCGCGAGCGCGTGCTCGACCATCGGGCCCAGTTCCTCGGCGAGGCGGTCGACCGATGGTGACGCCTCGGTGTGTTCGTGGCCGAAGCCCAGGGCGGGCATGAGCAGACCCGAGATCTTGGCCGAGACCTGCGGCCGACTCGCGAGGTCGGCGAGTGCGTCCCGCCAACGACCGGCGATGAGGTCGCGCTCCGCCGGGGTGGCACCGATGCCGGCGAACTCGCCGCCGATCCCGACGGGTGTGCCGAGGTGGCAGAGCACGATGGGAACGTCGGGGTTGTGGTCGGCCAGCTCGGTGACGTGGGGGATCTGCTCGGCGAAGCACCAGGCGTCGAACGAGAGGCCGTGGACCGCCAACTGGTCGAAGCCGGCGCGGTAGCCGGACATCCGACTCATGGCCTTTGCCGTCCCGAAGTCCATGACGCCGCCCGCCTCGTGCCATGACATCGAGTGACGGATCCCACGGACCTTGTGGCTGGCCTCGAGATGGCCACGCATGACGGCTCCCGCGGCTGTGCCCCGGGTCAGGTCGGCATGGCCGACGATGGCGGCCGGGCCGTCGGGGAGTGCGTCGAGCCAGACGGTCTCTCCGACGGGATCCATCGGCGTCTTGTCGGACCAGCCGGCCTCGATGTGGACGTAGCGAGCGACCCGCGACGACGCTGAATCCGTGCGGAAGTCGGTGGGTCGGTAGTCGCCCAGCAGGTCCGTTCGTTCGCCGAAGTAGGCGATCGTGGCGGCCGGCATGGCCTTCAGCGCCGCCGCTCGGACGAGCGTGTCGTTGCCACGGAACATCTTGCCGATCGGCTGCATGGGGCGAGGCGTACCCAACAGGTCGAAGAGGTGGATGTGCGGATCGACGACGTCGTCGACGGGCATCGTGGGTGCGGTGCTGTCGGACACGGGCCGAACCTAACCGGCATACTCGGGCCATGTCCGCTCCGTGGCGCCCCGTCGGCGAGATCGTGCTGCTCCAGATCCAACGACGGGCGTTGACCGGCGGTCGACCGAACGTCTACCGCCCCGAACCGCTGCTCGAGGTCGACGCCCTGGCGATCGAGCCGGGCGGGGTCTCCGCCGAGGTCGATGGGCGGATCGAACTGGACGTCCACCACCGGGAGCATCCGGATGGCGCCGGGTTCACGCCCGACCGGGCGTTGTCGATCGGCTTCACCGCGCACTACGCAGCGATGGCGGAGCGATTCGGTTCGGCACCGATCGGCATCGCCGGGGAGAACGTGATCGTCGCGTCCGGGCAAGTCCTGACTCAGCCGGAGTTGGCGGGCGGAATCCGTGTCGAGCACGCGGACGGCACGGTGACCGAACTCGACCGGGCCAAGGTCGCCGCACCGTGCCCGATGTTCACGCGGCATCTGCGGGGCACCCCGGACGCCACCATCGAGGAGATCGCCGAGGACCGCGCCTTCCTGCATCGGGGCATGCGAGGGTTCGTGCTGCGCCTCGACCACCGCGCCGACCGGGTGGTCGTCCGTGCGGGGGATCGGGTGTCGGTCCGGGCCGCCGGCTGAGCGACGTGCCGGGCCGGGTCAGAGCCAGCGGGCGACGGCCAGACGGCAGATCTCGGAGAAGAGCGGCACGAGGGCGACGTCCTCGTCGTCGAGTTCGGCCTGGCACTGCAGGAGGCGACCGGCGTCGGCCGACCAGCGGCCGGCGATCACGTCGGTGGTGATCGAACCGCCGGTCACGACGAGTCGGCCCTCGGGGCCGGTGAGTGGCTCGTCCGCGAGGATCTCGGCACCGGATTCCTCGAAGAAGCTGGCGAAGCGCTCGGGCCAGTCATCGGCGGGACCGCAGAGACCCTGGCAGGCGACATCGAACGAGAGCTCGGTGAAGAATCCGCCGTCGACGGGCTCGAAGCCGACGCCGAAGAACGTGTCCTCGAGCTCCCACGCGACCGGCACGATGACCTCGGCGAGGTAGCGGCCGGGGTCGTCCTCGGCATCGAGGTCGAGGACGAGTCGCTCGAACCCGGTGATCGAGGAGTTCCCGCCTGCGAGTTCGAGCAGTCGAGCCGACTCGGCATCGTCGAGCGGAGACCGGGAGACGATCGTGTCGCCGTTCGCCTCCGGGTCGACCTCCGGCGGGTTGTCGGCCGGGAGGACCTCGAGCTCGCCCCCGTCGCCGCCGAACTCTCCGGTGGCGGCGGCGAGCATGAACGCGGCGCCGAACATCGTCTGGGCGAACACGCCCGGCTGACCGCACCGACCCTCGGCGTACATGCCCAGCCCCGCGAGATCCCCGAACAGCCGCCAGGCCTCGTCCTCCGGGAGGTCGAGATCGTCGCCGCTGTCGCCGAGGAGGCGGAGCCGGTTCCACGCCGCTGCGTGTTCGGGCAGCACCTCACTGTCGTCGGGAGTCAGACCCTCGGTCTGGTCGGCGAACGCCTCGCTCAGCACCGCGCAGTAGGCGTCGTCGGGCTCCGGCTCGTACAGGGCGAACATGTCGGCGATCGCTCCCACCTCGAGTTCGGTCTGCGTGTCGCACTCGATCTCGTCGAGCAGCGCCCGGAGGTCCACGCCCATGGTCGGGTTGGCGTCGGCGGCGTCGATCATGGGCTGGAGATCCTCGCCATCCATCGCGTCCGGCATGTCGACGAAGGACTGGAGCGCCGTCCGGTAGCGATCGGGGGCCAGCTCGACGACGGTCGGATCGATGTCGTCCTGCGAGAGGGCCGCACACAGCGCCGCCTCGTCGAGGTCGTCGGTCGCCTCGGTTCCGGCGGCTTCGTCGGGGTCGTCGGCGCTCCCCGCCTCGTCCGCTTCGTCGGTGGTCGCCGCGTCCGGTGACGTGGTGGCGTCGGTCGTCTCGACGGTCGATGCGGACGTGCCGTCGTCGGTGCTGTCGAGGCTGCCGCAGCCGCCGGTCAGGAGCACGAGGCCGACGAAAGCACGGATGATCGAGCGTCGCATGACGAGATCATCGACAGGGGAGCCGGGCTGCTTGACCGGGGCTGGCTCGTCGGCCAGGTGGTCACGCCCTAGGTTCGGACCCATGCAGTTCAGCTTCTGGATCGGGAACAGCCACACGACCGACGAGATCCTGCGTCGTGCCCAGCGGGCCGAGGCCGGCGGCTGGGACGGCGTCTGGCTCGCCGACCACTTCATGCCGATGAGCGGCGACGTCGAGCGTCCGTTCCACGAAGCGTGGGCGATGCTGTCGGCGATCGCCGCCACCACCGAGCGCGTCCGGATCGGGCCCATGGTGGTCGGCAACACCTACCGGAATCCCGCCGTGTTGGCGAAGCAGGCGGTCACCGCTGACCACATCTCGGGCGGTCGGGTGGTGCTCGGCATGGGAGCCGGCTGGCAGGAGAACGAACACACCGCCTACGGCATCGAATACGGCACGTTCACGGATCGCTTCGAGAAGCTCGAGGAGTCGCTCCGGATCCTCCGGGGTCTTCGAGACGACGATCGGGTCGATCTCGACGGCAAGCACTACCGGATGACTGATGCACCGCTGTCGCCCAAGCCGGTCGGCCGGCTCCCGATCCTGATCGGTGGTGGCGGCGAGAAGAAGACGTTGCGGATGGTCGCCCAGTACGCCGAACAGTGGAACGTCTGGGGTGAGCCCGATCTTCTCGAGCAGAAGATCGAGGTGCTCGCCGCCCACTGCGAGCGTCTCGGGCGTGACGTCGGCGAGATCCACAAGACCGCGGTGGCATTGCTGTTCCTCACCGACACCGAAGAGGAGGCGGCGGCGATCCGATCCGGCGGGCTGCCGCGTCCCTCGATCGTCGGCACCCCGGCGATGGTCGAGGACACGGTCGCCGCCTACGCCGCGGTCGGCGTGGACGAGCTGATCATCCCCGACTTCACGCTCGGCGCCGGCGACGAGTTCGACGCGGTCATGGCGCGTTTCGAAGCGGACGTGATGGCGCCGTCGCGATGATCCGACCGGCCGCCCTTGGTCAGGCGGTCGTCGTTTCGGGATGTCATCGGGAAGTGCTTGCCCTTCGTCGGAAAGCTCAATACATTTCTCGCACTGAACGGACGTCCAGTGGGCAACGTCGCCGACTGGCTCGCCACAAGAAGGTGCACCGAGATGACGATGGTCGAGCTTCGATGGCCTGAGGGCCCGGTCGCGGTGCCCGCCCTGTGGCTCCGCGACAACTGTCCGTGCGCCGAGTGCCGTGTCGTGTCCACGACCGAGCACCGGCTCGTCATCTCCCAGGTCGCCGCCGACCTGATGCCGGCGGGTGTCGCGGTGGCCGCCGACGGCACGATCGATGTCGACTGGGGCGACCACCGGTCGTCGTATTCATCGGCGTGGTGGAATGACGTCACCGCACAAGCGCGACGCGCCTATCCGGATCCGAAGCCGTGGCATCCGGGCTTCGTGCCGGAGCGGTTCGATCACGCTGACGTGACGGGTGGATCACTCGCCGTCGAACTCGAGATGCTCGAAGCCTTCGGTCGGGACGGGGCGGTCGTGATCACGGCGACCCCCACCGAGTCGGGCGCCTGTGTGCCCTTCATCCGACGCTGGGCGCCGCCGATCGAGGTCCCGTTCGACCTCGTCCACGACGTCTACGTCGATCCGGCCGGCTACAACGTCGCCCACACCTCGGAGGCGCTCCCGCCGCACAACGACATGGGATCGAAGCGGCACCCACCCAGCGGGCAGATCCTGCACATGCTGGTCAACGACGCCGAAGGCGGCGACTCGGTTCTCGTGGACGGATTCACGATCGCCGGGATGCTCTCGGCGGAGCACCGGGAGATCCTCGCGTCGGTGGAGGTGGGATTCCGTCAGTTCGCGGACGACGCCGAGACCTGGGGGCGATCGCCGATTCTGCGGACGAACGTGGCGGGTGAGGTGACTCACCTGCGGTACTCGAACCAGCTGCTCCAGGCGATCGATCCGACCGCGTCGTATGCCGCCGACTGGTACGCGGCCTACCACACGTTGTCGGCCCTGATCACCGACGAGGCGAATCAGATCCAGTTCCGTTTGAACGCCGGAGACCTGCTCATGGTGCAGAACCATCGGGTGCTCCACGCACGACGTGCGTTCCGACCGGCCTCGGGCGCGCGCCATCTCCAGGACACCTACTTCGACGCCGATGACGTGCTGAACGAGGCCTGGCGCCTCCAGCACGTTCGGCACTGACGTCCACGGTCGTCACGCCGCGACGAGCAATGCCATCCGCTCGAGCTGTGCGTCCACCAGCGCCTCGTCGTCGGCACTCCAGACCTCGGTGAGCAGGCCGAGGCGGTGCAGTGCATCCGCGACGGCGACCGAGACGATCCCGGCGTCGACTCCGGCCAGCTCGACGACCTCGGCACGCTCGGCGGGTCGCAGGCTCGCGACGCCGACGAAGGCCGGACCGCTCTCGAAGTCGGCCGGACGGGGCATGACGAGCTCGCCGTCGAGTGCATCCGTCTCGCTCGTTCGCCGATCGTTGACCGCCACCAGAACCTGCATCATCACACCTCTCGTTCATGCCCGGCATGCCCGAGCTCTGGTGTGAACCGTACGGATGGGGTCTGACAGTCTCGCCTGCCGGTCGAGGACTGGACGTCCGTTCAGCGTGGTCTAGAGTCTCGTCACGATCGCCGAGTGAGTCCGAGGTGTCGACCGTGGCCGGAAAGATTCTCGCCAGCATGCGTGCGCTGGCGCCCGACACGCCACCGGACATCGCCGCGGCAGGATCCGATCTCCACCACATGGTGCTCGGTCCGGGGGCGGCGCTGGAGGCGGAGTGGGTCGCCGCAGGTCTGGAGTTGCCCGACCTCGTGGCACTCCGTGAGTACCGACTCGCCAGAGTGCGGCGGCAGATGGCGCTCGACGCCGTCGATGGTCTGATCCTGTGGGATCCGATGAACATCCGGTACGCGACCGACACGACGAACATGCAGGTGTGGGTGAGCCACAACCCCTCCCGGTACTGCTGGGTCGGGGCCGATGGCTCGATCATCATCTGGGAGTTCTTCGAGTGCGAGTTCCTGAGCGGGCACAACCCGAACGTGACCGAGGTCCGCTCCGCCGACTCACCCCTCTACTTCCTCGCGGGGCCCCGCTACGACGAGGCGTCACGTCGGTGGGCCGATGAGATGCTCGCGGTGATCCGAGAGCACGCCGGACCGCGCGCTCGGATCGCGGCGGATCACCTGAACTGGCCCGAGGCGGACAGACTCCGCTCCGGTGGCGTGAGCCTCGTGAACGGCCAGGAGCTGATGGAACAGGCCCGTTCGGTGAAGGGCCCGGACGAGATCCGTGCGATGCGCTGTGCCGTTCGGGCCTGCGAGGACACGATGTCGGAGATGCGCCACGCGCTCCGGCCCGGCATGAGCGAGCGTGAACTCTGGGCGATGCTGCACGCCGGCAACATCCGACGGGGCGGGGAGTGGATCGAGACCCAGATCCTGTCGTCGGGACCCCGGACCAATCCGTGGATGCAGGAGGTCTCGAGCCGGATCATCGAGGATGGCGACCTCGTGGCCTACGACACCGACCTGGTCGGTGCCTACGGGATGATGTGCGACGTGAGCCGGACGTGGCTCGCGGGCGACGGTCGGCCCAGCGCGGCCCAGCAGCACACCTACGACCTCGCCCGACATCAGATCGAGCACAACATCGAACTCCTCACCCCGGGCCGGACGTTCCATGAACTCACCCACCAGTCGTGGATGCCTCCGGTGGAGGAGTACCGGCACTACTGCGTCAACTATCACGGGGTCGGGCAGTGTGATGAGTTCCCCGAGATCACCTTCCCGCACATGTGGGACAAGATCGGCTGGGACGGCGTCCTGGAGCCGGGAATGGTGCTGACCACGGAGGCGTACGTGGGGCCACGGGCCGGTGGTGAAGGGGTCAAGCTCGAGGAGCAGGTGCTCGTGACCGAGCACGGACCGGAACGGCTCTCGAGTGCCGTGTTCGACCTCTGCTGAGGCCGGCGTCCGCGCGATGTCTCGACCGCGGTGTTTTGACCATCGGAGGTCGCGCGGTGGCAGGCTGCACCCATGGCTCCCGTGATCTCCCTGTTGGATCTCGCGATCGTCGGCGACGGTCAGACGACGCGCGACGCCCTCGACGCCACCGTGGCCGTCGCCCGACGGGCGGAGGCCTTCGGCTATCGCCGGGCCTGGTATGCCGAGCACCACAACATGGCGGCGATCGCGTCGTCGGCCACGAGCGTGGTGATCGGCCACGTCGCCGCACAGACGTCGACGATCCGAGTCGGATCGGGCGGCATCATGCTGCCGAATCACTCGCCGCTCACGATCGCCGAGCAGTTCGGGACGCTCGCCACGTTGTACGGCTCGCGCATCGATCTCGGCGTGGGACGGGCGCCGGGAAGCGATCGGGCCGCCGCGATGGCGATGCGACGGCTGCCCGATGCGAGCGATCGGTTCGCCTCGGACGTGCAGGAGATCCAGCGCTATCTGGCGCCCGGAGGTTCGGTCGACGGTGTCACCGCCTATCCGGGCGTCGGCACCGAGGTCCCGATCACGGTGCTCGGCTCGTCGCTGTTCGGTGCGCGGCTGGCCGCCCACCTCGGGCTGCCGTACGGCTTCGCCTCGCAGTTCGCCCCGGCTGCGTTGCAGGACGCCGTGATGATCTACCGGTCCGAGTTCGAGCCGTCGGAGCAGTGTGACCGACCGCATGTGATCGCCGGGGTCAACGCCATCTGCGCGGACGATCGCGACGATGCCGACCGGCAGTTCGAACGGGTCGCACGGGCTCGGGTCAAGCGGTTCCTCCTGGGCGAGCGTGAGGTGACCGAGGAACAACTCGATCAGATCGTCGACTCGCCACAGGGTCGGCAGGTGCTGCAGATGATGACGTACTCCGCCGTTGGCACCCCGGCCGAGGTCGGCGAGTACCTCCGGACGTTCGCCGTCCATGCCGATGCCGACGAGCTGATCGTCGTGCAGGCCTCGCCCACGACCGAACAGCGACTTCGCTCCACCGAGCTCGTGGCCGAGGCGACGCTCGAAGCCGCCACGGCCTGAGTCGGCCCCGGTCCGGCCGAACCCGGGTGCACCTGCGGCGGCTGGCCACCAGACTGCTGCGGTGAGCAGCATCATCGTCTCCGACCTCGAGTACGCCCCGCCGGCGTCGGAGCCGCTGTTCTTCGACGTCTCCTTCGCGGTGAAGCCGGGTGAGCACGCCGCGATCGTCGGCGCCAACGGTGTCGGGAAGTCCACGATCCTGCGGATCCTGAGCGGCGAGATCGACGCGGACGAAGGAGAGTTCGCGCTCGGCGGATCGATGCTGCGGATGACCCAGGACGTCGGCATGGCCGACCCCGATCAACCGCTGCGCGAGATGCTGATCGAGGTGGCACTGCCGGAGTTGCGCATCGCCGGTCGAGCGCTCGTGTCGGCGGAGCGGGCCATGGCGTCGGGCGCCGACGACGGTATGGGCTACGCGGAGGCCCTCACGATGTGGGGTGACCTCGGCGGCTACGAGCTGGAATCGCAGTGGGCCGCTGCGGCCGCCCGCAGCGTGAAGACCCCGATCGCGGACTTCGGCGAACGGAAGGTGGGTGAACTCTCGGGCGGCGAGCGCAAGCGGCTCGTGCTCGAGCTGCTCCTCACCGCAGCGCCCGACATCCTGTTGCTCGACGAACCGGACAACTACCTCGACGTGCCGACACGCACTTGGCTGGAGGAGCGGATCGTCGGGTGTGCGAGCACCATCTTGATGGTGAGCCACGATCGGACCCTGCTCGAGCGGGTCGCCGACAAGATCGTCGTGATCGAGGGGAGCGGCTGCTGGGTGCACGGCGGCTCCTATCGCAGCTATCCGGAGGCCCGCGAGGCCCGCCAGAGCCAACTCGGGGATGCGCTGAAGCGCTGGAACGACGAGGAGCGGCGCCTCTACCGGCACATGAAGATCATGAAGCAGCGGGCGGCCGTCAACTTCAAGAACGCGACCAAGGCCAACGCCGCCGAGACCCGGTGGGAGCGATTCGTCAAGATCGGTCCGCCGCCGCCTCCCGTTCCCGACCAGCACATCCACGTGAACCTCCGCGGCGCCGACTCGGCGCGGCGTGTCGTGGCCCTCGAGGGTGTGTCGATCGACGATCTGTTCTTCCCGTTCACCGACGAGGTGATGTTCGGGGAACGGATCGGTCTGATCGGACCGAACGGGACCGGCAAGACCCACCTGCTCCGGGCGCTGCAAGGCGACCTCGAGCCGACCGAGGGCGAGATCCGGTTCGGTCCCCGCACATCGGTCGGCACGTTCACCCAGGTGCACCATCGGCCCGACTTCCTCGGTCGGACCACCGGCGACATCGTGCTCGACCGGGTCGGTGAAGAGGAGAAGTCGCGCAAGCATCTGGCCCGGTACGGGCTGGCCGACCAGTTCCGGCAGGAGTTCGACACGCTCTCGGGTGGCCAGAAGGCCCGGTTGGAGATCCTCTGCCTGGAGCTGGAGGGGCACAACGTGCTGCTGCTCGACGAGCCGACGGACAACCTCGACATCGATTCGTCCGAGGCCTTGGAGCGAGCGCTCGACGGCTTCGTCGGCACGGTGATCGCGGTGAGTCACGACCGGACCTTCCTCGCGACGATGGATCGCTACGTCATGATCGGTGACGACGGTGACGTGCTCGCACTGCCCGATCACGAGCTCGCGATGCGGGCGCTCGCCGACCCCGCGGCGGTCCGATCGCTACCTCAGGTCAAACCGCTCGCCCAGGTGTGAGTGCGCCCGTCTATGGTCGGGGTGTGCAGCAGATCCGACCAGGAGGGTCCGGCCGAGACGCCGAGATCCAGGCGATGCTGCGCGGCAGTGGACGTCCCCGTGCGGCGCTGGTCGTCGCCACCGACGTCGACCCCGGCGAGGGGTTCGGCCGCGCCGCGGACGCCGAACGGACGCTCGGGCACGCCGCCGGGTGGACCTGTACGGTCCGGCGCAACGACGTCGTGCTCCGCAACCCGCTCGGCGAGGGGGTCGTGAGGGGCGCCGCGCCCGTGCTCGACGTCGCCTGGCTCGAGAACGTGCACCACGATGGCAGCGTCGCGGTCTTCCTGGTCCGCCAGGAGGATGTCGGTCTGTTCGCCGAGATGACGGCCGGTGCGGCCTCAGCGGCGGGAGTGCTGCGTGGCGCGACCGTCCGAGCCGATGTGGATCCCGCACATCACGCGCCGCCGAGCGTCGGGCGGAACGAACCCTGCCATTGCGGCTCGGGCCGCAAGTTCAAGCACTGCCACGGTCGCTGAGACGGCGGACCCGGGCGTCGATCCGCTCGATGACGGTGTCGGGGTCCCGCCACCACTCGTGCAGCGGCACCCGGGTGACCTGCCAGCCGAAGGCATCGAGCACGCCCGCTTCGCTCACGTAGGTCGACAGGGCGTCGCGTTCGCCGGGCTCGAGGAGCACACCCAGCACGTAGCCCTCGTCGTCACGGATGGCGAGGTCGAGGCGGAAGTCGGAGCGGCCGACGCCGAGGTCCACCCGGTGTCCGGCGCGAACCAGCGCCGCCGAGACCTCGTGCGCCACCCGGTCGGGTGCGGCGAGATCGGCCGTGACGTCGACACCCCGCTGCTCGCGCAACACCGCCGACGAGGTCGCCAGATCGCCGCGGCTCTCGGCTTCGGCGAAGGTCAGGAACTGGGCCAGATGGTTGGCGCCGTCGTTGTGGGTGTTGGTGATCGAAGCGCCGGACATGGAGGCGACGACGGCCATGTGACGCTTCGCCCTGGAGAAGATCACGTTCAGCCGTCGTTCGCCGCCGCCCTGGTTGATCGGCCCGAAGTTCATCCGGATCGAGCCCTCGCTGTCGGGTCCGTAGCAGACGCTCATGATGATCACGTCCCGCTCGTCGCCCTGGACGTTCTCGAGGTTCTTGACGAACAGTCCGACGTACTCGCCGTCATCCCGGCGCTGCTCCTCGTCGGCCAGCCGCGCACCGAAGTTCTCGTCGACCGTGGCGAGTTCGGCCAGCGACGACTCGATCGCCGTCTGCTGGGCCTCGGAGAACGCGACGATGCCGATCGTCGGGTGCTCGGTGGGGGCGATCAGCGCGCGGACCAGCTCGGCGATGTAGTCCGCCTCCGGCTGGTTCTGGCGATGCTCGTAGATCCCGTTCCGGAGACGGTGGAACGAGATCGGACGGTCGAGGATCCGAGCGGCGTTGGTCGCGCCGTCGTCGGGGTCGCCGACCTCGATCGGATCGAGCGTGGCGTTCGGCAGGTCCCGATCGGGGATCGTCGCGAGTTCGCCGCGGTAGAAGGCGTTGTTGCTGTAGGCGATCAGTGACTCCGAGCGAGAGCGGTAGTGCCAGGACAACATGCTCGAGTCGAGCGATGCGTCCGCCTGGGCGAGGAAGCTGTCGGCATCGAGAGTGACGGTGAGCTTGAACCCCTCGGCATCGACGACGACGTCGTCGTCCTCCAGGTCGTCGGAGGAGAAGAAGCGCGTCGGCGGCATCTGCATGCGGTCGCCGACGACGATCACCTGCGGCGCCCGGAACACCGTGGGCACGGCGTCTTCGACGGGGATCTGGCTCGCCTCGTCGAAGATCACGGTGTCGAACAGGTCCGGACGCAGCGGTAACGAATCCGAGACCGAGAGCGGACTCATCAGCCAGATCGGCCGGAGGTCCCGCACGACCTCGCCGGGCTCGGCGTCGGCCAGCTCGCGGAGGGCACGGAAGCGCATCTTCTTGGCGAACTCACGCTCCAGGAGTCGCCGGCCGGCGTTGTAGCGTCGCTTGCGCTCCTTGTCCTCATCGCTGCGCCCGGCCATCGAGGCGTCGCTGTGTGCGATCTCGTCGGTGAATCGGCGGTGGGTTCGCTCGACGATGGCGGCGGCGGTCGACCGGCGCAGGCGGTCCGCGGCGTCGAGCACTCGAGGCGTCAGATCGTCGGCTTCGGCACCGGTCGCCGGGGAGAGTCCGTCCAGGTGGCGCCGTTCCAGGTCTTCGACACAGATCCGGGCGTCGAGATCGTTGAGCTCGTAGGGGCCGAGCGCCAGTCCGAGCACCGCCTCGGGGGTCCCTGCGAGCCGGCACCACTCGATCGCTGCGGCCTCGTGGGCGACACCGGTCGTGCGGAGCCCCTCGGCGAGTGTGCCGAGCTGGCCCACGGTCACCGATGGGGAGACGAGGAGGTGGCCGGCGCTCACCACCAGCTCGTCGACCGCCGAGATCGCCGAGCTCCAACGTTCCGGTGTCCCGTGCGTCACGAGGAGCGACCGGATCGCGGCGTTCGTCGGCGACTCCCGATCGGAGTGCAGATGATCGATCCAGCGCACCAGTCCCACGACGTCGTCGGTGCCGAAGCGGGCGGTGTCGGTGGCACGGCGATGGGCGGCGTCGGCGACGAAGGTGTGATGGAGGTCGAGTTCGGTCAACACCGACGTGACCGTCGGTGCCACCTGGTGGAGGTCGAAGCGATACGCCGAGCGGACGGTCTGTTCGACCTGCTTCCAGCGGCTGTTGAAGAAGCGGCGTAGCGATCCCTCGGCGCCGCGGGCGACCTCCAACGCGGCGCGGGTGTCGGCGGCATCGAGCGGATCGAACCATCGCCCCAGGACCTCCGCACTCGTGGCGAGGCGTCGCTCCAGGTCGATGCGGGCCTCGGAGGCTCGGCGGAGGTCCTGATGGGCCGGGTGGGTCGGATCGAGAACACCGGCCGCACCGGCCTCGATCAGCGGCGAGACCGTCCGCATGGTCGATTGGAGGTCGGCCAGGCCGGCGACCGGGAGGGCATCGTCGAGGGGAGCGTTCGCTCGGGCCCGGACGAGTTGGTCGGAGATGCGCCGGGCGATGCCGAGCACGTCGCCGTCGGCGAGCACGTCGGGCCGGAGCCGGAGGATGTCGTGGCGCCCGAGCTCGTCGTCGAGACCGTCGTGTCGGAGGCGTGCTCGGACGGCATCGAAGTGCCGGCGGGCGGCGAACCAGTCCCCGGCGGTGATGCCCCCGCCGAGGGACGGCACCCGTCCGGGGGCCGCGCCGAGATGTCGCAGCGCAGCGGCCCGCACGAGGAGCTGAGCCGTGGTCGGCTGCCCGTCGTGGTGTCGGTGCAGGTCGTCGCGCAGCTGCGTCGGCGGCCGCAGGAGGCGTCCCAGGGCCGCAGCGTCGGCCACCCGCTGGTTCTCGGCCGCGCCGGACGGCGCCGACGCGAGCCAGGACTCGTAGGTGCGGCCGAGCGCTTGCACGAACGGCTTCCGGTCGGCCTGGGTGTCGTGGATCGTCGCGACGAGGTCGCCGAGACCGACCTGGTCGAGACGATGGGCCACGACGTCGAGCGCCGCCCGCTTCTCACAGACGAACAGCACTCGTCGGCCATCGGCGACGAGCGCGGCGATCATGTTGGCGATCGTCTGGCTCTTCCCGGTTCCCGGTGGGCCCTGGACGATGAACGAGTCGCCGTCGAGCGCTCGGGCGACCGCGTCGATCTGGGCGTCGTCGGCGGGCAGCACCAGCGGGACGCCCTGGCGCTCGGCCCGCGGATGCGGGTCCTTCGCGCTCGGTGCATCGGTTCGGCCCGGTCGGAACAACTCGACGAACGGTGGATGTTCGAGCGCCGCCTCGTCACCGCCGAGGAGATCGTCGTAGTCACGCGACAGCGTCGTCCGCCTGGTCCCGAGGGTCGCGAGCGTGACGGCGCACAGATCCACCTCCCAGCGTTGGGCGTGGGTGTCCCGTCCGGTCAGCGAGTAGGTCTCCCGAGCTCGCTGCGAGGGGTCTCGATCGTCGGCTGTCTCGTCGGAGCCCGGCGCCGACGTGGTGTCGTCGGCCGAGAACTCCTGTGGGCGGCCCCGGGGTCGAGCGTCGGCGCCCGCGATCGACCGGAGCGGCAGCTCCTCGGGGAGCACGAACCGATCGACGAGCGCGAGCCCGAGCGGACGCCAGTCGTCCGGTGTGTAGGAGTGGTCCTGCCGTCGCCACCGACCACTCGACGCCTGCGCGATCGCGCGGCGTCGTCGGTAGTTGTCGAGTCGGAGACGGGCCCGCCGCTGGATCAGCTGGATCCGTGGGGTGTCGACCAGTTCGATGCGTACCGCTGGATCGGTACGGCGGACCGACGTCTGGATCTCGTCGGTCAACGCCCGGAGCGAGATCAGATCGGGACCGACGGTCTCGGGCAGGACGACGTCGAAACGCTGCCGGAAGACGAACCGCAGGATCGGATTGACCTCGTGGTCGCCGTTGGCCGTGACCCGGTAGCGCGGCTTCACACCCTTCTGCCGGGTGAGGGTCGCGCCGTAGGAGGTCAACGGGGTCGACACGGGGTGCCCGGTGTCGGGGTCGGTCCAGTGGAGGAAGGTCGTGACCAGCCGGAGTCGCCCGGCGCCGTGTTCGACGACGAACTTCCGCTCGGCCGCCATGAGTTTGTCGAGCGACGACGTGATGTGTGGGGCGTCCTCGAAGCGGCACCATCGCTCCAGGTCGATGCTCTTCCCACTCGAGAGCACCGCGGCGGCGTCACCGCTCCAGGTGAGCACGTCGTCGGCCGTGATGCGATCGACGTTCAACATCAACGGCACCGACGCCTCGGTCAGCGAGACGGTCGACACGCTCGGTCGGAAGTAGAGGGCCCGGTTGCGTCGGGTCGTGTCGAACACCCGCTCCCGCAGCCGTCGCAGCACGGCGGGGCGCCAGTCGGTCGGGTCGGCGAGGGCGTCGCTCAGATCGAGATCGGCGGGCAGGTCCCGGTGGTGTTCGAGGCGGGCGATGACGTGTCGGAGGTCCGGTGGCCGCTCGTGCCGGTCGGGGTCGATCATCTCGGCCAGTACGCCGGTCACGACCGGATGCACGCCCGCCGTCAGCGTCGGCAGGCGTCGCCTGGCCAGGGCGAGTTCGCTCAGTTGGTCCGGGTTGTCGAGGTCGAGGCCCGTGGCGAACGACGTGAGGACGAGCCCGGCAAGGTGGATGTCGGTCAGCACGTCGTGATGGCCGAGACGCGCCTCCCAGGCCCGGTAGCCGACGACGAGCACGGGACGGTCGGGGACGGCATCCAGATCCGTCAGGACGTCTCGGCTCCGAACCTCGTCCCAACGCTGCCCGTCGCCCTGGTCGATGCCGAGGCGGGCCGTGACGGCGACACCTCGTCGATGCCGCTCGGGATTGAGACGCTCGAGCATCTCGGGGACGAGAGCCGGTTCGGTGCCCTCCGGGGGTGTCACCCGGAGGCGATCGTCGGTGAAGTCGATGTGTTCTGCGCCGTGCAGCCGGCTCACCAGGCCCTGCTCGTGCAGGTCGGCGAGTTGCCGGAGGAACGGGAGTCCGACGGCCAGCAGGTCGCCGGTCGTCGGCAAGCCACGGACGACGGTCTCGGACAGGAGACGGGCGAGGGTCATGGTCGGCTCACGACGGATCACCGCCGTCGGTCCGGAGGCGGCGTGCCTGGGCGACCGTGCGGTCGCTTGCCTTGGCGACGATCTTGTCGAACTCGGCGGCGACCCCGATCCGCTCGGCCTCGTGGGACAACACCCGGAGCTCGCCGAGCCCGTCACCCTCGCGGGGCACGAAGGCCAGGTCGACCAGCTGCGCGGCTGCGAGATGCCGGATCGACGGCGTGACGGTCACGAGTTCGGCGTCGTCGATCGGTCGCACACGGCCGAGTTCGGTCACCGACGCCAGATGCCGGACGTGCGCGTCGATGGCGTCGTCGGACGGGAGCAGCGGGTGCGCGCCGGCGAGGACACGCCGAACCAGGGCGAGGAGTCGGACCTGCCCCAACAGATCGATGCGGTCGAGGTCGTCGGGACCGCCGATGAGCTCGTCGACGAGGTCCTCGACGTGATCGAGATCGGCGGCGGCGAGACAGGCGACCCGGATGTGCAGCTCCGGATGGGTGAGTTGGCGGGACGACCCCGGATCCCGTTCGAGGATCTGGCGGGCCTGCTTGAGGTAGGCATCGGGATCGACGTTCCGGAGGCCGGTGACCGTCTTCACGATGGTCGAGATCACCGGACGTGGATCCCCGAGCACCGAGACGGCGACGGCGTCGGCCCAGACCTCGGTGCGGAGCCGCAGTCTGCGCGCCGACTCGGTGAGGGCGGCGTTCGTCGGCGCCTCGAGCGCGAGCCGGTGGACGAGGTGGTCGAGGGTCGCGAACTCGCCTTCCGCGAGGCCCCAGAGCGCGATGTGGGCGAGCTCGTGCGCGAGCACGACCCGCTGCTCGGCTGGTTCGAACAGGTCGAGCAGGTCGCCGACGAACACGACGTGGATGCGGCCGTTCAGACGGAAGACCCGGGCGTTGCGCTCCTCGTCGTGGAGTTGTTGGTACAGCACCACGGGTTCGGAGAGCCCGAGTCGACCGGCGATGAGCGTGCCGTGGCCGGTGAGCTCGTCGTGCACCCCGCCGTCCAGGCGGTAGGTGGTCTTCAGCAGTTCGACTTCGGCGTCGTCGTCGCGGCGATCCGCCAGGCGAACATCATCGAACCACGCCCAGAGCTCGGGCTCGAGTGCCCGCAGGTGCGCGGCGAGATGTCGGTGGTAGCGGGGGGCGTCCGGGGTCGTCAGTGCGTCGTCGGATCGCTGCGCCTCGTCCTCCACGGCGCGCATCGTAGTCAGTCGACCCTCTCGGGTCGGTGAGCCGGCTCAGGGCTCGCGGCCGTAGAAGGTCGCGAGCGCCGATGGCGACAGGGCGATGCCCGGGGCGTCGTTGTAGGCCAGCACGACGAGCAGTCGCGTGACGCCTCCGATGGTCGGCGTGACACGATGCAGGGCTTCGCGGCCACGGAACAGCACCAGCGCGCCCGGTGCGAAGTCGAGCCGGAGCGGGGGGAGGTCGCCGTCGAGCACCCGGCCGAGGAGCTCACTGTCGATCGTCGAACCGTCGCCGCTGTCGTTGCGAATCCCCGGCACGTATTCGAATCGCCCGCCACCGAGGGGCGCCCGGAGGAGCAGCGTGACCGCGAACGACGAGTTGTCGAGATGCCACCCCAGCTCCCTGCCGGCGGGCGCGAAGTGCACGTTGATCGAACTCAATCGGTCGGCGTAGGGGTGGAGTGCTCCGATCCCGAGCACCGATGCGAGGTAGGCCCGGAACCTGGTGCTGTCGTAGAGCGTGCGCAGTGGTGAACCGTCGGGGATCTGGTCGTCGGCGATCAACCCCTTCGAGGAGACGATCTGCCGGTTCCTCGGATGATCGGCCGGCAGGTCCGCCAGGGGCTCGGTCAGCTCGGCGTTGTGGGTCCCGGCCGCAAAGAAGGCGTTCGCCTCGTCCGCGTCGTGGTCGGCGATCAGTCGCTCGACGACGTCGGGTCGGAGGAACCCCTCGAGGACGAGCGCGCCGTCGTGGTCGAGCCGTTCTCGATGCGCCGCACGGACGACGGGGTCGTCGATGCGGTGGCGCGCGACATCGACCACGGACTCGAGATCTGCTCCGTTCGGCTGGGCTCGGTCCACCCGGGCGACGGTAGCGAGCCGACGGCGGCGCCGCCGGGCTCGGAGGGCATCGTGAACGCGGCGTAGCCTCGGGGCATGCCGTGGCCGACCTGGCAGCACTCGGCGGCGCTCGGCGTCGTCTGCGTCCTGGCCGTCGTCGCGCTCCGGACCCGTCGGCCGACACGGGGGAGCGAACTCGTGTTGCCCTTCGCCCGGGAGCTCGCCGTCCTGTGCGGTCTGTACACCCTGTGGAGGGTGGCCAAGAAGCTGCCCCTCGCGCAGAGCGATCGTGCGGTCGAGCGAGCCTGGGAGATCGTCGAGTTCCAGGAGACGCTCGGCCTTCCGTCCGAAATGGTCGTCCAGCGCTGGATTCTCGCTTGGGAGCCGCTCGCCTGGCTCTCCAGTGCCTACTACGCGGGCGTGCACGTGCCGGCGATGATCGCGTTCCTGATCTGGGCGTTCACGTTCCATCGGCCGGGCTACGGGGCATGGCGCAACCGTCTGGCACTCCTGACCGGTGCGAGCCTGCTGATCCGGTTCGTGCACGTCGCGCCGCCCCGGTTCCTGCCCGAACTCGGCTTCATCGACGTCGCCGCGGCGCAGGGCATGGACGTGTACGGCCCCGTCGGCACCGGTGTCTCGGGCCAGTTCGTCGCCATGCCGTCGCTCCACGTGGCCTGGGCGGCGGTGGTGGCATTCGGGGCCGTCGGCCTGTCGTCCTCGCCGTGGCGATGGCTCGTGTTCGCCCATCTCCCCGTGACGGCCTTCGTGGTCTCGGCGACCGGGCACCACTGGTGGTTGGATGGAGTCGTCGCCGTCGCCCTCCTCGTTCCGGCGGTCGTGCTGGAGCGTCTCGGCACGCGCTGGTGGGCAGGACGTTCCGGCTACGTTCGGCGGCATGGAGCTCGCACTCGGCCCCCATCGCTTCGACGTGACCCATCGGGCGCTCGTGATGGGGATCCTGAATCGGACGCCGGACAGCTTCTTCGACGCGGGTGAGTACTGGGGCTTCGACCAGTTCCTCCGGAAGGCCGAGCAGCTGGTCGCCGACGGCGCCGACTTCCTCGATGTCGGCGGTGTGAAGGCCGGGCCGGGCGACGAGGTCGACCTCGAGGAGGAGCTCGAGCGGGTCGTGCCCGCCGTGACGGCGTTGCACGAGCGATTCGATCTTCCCATCTCGATCGACACCTGGTCGGCCGAGGTGCTGCGGCAGTGCCTGGACGCGGGTGCCGTGGTCGGCAACGACATCTCCGGTTTCGCCGATCCCGAGTACCTGCCCGTCGCTTCGGCTGCCGGGGCGTCGGTCATCGCGACCCACATCCGGCTGGCGCCGAGGGTCGCGGATCCGGATCCGCACTACGTCGACCTCGTCGGTGAAGTCGAGGCATTCCTCCGCGGCCGTGCCGCCCAGGCGATGGATGCGGGCATCCCGGCCGAGCGGATCATCGTCGATGCCGGCATGGATCTCGGCAAGATCCGTCACCAGTCCCTCGAGCTGTTGGAGGCGAGTGATCGGCTGTCCCGTCTCGGATATGCGCTGCTGCTTTCGGCGTCGAACAAGCGCTTCCTCTTCGAGACCCTCGACGCCGAGCGACACGAGATCTGGGCCGGCACGACGGCCTGTCATGTGCTCGGGATCGTGCGGGGTTGCCGGGTGCTGCGGGCCCACGACGTGGTCGCCGCACGGCGATCGGCCCACATCGCCGCCCGCCTGCTCGAGGTCGAATCCGAGGTGGCGGTGTGAGCGGGTCGCTGGCGCTGCGCACCGCGGTCGAACAGCGCGACCTCGTCGCGGCCGGTGAGGTGTCGGCCGTGGAAGTGCTCGACGCGGCACTCGCCCAGTTCGAGGCCCATCACGAGCGGGTGAATGCCGTCGTGGTCCAGCGCATCGACGAGGCCCGTCGTCGTGCCGGTGAGCTCGACACGGGCTTTGCCTCCACCGGTCGACCGATCGGTCCGCTGCACGGTCTTCCGGTGACCGTCAAGGAGGCGCTGGACTGGGTCGGGACCCCGACGACGTGGGGTGATCCCGCGGCGAGCGGCAACCGTCCCCGACGGAACGCGGCCATCGTGCAACGCCTGCTCGACGCCGGCGCGGTGTTGTGGGGCAAGACGAACGTGCCCTACCGCCTGCACGAGTGGCAGGCACACAACGAACTGCATGGCCTCACCCGCAATCCCTGGGACCTCGACCGCTCGGCCGGCGGGTCGTCGGGTGGGTCGGCGGCGGCACTCGTCACGGGCATGACCGCACTCGAGGTCGGCAGCGACATCGGTGGGTCGATCCGATTCCCCGCGCACTACTGCGGTGTGGTGGGACACAAGCCCAGCTTCGGCTTCTTCCCCGCCGACGGTCATCGCTATCCGGGGCAGGACAGTCTCGTCGATCTCAACGTGGTCGGCCCGATGGCCCGCACGGTCGACGACGTCGCCCTGATGTTCGAGTTGGCCGACCGTCGCGGCCGCCCGGTCGAGTCCGGTCGTCGCGACTGGCGGGTCGCCGTCCTGACCGATCACGGCGGTGGCCCACTCGACGCCGAGATGCTCGGGCTGCTCGGCGATGCGGTCGGTCGTCTCGTCGAGGCCGGTGCGACCGTTGTCGACGTGCCGCTCCCGATCGACCTGGACCGGGCCCACCTGCTCTACCGGGTGCTCGACGCTGCGGCGACCTGCGAACTCGACGGACCTCAGGTCGACGACGGAGAGCAGGACGTCCGGTTCCGGGACGGCGCTCGGGACACCGAGGCGATCATCGGGCACGCCCGTCGGCTGACGCATCTGGAGTGGCTCGAGTACAAACACGAACAGCAGCGGCTGCGATGGGCGTGGGACGACGTCTTCGCGGACCTCGGTGGTGTGGGCGTCGACGCGGTGCTCACGCCGGTCAGCGACAGCCCGGCGCCACCCCACGACACCGTGCGGGCATTCGACGACCAGCGCATCGAGCTGAGTCAGGGCGGCGAGATCTCGATCCTGCCGCAGTGGTTCTGGGCCGGGCTGGCCAACGGCACCTACCTGCCCGCCACGTCGGTGCCCGTGGGTCGGACCGCGGCCGGACTGCCGGTCGGTCTCCAGGTGCTCGGTCGGTTCGACGCCGATCCGACCTGTCTGGCGGTGGCCCGGACGGTCGAGCAGACGAGCGGCCCGGTCGGCTGGCCTTCGCTCGTGACGGGCTGAGCCGACCGATCAGTCCGAAGCCATGCGTTCGAGCATCGCCTTCATCTGCATGTGCACGGCGTTGACCGCCTGGAGCGGTCGGATGAGGACCTTGAACTCGGTGATCATCCCGTCGTCGTCGCAGGTCAGGATGTCGACGCCGTTGACGTACTTGCCCTCGACCGTGGTCTCGAACTCGAGCATCGCGTGGTGACCCTGGGCGATCTGTTTCGTGTAGCGGAAGCCGCCGCCCTCCGGCGCACCGTCGCCCACCTCGCCCTCGTCGTCGCCACCGAGGGTGCCGCCGGCGGCGGAGAGGTACGCCTTCGTGATCTCCCGTCCCTCCTGGGGAGTGAAGACGACGGGTGAGAGGAAGACCACGTCGGGATGCAGCACGGCGTCCAGACCGCCGTCGAGCCGGCCGCGGAGATGTTCATGCCAACGGGCGAGGCACTCGACGATCGGTCCGGACGCGGGATGGTCGACATCGGTCATGGCGACACTCTCGTGGCGCGCCCCGGCCGAGGTCAATCCGGAGCTGTCGTTCGACGGGAGCGCACTGCCCGGAGGAGCTAGCGTTCGATCATGCCCGAGTCTCCTCCACGCATTCGGCCACAGCCGCTGCGATGGCAACACAAGGTGCTGCTCGTGCTGGTGCTGGCCGGCTGGCTCGCGTTCATCGCGTTCGTCCGTTGACCGCGTCGATCTGACGTCGAGACCGCATGACCTCGATCGCTCCGAACGCGACCCGTGCCGGCCTCCGGGTCAGTTGGGCGGTGTTCGCCGCCGCGGGCCTGCTCGGCCTCGGCCATGGCCTGCAGGGCACGCTGCTCGGTGTCCGGGGGACCGAGGAGGGGTTCGACACCGCCGTGATCGGCCTGATCATGACCTCGTACTACGTCGGGTTCATCTTCGGGTCACGGTTCACCGTCCGTGCGCTCGGACGGGTCGGCCACATCCGGGTGTTCGCAGCGCTCGCCTCCACGGCCTCGAGCGCCGCGCTCGTCTATGCGATGCTCGTCCATCCGGTGGCCTGGTTCGCGATGCGGCTCCTCACCGGGTTCTGCCTCGCCGGCCTCTATGTCGTGATCGAGAGCTGGCTGAACGACCAGGCCTCCAACGAGACGCGGGGCCGGGCCCTGTCGATGTACATGATCGTCACCATGGGGGCCGTCGCCTGCTCGCAGGTGGTGCTCGGGTTCGGGTCGACGAGTGGCGCGTCGCTGTTCATGGTGGCCTCGGTCATGGTGTCGATGTCGCTCGTGCCGATGGCGCTGTCGGAGGGGTCGGCACCGGTCGTGCGGGTGCCGGAGCCGCTGTCGCTCGGGCGTCTCTGGTCGATCGTGCCGACGGGTGTGGTCGTGATCTTCCTCACCGGGGTGTCGGTCGGGGCGTTGCGTGGACTCGGACCCACCTATGCCGCCGAACGCGGCCTGTCGATCGGCGCGATCGGTGCCTTCGTCGCGGCGACCACCCTCGGCGCGAGCTTGCTGCAGTATCCGATCGGAGCCTTGTCGGATCGCCTGCCGAGGCGCTCCGTGATGATCGGGGTCTCGGCCGCGGCGGGGGCGCTGAGCCTGATGCTCTCGGTGGCGGAGCCGACCGGACTCCGTCTGACGGTCGCCATGTTCCTGCTCGGTGGCCTCGGCGTCCCGATGTACTCGCTCGCGATCGCCTACACGAACGACTGGCTGGACGACGACGTCCGGGTCGGCGGTGCCGCACTCCTGATCGTCGTGAACGGAGCAGGCGCGATCTTCGGCCCACTGGTGGCAGGTGTCTTGATGCAGCTGACCTCGCCTGCGGGATTCTTCGTCACGCTCTGGGTGATCCATGCCGCGGTCGTGGTGTACCTGCTCTATCGACTGGTCCGTGCCCGAGCGCCGGCCATCGAGGACCAGGCCCCGTTCGTGGCGCTCAGCAATCGCGGTGCCGGTCTGGTCACCCTGAGGGAGTTGCGACGGCGTCGCCGACCGCCCGAACCGGAGCCCTGAACGGTCGTCCAGTGCGCTCGCTAGTCTTCGCTGATGACCACCGCCGGACCACTTCGAGCCTCGTCGTCGCTGACGCACCTGCAGGGCTCGATGCTCGTGTTGGCCACCGGTGTCGTGTTCAGCTTCGGTGGGCTGGCCTACCGATCGGCCGAGGCCGCCGGGCCGTGGCAGTACACGATCTTCCGGGGCCTCGGCGCACTGCTCGTGGGGTGCACCTATCTGGTGTTGCGTCATCGGCGCCGGCTGCCGGCGCTCGTGCGATCGATCCAGCCCACGCACGTGCTCGCCGGTGTGTTGATCGGCTCGATCTCCTGCCTGTTCATCGTCTCGCTCGAACTCGCCTCGGTGGCGTTCGTGATGTTCCTCCAGACGGCGTCTCCGATCGTCGCCGCCTACTTCAGCTGGCTGCTCATGCGCGAACGGGTGTCGCGCCACGTCGCCGTCGCCACCGTGATCACGCTCGTCGGGACGGCGGTGATGGTGTCGGGCACGCTGAGTGACCGGATCCGGCCCGCAGGGCTCATCGCCATCGCGATCCCGATCGTGTTCGGCCTCTACACGACCCTGATCCGGTCGGCGCCGGCGATCGAATCGACCGTGCCGGTGGTCTTCAGCGGGCTGACCATGGTGACCGTCGGGTCGGTCGTGACGGCCGCGGGCGGAGGGCTGGACATCGCGGTCGGAGACCTCGCGACGGCCATGTTCGCCGGCGCGGTCCTCCTCGGGGCGCCACTGATCCTGTTCAACGTCGCGCAACGAGCCGTTCCTTCATCGGAGAGCACCCTGCTGTTGATGAACGAGGTCGTGCTCGCGCCGATCTGGGTGTGGCTGTTCGTGGCAGAACAGCCCGAGATCACCACCCTCCTCGGTGGCTCGATCATCCTCGGTGCGATCGCCTGGCTGACCGTGGTGCGCGCACCCCGGCGTGGTCGGGTCGTCACCAGCCGGGGTTGAGGCGCCAGCGGTCGCGACCGGGGGTCACCGGTCGGACACGAGCTCGAATCCTTCGTCGAGCCACCCCGTGATGCCACCGATCATCTTCTTCACCGGTCGCCCGAGTTCGGCCAGACGGAGCATGGCCTTGTCGGCACCGTTGCAGTGGGGGCCGGCGCAGTAGACGACGAGCAGCCGATCGACCGGGATGTCGGCCAACCACTCGTCGGTCAGGCCGGCGTGATAGCGGTTGATGGCCCCGGCGATGTGCCCCGCGGCGAATCCCTCGGGCCCTCGGACGTCGATCAGCAGGAAGCCCGGATCCTCGGAACCGTGCAGGGCGTCGTGCACATCCCAGCAGTCGCTCTCGAGCGAGAGCAGGTGACGAGCGTGGCGGGCGGCGGTCTCGGGGTCGGCGGCGGGCACGGAGGTCACGGCGTTCAGGACGGTCATGGTGTCACGGTGCCCGATGAGACCGAGGCGGACCACTCCGGTCGTCGGGACCGGACCAATCGGGTGCCGGTTGGTCGAGCGGGCGAGCGGGCGTCCTGGTCCGACGGGAGCGGGAGCAGTCGTAGAGTCAGGCCATGAACGGATCGATTCTCGGCAACCGCGTCATCCGAACCGAAGACCCCGAGCTGTTGACCGCCGGAGGGCGCTATGTCGCCGATCTCGGGCTCACCGACGTCGTCCACGCGGTCTTCGTCCGCTCGATCGACGCGCACGCTCGCATCCTCTCGATCGACACCAGCGAGGCGGTGACCGCTCCCGGCGTCGTCGCCGTGCTCACCGCCGCCGAACTCGGCGTCGAGCCGCACCACGGGTTCGTGCCCGTCGGTCCGGCGTTCGCTCACACACCGCTCGCCTCCGAGGTCGTCCGCTACGTCGGCGAACCGGTGGCGATGGTGCTCGCGTCGTCGTTCGCCGAGGCGGTCGATGCCGCCGAGGCGGTGATCGTGGAGACCGAACCGCTCGAGGTGGTGGTCGATCCGGAGTCGTCGTTCACCGCTGGTCGGATCTTCGAAGGGGTGGAGCACAATCTCGCCCTGTCGGTCGTCGACCCGGAGAGCGACGTGCTCGCCGGTGCCGACCGGGTGATCCGGGGCCGCTACGTCAATCAGCGGGTGGCGGCGGCGCCGATGGAGCCGAACTCGTGCGCAGCCGTGCCCGCCGGCCACCCCGACGGTGACCCTGAACGCCTCGTGTTCCATGCGGCGAATCAGATGCCCCACGGGCTCCAGGCGGCGTTGGCGAAGGCGCTCGGACGGTCCCGGTCCGACGTGCGAGTGATCACACCACACGTGGGTGGAGGCTTCGGGGCGAAGGCCGGGCTCTGCCACGAGAACACCGCCGTCGCCGCGGCTGCCGAGCTTCTCGGTCGTGCCGTCACCTGGACCGAGACCCGCAGCGAGAACATGGTGGCCCTCGTGCACTCGCGTGCGCAGGTCCAGTACTGCGAGCTCGGTGTGAAGGAGGACGGCACGTTCACCGGACTGCGGGCCAGGGTCGTCGGCGACGCGGGTGCCTACCCGAACGTCGGTGCGATGTTGCCCGCGGGCACGAAGCGCATGTCGCACGGGACCTACACGTTTCCCGCGATCCGCTTCGACGTCGCGGTCGGGATCACCAACACGACTCCGACCGGCGCCTACCGGGGCGCCGGCCGTCCGGAGGCCGCGGCGCTGCTGGAGCGCCTCGTGGACCAGGCGGCGATCGAGCTCGACATGGATCCGCTCGAGATCCGCCGGAAGAACTTCCTCACGCCGGATCGGTTCCCGTTCACGACCCTGACCGGTGTCACCTACGACTCCGGTGACTACGCCGCGACGATGGACCACGCCGCCGGACTCGCCGGCTACACCGAGCTCCGGGCCGAGCAGGCCCGTCGCCGGGAGGCCGGGGACCGGATCCAGCTGGGCATCGGCGTCGCCTCGTATGTGGAGGTCACCTCGGGCGGCGGTGGGAAGGAGTTCGGCGCCGTCGAGATCCACGCCGACGGGTCGGCCACGATGCGTGCGGGGACGTCGGCCCACGGCCAGGGACACCAGACGTCCTACGCCATGCTCGTGTCGGAGCAGACGGGCATCCCCGTCGATCGGATCCGGCTGGTGCAGTCCGACACCGACCTCGTGCCCCGCGGCGGTGGCACCGGTGGATCACGATCGTTGCAGCTCGCCGGTTCGGCGGTGCGTGAGGCGACCGAGCAGGTCGTCGTGTCGGCCCGAGAGCTGGCAGCCGAGTTGCTCGAGGCGAACGTCGACGACATCGTCGTCGACACCGAGCACGGCACCGTCGGCGTCGCGGGCGTGCCGGCGAAGGCGATGACCTGGTCGGCGCTCGCCACCGAGGCCGAGACCCGCGAGGTCACCCTGGCGGCACAGATCGACTTCGAGCAGGCCGACGGCACCTTCCCGTTCGGCACGCACATCTCCGTCGTCGAGGTCGATCTCGACACCGGTCGGGTCGAGATGCTGCGCCATGTCGGCATCGACGATGCCGGCACGGTCATCAACGAATTGATCTTCGAAGGGCAGCAGCAGGGAGGCATCGCGCAGGGTGTCGCCCAGGCGCTCTACGAGGAGGTCGTGTTCGACGACGCCGGCAACCCGATCACCGCGAACTTCATGGACTATGGCGTGCCCTCGGCGGCGGAGTTCTCCTCGTTCGAGGCCGGTCACACGGTGACGCCCACGCCGTTGAATCCCCTGGGCGCGAAGGGGATCGGCGAGGCGGCCACCATCGGATCGACTCCCGCGATCCAGAACGCGGTCATCGACGCCGTGTCGCATCTGGGGATCCGCCACATCGACATGCCCTGCACTCCCCGTCGGGTGTGGGAAGCGGTCGCCGCCGCCGAGGCGGGATCGCCGCCCGAGCCGTGGCGGGAACCGCCGGCGATCTTCGACCTGCTGGTCGAGCGGGCCCGCGACTCCGGTGATGACGGAAGCGACGCCGGAGACGCCGCGGCGGACGCGGCCGAGTCGATCTGAGCGCCACTCGTGAGCGACCACCTGACATTCCTCCGGTACCACGATCTTCGCTCGTGGATCGACCAGCTCGCCGTCGAGCATCCCGATCTCGTCTCGATCGAGGTCTACGGACGGAGTCGGGAGGGGCGGGAGCTCGTCCTCGTGACCGTGACCGACTCGTCGACGGGGTCGCACGAGACCAAACCCGCCCACTGGATCGACGCGAGCATCCACGCCGTCGAGCTCACGGCGACAGTCGCGGCGTGCGCCCTGCTCCGCCACCTCGTGGACGGCTTCGGTGACGACCCGACGGTGACCCGGGCGTTGCAGCGCCGCACCTTCTACGTCGTGCCGAGAGTGAATCCCGACGGTGCGGAGCAGGTCCTGGCCGACACGCCACGCCACCCCCGGTCGGCGACGCGGCCGTGGCCATGGGTCGACGGTCATCGCTGGCCCGGGCTCGACGCCCACGATGTGGACGACGACGGTCGTCTCCTCCAGATGCGTCTCGCCGATCCCGACGGCGGCTGGACCTGTCACCCGGACGACGCGCGTCTGCTCGTTCCGGTGCCGGCCGCCGGCCTCGACGACGACCGACCCCGCTATCGGCTCCTCCGAGAGGGATCGGTGGTGGATCACGACGGCTTCACGGTGCCGACGCCACCGCCGGTGGCGTCACTCGATCTGAACCGGAACTTCCCGGCCGGTTGGGGCGCGACGGTGTCGGGGAGCGGGGACCACGCCCTCTCCGAGCCGGAGATCGACGCGCTCGTCCGTGCGATCGTGGCTCGACCGAACATCTGTGGTGCCAATGCCTTCCACACCAGTGGTGGGGTGTTGCTCCGACCGTCGTCCACCGTGTCGGACGCCGAGCTGCCACCGATGGATCGTTGGGTCTGGGGCGAGCTCGCATCGGTCGGGACACGACTCACCGGCTACCCGGCCCACTCGGTGTTCGAGGACTTCACCTGGGATCGTTCCGACACGATGAGTGGCGCGGCAGACGACTGGGTCTACGAACACCTCGGTCAGTTCTCGTGGACGACGGAGTTCTGGGACATCGTCGAACAGGCGACCGGCACCAAGCAGTCGACCCACTTCTGGTACACCGGGCCGAGCGACGACGAGGCGCTCGCCGTGCTCCGCTGGTGCGACGAGCACCATCCGGGGGGATTCGTCGACTGGTACTGGTTCGAGCATCCGGTGCTGGGGCCGGTCGAGCTCGGCGGATGGGACACCCTGACCACCTGGACCAATCCACCCCGGCACCTGCTCGGCGACGAGGTGCGGGGCCACGCCGAGTTCGCCGTGCACCAGGCGCTGTGTGCACCGGAGCTCGCGATCCGCCACATCACCCACGAGGCGTTGGGGGACGGGACCTGGTCGCTGTCGGTCGGGGTGGCGAACCTGGGGTGGCTACCCACCGATGTGTCGGCGCGGGCACGGAAGGACCGTCTCGTCCTGCCGGCGACCGTCGAGGTGGTCGTCGACGACGACGGTGCCGGGGACGTGGAGGTCCTCGACGGGGCCCGGCGCCGCTCGATCGGCCAACTCGAGGGAAGAGCGGCGCTGCGGTTCCGCGACGGGAACGACGGAACACCGGATCGCACGCTCACGAGATTCGTCGTTCGGTGCCCGCCGGGGACGACGGTGCGGGTCCGCACCGTGCATCCACGAGCGGGCGTCGACGAGCGCTCGATCACGCTGGGCTGATCACCGCCTCAGTCGAGCGGTCCCGGGGGTGGTCCGAGGATCTCCATCCCGTGCTTCGCCGCGACCGCCGCGACGTGGCCGGGATCGATCGGGCCGGGTTCGGGGAGCGCGGCTCGGTCGGTCGGCGCGCCGAGTTCGGCGACGAACGCGTCGAACGCCGGGGCGTTGGTGCGACCGGCGGACACGACGAGGAACCGGGCGGTCTCGGAGTGGACCTGGAACGTGTGGGGAATGCCGGCGGGCAGCCAGACCGTGGCCCCGGTCGAGCCCATCTCGGCGGTGTCGCCCGAGCGGAATTCGATCGAGCCGTCGAGGAGCACCATGAGTTCGTCTTCGTCGTGGTGCACGTGCAGCGGTGGACCGAAGCCACGTGGTGCGAGGAACTCGGTCGCCACCATGGAGCCGCCGGCAGCGGCGGTGATCTTGCGAGTCGCGAGATGGTTCAGGAAGTGGATGTGGTCCCCATCACCCTTCGCGATCACGTGGGGCTGGGTCGGGTCGTCGGCGGTTTCGTTGAGCTGCTGGATGGTCATGATCACACCGTAGGAGTCGACCTTTCGATGATCTTTCGATCGCCTGACGTTGCCGACGCGGCGTGGTCAGAGGTGGCGGCTTCCCCGGATGGCGGCCAGTCGGGCGAGCTCCACGTCGTCGTCGATCGCCTCCCGCTCGAGCTGCCGGAGCGCGCGGTCGAGGCGGGCGTCCAGCTCGGCCCGGATCGGTTCGGCCCAGCTCTCGTAGCGGTCCGCCGGTGAGAACTCGTGTTGGAGCCGGTCGACGATCTCGTCCGGCGTCTCGAGCTGTTCGACGGCGGTCAGGTCGAGCGTGACCTCGTCCAGATCGAGAGCCACGGTCTGCCGGTCGGCGATCACCCCGCCGCCGAGCACCCGTCGGACGTGGCTGAGCTGGACGGACAGGCGAGCGGAGAGCTTCGCGAGGTCGGTCTCGTCGGGCCAGAGCATGTCCATGAGCTCTTCGCGCGGCACCGGCCAGCCGCGTGCGGCGGCGAGCCGGGCGAGGAGCGTGCGGGCTCGCTTCGAGCCCCACTCCGAGATCGGAACGGCTGCGCCGTCCCGAACCACCTCGAGCTTGCCGAGCGTCACGATCTCGACCAGCGTCGGTCTGGCGACCGGCGGTGTCGACACCTGCCCGGTGAAGAAGCGCTCGACGGTGTCCATCCATTCGATGCCACCGACGAAGCAATAGTGGTCGTCGCCCTCCAATTCGATGAGCTCCGCATCGGGCAGGAGCGAGACGGCCTCGCGTGCCCACTCGAGCGGCATGGTCTGATCGCCGATCCGATGCAACATGAGCACGGGTGCACGGACCTCGCCGAGCACGCCGGTCACATCGACCTCTTCGTTCTGCAGGAACATCTCGAGCAGCGAGTCCCTGGTGGCGGCACTCCGTTCGTAGCTCGGCCACCAGGCTCGGATCTCCGGATCGGCGGCGAGTGTCGGAGAGAAGTAGTCGAGCGTCATCGACGCCGGCGTGCCCCAGGCGTCCGCGAACTGCCGCTGCACGTTCCTGGCCAGCTCGATCCGCTCAGGAGGTGTGTCTTCCGGGACCAGCTTCGCCGCGGAGCCGTGCAGGACGATCCGGTCGACGCGATCGGGATACGTGGCGGCGAAGAGGAAGGCCATGGGCCCACCTTCGGACTGGGCGAAGATGTGCGCCCGCTCGATGCCGGCGGCGTCCATCACCGCCCGCAGATCGTCGACCCGCTGGTCGAGTTTGACGACCCGGGTGCCACGGTCCGACGCGCCGACGCCGCGCTTGTCGAAGTGCGTGTAGCGGCTGAACGTGCCGAAGCGGTCGAGCATCGACCGCAGCGCGTCCAGCTCCCAGGCGACCTCGATGTTCTGGGCGAACGGCGGGATCGCGAGGATGTCGGGCCCTTCGCCCCAGGTCTGGTAGGCGAGGCGCCCGTCCCGGGCCGGGGCGAAGCGGAGGGGAGCGTCGCGGCTCAGGCCAGCACGTCCTTCGAGATGATGGTCTTCATGATCTCCGACGTGCCACCGTAGATCGTGGTGACCCGGGCGTCGACGAATGCCCGCGAGATCGGGTATTCGGTGGTGTAGCCGTAGCCACCGAAGAGCTGCAGGCAGCGGTCGGTCACCCGGCACGACAGCTCGGAGCCCCACATCTTCGCCATGGCGGCGTCGGCGGGCGTCAGCTCGCCGGCATTGAGCTTCATGACGCACTGATCGATGAACGGCTGGGTCACGGCGATCTCGGTCGCCATCTCGGCGAGCTCGAACTTCGTGTTCTGGAACGACGCGAGCGGGCTGCCGAAGGCGGTGCGTTCCTTGACGTACTCGACCGTCCACTCGAGGGCGGCCTTGGCCGTCGCGACCTGGAAGAGACCGATCGACAGGCGCTCCTGAGCGAGGTTGAAGCCGAGGTAGTCGAACGCCCGACCCTCTTCACCCATCACATTGGCCACCGGGACCCGGACGTCGTCGAAGAAGAGCTCGGCCGTGTCCTGGGAGTGCTGACCGATCTTCTCGAGATTCCGGCCCCGGTCGAACCCCTCCATGCCCCGCTCGACGACGAACAGCGTCATGCCGTTCTTGCCGCCCTCCGGCTTCGTGCGGGCGACGACGATGATCAGGTCGGAGTTGATGCCGTTCGTGATGAAGGTCTTCGAGCCGTTGAGGATCCACTCGTCGCCGTCTCGCACCGCCGTGGTCTGGATGCCCTGCAGGTCCGAGCCGGTGCCCGGTTCGGTCATGGCGATGGCGGTGATGAGCTCACCCGAGGCGATGCCGGGCATCCACCGTGCCGCCTGCTCGTCGTTGCAGTACTCCACGTAGTACGGGGTGGTGATGTCGTTGTGGAGCGTGATGCCGAGGCCGGCACCGCCGAGCCCGTAGCGGGCGAGCTCCTCGGAGATGATGGCGTTGAAGCGGAAGTCGTCGGTCCCGCCGCCGCCGTGTTCCTCGGGCAGGGCGAAGCCGAGGAAGCCGTGTTTGCCGGCCTCGGCGTAGATCGCCCGGTCCATGATCCCGGCCGACTCCCACTCGTGGGTGTGTGGGACCATGCGGTCCTCCACGAACGAACGGAAGCTGTCGCGGAACAGGTCGTGGGTCTCGTCGTAGATCGAGGGTGCTGCGGTGCTCACGCCGCCGATTCTCACATGTGTGGCTTCGACACACAGAACTCGTTGCCCTCGGGGTCGGCCATGATGGTCCAGGTGTGGCCCCATTCGGCCTTGTCGGCCAGCCGAGTGGCGCCGAGGTCGAGCAGCCGCGGGATCTCCGTGTCCGGGTCCTCCGTCTCGATGTCGAGATGGAGTCGGTTCTTGGCGGTCTTGCCCTCCTCGACCGCGAGGAACATCCAGGTCGGCCCGTCGCTGCTCGGTCCCTGGTTGATCGTCGCGAAGAACTCGCTCGCCCCCTCGTCGACGGGCTGATCGAGCACGCCGCTCCAGAATCCCGCGAGTGCGAGCGGATCATGGCTGTCGAAGGTGAGATTGGCGAGGCGGCTGGTCATGTCGTGTCTGCCTGACGTTCAGTCGATGAGGGTGTTGGCGAAAACCTGCCAGGCCAGCGCACTCTTCGCCACGAGGCTGAGGACGATGTAGGTCCGCTCGCCGAACAGGTAGTCACGCCATGGGCCGATGCGCTTGTACTGCAGCCACTGGTTGAGGGCGAAGCAGTTGAAGAAGGCGAAGATCGTCACGAGGATCCCGTAGACGAAGGTCGGCGGGCCTTCCGCACCGTTGGAGCCGACGTTGACCCAGAGGTAGGCGACGAGGCCGACCCAGGGAGCGGCGCCGGCGATGCAGCCGAACCAGAACGGCGACCACCAGACCATGCCGGTGGTGGAGTCGTTGACCATCTCCATGATCCAGCCGAACAGGATCATGGAGACGTTGGCGGCGGCGATGGCGATGAGCGCGGCGAGATCGGTGAGGCCGGTCACCATCGCGATCAGCAGGATCATCACGGTCGAGGACAGCGAGTACTCGACCCAGCGGATGCGGTTCCGCCCGTAGGACAGTTCCCGCCCGTAGAAGGCGAAGCCACCGGGGATCACGATGATCAGGTGGAACAGGGCGGAGAGGAACAGGAAGGCGGCGGTTGCCGGACCGATCGCGACCGAGAAGGCCTCACCGAACACGCCCTGATCGAGCGGCGTGCCGGGGGGACCGTTCACGTAGAACGTCGTCACGGCGAGGCTGAAGTCGTTCGAGAGTGCGAGCATCGCCGCGCCGGAGACGGCGTGGAGGATGCCCATGACGAGGTTGAACCGACGGAGGCGGGCGAGGCGGCCGTCGGTCTCGACCGACGGCACGGCCTCGAGGACGGGATGACGGGGCGTGAGGCGCGGATGGCTCATGAGCGCGCTTCTTTCAGTTGAGAAGGGACCGCCAGCCTGCCGGATCGAGCGTCGGCGGTGCTGGATCGTGGCGAGACGTCCACGTCCGGGGACCCAGGGTCCCGATGGCGTCGCGCCCACGTGGTGCAACAACCGCTCCCCGAGGCGGGTCGACAACGACTGCCTCCTGCCCGCGTCGTCCAACGAGCGTGCACCTCGGCACGGATCTGGTCGGTCGTGGTCACGCCGCCGTACTCCCAGACGATCTCGGTGACGACGTGCCGGAGGTGGTCGTTGCGGAGTTCCATCGCCGGATGTTCCCGCCGGAGTGTGAAAGCCGCTGGGTCCGCAACGGGCCGCCAGCGAACGGGCTGGAGTGCTTGTTGCACGACGTGGGCGCAGGGCAGCGTGCCCGTGCCCCAGAGTGGGTCTGAGGGCCCACGGAACACGTCAGTCCGTCGCGGTCATCGCGATCTCGAGACAGCGGTCGATGCTGCGTCGGATCGCGTCGTCGTCGACGATCAGGGCCGAGGTCAGCCACACCCCGTTCTGGATGATGAGGATGTCGGCGGCTCGACGCATCGCCTCGGCGTCGTCGAGGTCCGGATTGGCGCCCTGAATCAGCTCGACGAGGCCGGCTCGGTAGCGCCGCTGCGCCCGTCGGTTGATGTCACCCATCGCCGGCGAGGTCGGCGCCACCGACCACAACTGGAGGCGCATCGAGAGGTAGCCGACCTCGAGGAACTCCGGCGCCGCGACCCGATCGAGGGCGTGGCGCAGCTGGGCGCCGGGGTCGAGGCCGGGTTCGGGGGCGACGAGCTCCGCGTCCTGCTCGCCGATCCGTTCCAGCGCCGCGGCGACCAAGGAGTCCTTGTCCTCGAAGTGATAGTTCAGCAACCCGAGCGCGACGCCGGCTTCCGTGGCGACCGCTCGCATCGTCACACCGGCGAGCCCGTCTCGGGCCAGCACGCGCATGACACCCTCGAGGATCCGGGCACGTTTGTCCTCGGCCATGGCTCGAACCTAGAGCCTCATCTGCTGAACCTGGGCCGAGAGCCCGCCGTCGATGACCCAGAGCGCACCCGTGGCGTAACGGGCTTCGTCGGAGGCCAGCCAGTGGATGAGGTTGGCGATGTCGGTCGGCGTGCCGTAGGTGCGCAACGGGTGCACGTCGCGGACGGCCTGCTGGAGGCTGTCGATGCTGGCATCGGGATCGTCGTCGGTCTGCGCGCCGCCGGCGAAGAAGGACTGGAGCATCGGGGTGTCGACGTAGCCGGGACAGACGGCGTTGACCCGAATGCCCTCGGGTCCGTGGTCGCAAGCCATCGCCTTCGTGAGGGCGTGCACCGCACCCTTGGTGGCGCAGTAGGCGGCGAGCCGGGGGTCGGCGATGAAGCCGTCGTAGGAGCCGATGTTGACGATCGCCGGCCCGCCCGGTCGGTCGCCGATCGTGCGGCGGAGCAACGGCAGGGCGTGCTTCGAGACGAGGAACGTGCCCGTCACGTTGACGGCGAAGATCCGGTTCCAGTCGTCGAGGCTCGTCTGCTCGATCGTGTGCTCGATCTCGATGCCGGCGGCGTTGACGACGATGTCGAGTCGGTTCTCCTCGGCCGCGACGGTCGCCATTGCCGCCTCGACCGACGGCTCGGACGTCACGTCGACCTCGACGAACCGGAGGCCATCTGAGGCGCCGGCATCCTCGTCGGGCAGTGAGCCGCCAGGGTCCAGGTCCGCGGCGTACACGGTGGCACCCTCGTCGAGGAAGCGTGCGCAGACCGCCCGGCCGACGCCACCACGGCCGCCGGTGACGAGCGCGACCCGGTCGTCGAGTGTGCCCATCAACTCGCGCCGCTCAGGAAGGCGTCGTAGTGGTCGAGTACCAGTCCATGGAAGTGGTGGAGGGCGTGCTCGCTCAGGCCGGACCCCGATGGGTCGACGACGATGCGGCCCTGGTCGAACGCCCGGGTCGCCATGCCCCGTTGCACACTCTCGACGAGGCCGATGTCCTCCGGCTGGAGCACCTCGTCGAGGTAGCGGATCGAGTCGAGCTCGGCCTCGTTCGGCTCGGGCGACTCGAGGAAGAAGTCGTAGGTCTCCGCCGTGCGGCCGGGGCCGACGGGGATGATCTGCATCACGATCATGTTGCCCCGACCGGGGTAGCGCATGATGCAGGTGTTCGGCCACAACCACCAGACGGCGTGGTCGGTGACCGTGGCGTCGGAGACGTCATAGGCCGAGTTGGCGGTCTTGCCCGCCTCGGCCATGTGGGACGAGTAGATGCCGTGGGTCGTCACCGAATAGGTGTCCATGTCGACCAGCGACACGAAGTCGGCGTGGGCGACGTGGCAGTGGTAACACTCGAGGAAGTTGTCGACGACGTTCTTCCAGTTGCTGTCGATCGTGTACTCGAGCCGGTGGGCGAAGGTGAGCTGCTCGACGTCGGGCGCCCAGTGGGCGACCTCGGCGCCGAGGTCGCCGGCGGCGGTCGCGAGCGGCTCGGCGGACTCGTCGAGGTTCACGTAGACGAACCCGCCGAACTCGGTCACGGCGATCTGGTCGAGGCAGACGTCCTTGACGTCGAAGCCGTCGAGATGGTTCGTGTGGCGGGCCGTCTTGAGCCGACCTCCGAGGTCGTACACCCAGGCGTGATACGGGCAGGTGAGCGCCCGGATCGTGCCCTCACCCTCCACCAGGTGATGGGCCCGGTGCTTGCAGACGTTGTAGAAGGCACGCAGGTCACCGTTGTCTTCGCCGGGGCCCCGCACGATCACGATCGGTCTGCCGGCGACCTCGGCGGCCACGTAGTTGCCGGGGGATCGGAGTTTCTCCGTGTGGCACACCCACTGCCACGAACGGGCGAACACCGCGTCGGTCTCGATCTCGAACCAGAACGGGTCGACGTACGCCTCGGCCCGCAGCGACATCGACGCCGCCGGATTCGCGGCGTCGAAGCCCTGCCGCACCGCGGCCAGCTTCGCGATGAGGTCATTGCTCACGGGAGGCCTCCCTCGGTCCGAGGTTCACTGTCGGAGGGCGGTGTTAGCTTCGATCCGAATCGAGAAGGCGGGTGACGGTGGAACGACTGAGGATGAATGCAGCTCGCGTTTGGGCGGCCGTGGCATTCGCGTCCTCCGTACTCGTCGGAGTCTTCAGCGTGCTCGGGGACTTCGAGGACGCTCCGCGGGTTCTTCAGGTTCTGTTCGTCCTCAGCGTTCTCATCGTGTCGGTTGGTGCCCTCGTTGTTCCCCGTCAGGAAACGAGGATTCAACACCTCAGAGCGGAGCGAGACGCCGCACGCCAGATCGATGCGAGCAGCCGCGATCTCCGGCGTCTTCTCCGCTCGCTCTACCGGCTCGTCGCTCGTTCGGCCCCGGACGCAGTGTCGCCGCTCGACTGGTCGGTCGTCGCTCTTCTCGTGCTGCCCGATGGAGAGAGCCTTGATCGAGTCGCGAGCTTCACCCTTCGGAGCGGTTCGATGACTCCGATTGAGTTTCGAAGGGGAAAGGGCGTGGTCGGTTGGGCACTCAGTACCAACACCCATGTCACTCTCAATCTCGACCAGGCCGATCTGAAACTGGCGGCGCGGCACGAGGACTCGACGCTGTGGGATGAGCTTCCCGATGAGCTTCGTATGGGGCTCTCGTTCGAAGAGTTTCGGACTGTGACTGACTACACGACCGTGTTCGCCTCCCCGGTCTACGCATCCGAGGGTACCGAGGCAGTCGGCGTGGTTTCGGTAACGGGCCCCGGCGGTTCGTTTCGACACCTGGAGAGCCTTGCTGACGATCTCGCCACCGTTGCTGCTAGCGCCACCACGCCGTTCGAGGCGATCCGCGATGCGCGGAAGCTCGCCGCTCAAGAGAGTTAGGATTCGTCTATGTCCCCCGTTGAGATGCACACCGGAACGATCGATCGTGTTCCGAGCCGCGAGCTCATCGAGTCGATGGAGTCGGTCGACGCCCCGGAATGGCTGCTGGCTGAGATGCGGTCGCGCCTTGACAAGGCAGAGACGGGTCGGGTTTCGGAAACCGACTAGTCGAAGACTCACGACGGCAGACCCGACTGCATCGGCTCCAACTTCGGAAAGCGGGTGCGAGGC
>JAHDCV010000114.1 GCA_020629695.1 Acidimicrobiales bacterium | reverse complement strand
ACGACCATCGAGACCACCACCACGACCGTGGCCCCCACCACCACGACGACCGCAGCCCCCACCACCACGACCACCGCTCCGACGACCACGACGACCGCAGCCCCCACCACGACCACCACGACGATCGGGCCCGGTGGAAGCCAGAACATCACGTGGATCGACCAGCCGAACGGGTTCTCGGCCTTCGCCCTCGACACGACCCAGTCCGACAGCGAGATGGTGATGTGGCACGAGTGGGGACCCGGACCACTCACCTCGGACGTGACGGCCTACACCGTCGGTGGGGATTGGACGACCCTCGACGAGAACGTGCTCGCCCCGCTCACCATCCCCGCAGGGACCCAGGCCTGCACCTTCTTCGTGCACTACGACCCGGTCTCGCCGAGCCACACCCTCACGGTGGCGATCGAGACGCCCGGCCCGATCCTCGGCGTCAACATCCACCCCGACAACATCGCCTCGACACACACCTATGCGGGAACCGCCGAGGCTCCGGCCTACGACACGTTCGGAAGTACCGACTCGGCCCGATTGACCAACGACTCGCGGTTGGAGCTGCGCGGCGCCGAACAGAGCGGCCGGGACCAGATGCGGATCTTCTTCGAGTGCTGATCGCTCCGTCGCTCAGTTGACCTCGAAGCCCGCCCGCATGGCCTCGGTCGCCAACTGCCACGTCCGGACCGCATCGGGGTCGAGGTCCGCCGAGGCGACCGGCGTCGGTTCGAAGTAGCCATGTCGGTCCTGGCCGCGCACGAGCGCCGCGGTCGCCCGGTCGCCTGCGAACGTCACGTGGGGGGCGAGGTACTGCACGTTGAGGCCGATCCGGCGGTCGTTCGAGACATTCGGCGCCGAGCAGTGCACGGTCCAGCCGTGATGGAACGACGCCTCACCCGGCTCGAGCGGGACGTGGATCGCGTCGGCATCATCGACGTTGGCGATGTACTGCCCGAGCTGGAGGACGTTGCCGTTCCCACTCCCCGTCTCGTGTTCGACGCGCCCGTCGTGATGACTGCCCGGGATCATCCGCATACAACCGGAGTCGGGGGTCGCGGGGGCGAGCGCCAGCCACATCGACACCTGTGCGTCGTCGTCGGACAGACCCCAGTAGGTCAGGTCCTGGTGCCAGGCGACGTTCGCCTCCGAGCCCGGCTCCTTGATGATGTAGGTGCAGTTGTAGAGAAGGATGTCGGGGCCGATGCACGCCTCGACGGCATCGAGAACCGAGGGCTGTGTCGCGAGGTCGAACGCGCTCCGCAGGAGCGTCTCGACCTTGTGTCGGTAGTGCATCGAACCGAGCTCGGCCTCGGCGGTTTCGAGGTCGGCCCGGGCACGAGCGGCCTCGCTGGCCGTCATCACGGTCACCGGCGACCGGACTCCATGATCGGCGAAGGCGGTGGTCTGGCTCAGATCCATGACGGCACGCTCCCTGAGTCGACGGAAGGATGATCGGGCGCCGTAACGTATCCGGATCACTGAACGATCGTCCAGCATCGAAGGGCCGGCACCGTCGGACACCTTCCTGCTCCGCCGCAGAGACCATCTGATCGACCACCTCGACGACCTCGGCGTGGACCTCGCCGTGGTCACGAACCCCGTCAACATCCGGTACGCGACCGGCTACCGCGGCTACGCGACCTTCCAGTCCCACATTCCCAGCCAGTACCTCCTGCTCGGCCCGGGTCGCCCGGTGGTGCTCCACGGTGCCTACACCGACGATCTGGTCACCATCGAGCGGTGCGCCGTCTCCCACACACCGACCCCGTTCGATGCGGGTCAGGACCTCACCGTCGCCGGACGCCGCTTCGTCCGGGACCTCGAGATCGCCCTCGATCGGACACTCGTGGGTGCCAGGGTCGGGGTCGAACGTCTGCCTCCTTCGACGACCGCGCTGCTGCTGGCGGCCGGTGCCGTGCTGATCGACGTCGAGCCGACGATCGAGCTCGCTCGGAGCCGGAAGGTCGAGGGTGAACTCGAGCTGATGCGGTTCTCGATCGAGGTCGCCCAGCTCGGCATGCGCCGCATGGCCGATGCGCTGCGCCCCGGGTTGACCGAGAATGCGCTCTTCTCCCGTCTCCACGCCACCAACATCGAGCACGACGGCGATTGGATCGACGGCCGCATGCTGTGCTCGGGCCCACGGACCAACCCGTGGTACCAGGAAGCTTCCGCCAGGGTCATCGAGGCAGGTGACCTGATCGCCTTCGACACCGACATGATCGGACCGTCGGGCTATTGCGCCGACATCTCGCGCACGTGGGCCTGCGCGGCCGAACCGACCGCAGCGCAGCTCGATCTCCACCGGCGGGCACTCGCCGAGATCGAGCACAACCGGGAGCTGTTGGAGGTCGGGGCGTCGTTCCGGGAGCTCAGCGAGCACTCGTTCCGTCAGGAGGAGCGGTTCCTCGCCAACCGCTATGCCTGCGTGTTCCACGGCGTCGGCATGAGCGACGAGTATCCGAAGATCCCGTACCCGGACGACTGGGCGTGGACGGGATACGACGGGGAACTCGAAGACGGCACCGTGCTGTCGGTCGAGAGCTACGTCGGCGCCGACGACGGAACCGAGGGCGTGAAGCTCGAGCAGATGGTCCAGGTGACGAACGCCGGCGTGATCCCGCTGTCGGACTTTCCGCTCGACCTGACCGTCTAGGTGCAGTTCGGCGCCCTGCGCCGAACTGCGGAAGCATGGCGAGCGTCAGCGAGTCATGCGGCGGAGACCGGCGACTGCGCCATGGCCCCGCCGTCGATCGTGAAGACCGACCCGGAGGCATAGCCCGCCTCGTCGCTGGCGAGCCAGGCCACGGCATTGGCGATGTCCTCCGGCCTACCCATACGCCCGACGGGGTGTCGGGCCTCCGCCGCCGCCCTCGCTGCTGCGGGGTCGTCGGCGAGGTCGAAGGCGGCGTCGGCCATGTCGGTCATCACCCAGCCCGGGGCGACGGCGACGCAGCGGATGCCGTCGCGCCCGTGATCGATCGCGATCGCCCGGGTCAAGGCCTGCACGGCTCCCTTCGAGGCGTTGTAGACCGCCATCCCGTGGTCGGCGTGGGTGGCCGCGGTCGAGCCGACGTTCACGATCACACCACTCCCCTGCTCCCGCATCCGCCTGACCGCGGCACGAGCGACGTGGAAGACACCCCGCACATTCGTGTCCATGACGAGGTCGTAGTCCTCGTCGGAGGTGTCGGCGAGTGTCTTCTCGACCTGCACGCCCGCGTTGTTCACGACGATGTCGAGCCGGCCGTGGTGATCGACGATCTCGGCGACGAGTGCATCGACCGCCGCACTGTCGCTCACGTCGAGCGGCTTCCACGTGACGCCGTCGATCTCGGTCGGACGACGACTGGCGGCGACGACGACCGAACCGTCGGCGACGAAGCGCTCGGCGATGGCCCGACCGATGCCGGACGACGTGCCGGTGACCAGGACGACGGAAGGGGTGGTTGCCATGACGACCTCGCTGGACGGGAATCCTCACGAACTCCTTGAACACCTGTTCAACGAACCATAGTGTGCCCGGCATGACGGCACCGAACGTGTTGTTGGTCATGGCCGACCAGCTCGCACCTCATTTCACCGGCACCTACGCCCATCCCTTGGTGCAGACCCCGAACCTCGATGCGCTCGCCGAGCGAGGTGCGCGGTTCGACGCGACGTACGCCCACTCCCCGCTGTGTGCCCCGGCCCGGTTCACGATGCTGGCCGGCCGCTCGGTGACCGAGATCGGGGCCTGGGACAACGCGGCGGAGTTCCCGGCGACGAACCCGACCCTGGCGCACTACCTGCGTCTCCTCGGCTACCGCACCACGCTGTCGGGGAAGATGCACTTCGTCGGGCCGGACCAGCTCCACGGGTTCGACGAGCGGTTGACCACCGACATCTATCCGGCCGACTTCGCCTGGACCCCGAACTGGGACCGTGCCGACGAACGAATCGGCAAGTGGTACCACGGCATGGACACCCTCCACGAGGCCGGCACGGCGACCGCGACCTACCAGATCGACTACGACGAAGAGGTCGGCTACGCCGCCAAGCGCAAGCTCTACGACCTCGCTCGTGACCCGAGCCCGCAGCCGTTCTTCCTGTGCGCCTCGTTCATCCATCCGCACGACCCCTACGTCGCACGGCCGGAGTGGTGGAACCGGTACGACCACGACGACATCGACCTCCCCGACGTGCCCGACCTGGACTCGGTCGATCCGCACACGAAGCGCATCCGGGCCGGCATCCAGGCCGACACGATCGGCTACGCAGAGGCCCAGGTCCGCAACTCCCGGCACGGCTATTACGCCAACGTCACCTACTTCGACGACTGGGTCGGCCAACTCGTGCGGGTGCTCGACGAGACCGATCAGCTCGACTCGACGATCGTCATCGTCACGAGCGACCACGGCGACATGCTCGGCGACCGGGGTGCGTGGTTCAAGATGTCGTTCCACGAGCGGTCCGCCCGCGTGCCACTGGTGATGGCCGGCCCCGGCATCGCCCCCGGCACGACCGTCTCGAACGCCAGCACCCACCTCGACTACCTGCCGACGCTGCTCGACGCCGCGACCGACGGTGGTCCGTGGCCCGAACTCGGGGTCGAGCTCGACGGCCGCTCGTTGTGGGAGTCGGCGACGGGCGGCACCGATCCGGTCGACGAGGCGATCGGCGAGTACACGGCCGAGATGACGTCCCGTCCGATCTTCATGATCCGGCGAGGCCGGATGAAGTACATCGCCTGCGACACCGATCCGCCGCAGCTCTATGACATCGAGGCCGACCCCTTGGAGCGGACCAACCTCGCCGACGACCCGGCCCACGCCGAGCTCGCCGCCTCGCTGGCGGCCGAGGTGGCCGATCGCTGGGACGCCGACGCCATCACCGATCGGGTGCTCGCCTCGCAGCGCAAGCGCCGTGTGCTGCATTCAGCCATGACCTCGGGGGAACTCGTCTCGTGGGATCACGCTCCCCATCAGGATGTCGCCAACGTCTACGTGCGGAACCACATGGACTGGGAGACCGCCGGGCCTCGCACCCGCTTTCCGAAGTTGGAGCCGATGCAGTCGGGTCTGCCGTCGTGA
>JAHDCV010000113.1 GCA_020629695.1 Acidimicrobiales bacterium | reverse complement strand
CTGCGCCCCCTGCCACCGAGCACGCCACCGGAACGATCGACGTGTGCGACCGACCCGCCGTCGAGCCTCAGCCGGTGCTGGACGATGACGATCGGCGCAGCCGGCTACACGGCGAGGAGCATCGCCGTGGCGAGGCCGAGGCAGAGCGGGGAGTAGATGCGGCGATCGAGGACGGCGAAGCGGGAGTCACGCTGGAGAAACGTCGACATCACGAACCCGCCGGCGCCGCGGAGCACCAGGACCCCGGCAGCGACCAGCACCCCGATCGTGATGAGCTGTGGCTCATCGCCCACCGTGGCCCACGTCGTCAGGGCGGCGGCAACAGCCAGGAGGGCGGCCACCGTCCAGCTCTCGATCGGTCGGGGGAGCCGAGCGGTCGGGCCCATCACGGTCTCGCGGAAGTCGTCGGGGTCGCCGACGGGCCACCAGTGCTCCCGGGCCCAGACGCCGTGCACGCCGGCGATGGCGACCAGGACGAGGGCAGCGATCAGGCCTGCGAGCGTGCCCATGCATCCTCCTTCGAGGCCGACGGCCCGACCGCCAGCAGCAGTCGGACCCACGGCCCTGGTCGCCGGACCCCGTCACGGGTGCCGAGCGCGACCTCGACCCCGTCGAACGCCTCCTCGATCAGAGCATCGTGCAGCCACCGGACGGCGAGTGGCCACGCCAGTCGCATGACCCCGACAGGCCGGGCGTCGATCGTGTGCCGAAGTCCGGGTGCCCCGCCGTCGGTCAGCACCTCGAAGCGATGGACCCCGGGCAGACCGAGGTCGTCCTCGAAACGCCAGGTCACCGATCGACCCGGTTCGTGGTCGACGACGTGGTAGCGCACGAAGCCGTGGCCACCGTGCGGCTGTGTGTCGAGCGGGCCCGACATGCGCATCGGTGGCCAGCGGCGAGTCGAGGTCGGCCAGAGCCCGTCGTCGGGGCTGCCGACTCGATCGAGGAGCTCGCCGAGATGATCGACGGTCGCAGTCGGGAAGCGGCGTTCGTGCACGTTCTGCATGCCTGAAGTGTCACAGTGTGCCATCTCTCAGGTCAAGCGAGATTGGCACGATGTGTCGTGTTTCACGTGGCCGATGCGAGACTCCCCATGTGGGGCGACGAGCGGAACACAAGGCGGCGACCCATCGGGCGCTGGCCGACGCGGCCGTCGATCTTGCGCTCGCCGGTGGTCCACCGGCGACGATGGGCCGGATCGCCGATGCCGCCGGTGTCTCCCGTCGCACCGCCTATCGCTACGCCGCCGACCGGGACGAGTTGCTGCTGTATCACCCGATCAGCTGGCTCGACGTCTTCGACGAGGCGGCCGAGCGGCATGCCGATGAACCGATCGCTCGACGCCTCCACCTCGTGTCGTTGGCGATCGCCGCCCACATCGACGCCGACGCCGAGCCGGTGAAGCGGGCCTTCGCTGTCGCGACCACCGACTCCTCATTCGGTGGCGCCTACGCCCGACTCAACGCCCGCTGGGTCGATCGAGTGACGGCCGAGATCGCCCGGCCGGACGATCCGGTGGCGGTGCAACTGCGGGCGCGCATGCTCGGTGCCGCCGTCATGGGAATGATCGACACCGTGTGTTTCCACTGGGCGGCCCACGACGAGCCGATGGCCCCACTGATCGACGAGGGCTTCGACCTGCTCTCGAGCGCCTTCGCCTGGCTGGACTGACGTGTGTGGACGCCTCGGACGTTCACCCCGGTTCGAATGCGTTCGCCGCGGAGCGGGCGGCATCGACCACTGCCCTGTAGAGGCGAGCCGATACTCGTTGGAAGTCGGCGGTCGTCGAGGCGTCGTCGAATCCGAGGTCGGTCCACGAGCCCATGCCGCCGAAGACCCAGGCCTGTGATGCCATCGCCATCAGTTGCCGGGCAGCAACCGAGTAGCCCTCGGTCGGCAGCATGTCAGCGTGATACGGCGCCGTCGGACAGTCCGCCTCGCCGAGGGCCAGCGCCCGGTCGAACAGCGAGTGGAACGTCGTCAGATGTGAATCGCGTGCGGCGAAGTCGCTGGCCTGGTTGAGCGCCGCAGACAGCTCTGACTTCGCGGCGGCGATGTCGACGTCGTCCGCTGCGGCAGGACCATTCCGCTGGCCCAGCGGGTAGGAGACCTCCCAGGTCCGTGCTTGCGGATCGATGCCGTCTCGATTGACCTTCCAGCTCCCGTGCCAGACGTGTGCGCCTCGCTCCGTCTGGCCTTGGATGGCCCATCCGCCCTGGTTTGCGAACGCCGATGGCGGCGCGCCACTTCCGACGAGCGAGAGACGCTCGACGCCAGCCCTCGGTAGGGCCTGCATCCACTCCTCGACGCTGGTGACGGTTCGGGTCCGCCACCGACCAGGAACCTCCATCGTGAGTGAGCGGATGAACTGGAAGGTCGAGTTTCGCTGCTCGAAGTGCCGAGTCTCGCCTCGGCCCGCGAGTGTGGCGTTGCCATGGGCGACGAGCGCGATCGCCTGAGCCAGCTCACCGTTCATCCGACGCCGTCCGGAACGACTCGAGCGCGGAGGGTCACGAGCGCAGTCTGACAGCTCGAGCCTCGACGAGCGTCCGATTCGTGGGGTTGCCTGGCGCCCGACGGGAATGCATCGAGCATGCAGACCGACCTGGTCACTGCGAACGTTTCGAATCGTGGAGCTGGGGGGAATCGAACCCCCGGCCTGAAGCTTGCAAAGCTACCGCTCTAGCCAACTGAGCTACAGCCCCTGGTGAGCGCCCGAGGATAGCGGCGACATCTGGAGCGCGGCCGCTTCGGGCGGCAAGATGCAGTGGTGCGTGACATGGGCGCCACAGGGGGATCACGATGAGCATGACGATGACCGACGCCGAACGGCAGGCCTTCCTGGCCGATCTGCACGTGGGGGTGATGGGCATCGCCGACGGCGAACGTGGACCGCTCACGGTGCCGGTGTGGTACTCCTACGAACCCGGTGGCGACGTGGTCGTGCTCACTGGCGAGACGTCGCGGAAGATGCGACTGGCGGCGGCGGCCGGTCGGTTCAGCCTGTGTGCACAGACCGAGTCGTTGCCCTACCGCTACGTCATGGTCGAGGGACCGATCGTCGACGAACGTCCAGCAACGCACGACGACACGCTGGCCATGGCCGTGCGCTACCTCGGCGACGAGATGGGGGCGGCCTACGCCGAGGGCTCGGGCCAGGGGTCGGTCCGGCTCGCCCTCCGCCCCGAGCGGTGGTACTCGGTCGACTACGGGAAGACGGGCGCCGGATGATCGGCGCGGCCGGGGTCGTGCCGCCCGCGCGGTCCTGGCGACAGGGAGGTGTGTGATGGAAATCGTCGATGTCGACCCGGCCGGGGTGTTGGCCGCCCTGCCCGACGAGCAGCGTGCCGACATGGAGGCGCTCGACGCACTGATCCGCTCGGCGCTGCCGGATCGGGTCCGCACCGTGTGGCAGGGGAAGATGTGGGGCGGGACCGATCAGACCATCCTCGGCTACGGCGACATCCGACAACCCCGCCCGAGGGGCCCGGATGTCGAGTGGTTCCTCGTCGGTCTCGCCCGGCAGAAACAGCACGCGTCGATCTACGTGAACGCTGCCGAGGACGGCCGGTATCTCGGTCAGCACTTCGCCGACCGACTGGGAAGGGTGAAGATCGGCTCCGCGTCGATCGGCATCCGCTCACTCGACGCGGTCGACACCGATGTGTTGGTGGAGCTGTTGCGGCGAGCCGACGAGCTGACCCCGCCGGACCCGGCTTGAGCCGTTCTCGCTTCAGATCGGTACGAATCCCAGGGCTTCGACGAAACGATCGACGGGCTGACCACGCTGGATGTCGAACGTGACGCCGGACCCGTCGGCGAAGACGAGGTCGAGCCGGCGACCGAGCACCTTGCCCGTCGAGGCGGCGACCTTGACCTGACCTCGGGGCAGGGCGACGGTGGGCTCAGCCCACCGGAGGCCGTTGGTCGGGGTGACGACGACCCGATGGCCGGTCACCACCAGGGCGCACGGCTCGGCCGGCATCACCGACGCGATGCCCCCCTCTGCGACGTTGCGCTCGGCGGCTCGCCCGGCAAGGGCTCGGCCGGTCGTGCGCGGCAGGGCGGCGGCGGCCAGCCCGGCGACGCCGTAGGTGCCGGATGGCTCGGCGAGGATCGCCACCTCGGCCGTCTCGCCGACCTCGAAGTGGTCGCGGAGCTTCTTCGACGCGCGTCTCGTGATGTTCGCCATCGAACGAGCGGAACACGTCAGTCGGGAACGATCACTCCCATCCCGGTTTGTGTCGCAGCGCGCGCGGGGTCAGGCTCGATGACCATGCCGTCGTTGCCCTCTCCCGAAGACATGACCGATCTCATGCATGCGCTCTCGCCGTTCAGTGCGACGATCGGCGCCCGTGTGATCGAGATCGCCACCGACGAGGTGACGCTCGAGGCCGAATGGGCCGAGGAACGTTGCACCAATGCCGGAGCCCTCCACGGTGGCTATCTCATGAGCCTCGCCGACTGCGCCGGTGCCGTGTTGGCCATGTTGAATCTCCCGGAGGGTGCGGGCACGTCGACGACGGACTCGAACACCCACTTCCTCCGTGCAGCCCGGTCCGGGCCTGTGCGCGCCACCGCCCGCCTCGTCAAGGCGGGACGGTCGCTGATCGTGGTGCGGACCGAGGTGGCCGGGCCGGAGGGGAAGCCCTTCACCGTGACGACGCAGTCACAGATCGTGTTGTTGCCCTGAGCGGGTGCAGCGGTGGGGAGAGGGCACCGCTGCACCCGATCGATCAGACGGCGACGAGGTCGGCGGCGCCGAAGCCCCGGCTGAACCGCTCGCACCAGATCTCGACCCGTGAGAACTCCGTGAGGTCGACGTCGGCGGGGATCTCGTAGTTCTGGTCGCCGATGTTGCCGGACAGCTCACCGAGGCTCACGAAGTCGCCGTTCTCGGCCCGGAGGTAGACCTTCAGGTCGGGGCCGTTGCTCGACTCGAAGTTCTCGAAGCGGAGGAAGCGCTGGTCGGTGCCGTTGCTGAGGACGAACGCATCTCCGGTGACCGAGTAGTTGTTGAGCGAGCTGAAGTCGCCGTCGAACGTCGTGACGATCTCGTTGGTGACGGGCTCGTCGGTGTCC
>JAHDCV010000003.1 GCA_020629695.1 Acidimicrobiales bacterium | reverse complement strand
CGGCCTGTAAGCGGGGTTCTGTTCCCCGGCGCCTTGCGGCGGTCCGGTTCGGTGACCATCCATCTGTGCAGCCCACCCGGGAGTTCCGGTCGCCCGGGGACGAACCGCCCATGCTCCCGTCTTGGCCTTGCTCCGCGTGGGGTTTACCGAGCCACCCCGGTCACCCGGGGTGCTGGTGCGCTCTTACCGCACCGTTTCACCCTCACCTGTGGCCCTTGCGAGCCCATCGGCGGTCTGTTTTCTGTGGCACTTTCCTGCGAGTCGCCTCGACTGGCGTTTCGCCAGCACGCTGTCCTGTGGAGCCCCGACTTTCCTCGACACCGTCATGCGATGCCGCGGTCACCCGGCCGACTCACCCCGCCGAGAGCGTAGAGGCCTGTGGCCTCGCCTCGTCGGTGCGGCATGATCGACGGGTGCATCACACCGAGCGGTTGACCCGGGCCCAGCTGCGCCTCCGGGAGGAGTTGGACGACGACGGTGTCGTGCTGCCCGACGATCCCCACCTGCTCTCGCATCTACTCGAGGAGCTCGACCACGCCAGACGACCACCCGTGTTCGAACAACGCTCCCCGGTCTACGGCTCGTTCCTGATGCCGTCCGACGTCGACCTGGAGCTCGGCGATGGCCTCGTCGACCTGGTCGAGCTCGGCGACCAGTCGGCCGAGGCCTGCCGGACCTTCGCCGACGGTCGCTCGACCTACGTCGTGCATGCGCCCGGACGCTCACCCCGGATCGCCTGCTTCGACCGCTCGTACCAGTACGAGGCCGATCTGGTGCAGGTGCAACAGCGGACGGGTGCCTGGATCGTGCAGCGCACCGTGTTCGGCGTCGCCCGTTTCTTCACCGACCGCGGCGTGACCGAGTGGGACGGCCGTAACTGGCGACTCCGCCTCGCCGCTCGCCACCACGTGTTCTCGGTGTCGTCGGCGATCCCCGAGGCGCCCCGGCCGGTGATCGAGGGGCTGCTGGAGCTCGCGATCCACTGGCTCAGCCCGGCCCACATCGGGGCCACGCTCGTGCTCGACATCGCCCCGCATCGCGACGACCTCGGCCATCTCGACGTCGAAGCCGCCCTCGCCGCTCCCGATCTGCACGTCGACCGACGGCACCACTATCCGGCGCTGTTCGCCGTGCTCCGCCAGACCGACCTCGCGACGATGATCGGGCCGGACGGTCGGGTCGAGCGCCTCGGCGTCGGTCTCCGTTCCAGCACCGAAGCCGAACAGCTCGTCCCGCAGGATCGGGGCATGCGTCACCGGTCCGCCGCCCGCTACACCTTCGACCACGCTCACACGGCGGCCTTCGTCGTCTCCGAGGACGGCCCGGTCACGGTGTTCCGTGGCGGACGACCCGTGGCGATCTGCGAGACCTGCTGACGCGGCCCCGAAGGTCGCCGCGTCAGCTGCGCAGATCGCGCCGCAGGTACCAGTCGGCGAACAGCGCACCGAGCACGCCCGTGGTCGCCGCGAGAAGTGCGAGGAACAGGTAGGCGAACGGGTTCACCGTCTCGCCGCGGGCCAGGCGGAGCACGAGGCCGACCAGCTGAACGCAGGCATACGTCGCGCCGCCGGCGAGGGCGCCATGGATCATCGGGGTCGATCGTTCCTGGCGTCCCGCGCCGTAACCAGCTGCGAGGAATCCGAAGATGATCACCCCGAAGAAGAGGAACCGGACCGAGCCGTGGATGTCGTCGGGCAGGAACTGCACGACGATCGTGGCGGGCACCACGACCATGAGGCCGGCGAGGGTGGAGCTGGCGACGGTCTTCCAGTCGATCACGGTCCGCAACCTAACGGCTCGACACGGCGGGGGAGAGTTCGTGTGCTGGTGACCGGTTCGTAGCCCGGCGATGAACGCCGTGTGACAGCTCGTGCACCCCCTTGCTTGGGGTGCGAGGGCGCGGCAGGATGCAACGGTGGGTTGCAAGACCCGGTTCCCAAGGCGGTTTCCCGTGAATGTTCCAGATCTCTCCTGGCGAGACCTCGGTGCCTGTGCCGGTGCCGAGTTGACCATCTTCTATCCCGAGCCCGACGATCGCCTCTCGATCCGCACGGCCAAGGCCATCTGCGATTCGTGCGACGTGCAGGAACGCTGTCGCCGCCACGCCATGGACTCGCGGGAACCCGCGGGTGTCTGGGGTGGACTCGACGAGCGTGAGCGGCGCCGAATCTGGCGCCGAGAAGGCCGTCGGCTGCGTTACTGAGCCGTCGGCTGCGTTACTGAGCCGTCGGCTGCGTGACCGAGCCGATCAGGCCGTGGCGACCATCGCCGCGGCGATCGCGTCCGCGCCCTCGTCGAGCTCGTCTGCGGTGACGTTGAGCATCGGGGTGATCCGGATCACGTTGCCGTAGAGCCCGCCCTTGCCGACGAGAAGACCGCGCTCCTTGCAGGCCTCGAGCACGGCGAGCGCCCGGCCCGGGTCGGGGTCGAGCCCACCGGGGTGGACGAATTCGATCGCTTGCATCAGCCCCTTGCCGCGGAGTTCCGCCGCGCCGGCGTCGGCATCGACGATCGGTCCGAGCCGGGCGGCGAGGCGTGCACCCATGGCGCTGGCGTTGGCTTGCATGCCCTCGTCGTCGATGGCCCGCAACGTCGCGAGACCGGCGGAGGCCGACAGCGGGTTTCCGCCGAAGGTCGAGAACGACGTGACCTTGATGGTGTCCATGATGTCGGCCCGGGCCACGATGCCGGCGAGGGTGATCCCGTTGCCGACACCCTTCGCGAACGTGAGCATGTCGGGCACGATGCCGTGGGCCTGATAGCCCCAGAAGTGTTCACCGGTGCGACCCCAGCCGGTCTGGACCTCGTCGGAGATGTAGAGGATCCCGCGGTTGTCGAGCTCCTTCTTCATGGCGCCGAAGAAGCCGTCCGGTGGCGTGGCGAAGCCGCCGACACCCTGGATCGGTTCGGCGATCAGCCCGGCGATGTCGCCCGCTCCACACATGTGGATGATCTGATCGAGGTCGTCCACACACGCCCGGGTGTAGCCGTCGTCGTCGAGCGTCCGGAACGGACTCCGCAGGCGGTACGGACCCTGGACGAAGCTGACCTGGAGACCGGAGATCGACGTCGACGACCACGAGCTGTGCGAGGTGATCGCCTGCGCCGTGAAGGAGCGTCCGTGGTAGCTGTTGCGCATCGCGAGGATCTGGTTGCTCTTGCGATAGCTCGTGGCGAGGAGCAGCGCCGTGTCGTTGGCCTCGGTGCCCGAGGTGGTGAAGAAGACCCGGGCGTCCGGAATGCCCGAGCGGGCGGCGATCTGCTCGGCCAGCTCGATCATCGGCTCGGACAGATACAGCGTCGAGGTGTGCATCACCTTGGCCGCCTGGGCCTGCACCGCCGCCACCACGGCGGGGTGAGCGTGGCCGATCATCGTGGTCAGCACACCACCGAAGAAGTCGAGGTAACGAGCGCCGTCCACCCCGACGACATATCCACCCTGCCCGTGATCGATCGAGATCGGATCGGCATACATCGGGCTGATGAAGGACGGAAGCACGGCTCGGTAACGCTCGGCGAGCTCGGCATTCTGCGTGGTGGTGCTGACCATCGGGTCAGGTTAGACCGCGGTCATCACTCGGATTCCGGATGTTCCACCGTCGACGCGCTCGCTAGGTTCGGCGATGTGACGAACTCCGCCCCATCCGCACTCGCCGTCGACGCCCACGGTGGTTGGGTCAACCTGTTGCGCCGCGTCGCGTCGAACAGCGATCTGACCCGCCTCGAGACCGAAGCCGTCGGAACCGACATCCTCGCCGGTCGGGCCACCGACGCCCAGCTCGCTGCGTTCATCGTGGCCGAGCGTCTCAAGGGCGAGTCCGTCGAGGAGATCCTCGGTCTGCGCGATGCGATGCTCGCCGCCGCCACACCCCTCGTCGTGCCGGCCGGCACGGTCGACCTCGTTGGTACCGGCGGCTCGAGTCATCGGCACCGCCACGCACTCAACGTGTCGACCATGGCGACCCTGGGTGCGGCCGCGGCGGGCGCGACGATGTGCAAGCACGGCAGCGTGCGCGCCTCGTCGACGTCGGGCTCGTTCGACTTCCTCGCCCGGCTCGGCATCCGCATCGACATCTCGGCCGAACGCCTCGCCGAGTGTGTGGCCGAGCACGGCTGTGGCTTCGCGTTCGCCAAGACCTTCCATCCGGCGATGCGTCACGCCGGACCGGTCCGGTCGCAGCTCGGCATCCCGACGTTCTTCAATCTCCTCGGCCCGATGTCGCATCCCGGTCGTGTCACCCGTCAGGTCGTCGGAACGGATTCGGCAGAGGTCGCGGCAACACTCGCCGAGGTCCTCCACCGTGCCGGTTCCGAACACGCCTGGGTCGTGGCCGGCGCCGACGGACTCGACGAGCTGTCGATCAGTGGCACCAACGTCGTGTTCGAGGTCCGCCCATCCGGGGTCGAGCGCCTCGAGCTCCATCCGACCGATGCGGGACTCCGTGCCGTGTCGCTCTCGGAGGTGGCGGGCGGCGACGCCGGCCGCAACGTCGAGCTCTTCGAGCAGCTCCTCACGGATCCGTCCGGTCCCGTCGCCGACATCGTGTGCCTCAACGCCGGTGCCGCACTGGTGGTGGCCGGTGTGTCCGGTCAGCTCGGCGACGGTGTCGAGGCCGCCCGTGCCGCCTTCGCCGACGGTTCCGTGGCCGATCTGGTCGGACGCCTCACGACCTTCACGTCGGCCGCCTGACGGTCCACCTTCCGTGGGGTGAAGTCGGGCAGGCGGGGAAGGCGGCTGCTCAGCTCGCCCTCGACGACCACCGGCCGCAGCGTCGCTGCGTGGCGTTCGAACCAGGCGGCCACGCAGAGCTGTTCCTGCCGTGAGATCGGGCCGTCATCGTCGCGTCGGGCCAGCGAGGGCACCACACCCCCTCGGAGGACCTCGACACGCTGCCCGGTCGGCAGCTCGAACAGACCTCGAGCCATCTGGTCGAACATCGTCGCACGTCGTTGACGTTGGAGCGCGTGGACGAGGGCCTGTGCACTCGCTCGCACCGAGGCGGCTTCCTCGAACCGGTCCTCGCTCGCGTAGCGGAGCATGCGCTGCTGGAGCGGGGTGGTCAGACGCACCGGATCGCTCGCGAGGCCGACCGAGAGGTCCTCGATCACCGCCCCGTAGCCCTGATCGTCCTGTTCGCTGCAGGGGCACAGGGCGACGCCGAGTTGGGCCGAGGCGCACGCACCGTCGCGCACCGCACCGCCCCGGCGGCCGACGCGGGTCGTGCATCGGCGGATCGGCACGGCCCGCCAGATGGCCTGCACGACCTCATCCGCCTGACGCCGGGACGCGAGGGGCCCGATCTGGACCCCGGCGGGCGGATCGGGGAGCGGGCCCTTCCGGCTGATCGTCAGCCGCGGGAAGCGTTCGTCGGTGAGCCGAACCCACACCGGCGCCGGCGCACGCTTGCCCCGTCGGTTGAACCGCGGCTGATGCTTTTCGATCAGCCGCTGCTCCAACACCTCGGCTTCGAGTGTGGTCGGACAGACCCGGTGCTGGATGCGCTGGGTCTCCCGCAGCATCTGGGCGACCTTCCGACGGCGCTCGCTCGAGAAGTAGGAGCGCACGCGGGCTCGCAGGTCGGTCGCCTTGCCGACATAGAGCACCCGACCGTCCCCGTCGACGAACTGGTAGACCCCCGGCTTGCGGGGCAGGCCCGTCGTCAGGTCGAGCTTCTTCGCCTGCGGATGTCCGGCGATGGTCGGGAGCGTGAGCAGGTCGTCGAGTCCGCTCACACCCCACGCCGTCGCCCGTTCGATCAGGACGTGGAGCAGGTGCATCGTCGCGAGCGCATCGTCGAGCGCCCGATGGGTCGGGGTGTGGGGAAGCCGGAGCCGCTTCGCCAACTCGCCGAGCCCGAACCGCGGCACCTCGTCGGCCAGGAGCCGACGGGCGAGGGCGAGCGTGTCGAGACGGGGGTTGCTGAACACCGGGTCGCCCCTGCGGCGAGCGGCCGCATCGAGGAACGAGAGGTCGAACCGTACGTTGTGGCCGACCAGCACGGTGCCGGCGACGAACTCGGCGAGTGAGGGCCAGACCGAGTCGATCTTCGGAGCTCGAGTGACCATCGCGTTGGTGATACCGGTGATCACCGTGATCGTCGGAGGGATGGCCCGACCCGGATCCACGAGCGTCTGGAAGGTCCCGACGACCTCGCCGCCTCGGATCTTGACGGCACCGATCTCCGTGATCGCCTCGACGTTGGCATCGCCGCCGGTCGTCTCCAGATCGATCACACAGAACGTGACCTCGTGGAGCGGTGTGCCGAGCTGATCGAACGATCGCTGGAGTGGTGGTGGGGGAGTCGGGCCGACGGCCGGGTCGAGTCGGGTCATGGCGCCGAGTGTGACGAGACCGTCTGACAGTGCCCTAGCGTCTTGGCCGTGGCGAGGCTGCGATGTCGGGAGTGTGGGAACCTGGTCTGGTTCGACGTGTGTCGAGACGGTGAGACCCTGCCCGTCCGCATCGGCGTCGGTGGGCGTGTCCGGCTCGATCGGCCGCTCGACGATCCGATGGGCCGGATGGCTCACATCGCTCTCGACCGTGCCGACGGGTTCTCCTGTCGGAAGTGTGGATCCCGCACGTCCGTCGATCTTCTTTAGGAGAACGGACACATGGCCATCGAGCCGAAACTCAACGCCGTGGCGGAACTGGCCTTCGAGGTCGCCCGCACCGGAATCGAATCGACTCCCTCGCTGCCGGCCCCGGCGCCGATGCGGAGCTTCCTCTACATCGCCAAGCTCCCGATGCGTGCGCTCACGGTCGCACTCCAGGTGCTGGACGGCGACGACGAGTTCCGCGCCCGTGTGGCCGAGGTCGCCGAGCCCACCACGGTCGGTCGTGCCGGCTGGCTCTACGTCGCCCGCCCGGAAGGTTGGCAGGAGCAGTACGACGAGGTCGTGCGCGCCAACGGTCGCGACGAGATCCCGGTTCCTCCCCGCCCGTCGGCCGGGACCGGGTCGGCCGAGTCCCCGCCCGTGGCCCCGCCACCTCCACCGACCACGTCGAGCGCGGCCATCGAGTCCGAGCTGCATGAACTCAAGAACCTCGTCGAGCGACTCACCGTCGAACGCCAGCAGGTCTCGGCCTCCGTCGCCGACATGGAGTCCGACTACGAGCAGCGGGCCGAGCGTGGCGACCAGGTGTCCGGTCGCCTCGCCGAGCTCGAAGCCGAGCTGGCCGAGGTGCGAACCGAACGAGACGAGGCCGTCAGCCGTCTCGTGCGGGCCGAGACCGAGGCCGTCACGCTGCGTGCCGCCGACTCGCCGACGATGAACGAACGGGATGCGGCCCGCGACGCCCTCGACGCGGCAACGGCTCGTCTCCACGACACGACGATCGAGCGCGACACGCTCCGCGCCGAACTGGACGAGCTGCGCACGGAACAGCAGCGACTGGTCACCCGCCTCGAGGGCGCCCGCGAAGAGCGTGACGAGGCCCGCAATCAACTCGCCGAGGCCCGGGCGGCGCGCGACGACGCGCTGCTCCGGCTCTCCGATGCCGAGCAGGCCCGCGACGACGCCCGCGCCGAAGCCCAGCGCCTCGGCGCCGAGTGGGACGGCATCCAGAGCCAGGTGGCCGAACTGCGCGAGCAGCGCCAGCTGTTCGCACTCGAACTCGATCGTGTTGCCCAGGTCGAGGCGACGCAGCGTGAGCTGGTGTCCGGCCTCAGCCAGCGACTCGACGACGTCCAGGGCGAGCGTGATCGGCTGATCCAGAAGCTCCGGGTCGCCGAGGCGAGGATCGGCGGCACGCGTGAGGCCTTCGTGGAGGCCACGAACCGACTCCGGGGCGACCTCGATGCCGCCGAGATGTCGGTGGTCGAGTCGACCGGCGAGGCCGAGGCGCTGTCGACCTCGATCGACCGGACCGCACGATTCGGCGCGAAGTTCTCCGACACGTTCCTCTTGGCACCGATCGAGGCGGCCGACGTCGCCGACGACGAGGCCCACGAAGCGCCTCAGATCAGCGATCCGGCCCTGGCCGCGATCGAGTCCGTGCTCGACAAGCCGGGCGACGTGTCGTTGACCGTCACCCCGGAGGAGTACTTCGCCGACGACCCGGACCCGCTCGACGAGTACGCCGTCGACGACGAAACACCCGACGACGAGATGTCCGACGGAGCGCTCGCAGACGACCCCCAGGTCGAACCACTCGACACCGAGGCCGAGATGGTCGACGACGATGCCGTCGATCTCGGTGAAGCACTCGCCGGCATGGCCGACGATCACGAGGAGATCGCCGACGACCCGGCCGACGATCACGTCGATCTCGGCGAGGCGTTGGCGGGCGTCGAACCCGACGACACCGTCGACATCGCCGGCGCGATCGAACCGCCCCCGTTCGGAGGATTCCGGCCGACCGAGACCGACCTCGGATTCTCGTCGGCCGACACCGAGCTCGACTCTGCGCTGGCGTCGTCCGACGTGGTCGATGTCGCGGGAACCCTCGACGCTGCGTTGCCTTCCGGATTCGGCATCGATGCCGCCCCGGTCGATCCGATCACGGCGTCGGCTCCCTCTGCTGCCGCCGATGCCGTGCCCGCCGCCGAGACCATGCCGGCCGGGTTCACCGCCGAGCCGCCGTCGGCGGTCGTCGAGGTGGCACCGATCGCGGCGACTTCGGTCGGCACGACGCAGGTGGGCGCACGTCATCAGGTGCCGATGCCCGACGATGTCGCTGCCGATCCCGCCAGCCGTGCCCGCACCCTGGTCGCAGCGGAGAACGCCATTCTGCTCGTCGACGGTGATGCGGTCGCCTCCCTCGGCTGGCCGTCGCTCGGTGTCGCCGAGCGACGCGATGCCCTCGTCGACTACCTGGGCGACCTGGTCGACGACCACGCCACGGCCGTGGACGTCGTGTTCGACGGTGGTGTGGGCGACGACACGACCCTGCCCGTCCGCCCGAGTGTCCGGATCCGGCTCACCAAGCCCGAGACCCGTCCCGCTGTTGCACTGTCCGAGCTGGTCGACGCCTACCCGGCGCAGTGGCCGGTCACGGTCGCGACCGACAACGCCAATCTCGAACTGGTCGCCCGGGACAAGGGTGCGAGCGTGGTCACCAACGGTGACCTGCTCGACCTCTTCCTCGACTGACCCGTTCGGGGGAGCGGCTCACGAGCCGAATCGAACCGGTCGCACCGCACGGAGCGACCGGCTTCGTCGCGCACCGAGCCAGACGCCGGTGCCATAGGCCACGTCGTCGACGAGGCCCAGCGCGATCGTGACGGGGCGCCGGCCACGGCGCAGCGCCCCGGCGGTCACGGCCAGCGCGAGCGGTATGCGGAGCGGCGGCACGAGGCCGGCGCCGACGACCGTGAGTGGCCACCACGCCCGCACCGAGGCTTCGGTCAGGTTGCGGGTCGCCGCACCGTGGACGGCCGCGGTGAGCCGTGCCGCCTCCATGTCGGGCGCGGGCGTGTCGTGGACGATCGGACGGAGCCGTCGATGGGTCCGCACGAGTGCGGCCGACACGAGCGCGGCGCCGAGCGAGATCGGCGTGATCGTTCGCAGTCCGGTCGCCACGGCGACCCCCAGCGCGGCGATCGCGGTGTCGGGCGACCAACCCACGTGCGCGACGGCGGACCCGTGTCGCTCGGCGAGTGGCGCCGCCGCCGAGCCGTAACCGACTCGTTGACGCCAGAACGCCGCGAGTGTCGCTCGTGGCGGGTGGGTCACCTCGACATCGGGGCGGTAGCGGATCACACCGCCCCGAGCGGTCACGCGCCAGATGAGGTCCACGTCCTCGCCGTAACGGAGGTCCGGATCGAACGGCGGCGTGTGCTCGTCCGGTTGCAGCCGATCGGAGGCCACCACCAGTGCGGCGGTCGGTACGTGACCGACGGCGCGGCCCGGCCCGACGGCGCTCGGCTCGGTGCCGAGATCGAGCGGTGAGTGATGGCGTTCGTACGCGGCGACCCACCCGCGGTCCGCACGCGACCGGACCCGCGGGGCCACCCCGACGACGGTCGGGTCGGCGAACGAGGCGACCAGCTCGCGCAGTGCGTCGGATGTGAGCTCGACCCCGGCGTCCACGAACGCGACCCAGATCGCGTCGCCGCAGGCGGTCCACCCCAGATTCCGGGCTGCGGCCGGTCCACCGTTGTGGGGTGCACGGATCAGGGTCACCCGCCCCGGCAGCCGGCGGCGGTCGACGGGAGGCGTGCTGCCGTCGTCGACGACGACGACGGGAACCGCGTCGTGCAGCGCAGCGAGGGTCCGCAGGAGGCCGGCGTCGTCGTCCTTGACCGGCACGATCACCGATCCGCCCACCAAGGACGCCGCCGGTCGCAGCGGACGGGGGTGGGCGATCCCGGCGGTGAGCAGACGTCGGGCGAGGCGGGCCGCGACGGCATCCTCCGCGGTCGCACCGGCGGCGGCGTCGAGCGCGATCGGTTCGCCGGCGAACCAGCGGCGGACCAACGCCGCCCCTTCGGGCCGGAGCCGCAACAGACGGAACGGCCGTCCTCCGACGAGCAACCGACCGTGATCGATCGATCGGAGCCGGCGATCGGCATCGAGCAGGAATCGTCCTTCGGCGGGGATCATCCGATGGTCGAGCGGAACGCGCCGGGGATCGAGGCCGGTCCGTCGAGGAGGGCGAGGCCGGCTCCCGAGGCCCGTGCGAGGGCGGACGCATGCTCGGGTTCGTCGGCGGGGGCGAGCACGATCAGCTCGTCGCATCGTCGCGCCCAGGGGACCGGATCGACCCCGGCCGTCACCTCGGCGTCGGACAGCAACACGGTGATCCGACGCCGGGCCAGTGTGCGTGCGTGCTGGTGGTGAGCAGCTCGGAGCGCGAGCGCGACGTCGGTGGTGCCCCGTCCGACCAGCCGGAGCACGTCGCTCACGACCTCGGCGGCCGGGCGGGGCCGATCGGCGTCCACGACGGAGACAGCGGTCGACGAGAACGCGACCACCGAGCACGCCGCCGGCGCTCGCCAGAGGCAGGCCGCGGCGGCCAGTGCGGCCGTGGCGAGTCGGACCCCGTCCATGGACCCCGACCGGTCGACGAGCAGACAGATCGAGGTGTCGGGTCGTTGCCAGCGTCGCGCCCGGAGCCGATCGGGGTCCGCAACGCCATCCACCCGGTACTGCAGGAGTGCATCGATGCTGCGGTCCAGGTCGAGGTCGAGGCCCGCCTCGAATCTGCCCGGGACGAGCTTGCCGATGCCTCGGCCCTTCGCTGGTCCGGAGCGGGCGAGTTCGAGCACGAGCCTGCCGGCCAGGCGTCGGGCCAGGGCGGCCAGGTCCCGATCGGTGGCCCGTGCCATCAGGCCGAGCAGCTCGAGCCCGGCGTCGAGGTCGTCGGCGAGCAGTTCGTCGAGGGCGTCGGCGTCGAGCTCACCGAGCGCCGGCGACACCTCGGCGAAGTGTTCGTTCCGGCTCAGTTCGTGCCGACCGACCGAGCGTCGTTGTTCGTCCTTGAGGTGTTCGGCCGCGGCCTCGTCGCTCAGGATCCGGTCGGGGTCCGGTTCGCCCCCGCCGCGGGGGCCGGTGCTTTTCCCGCGGTCGGTTCGTCCGGCGGTGCACCGTCGGACCCGCCGCCCTCGCCCTCGTCGCTGCCGTCGCTGTCGGCGCTCGGATCCCCCGCCTCGTCCTCGGGACCCGCGGCGGTCGCACGCCACAGCTCGGCGACGATGGCCTCCGGCGACCGGCCGCCCAGATCGTGGAGTTGGATCCGCCCGGAGAGTGCGGCGATCGCGGCCTGTTCCCCGAGCGAGTCGTCCTCGACGGGCGACCGTCGCAGCTCGGCCAGGGCATCGGCCAACAGACACAGATCGATCGCGCCACGCACGGAGGACCCGACCCGGATCTCCGCGTGGTCTCGGGTGGCCCGGACCGTCTCGACCGCCCGTCGACGCAGCGCCGTCGTACCGGCTGGTCGGCCGTCGGGGGCCGTGGCCCGGGCCGCGACGATCGTCGACTCCTCCCGGGCGCTCTGGTAGCCCATCGAGATCCGGCACATCCGGTCCGACAGCGCCCCGGAGATCCGGGCGGTGCCGACCACGTCGTAGGGGTTCATGGCGGCGACCAGCCGGAACCCGGGGTGGGCGTCGATCCGCCCGAGGCGGGGCACGGTGAGGTCCCCTTCGGACATGACCGTGACGAGGACGTTGAGCGTCTCCTCCGGGATCCGATTGATCTCCTCGACGTACAGCAGTGCGCCATCTCGCATCGCCCGGGCCAGGGGGCCGTCGATCCACACCTCGGGTGTGTAACCGGCGTCGAGGATCCGGGCCGGATCGAAGTGGCCGATGAAGCGGGCGGGGGTCAACTCCGCGTTGCCCTCGACGAACTCGAACGGTGTGTCGGCCGCGTCGGCCACGGCGCGCAACATCGTCGACTTGCCCGTACCCGGCGGCCCCTCCAGCAGGAGGTGCCGGCCCGACATGAGCGACGCGACCACGACGTCGATCTCGGTCGGGCGACCGACGACCGCGTCGAGGAGGCGGTCCCGGGTGCCCGGACCGTAGGACGAGGAGGTGTCCGTCAAGGCGGGCTCAGTCGAACTTGATCACGCCACGGATGTTCTTCCCGTCGCGCATGTCCTGGTAGCCCTGGTTGATGTCGTCGAGCGAGTACTCCTTGGTCACCAGCTCGTCGAGCTTCAGCGCACCCCGGCGGTATTCGTCGAGCAGCATCGGGATCGCGGCTCGGGGGCTCTCCGAACCGAAGATCGTGCCCCGGATCTGCTTGTTGTACATGGCCAGGCCGAACAGGTCGAGCTTGACGTCGCGAGCGGCCATCGGGGCGAGGCCGGTCACGACGAGCGTGCCGTCCTTGGAGATGATGTTCAGCGCCGGGTCCATCATCTCGCCGGGGGTGACGCCGGGGGTCAGGATCGCCGAGTCGGCCATCCGGCCGCGGGTCATCTCCATCACGGCCAGCGTCGCGTCCTCGAGCGAGGTGTAGAAGTGGGTGGCGCCGAACTCCTCGGCAGCCTCCTGCTTGTCGGGGTTGGTGTCGACGGCGACGATGTTGCCGGCCCCGGCGACCTTGGCCCCCTGCACCGCATTGGCGCCGATGCCGCCGATACCGACGACCACGACGGTGTCGCCGTGCTTCACCTCGGCCCGGTTGCGAGCCGAGCCGACGCCGGTCGCGACACCACACGACACGAGCGCCACGGCACGGAGGTCGAGGTCGTCATCGACCTTCACGAGCGAGCGCTGGTCGACGACCATGTGCTCGGAGAACGTGCCGAGCTGAGCCATCCGGTTGCAGTCGGACCCGTTGCAGTGGTGACGGTAGGTCCCGTCGGAGATCATCGGGCCGAGCAGCGTCGTCGCACCCAGATCGCAGAGGTTCTGGCGCCCGGTGGCACACCAGTGGCACTTGCCGCACGAGGGGACGAAGCTGACCGAGACGTGGTCGCCGACGGCGAGGTCGGTGACACCCTCACCGATCTCGGTCACGACACCCGAACCCTCGTGGCCGCCGATGATCGGGAACATCGACTCGAAGCCGATCATCTGCAGCATCTCGTCGGGCGGCACGAGGTCACCGGTCACCAGATGCTCGTCGGAGTGGCACATGCCGGCGTACGCGGTCTTCACGAGGACCTCGCCCGGCTTCAGCGGGTCGAGTTCGATCTCCTCGACCTTCCACTCCTCATCGACGCCCCACAGCACGGCAGCACGAGTCTTCATCAGTCCCCCTGGACGGTCGTTGTGCGAACGGGCCGAAACTAGCAGGGGGTCACGCCGGGCTCGAAAGCGGCACGCCGTAGGGGTGGAGTCCGATGAACTCCGGGGCGATCGAGAACATCAGCACGAGGTCCGGCCGGGACAGGCCGGCGGCCATCTCGCCGAGCCAGTACTCGTAGCCGGCGGCGTCGGGGGTGCGGTCGAGCACGTTGGCGTAGACGACGTCGAGGAATCCGGCGTCGTCGACGTCGCCGTAGCGGAGTCGGAACTCGGGTGAGGTGGCGAACAGGGCGGTCATCTCCTCGACCGACACGCCACGGCGGCGTTCCTCGAGCCAGTACTTCGCTCCGCCGAGGTCGGCTTCCCGGTCGAAGAACGCGTGGTAGAGCCGGAGGACGGTTGCGTCGTGTGGGTGGTAGTCGACGGCGCCGACGACTCCGGCGAGGGACGTCGCGTCGTCGATGGTGCCGGGGTCGTCCCTCGCCGGTTCATCGTTCGCCGGGCCGTCGTCGGGGTCGTCGTGTGCATCGGGGTCGTCGCCTTGGTCGGACCCGGCGGGGGGCACCGATTCGAGCACGAGGTAGACGGTGTTGTTCCGCTTCGAGGTGAGGTAGAGCTCGCCGTGCGGCCCCTGACCGAACCGGACGTCGGCCCGATCGGTCTCGTAGGTCGGCGCGTCGTCGAACACGTCGGTCAGTGAGGCCCGGACGAGGGCCGGTGTGTCCGGGTCGGCATCGTGGTCGAAGCGGATCGCGGCGATGCCGATGCCCGCCTGGCGCAGCTCGGACGGTTCATCCCTGCTCGGGTCGGCGGTGTCGAGGGTGGTGACCGCAGCAGCCAACTCGTCGACCGGCGTGTGGAACAACGTGCCGCGGGTGGGGAAGTCGGCGAAGAAGAACTGGCCGTCGAGCGCCGATCCGTTCTCGATCGCGAACCCGCCGACCACACCGAAGCCGCCGAAGCGCTCGCCGCGAGGGTTGCCGGTTGCGTACTGGGCGACCGGGTAGGTGAAGCCGAAGGTGGCTTCGTCCTCCGGGAGCGGATCGATGCCGAGCTCGCCGCCACCGCCCTCCGGGCGGTGCACGAACGTGCCCTCGCGGGCGGGCCAACCGAAATCGCCGCCGCTCGTGAGCAGGTTGATCTCCTCGACGTTGTCCCGCCCGGGTTCGGCCACCAACGCGACCCGTCGACCATCGACCGTGGCGAACGCGATGGAGTGCGGATTCCGGTGACCGAGGGAGAACACCTCGTCCGGCATGCCGGGATCGCCGACGAAGGGGTTGTCGCTCGGGACCGAGTAGGGCTCGCCGCCCGCGGCGAGCGGGTCGATGCGGAGCACCTTGCCGAGAGCGTCCGGATTCTGCCCGCCGCCGGCGATCGCCGACTGCACGCTGCCGTCGCCGTGGCCGATGTGGAGCAGTCCGTAGCCGGGGTCGCCCGGGCCGAGCGTCTGGTCGAACGCGATCTGTTTGATGGGGTGGTCGTAGACGGGCATGCCGACCCGGAAGACCTCACGCAGCGACGCGGGATCGGCGACCCCTGTGGTCGGGTCCATCCGGAACTCGAGCAGCACGCTGTCGGCGACGATCGGCTCGGCGACGTCGCTGAGGTAGCGGGTGCCGGCCGGAGCGCCGGCGCGGGCCGTCATCGCCGAGACATAGAACCGGCCGTTCGACGCCGCACCCGGATGGAAGGCCACGGAGCGCAGGCCGCCGTGGAACGACGAGGTCCGGTCGAGTGGCGAGCCTGCTGTCGCCATGGCCGCGGCGACATCGAGGAAGACCGTCGAGGTCAGGGGTCCGCCGAGGTCACCGGTCAACTCGTGAATCACGCCGTCGCGTTCGGCGACCACGAACAGCCGATCGTCGGTGAACGCCATGCCGTTCAGCCTCGGCGCGGTGCCGATCGAGGAGTCGGGCAGGGTCGCGACGGCCCGCAGCGTGACCTCGAGACCGCTCTCGGTCGGGGTGTTCGGCACCGTCGCGTCGGCGGACGCCGGGGTGGCGATACCGACCGTCGACGCCACGACGAGTGCGATCGACAGCGCCGAGGCGACGGCGGCGCGCCGATCGGGGTGCCGCGAGCTCCGTCCGTTCACGACCGCGATGCTAGAGCGGGACGTCGTCAGGAGCCCCGTCGTGGCAGGCCGTCGATGCCGGTGACTCCTTCCCAGCTCACCGCTTGGATGCGTTCGGAGCCGGTGCCGATGCCCCAGAAGGCCGGTCGCGTGTCGTCACCTCCGGTCTCGGTGAGGGTGAGCTCGTGCATGGGCGGCACGGTGGTGTCGCAGCCCTCGGAACACCATCTCCGGAGTGCGTCGCCGACACCGGCGGTGTCGAACGACTCGGGGGCCAGGCGGCCGATGCCGTCATGGTCAGCCGGGTCGGCCTCGAGCGGCCGGAGCAGGAGGCCGGCCGCAGCTTCGAAGTCGCCGCGTTCGATGTGGCCGAGGAACTCGGCGAGGAGCGCGTGCGCGTCCGCACGCTCGGGCCAGATCCACTCGCCGTCGCCGTGGGCGGTGGTGGGCAGCACGACGGTGTCGAGGAGCTCGGTGACATCGATCGTCGTCTCGAGCGCCGCCGTCGGGGCTTCGGTCGTCGATCCGCTGATGGCGCCCGGCGACGAGGAGGCACAACCGGTCAGGAAGAGCACCGATGTCGCTGCAATCCACCGTGACCACATGGGCAGATCGTGGCACGGCAGCGACGCGTGGTCCGGGCGCCCACCCACGGGCAGGTTCCGGTGGTGTCGGTCAACGAGCGAGCTGTTCGGCGATGCTCGACGCGGCGCGCTCGATCATCTCGCGGAAGAGTCGCGCACCGTGCTCGGCGGTGGCTCCGACCGGATCGCCCAGCACACCGTTCGGGGACACGACCTCGATCCCGCCGTCGCGCATGGCGGGCAGGATCGCGCTGAGCGGCTCGCGATTGCCGGGCTCCGCCCGCTGCATGTCGACGAGATCCGGGTGGAGGTGGAGCATGAGTGAGGTCTCGGTGAGGCCGGCATGGGCGTCGCCGGCGGGGTCGCTCGGCCCGGCCATCGCCACCCGGTGGCCTTCGGCGGTGAGCTGGTCGGCCACCTCGACCACGGTCGGATGGTTGCCGCCGTGGCCGTTCACGAACACGACGGCGTCGTGGTGATGGCGGGCCGAGCGCGCGAGTTCGACGAGCACTGTCTGCAGCGCGTCGTGGCCGATGGAGAGCGTGCCGGGAAACGACTGGTGCTCTCCGGCTGCGCCGTAGGGGAGCGGTGGCGCGACCGTGGCGGGTGCTCCCGTCTCGATGACCCGCTCGGCCATCGCCGAGGCCAGCGCGGTCGCGATGAGCGTGTCGGTGGCGAGCGGAAGGTGGGGGCCGTGCTGCTCGGTCGAGCCGAGCGGCACGAACAACCACGAACCCGTCGCCACCTCGGCGGATCGGCGTCGAGCGAGGTCGGTCACCGGACCTCGGTCAGGATCTGCTGGAACCGTTCGGCGTCCTCCGGACCACGGATGGGGATGGAGAACTCGATCCGGTCGACCCGGCCGGCGTAACGCTCTCGCAGCAACCCGCCGATCTGGTCGTGGGTGCCGATCGTCGCGACGGTGTGCAGCATCTCGTCGTGTACGAGGTCGGGCAGCTCGTCCCATCGCTGCTGTCGACTGAGGACCGACGCCTGCTCGGCGAGGTCGAGCCAGTCGTGGGCGGCGAACGTGCGGCGATAGCTGGGGGTCGACAGGTAGAACGCGGTCCGTGCCCGGACGGTGTCGACAACACGGGCCAACTCGGCCTCGGTGGCGGCGGTGCCGATGAGCGGCTTCATGCACCACTCGACCGTGCTGGGGTCTCGATCCGATCGCGCGGCACCCTTCGCCACCGCAGGCTTCATCTCGCTGTCGATGAAGTGCGGCGTGCACACCGGGTGCAGGCGGACGCCGTCGGCGACCTCACCGGCGACGCCGCACATGTTCGGCCCGATCGCGGCGACGTGGATCGGGATGTCGGGGTGCTCGATCGGGCCCGGGTCGAACAGCGGCACCATCAGGTCGAGGTCGAAGTGGTCCGAGGTGAACGCAAGCTGCTCGCCGGTCTGCCAGGTGTTCCACACCGCTCGGATCGCGTTGACGGTGTCGCGCATCCACGGCGCGGGTGCGTGCCAGTCGTAGCCGTAGCGACGGGTCATGTGGGCTCGGACCTGGGTGCCGAGACCGAGGATGAATCGCCCGCCCGACAGCTTCTGGAGTGACCACGCCGACATGGCGGTGACCGTCGGCGACCGCGGGAAGGCCATCGCCACCGAGGTGCCGAGACCGATCCGGTCCGTCGGGCCGGCAGCCACCGCGAGCAGCTGGAACGGGTCGTCCTTCGTCTCCTCGACGAGCACGGCGTCGAGACCGACGGATTCCGCGGTGGCGGCGAGTCCACCGACCTCGCGGATGTCGAGCGGGGTGTCGGGTTCGCGGAGGCCCGGGTCGAGCTTGCCGAGGGGCATGAGTGACTCGACGCGCAGCGACGGTCGATCGATGTCGGACATGCGGAGAGTCTGGTCGGCCGGGCCCTCCGTGTCAGACTCCTCGGCATGCGAGTCGGGATCTCGGTGTCGTCGTCGATCGGTCGTCCGGGGCGTGAGGCGATCGCCTGGATGGTCGAGCGCACGAGGGTCGCTCGGGACGTCGATCTGGACCACCTCACCATCGGCGACCGCCACAACGCAGGCCCGGACGGTCAGTACATCCAGAACACACCCGTGCTCGGTCGACTCCTCGCCGAGTGGGATCCGTCCCGTCCCGCCGGCGCACTGTTCCTGCTGCCGCTGTGGTCGCCGGTGCTCGTCGCCGAACAGCTCGGCACCCTCGGATCGATGCTCGACGCTCCGATCATCGTGCAGACGGGGATCGGCTCGGGTGAGGCGCAGTTCGGCGCGTTCGGGGCCGACCTCACCCGGCGGGGCGCCACGACCGACGCGGCGATCGAAGTGATCGACGGCCTGCTCCGGGGCGAGACCGTGACCTCCGAGCGATTCGACGTCGTCGGGGCGTCGACCCGTCCGGTGCCGGCCGGTGGCCACGAGTGGTGGATCGGCTCCGGGGTGGGCGAGCAGCCGATCGAGCGCGCCGCCCGCTGGGGCGCCTGGTATGCCAGCCCCGGCGTGGGCGGCGACATGCTCCGCCTTGGCGCCGACCGGTACCGGGAGGCCTGCGAGCGGCACGGACGCACACCTCGGATCGCGCTCCGGCGTGACGTCGTGGCCGACATCGACGGGCCGACGGCGCATCGCCGAGCCGACGCGATCGTCTCCGCCGGCTATCGCGGGATGCCGCGCGAGGCGCTGCTCTCGGGCGGCGCCGAGGAGATCGCCGACGAACTCCGGAAGCTCGCTGCGGCCGGTGTCGACGACGTCGTCATCCGCTGTGCCGACCCGGAGCAGGCGGACGCCTTGCGCACGATCGAGACGTTCGGTCGAGCGCGGGCGCTGCTCGCCGACTGACCGTCCGCGTTCGCTGACCGGGCCGTTCGCACACCGCAGCTAGTAGTCGTGGTTGACTACTCCTCAATCATGAGTACCATGCATACATGGCATCGCGCATCGAAGTGCACCACGCACAGATCCTCAAGGGCGTGCTCGACATGTGTGTGCTCGCGTCGATCGGCAAGGAGCCGGACTACGGCTACGCCCTGGTGCAGAAGCTGAACGCCGACGGCCTCGCGGTGCCGAACGAGGGCTCGATCTACCTCGTGCTCAAGCGGCTCGAGTCACGAGGGCGAATCGAGGGTCACCTCACCCCCTCCGAGAGCGGGCCGGCCCGGAAGGTCTACGAGATCACCGAGATCGGGCGCGACGTGCTCGCCGCCTGGACCGCCGATTGGAACGCCGTGCGCAACGGTGTCGACACCGTGTTGGCCCGATCGTGAGGTTCGGGTCGGCCCCGGCGGGAACCCGATCGATGGCCGCGGCGTTGAGCGACGCAACGAGTGGAGGAGCGCGACCGTGATCTGGTTCTACGTGGCGATGACGATCTTCGGAGTGGCCTTCGCCGGACCGATGATCTTCGGCGGTCTGGGCGAGCTCGCTGGCGATCTCGACGCGGATGCCGGCGGCCTCGACGTCGGCGATGCCGATGTGCTCGACGTCGAGGGCATCGAGCTGGACGCCGACGGCACGCCGATCGACGCGCCCGGTGACGACTCGATCGCGGTCGGCGCCGGCGGGAGCATGGTCGGCGACACACTCGCGGGGCTGTTGTCGTTCCGTTCGGTCGTGTTCGGCTCGGCCTTCTTCGGCATCGCCGGGACCATCTTCACGCTCCTCGACTACGCCTCCGCCGTGACACTGCTGTCGGCGCTTCTGGTCGGTGGCGTGGCTGCGGTCACGAACTCGCTCCTCTTCTCGGCGCTGCGTCGCAGCTCGGTCGATTCCAACGTGACGCAACGGACGCTGACCGGCCGGGCCGGTGCGGTGGTCCTGCCGATCGAACCCGGACGCCGGGGACGGGTGCGGATCTCGCTCGGCGGCCAGCCGCAGTTCCTGGTGGCCCGCCACGCCGACGAACGCAGCACCGAGACCTTCGGCCGGGGCGCGCCGATCGTCGTCGTGGCCATGGAGAACGGGACCGCCCTGGTCGCGTCGCTCGCCGAGCTCGAGACCTAGCCAGAAGTCGGAACAACGGAGAAAGAGGAGACACAAGCATGTGGTTCGTGATCATTGCGGTGTTGTTGGTGGTGGCCGTGCTGTCGGTCGCCACGGCGGTGAAGAGTCTGATCATCATCTGTCCGCCCAACCGGGTGGCGGTGGTCTCCGGTCGCAGTCGGGCCCTTCCCGATGGTCGTTCGGTGGGCTACCGGGTGCTGAAGGGGGGTCGCACGCTGCGGATCCCGTTGTTGGAGAAGGTCGACTACATGGACCTCAACACGATCCCGATCGAGGTGTCGGTGACGAACGCCTACTCGAAGGGGGCGATCCCGCTCGACGTGCAGGGTGTGGCCAACATCAAGGTGTCGAGCAACGAGGGAGTGCTCGAGAACTCCGTGGAGCGTTTCCTCGGTCGCCCGTCGGAGTACATCCAGCAGATCGCCAAGGAGAACCTGGAGGCGAACCTGCGTGGTGTGTTGTCGACCCTGACACCGGAAGAGGTCAACGAGGATCGCCTGAAGTTCGCCCAGACGCTGATCGACGAGGCCGACGACGACATCAAGACCCTGGGGCTCGAACTCGACGTGCTGAAGATCCAGAACGTGACCGATCAGGTCGGCTACCTCGAAGCCGTCGGTCGTCGCCGGACGGCGAACGTGCTGCGCGAGGCCCGCGAGTCCGAGGCCGGCCAGACCGCCGAGGCGGAGGAGGCCGAAGCCACCGGGCGGCAGCGAGCAGAGCTCGCCCGGCTGCAGGCCGACCTCGCGATCGCCGAAGAGGAGAACAAGCTGCGGGTTCGCCGGGCCGAGCTCGAGGCCGAGGCGATGTCGTCGGAGAAGCGGGCAGGTGTGGCTTCCGAGCTGGCCAGGGTCGAGGCCGAGCAGAAGCTCGAGATGGAGCGGATCGAACTCCAGAAGCGTCGGTTGGAAGCCGACGTGTTGGAGCCCGCCCGGGCCCGCAAGCAGGCCATGGAGCTGGAGGCCAAGGGTCAGGCTGCGGCGATCCTCGAGGACGGCGCCGCCCAGATCGAGGTCTTCCGACGGCTCGCGGTGCAGTACGCGGAGGCCGGCGATGACGCGAAGGACGTGCTCGTCCTCAACATGTTGCCCGGCCTCGTCGAGCAGATCACCGACACGGTGTCAGGCATCGACATCGACCGGATCACCGTGATCGACGGCGGTGGTGGCGACGGTGCGGTTCCGTCGATCGCCCGCCAGATGCCGGCGGCGGTCATCTCGATGGCCGAACAGATCGAGGCGGCCACGGGGGTCGACATGCTCGGTGCCCTCACCGGTCGTTCGGCCAGCCTCGTGACCGCGGCCGACGTCGTCGAGGTGATCGACGCCGACGCCGCACCCGTCGAGTCGCCCCACGACACCTCCTCGGATGTCGAGGACGCCTGACCCTGCGTCACCGTTCGTGCCCGGCCGGTTGCCCCCTCCAACCGGCCGGGCACGCCCATGCCCGGGGCTCGGTTCACCCGTTTCGGGACCTCACCCGAATTGTCTGGTGGTTGTCGGAACATGACCGGGGTCGTGCCGTGTTGAAGATGGTGTGACTCCGTCTCCCGCCCTGTCCGCCGACGCCGACGTGCGTTCGGCCCTGATCGAACGATTCCGCACCGTTCGTGAACGCACCGAAGCGCTGGCCGCGCCGCTGTCCGAGGCTGATCAGACCGTCCAGACGATCGCGGACGTCAGCCCGACCAAGTGGCACCGAGCCCACATCACCTGGTTCTTCGAGCAGTTCCTGTTGCTGCCACACGAGCCGGGGTTCGAGTGGTTCCATCCGAACTACGCCTATCTGTTCAACAGTTACTACGACGCCGTCGGTGAACGGCACCCCCGACCCGAGCGCGGCTTCGTGACCCGCCCGAGCGCCGCCGAGATCGGCACCTACCGGGCTGCCGTCGACGAGCGCGTGGTCGCCCTCCTCGAGTCGATCGCGGATCCGTCGTCGCTCACCACGCTGATCGAACTCGGCACCCACCACGAGGAGCAGCACCAGGAGCTGCTGTTGATGGACGCGAAGCACGTCGTCAGCGGCAACGTCGTCGACGACGCCTACGTACGCGAGTCGCACGTCGCGGCCGCCGATCCGGGTCCGCTCCAGTGGCTGGAGTTCGCCGGCAACATCGTCGACATCGGTGTCGCCGACACCGCGAACTTCCACTTCGACAACGAGGGTCCGTTCCACCAGGCGCTCCTGCGACCGTTCCGACTGGCCGACCGACTCGTGACGGCGGGGGAGTGGCTCGAGTTCATCGCCGACGACGGTTACGACCGGCCCGAACTGTGGCTGTCGGACGGGTGGTACAAGAGTCGGGGTGAAGGGTGGCGTGCACCGCTCTACTGGCGGGACGAAGGTGACCACTGGTCGGTCCACACCCTCACCGGGCGCCGGCCGGTCGACCCGCACGAACCGGTCGTGCACGTCTCGTTCTACGAGGCCGACGCATACGCGACCTGGGCCGGCGTCCGACTCCCGACCGAGTTCGAGTGGGAGGCGGCGGTGAACACGACCATCGCCGAGTCCAGCGATGGGGCTGCGGTCGCGGCCGGGATCGATCGGGACATCGCCTGGCATCCACCGGGCGCCGCGACCGAGACGACGTCGCTCCGGCAGGTCTTCGACACCGCCTGGCAGTGGACCGAGTCCGCCTACCGGCCGTACCCCGGCTACCGGCCGCCCGAGGGGGCGATCGGTGAATACAACGGCAAGTTCATGGCGAACCAGCACGTGCTCCGTGGCGGTTCGGCCTTCACCCCACCCGGGCACGCTCGCCTGACGTATCGCAACTTCTTCCATCTGCACACCCGCTGGCACCTCTCCGGTGTCCGCCTCGCCACCGACGCCTGAGAGGTCCCCACATGTCCGACGCGTCCACCCCCGTGCATGTCGATGTGCACCTCCCCGCCGACTGGGCCGACGAGGCCATGTCGACCGACATCCGACGTGCCTTCACCGGTCACCCCAAGACGCTCCCGCCGATGTGGTTGTACGACGACCGCGGGTCGGACTTGTTCGACGCCATCACCCGGCTCCCGGAGTACTACCCGACCGAGGCCGAGCGCTCGATTCTCGGGCGCCGTGCCGGCGAGATCGCCGCATCGACCGGTGCCGACACCGTGATCGAACTCGGCTCGGGAACCTCCGACAAGACGCGCACACTGCTCGACGCCTTCGCCGAGACCGGTCAGCTCCGGGACATCGTGATCATGGACGTGTCCGAGCAGACCCTGCGTGACGCGGGTGCCATGCTGGGTGAGCGGTACGAGCACGCGGACGTCCATGCCGTCGTCGGCGACTTCACCCGCCATCTGCGCCATCTGCCGAAGGGCGGCACCCGCCTGATCGCGTTCCTCGGTGGCACGATCGGCAACTTCCACGTCGAGGAGCGCCGAGCGTTCCTCGGTGCGATCGCCGACTCCCTGGAAGCGGGTGACTCGCTGCTGCTCGGGGTCGACCTCGTGAAGCGGGTCTCCCGGATCGTCGACGCCTATCACGACGCAACCGGCGTGACCGAGGCGTTCATCCGCAACGTGGTGACCGTGCTCAACCGCGAGATGGACGCCGATCTCGATGCGGATGCCTTCGACTACATCCCGTTCTGGGACGCCAAAGAAGAACGTATGGACCTGCGGCTCCGGGCGCGGATGCCGATGAGCGCTCGGATCGAACGGCTCGATCTCGACGTCGAATTCGGCGAGGGCGAGGAACTGCGGGTCGAGGTGTCCACGAAGTTCCGCCCCGATCGCCTCTCGGAGGAGCTCACCGATGTGGGCTTCGAAGGGTTGGAGTGGTTCACGGACCACGCCGAGGACTTCGGTCTGGTGCTGGCCCGCAAGGCCTGACGGCTCAGGTCACCGCTCGGGCGGCGGCGTACTTCGGGTCGTGCTGCGCGTCGGTCTCGAAGATGTCGGCCAGCGCATCGACCGCCGCGGTGATGTCGCCGGCATCGAGATACAGCGGCGTGATGCCGAAGCGGAGGAGGCTCGGCGGTCGCACGTCGCCGATCACGTCGCGGTCGATGAGTGCCTGCATGATCTGCTCGGCCATCGGGGCGGCGAACGACACGTGAGAGCCGCGCCCGTCCGGGTCCTTCGGTGACACGAGCGTGAGTTGCGGGCATCGGCGCCCCACCTCGGCGATGAGCTGTTCACTCAGCTCGATCGAGGCGGCATGCAGCGCAGCGACGTCGGTGTCGACCCACAGATCGAGCGCGTGGTCGAGCATCGCCATCTGCACGACCGGCGGGGTGCCGACTCGGAGCCGTTCGATGCCAGCGCCCGGTCGATAGGTCGATTCCATGGCGAACGGTGCCGCGTGGCCGAGCCAGCCGGCGAGCAGCGGCTCGACCTCGTCGACCAGGTCCGGTCGCACGTGGATGAACGCCGGGGCGCCGGGCCCACCGTTGAGATACTTGTAGGTGCAGCCCACGGCCAGGTCGACGCCGCAGCCGGCGACGTCCAGCGGGACGGCACCGGCGGAGTGTGCGAGATCCCAGACCACGATCGCGCCGACCGCGTGGGCGGCCTCGGTGAGCGCGGCCATGTCGTGGCGGCGGCCGGTGCGGTAGTCGACCTCGGTCAGGAGCAACACGGCGACCTCGTCGTCGAGGTGGTCAGCGACCTGCTCCGGATCGACGGTGAGGAGTCGATGCTCGCCGTCGAGCTGGTCGAGCAGTGATCGGGTGACGTAGAGATCCGATGGGAAGTTGCCGGTGTCGGAGAGCACCGTCGTGCGTCCGGGACGGAGACGGCACCCGGCGGCGACGGCCTGGACGACTTTGATCGAGAGGGTGTCGCCGACGACGACTGAGCCGGCCGGGGCGCCGATGATCGGCGCGAGCTTGTCGCCGACCCGTCGCGGGGCGTCCATCCAGCCCGCCGAGTTCCACGCCCGGATCAGCTCGCCGCCCCACTCGTCCCGAATGGTGGCCATCGCCCGCTCGGCGACACCGAGGGGCAGCGGGCCGAGCGAGTTGCCGTCGAGGTAGACGACTCCGTCGGGCAGCTCGAACCGGTCGCGGCGGGGAAACAGCGCCGACACCGTCAGCCGATGCGAGGTGGGAAGAACCCCTCCGGAGCGACGATGTCGTCGGGGGAGAGGTCCTCGATGGACTCCTTGCCGAGGCCGAACATGGTGGCGTCGATGCCGCCCCGGAGGATGTCGAGCACGTTCTCGACCCCGGCCTGGCCGTTGGCGGCGAGCCCCCAGAGATACGCCCGGCCGATGAGGACGGCCTTGGCGCCGAGGGCCACGGCCTTCACCACGTCGGAGCCGCGGCGGATGCCGCCGTCCATCACGACCTCGATCTGGTCCGCGACGGCGTCGACGACCTCGGGCAGCACACGGATCGGTGCGGGCGCACCGTCGAGATTGTTGCCGCCGTGATTCGACACCGAGATGGCGGTCGCGCCGGCATCGACGGCTCGGCGGGCCTCGTCGGCCCGGCTGATGCCTTTCACCATGAACGGGCCACCCCACTCCTCACGGAGCCAGGCGACATCGTCCCAGGTGACCGGCGGTGTGCCCATCCAGACGCCGTAGGCCTCGAAGAACCCGGGCACCCGGTCGCCGGGCGTGACGAAGTTCGGAACACCGAGATCGGGCAGCGCACCGGAGCGGACCCAGTCGAGCAGCCACGCGGGCTTACGGGCGACGTCCGGAGCGTGCGCGAGCGCCGTCTGGAGATCGATCGACTGCGGGATCGCCGGAGAGCCCCAGTCGCGGCCGTGCGAGAACGACCAGTCGAGGGTGAGGATCAAGCCGACGGCACCGGCCGCCTTCGCCCGCTCCATCCGGGCGACCATCGAGTCGCGATCGCCGGCCCAGTAGATCTGGAAGAAGGTCGACGGGTTGGCATCGATGACGTCCTCGAGTGGCTTCGACGCGAACGACGAGAGCCCCATCGGGATGCCTCGAGCGGCGGCGGCCCGGGCGACGGCGACCTCGCCGTCGGGGTGCACGGCCTGCACGCCGGTCGGCGAGATCATGACCGGCATCGAGAGTGACTGACCCATGACGGTCGTCGCCAGCTCACGCTTGGCGGACTGCCCGGCTGTGATGGGTCGGATGCCGAGCTCGTCGAAGGCCGTGAGGTTGTCGTTCATCGACACCCCGGCCTCGGCGCCGGCGATCAGTGCGCCGTAGACGGAGGACGGCAGGCGCTTCTTCGCACGCTGCTGTGCAACGGCGACGGTCTCGAACCAGGGGTTCGTCGCCCAGGGGTTCTGTTCGGCGAGTTTGGACAGCGAGGGGAGGGGCATCGGGGACTCCAGCGCGGCCGGCGGGCCGATCGTCGACCCCGAGACCCTATGGGCTCAGCCGGACGGCTCCCTCATCGCCGTCGGTACGGCGAGGTGTCAGACCGAGACGCCGACCGGCTGCTCGATGCGCTCGTGCTGGCGAGCCGAACGGGCGGCCTCGATCTCCCGGCGGCGCGCATTGGCGCGGATCGTCTCGGTGAGCATGTGCGACGAGATGTAGGCGAGCGTGCAGACGAACGAAGCGATCATCAGAACGCCGATGGCGAAGAGTGCGGTGCTGAGAAGCGACACGGGCGGGTTCCTTTTGCCTGGCGGGGGCGGTGGACGTGTTGCGGTTGTGTGACGACGGTACTGCCGTTCGGGCGTTGTGTGCAAGTCGGATTACCCAATGCGCGCGCGAATTTCGCCGAATTCGCACCCTGCGTGGGCGGCCCGCCGCGCAGCGTCGACATCAAACCGTCACATTTCTGTGAACGGTGCACCCGTGCGACACTTCGACCCGTGACCGCCGACCCTCCACGATGTCGTCCGAATGTGCTGTTCATCATGAGCGACGATCACGCCGCCCACGCCATCTCGGCGTACGGCTCTCGGATCAACGAGACGCCGAACCTCGACCGGATCGCCGACGAGGGCATGCGATTCGATTCGGCGTTCTGCACCAACTCGATCTGCACCCCGAGCCGGGCAGCGATCCTCACCGGCACCTACAACCACGTGAACGGCGTCACGACGCTCACGACGCCGCTCGACAACTCGCTCTGGAACGTGCCGACCGCTCTGCGGGATGCCGGCTATCGGACGGCGATCGTGGGGAAGTGGCACCTCGGCCACGGCCCGGGCAACGATCCGAGTGGCTTCGACTCGTGGCGTGTGTTGCCGGGGCAGGGTCACTACCACAACCCCGTCATGCTCGAAGCCGAGGGGCGGGTCGTCGAACGAGGTGGCTACGTGACCGACCTCATCACCGATGACTGCATCGACGTGATCGACCGGTGGCGTTCGGACCGCGAGCGCGGCGAGATCGACGACGACGCCCCGTTCGCCCTGTTCTGTCATCACAAGGCCCCACACCGCACGTGGGAGCCGGCCGTCGAGTTCGCCACGCTGTACGACGACGTGACGATTCCCGAGCCCGACACGTTCCGTGACGACCTCGTCGGGCGGGCAGAGGTCGTCCAGGCGGTCCGCATGCGGATGATGGACCTGCACCCGATGATCGATCTCGGCGCACCCGTGCCACCGGGTCTGGACCGCGAGGCCGAGATCGACTGGCGGTATCAGCGCTACATCAAGCGCTACCTCCGGACCGTCGCATCGATCGACAAGGGGGTCGGGCGCCTGCTCGACCACCTCGAGGAGTGCGGACTCGCGGAGGACACCGTCGTCGTCTACACCTCCGACCAGGGGTTCTTCCTCGGGGATCACGGGTGGTTCGACAAGCGCCTGATGTACGAGGAGTCGCTGACGATGCCGCTGCTCATCCGCTATCCGGCTCGGGTCGCGGCGGGCGTCGTGACCGACGAGCTGGTCGTGAACGTCGATCTCGGAGTCACCTTGCTCGACCTGGCCGGGATCGGTCTGCCCGACCACGTCCAAGGCCGTCCGATCACGCCGCTCCTCGACGGCGACACCCCGGCCGACTGGCCGACCACGATGTACTACCGCTACTGGATGCACCACGACGCGAGCCACGACGTGCCGGCGCACTACGGCGTGCGGAGCCGGACCCACAAGTTGATCTGTTACTACAACGACCCGCTCGGCCAACCGGGGGCGAGCGGGCCGTCGGAGCCACCCGAACTGGAGTTGTTCGACCTCGTTGCCGACCCGCTCGAGATCGACAATCGGATCGACGACCCCGCGTTGCACGAGGTCTTCGTCGCGTTGGTCGGTGAACTCCGCCGAGCACAGACCGAGCTCGGCGACGATCCGCATGCGGGCGTCGAGGCGCTCCTCGACGAACGGTTGGCGACCGGTCAGTCGGCGGCCGCGGCCCCTTGACGAGCGCGGTGGAGTTGGGCCCAGAGTCGTTGTTCCTCGACGGGGTCGACACCGCCCGGCCGGTCGTGCAGCGCAGCGAGACGAGCCATCGCGGCATGCATGTCGTCGAACGACTGGCGGGCGGAGCGGGGGAGCTGCTTGCGGGCGCGGATCATGGTGTCCCAATGACCGAAGATCTCCCACTCGGCGGGATGGAGGCCGTAGCGGGCGGCCAGCGTCGGCGCCAACGACACGAGGCGACGTTCCTCCCGGCGGCGTTCACGGGCGACGGCGATCGCCGCGGCGAAGAACAGCACGACGAAGGCAAGGGCGGCGACACCGATGATGGCGCCTTCCCCGGTCGCATCGGCGAGGCTGAGCGATCCGTTCCAGGCGGCGTGTGATCCGATCGCGAGGGGGAGGCCCCACCACAACCCCGACGTCGGTGGTCGACCGGCCTCGATCGCCCGGCCGATCGCGAGGCCCGTCCAGGCGGTGAACAACGGATGGGCGAATGGGGTCAGGAGCGCTCGCATCACGAACGTGCCGACCAGGGCGCCGTCGGGAGCGAGTGCGAAGTAGGTCATGTCCTCGATCACGGCGAACCCGAGTCCGACCCACCCGGCGTAGACGAGGCCGTCCATGACGCTGTCGACCTCGTGCCGTCGCACCATCCAGAGAATGCCGGCGGCCTTCCCGAGCTCTTCGACGATCGGGGCCGACACGACCGCGGCGACGGTCGAACCCGCGGCCACATCGACGATGGTGTTGATCACCACGGCGATGAACCCGGCCACAGTCGCCCCCCACAGCACGGCGTGGATCCTCGCGGCGAGCGGTTCGGGCTCGACCCGGTCGAGCCAAGCGAGCACCGGCCACACGATCGCGATCGGGACGAGCCCGAGCACGACCGACATGGGGTTGGCGAACAGGAGATATCCGAGCGTCGGCACCGTGAACACGAGGGCGACCAACACCGGTACCGACAACCAGGACGGCAGCCGGGGTTCCCGTCCGGCGGCGTCTCTGGTGTGTGCGGTCCAGGTGTGGCCGTCCCACCAGCGCCACTGATCCGAGCCGGTCGTCGACCCCCAGGGGTCCGGAAACCAGCCGGCTGCGGCGTGACCGCCGCCGGGGCCGATGCGCCCGAGTTCGGGTGCCTCGCCCGAGGGCGGCGGAGGTGGCTGCGGTGCCGAGATGGGTGCACTCATCGGTGCACAGTGTGGCCGACCGGACCGCCGAGGGCGAGCGGTCGGGGTGACCCTGGGGGCGTCAGAACCGGGTGATCACGGCGTCGCGGCCCGACCGGTGCCTCACGGCATCACGCAGGTGACGTCGACAGCCGGTCCGGCCTGGTGGACCCGGGTGCCGCGACGGATCTCGCACTCGATGTCGTCGCCCTCGAGCGAGCGGGCACGCACGGCGACGACATCCGGCCGATCAGCGAGTACGTCCCGGTCGAGCGGCAGTCTCGCTCGCTCGAGTTCGGTCCCGCTCGCACTGATCAGCTCGAGCTCGATCGCGCCCTCCCCGACGATGTCGAGCGAGGCGCGTTCCTGCACGGTGTTGAGCACCACCGGTTCGACGTCGTCGGTCGGCAGGGCGACGAGCGAGACGCCGGCGACCGCCATCGCGGCGACGCCCATGGCCATGGCCCCGGCGGCGACCCGACGGCGAGCTTCCGACGACGCGGTCGAACCGGTCGTCGGTTCCGGCTGCGGGCGGAGTTCGATCACCGGCGTCGGAAGGCGGATGGCGTCATCGGTCTCGACCGGCATGTTCTGCCCGCCACGTGCGGAGCGGACCTGCGACGGCTCGGCGATGACGCCGTCGATCTTCGCGCCGCGGAGGTCGGCGCCGCGGAGGTTGGCGCCGGTGAGGTCCGCTTCGCGGAGGTCGGCGCCCCGCAGATCGGCGCCGCGGAGATCGGCCCCCCAGAACTCCGCCTCACGGAGATCGGCCCGCCGGAGATCCGAGGCTCGCAGCGATGCCTGGACCAGGCACGCCTTGTGGAGTCGAGCACCCCGCAGCGCGGCCCGGTCGAGCGAGGCGCCGCTCAGATCGGCGCCGTCGAAGCACGCCTGGCGACCGCGGATCCGGAACAGGCTGGCCCCAGCGAGCGTGGCTCCGGTCAGGTTGGCGCCCGAGAGGTCCGCCTCGGTGAGGCGCGCGTCGGTCAGGTCGGCGCCGGCGAGATCGGCACGTCGCAGGTCGGCATTGGAGAGCCGGACCGAGCGGAGCGAACGTTGGCGGAGGTACATGCTGCGAAGCCGGGCCCCGTGGAGATCGAGCCGATCGAGGTCGGCCAGCAGCGCCACCGACGTCCGTGTGCGACGGGCACCGAGCTCGTCGACGAGGGCCAGGGTCAGATGTCCGAGGATCGTGAGTGCACCGGCACCGAACATGACGAGCATGAGCGGTGAGGTGAGCTCGGCTTCGGCTCGAGTGGCGGTGACGGCGAGCAGTGCCGCCACGGCGGCCGCGACCAGCAGTCGGTCGAAGGAGTGTCGCACGATGATGCCGTCACGCAGTCGGACGATCGAGGCGCCGAGTGCGGTGTCGCGCCAGCGGGGGGTGGAGTTGGTGGGAACCATGATCCGCCCGTCGGCAGCGCGGCGGCGATGTTGAGCAGGATCACCCGGACGGGGTGGTCCATCCAGCACACTTCGACTCGTGGGCACCGTCCGACTGAGCGCCGTCACCCTGCACGTCACCGACATGTCGGCGTCGGTCGAGTTCTATGCGGTGCTCGCCGGCACGATCGTGTTCGGCGGTTCCGACTCGGCGTTCACCTCGATCCGACTGGGTGGCGACGACATCCACGACGGATCGTTTCTCAACCTCGCGCTGCGGCGCGAAGGCACCGACCCGGTCGGGCCGGCGGCGCCGACCGATCGGGTCGGGTGGGGACGCTGGATCGTGCACGTCGACGACCCCGACGAGATCCACGCCCGCTTCGCCGACCGAGGTTTCGTCTCCGAGACGACTCCGAGCGATGCTCCCTGGGGCGAGCGGTACTTCCACATCCGTGATCCGGACGGCCATGAGCTGAGCGTCGCGAGACCCATCGATCCGGGGTGATCTGGGCCGATCGACTCAGGTTCTGCGTCCCGGGACCGATGAAGACCCATGGCTTCATCGCCCGAGCCTCGCTTCCGGTCGCTTCGCATCCGCCTCGTGATCGCCTCGATCGCCGTCGCCACGCTGCCCCTCGGGCTCTTCGCCGTCGTCGCCGCGCAGCGTCAGGCCGATCTCGTCACCGACAGTGTGCTCACCCGGTTGGAGGGGCAGGCCTCGGCCCAGGTCGGGCGGCTCACCGAGATCGTGCGTGGCGACCTCGAGATCGCGGACGTGATCGCGTCGGACCCGGACTACCGCCTGGCGATCATGCTGGGCCCGGTCGCCGAACAGGAACACCTCAGCGAGGTGCTCGCGTCGTTCGCCGATGTGCGGTCCGTCGTCCGGCTGGACACGAACGGCAGGCCCGTCGCCGGTCTTCCTCGCGAGGCGGTCGACGGATTCACACCGGATCGGCGGGCCGCTGGGCCCGGTCCGGCCATTCGAGCGATGGCCGCCGGGCACGGGTCGCCTTCGGGATTCGTCGAGGTCGGCATTCCCGGGTTCGCCGGTGCGGCGGACGCGGAACTCGGGCGGCTCGTGGTCGAGATCGACCTGATGGCGGTCACCGCCGTGGGCCTCGACTACACCGGCCTGTCCGAGACGGGCGAGACGAGCATCGCACAGCGCAACCCCGACGGTTCGGCGTCGTTCATCTCGCCCCTCCGGTTCCGGCCCGGCGCCGTCCTCTCGGGGTCCGTCCCGGCCGAACGGACCGATCTCCCGATCATCCAGGCCGTCAACGGTGTGGCCGCGCGGTTCGTCGACAGCCGGGACTATCGCTCGGAGCCGGTGTTGGCCGTCACCAGGATCGAACCGGTCAGTGGCTGGGGCGTCGTGGTGAAGATGGATCGCTCGGAAGCGATGTACGGCGTCGACGAGTACCGGGCGACCATGCTCGGGGCCCTGGCGACGGGTGTGGCCCTCGCCATGATCGCGGCGCTGATCTTCGGGGAGCGCCTCAGCCGGCCGATCCGCGAGATCGCGTTCGCCACACGTCGGATCGGCCGAGGTGAACTCGACGTCCGCATCGGCTCGGACCGGATCGACGAGGTCGGGGAGTTGGCCCGCTCGGTCGACTCGATGGCCGCACGCCTCCAGGACGCCGAGCGTGTCGAGGTCCAACGTCGGGAGGAGATCGAGCGGGTCCACGCCCGGCTGCGGTCGGTGTTCGATGCGGTCGCCGAGGCGATCCTCGACGTCGACGACGGCTTCGTCGTCGTCGAGGCCAATCCCGCGGCCGAGCGGCTGTTCGGACGCGATGTGATCGGTCAGCCGTTGTGCCGGCTGTTCGTGCCGAACCGGCGGGGATCCCGATTCGTCGATCCGATGGTGGATCTGCTGACCAACGCGATCGAACCCCTGGCTGGCGAGGCCGGCGACGTCGGCCCTCGAACCGATCGGGTGTCGAGCGAGACACCACTGCTGATCATCCACGACGATGGCCTCCGCCACGTCCAGGCCCTGGCGGCGTGGCACGACGGCGCCAGCCGTGGCCTCAGCCTCGTCATCCGTGACGAGACACAGCGGTTCGAGCAGCAGCGAGCCCTGCGACACCAGGCATCCCACGACGCCCTGACCGGCCTGCTCAACCGCGGCGAGGTGGTTCGCCTGCTCGAGGAGGATCGAGCCGGCGACCGTCGGATCGGGGCGGTCTTCTTCATCGATCTCGACCGGTTCAAGATCGTCAACGACGCGCACGGCCACGCCGTCGGCGACGAGGTCCTCCGGGCGATCGCGACACGGCTCCGGTCGCTCACCCGGGAGCCGGACATGCTCGCCCGCTATGGCGGCGATGAGTTCGTGTTGCTCTGCACCGCGTGCGAGAGCGACGACCAGGCGATGGTGCTCGCGGACCGCCTGAGCGACGCCCTCCGCCGGCCGATCACGACCTCGGTCGGCCCGATGCGGCTGAGCGGCTCGATCGGTGTGGTCACGAAATCCGCACTGGACTGTTCCGCTGGTGAGGCACTCGTTCGCGCAGACCTCGCCATGTACCGGGCGAAGGATCTCGGCCGAGATCGGTTCGCGACGTTCACCGTGGAGCTCGCCGATCGGTCCGCAGAACGCAACAGTCTCGAGCTCGCGCTGCGCGAGGCGATCGAGGGCGACGAGCTCACCCTCCACTACCAGCCGGTCGTCGACCTCGGCGCGGGCGCCGTCACCGGCTTCGAGGCGCTCGCCCGGTGGAACCGCGCCGGCACGCCGGTGTCGCCGGCGGAGTTCATCCCGGTGGCCGAGGAGACGGGTCTGATCGTGCCCCTCGGCCGCCAGCTCATGCGTCGGGCCATGACCGACACCGCGACCTGGCAGGACGCGGTGCCGGGGTGCGGGGTCGCGATCAATCTGTCGGCCCGGGAACTGGCCGAGGAGGACCTGGTCGATGCCGTGCAGGTCATGCTCGCCGAGTCGGGCGTGCGACCGGAGCTCATCACCTTCGAGGTCACCGAGACCGCCGTGATGGAGCAGCTCGACGTCGCCGTGTCGCGGCTCGACGCCCTCCGCTCCATGGGCCTGCGGATCTCGCTCGACGACTTCGGGACGGGCTTCAGCTCACTCAGCCATCTCCGTCGGTTGCCGGTCGACACGGTCAAGATCGACCGCAGCTTCGTCGCCGAACTCGACCAGCCCGATGCGCAGGCCGACGTGGTCGCCGTCGTGCTCGGACTGGGCGGGTCGCTCGGCCTGTTCGTGATCGCCGAAGGGGTCGAGACCGACGAGCAGGCCGCCGCCTACCGAGACTCGGGCGGAACGTTCGCCCAGGGGTTCCGGTTCGCCCGGCCGCAGCCGGTCGAACAGGCCGTCGGTGGGATTCCGGCCGTCCTGCGCATCCTGCACGAGTTGTCCAGCACTCGAGCCTGACTCAGCCCGACCGCTGCATCGCCCGCCACACCCGCTCGGGTGTGGTCGGGATGTCGACGTGGGTGACGCCGAGGTGCGCGAGCGCATCGACCACGGCGTTCTGCACGGCGGGTGTGGCGCCGATCGTGCCCGATTCGCCGATGCCCTTCGCCCCAAGCGGATTGTGGGGAGTGGGCGTGACGTTCGGGAAGCGCTCGAACGTCGGCAGCTCGGTCGCCGCGGGGATGCCGTAGTCCATGAAGTTCGACGTCAGCGGATTGCCGGCGTCGTCGTAGACGAACTCCTCGATCAGCGCCTGCGCGATGCCCTGGGCGAGACCACCGTGCACCTGGCCGTCGACGAGCATCGGGTTGATGATGGTGCCGGCGTCGTCGACGGCGACATGCCGGACGAGCGTGACCTCACCGGTGGCCGGGTCGACGTCGACCACGGCGATGTGGGCCCCGAAGGGGAACGTCGCCCCACCGGGCTGGAAGTCGTGCTCGGTCTTGAGGCCACGGACCTCGACCGAGTCGGGGTCCGGCTCGGCGTCGGCCATCGCCTTCGTGGCGACCTCGCCCCAACCGACGTCGACCGCCGGGGTTCCGGCGACGTGGAAGCGGCCCGTCGTGACGTCGAGTGTGATGTCGTCGGGGTTCGCCTCGAGCAGGTCGGCGGCCAGCTGACGACCGCGCTCGACGGCCTCGATCGCCGCGCCTCGGACCGCTGATCCGCCGACCTGGAGCGACTTCGATCCGCCCGTTCCACCGCCGCGGGGGACCTCGTCGGTGTCGCCGTGGCGGACCTCGATGCGATCGAACGGGATCCCGGTGGTGTCCGACGCGATCATCGCGAAGGAGGTGTGGTGCCCCTGCCCGTGGGCCGACGATCCGGTCAGCACGGTCGCCGATCCGTCGGGGTGCACGGTCATCGAGCCGTACTCCTCGTTGCTCATCGGGTTCGTGATCTCGACGTACAACGACATCCCGATGCCGAGCAGCGGCCCGTCGCCGGCGTCGCGGCGTTCGGCCTGTCGTGCCCGCAAGCCGGCGTAGTCGGCCTCGGCGAGCGCCCGATCGAGCACCGTGGTGTAGGCGCCGGTGTCCATGTTGGCGCCGGCCGACGTCGTGAGCGGGAAGGCGTCGTCGGGCCAGGCGTTGCGTCGCCGCACCTCGGCCGGATCCATGCCGATCTCGTTCGCGTACAGATCGATCATCCGCTCGATCGCGGCGGCCGCCTCCGGCCGCCCGGCACCTCGATACGCACCCATCGGCACCGTGTTCGTGATCACGGAGTTCGACGAGAACTGCATGGTCGGGATGTCATAGACCCCGGTGGCCATCTGCGCCGTGATGAACGGAAGCACGGCACCGATGGCGGGATAGGCGCCGGCGTCCTGAGTGATGTGGAGTCGATACACCGACAGATTGCCCGCACGATCGCCGCCGAGTGTGGCCTCGAAGTCCTGGCCGCGTCCGTGGACGAGGCCCAGCATCGACTCGGTCCGGGTCTCGGCCCAGCGCATCGGCCGGTCGAGGCGCATGGCCAACATGGCCACGACGATGTCCTCCGGGTACCCGCCGTTCTTGGCGCCGAAGCCACCTCCGACGTCGGGGCAGATGATCCGGACGGCCTCGGGATCGAGACCGGTGTGGCGGGCGACGGCATCGCGGGTTCCGTGCGCACCCTGGGTCGTCGACCACTGGGTGAGGCGTTCGCCGTCCCAGCTCGCGGCGGTCGAACGCGGCTCGAGCGGACAGGGAGCGAGGCGCTGATTGCGGAACGAGAGCGAGACGGTGACCTCACAGTCGTCCATCGGGTTCTGCTCGGGCTCGGCGAACGGGAGTGCGAACACGACGTTGGTCCCGGCCTCAGGGAAGACCGGATCGGCACCGATCGACGAGCCGGGGTCGACCACGGCCGGAAGCGGGTCGTAGTCGACGACGACGAGCTCGGCGGCGTCGACTCCCGCGGCACGGTCATCGGTGACGACGACGGCGATCGGCTCGCCGACGAACCTCACGGTGTCGGTGGCGAGATGGGTGCGGAGCATCTGCTGGTTGAGCAGTGGCATGTCCGGCGGGAACGGCGTGAGTTCGAGGTCGGTGGCGGTGAACACCCCGACGACGCCGTCGGCGTCGGCCGCATCGCTCGTGTCGACGGTGATCCGGGCATGGGCCATGGTCGATCGCACGAAGGTGACGTGGAGTGCATCGGCCGGAGCCAGGTCATCGACGTACTTGCCGCCGACGGTGAGGAGGAGGGGATCCTCGTTGCGCTCGACGCGGGTGCCGATCAGTCCGACCATTCGGGGGTGCTCCTGGGCTTCGTCGACCGCGGGCGCTCGTCGTCCCGGCCGTGGAGCCGCCATGATGGCACAGCACCTCCACCGGTCGGCAGTCCCGGACTCGGCGGGGTCGAGCCTCTAGCCTCCGGTCATGGTGAACAGCGCTCCCGCACGTGTTCGACCCCGACGAATCGTCGTGCTCGTGGCGGTGGTCGGCCTGATCGGCACGGCGTGTACGGGCGGCGGCGACGTCGAGGTCGCCGATCCGACGCCCACGACGCAGGTGGCCACCACACTGCCACCGGCCGACACGACCTCGACGAGCGACGCTGCGTCGGTCACCGAGACCACCGTCGAGCCGGCGCTCGCGCCCTCGACCACGCTGGCCGAGACGGTCGATCTGCTCGAGCCCGACGCCGAGTGGCAGGAACTCGCCAGTCGATTCCGGGTGACCGGCGTCGACGCGACCGACACCCTCAACGTGCGGGCGGCGCCCGGCCTCGAAGGAGAGATCCTCACGGCGCTGTCCCACGACGCCACGGGCCTCGTGCTCTACAACGAGATCTCGAACGACGGCAGCCGCGACTGGGTGCCGGTCCAGCTCGTGCTTCCCGACGGATCGGTCGGGGCCGGCTGGGTCGCGGTGTCGTTCATCCAGGCCGTTCCTGCGCCGATCCGGGACGAAGGCATCCCCGACTCGGTGGCCTCGGTGGCGGCGCTCGAGATCGTCGGCGAGCTCTCCGACCGCACGGCGCTGGCGGCGCGGGTCGGCCCGGACGGGGTGTTGTTCTCGTCCGACGGCTTCATCGACATCGACAACGACGTCGTGCTGACGGCGTCCGAACTCGCCACGGACACCGGCACCCGGGTCTGGGGAGCCCAGGACGGGACGGGCGACCCCATCGAGTCGACCATCGCCGACTTCCTCGCCGGCCTGGCCAGCAGCGGCGCGCTGAGTGCGACCGAGGTGATCGGCCACGACGTCGTCGTGAGTCGGGGCAACACGATCGTGAACACCGCGGAGGTCTTCCCCGACGCCAAGGTCGTGGAGTTCCACAACGCCGGGACCGAGCTCTACGGCGGGCTCGACTGGACGAGCGTGCGGGTCGTGCTCGACACGAGTGGCCCCGAACCGCTGCTCCTCGCCCTGATCGCCGACAGCTGGACGATCTGACCCGGGGTGAACCCGGGCCAGACCGTCCGACGGTCAGGCCACCGGGTCTCGGTCAGGCGAGGGCGTTGATGGCGGCGTCGTAGTCGGGTTCGTCGGCGATCTCACCGACCAGCTCGCTGTGCAGCACCGTGCCATCGGTGTCGAGCACGACCACGGCCCGTGCGCACAGACCGGCGAAGACACCCTCGCCGACCTTGACGCCGTAGTCCTCCTGGAACGAGGGGCTGCGGAAGGTCGACGCGGTCGAGGCGTTCTCGATGCCCTCCGCACCACAGAACCGACCCTGGGCGAACGGCAGGTCGGCGGAGACGTTGACGATCTTGGTGTTGTCCATCTCGGCGGCGCGGGCGTTGAAGGTCCGGACCGACGTCGCACAGGTCGGCGTGTCGACGCTGGGGAAGATGTTCAGCACGACGCGGCTCCCGGCGAGCGAGTCCTTCGTGACGGGGCCGAGGTCGCCGCCCGTGAGCGTGAAGTCGGGGGCCGTCGTCCCGGCGGCCGGCACCTCGCCGACGGTGTCCATCGGGTTGCCGCGGAGCGTGATCGTTGCCATGGGGGTCTCTCTCTCGGTGGGTCGGGAACCAGAACGCGTGGATCGCGATCGAGCGGGAGCGTAGAGCAGCCGGCGGCGGATCGTCAGGCCCGCAGGAGGCGGTGCGGTTCAGCCCTGTCGACGGGTGGGTGACAACGCCACCCGGACGGGCTTGGAGTGGTCCGAGGTCGTCGAAGGGATCGACCCGGCCGACGCGAGGGCGAGTTCGCCGTGCCCGGTCACGCACTCGGGGTCCGGGCCGTCGAGCGGCAGTCCGGTGAAGAACTTCGCCGCCATGCACCCGCCCTGGCAGGCGTCGAACTCGCCGCACGACGCACACGCACCGGCCGACTGGGGCTCACGCAGCTCGGTGAACAGGTCCGACTCACGCCAGATACGGGTGAACCCGCCGGTGTCGCGGACGTTGCCGGCACGGAACTCGTCGTGCAGCACGAACGGGCAGGCGTAGACGTCGCCGACCGGGTCGATCAGGCACACGACACGTCCGGCACCGCACAGGTTCAGGCCGGGCAGGTTCTCGGGGCCGAGTGCATTCAGGTGGAAGAACGAGTCGCCCGTGAGCGTCTCGGGCCGGTCGAGCAGCCAGTGGTAGAGCTGGACCTGCTGCTCGGCTCGCAGATGGAGCTCGTCCCAGGAGTCCACGCCGCGTCCGGACGGGCGCAGCCGGGTGAGTCGGAGCTGGGCGCCGTAGCGGTCGGCCAGCGTCTGGAACGCATCGAGCTGTGCCACGTTGTGGCGGGTCATCACCACCGAGATCTTGAACTCGCCGAAGTCGGCCGCGGCGAGATGCTCCATGGCCTCGATCGCGGTCGCGAACGAGCCCTCGCCGCGCACGGCGTCGTTCGTCGCGGCGTCGGCGCCGTCGATCGAGAGCTGGATGTCGATGTAGTCGCTGCCTGCGAGGCGTCGGGCGACATCCGCATCGATCCGGGAGCCGTTCGTGGAGAACTTCACGCCGACGCCGTGGTCGACCGCGTAGTCGACGAGATGGAAGAAGTCCGGACGGATGGTCGGTTCGCCGCCGCCGATGTTCACATAGAACACCTGCATCCGCTGCAGTTCGTCGATGACGGCCTCGGCCTCGGCGGTGTCCAGCTCACGCGGGTCGCGACGGCCCGACGACGACAGGCAGTGCACGCACGCCAGGTTGCAGGCGTAGGTCAGTTCCCATGTGAGGCAGATCGGGGCGTCGAGCCCGGCCTTCATCTGATCGGTCAGGCGGTTGGGCGACGGGGGAGCGGTGGTCATGCGGCCTCGGTGTCGGTCGTGCTGGCGCCACGGGAATCCGTCGCGGTGGTTCGGGGACGGATGAAGTCGCCGGCGGCGAGGGCGGCGAGTGCCTTGAGGAAGGCGGGCCGACGGGTCTCGGCGACCCCGGCCCGATCGAAGGCGTCGGCCACGTCGGTGGTCTCGGCGAGCCGTTCGACGACCTCGACGAGCTCATGGGCCCGGAGGAACGTGAGGCGACGGTTGCCGTAGTGGTAGGCGAGCGCGCCGAACGGCTCGGGCCGCAGCGCGACCTGGTCGTTCAGCTCCCAGGCTTGATCGAGATCGACGGACACCGGCTCAGTAGACGCCGCACATCCCGTCGATCGAGATCTCCTCGACGAGCAGCTCGTCGTCGACGAGCGGGTCGACGACGGCCTCGGTGACGCCGGGGTCGGCCGTGACGGACTCGTCGGTGGTGTCGAGCGACGGAGCGGCAACAGGAGGGTTCATGCCCAGGACTGTAGCGACGAGGTCAGCGCAGGTCGAAGCAGACCTTGACCGCACCGAGCCGACCGGCGTTGGCCGCGTGGTCGAGCGCGTCGACGTAGCGGGCGAGGGGGTAGGTCGCGCTCACGAGTGCGCCGAGGTCGACCGACCGGCCGAGATCCATCGCGAGGTCGAACGAGTGTCGGGTGGTGCCGTCCGGCAGGTGCTCGGTGCCGTAGGTGTAGGCACCGACCAGCTCGGTCTCGCGATGCCACAGGGCCGTGAGCTCCATCGAGACCTTGCCGGGCATGCCCAACAGCACGACCCGGCCGCGTGGCCGCGTGATCGCGATGGCGGTGCGGAGCGAGTCGCTGGTGCCGACCGCGTCGATCACCACATCGGCGCCACCGGAGAGATCGGGGCCGATCATGTAGCTGCCCGTCGCACGACGCACGGCTCGGCCGATCCCGTCGCCGTCGACGACGACGTCGGCGCCGAACTCGGCGGCGAGCTTCTTCTGATGCGGATGACGTGCCCCGGCGATGATCGTCCCCGCAGGCGTGAGATGGCGCAGTGCGGCGACGGTCGCGAGCCCCATCGTGCCCGCCCCGATCACGGCGACGGTGGCGCCGTCGGAGACCTCGGCCCGCAGCGCGGCGTGCACGCCTCCGGCGACGGGCTCGATCATCACCGCGGCTTCGTCGCTGAGGTCGTCCGGCACGGCGTGGAGTTGGCTCGGATGGGCGACGAACTCGGTGGCCCAACCGCCGCCGGTCGACGCACACGAGCCGGTCTGGATCCCCGGCTCGAGATCACCACCGACGAGGTGGCGGTAGTCGTCCCCATCGGCCTGGGCGGCGCCGTCGAACGGTGGCTCGAAGCCGCGGGTGGCATGGCCGAGCACCGGCTCGAGCACCACGCGCCGACCGTCCTCGGTCGTGCCGACGACCTCGTGGCCGGGCACGAAGGGGAACGTGATCCACGGTTCGAAGTAGCGGGCCGCCCGGCCTTCGACGGTGGCGAGGTCGCTGCCACAGATGCCGGCCAGGCGGGTCCGGACCCGGATCCACTCCTCGGTCGGGAGATCGGGCGCCTGTGCTCGCTCCATGAAATGGAGCGGACCGACCGAGGCGCCGGACCCCGGGCGGAGTCGGGACGCGACGGCCGACGCCACGAATCGGGCTTCTTCTCGGCGGAACTCGAGGGCCTGCACGTCGGAGAACCTATCCGGATCGACCGTGCTCGGTCCGCATCCCGGTGGCTGTCAGACCCCCTGCGTAGGTTCCGCCCCATGAGCATCACCATCGATTGCGGGACCTGCGTTCGCGCCGAGACCGACAGCTGTGACGACTGCGTCGTCACGTTCATCACCGGTCGCGAGCCCGACTCGGCCGTGATCATCGACGTGGCCGAGTTCGCGGCGCTCCGTCGCCTCGGCGACGCCGGACTGGTGCCGACGCTGCGGCACCAGTCGGCGGGATGACGGCGAAACCGGGGCCACGGCGCTGCACCCGCCCGCTCCACCGGGCAGGCTGGCGTCGTGACCCGTTCGGATCCCGCCGCTGGCTCGGTGCCCCTCGCCGCCGAGATTCGCACGATTGGCGAACAGGCCGGGCTGGCGGCCGTTGGCTTCTGCGCTGCTGAGGTGCTCGAGCCGGCGCGCACCGTGCTCCACCAACGACGAGCCGTCGGACTCGCGGGGTCGATGCAGTTCACCTACCGCAACCCGGACCGCTCGACCGACCCCGGGCGGACACTTCCCGGGGCCCGCACGCTCGTCGCCGGCGCATGGAACTACCGGCGGGAGACACCGGCGCCGTCGGATGGCGCCGGCCCGGCCGGGCGGGTCGCCGCCTACGCACGCCGGGACCACTACGCCGAGCTGCGATCCCGGCTCGAACTGATCGCCGACCGACTCCGGGCCGACGGCCATCGGGCCGTCGTGCTCGCCGATCAGAACCACATCGTCGATCGCGCCGTGGCCTGGCGGGCCGGGCTGGGTTGGTTCGGGAAGAACGCCAACCTCCTCGTGCCCGGGCACGGGAGTTGGGTCGTGCTCGGCGTCGTCGTGACCGATGCCGACGTCGGGGACGGAACCGAGCCCGTCGCCGATGGTTGTGGGCCTTGTCGCCGTTGCATCGACGACTGCCCGACCGAGGCCATCCTGGCCCCGGGGGTCGTCGATGCCCGCCGCTGCCTCGCCTGGTCGGTCCAGGCCGCCGAGCCGATTCCGATCGAACAGCGCGTGCCCCTCGGCGATCGTCTCTACGGCTGCGACGAGTGCCAGGACGTCTGCCCGCCGAGCATCGGGGCCGACCGTGCGGCCCCACCGCCGGCCGAGGCCGACCAGCTCGACCACGTCGACCTCCTCGATCTGCTCGCCCTCGACGACGCCGCGCTCATGGCCCGTCACGGACGTTGGTATCTCGCCGGCCGCGACCCCGACGTCGTCCGCCGCACGGCGTTGGTGATCCTCGGCAACGTGGGTGACCCCGACGCTCAGGAGGTGCTCCGGATGCTCGAGCGCTACGCCCGCTCTCCGGTGGTCGAGCTGCGGCGACACGCCCGGTGGTCGCTGCGTCGCCTCGGCGCCGATGCCGTCCTCGGTCGCCTCGGTCCCGATGCGGATCCCGACGTCCAAGCCGAAGCCCGGATCGAGGTGCCGAAGCGTGGCGTCGAGGCACCAGACTGACGGGGTGCGACGCCACCTGTTGGTGACCAACGACTACCCACCGAAGATCGGCGGGATCCAGAGCTACCTGTGGGACCTCTGGCGCCGCCTGCCGGGTGATGACGTGCGTGTCCTGACCACACCCCACGACGGCGACGCCGCGTTCGATGCCGCATCGCCGCACCGCATCGACCGCGCACCCGAACCGTGGCTCGGGCCCTGGCCGTGGTTGGTCGGGCGGATCGACGCCGCGGCCCGCGACCACGGTGCCGAACTCGTCGTGGTCGATCCCGCGGTGCCCCTCGGTGCCATCGCGCCGCGGTTGTCCCTGCCGTACGCGGTGGTGCTCCACGGCGCCGAGGTCACCGTGCCGGGGCGTGTCCCCGGGATCGATCGGGTCCTCCGGCGGGTGCTCCGGGGTGCGCATCTCTGGATCTCGGCCGGTGGGTATCCACTCGCCGAAGCCGAGCGTTGCGCCGGCCTGCGGCGCCCGTCGGTCCTGGTGCCGCCCGGGGTGGACCACGCCCGCTTCCATCCGCTGGGGTCCTCGGAACGGACAGCGGAGCGCCTGGCCCGAGGCTTCGGTCGGGACGACATCGTGATCGCCTCGGTCAATCGGTTGGTGCCGCGCAAGGGCATGCACGTGGTGATCGAAGCGATGCACCGGTTGCAGCGTCGTCATCCCGACCTGCGCGCCGTCCTCGCTGGTTCGGGTCGCGAGCTCGACCGCTTGCGACGCCTCGCCGATGACGGCCCGGGGCGGATCGAGCTGCCCGGTCGGCTCGACGACGACGACGTCGTGCGGCTCTACGGCGCCGCTGACCTGATGGTGATGCCATGCAGCAGTCGGTGGGGTGGTCTGGAGCAGGAGGGCTTCGGGATCTCGTTCCTCGAGGCCGCGGCCTGCGGACTGCCACAGATCGCCGGACGCTCCGGCGGCGCCCACGAGGCGGTCGATCACGACGTCAGCGGTCTGATCGTCGACGATCCCACCGACGCGGGCGCGGTCGCCCGGGCCATCGAACAGATGGTCGTCGATCCGGCGCGACGGGCGCGGATGGGTGCGGCCGCCCGTCGGCGGGTGCTCGACGAATTCGATCAGGACGATCTCGCCGCTCGTCTCGCCGAGGCCATCGACGAGGTCGACCTCGCGGGTGCGCCGGTGTCGGATGGTGCGCGATGAAGCCGATCGATCGGATCGACGTGGCGATCACCGTGGTCGGTGTCGTGGTCGCCGTGCTCGCCGTCGCATCCGAAGATCTCCGGCTTCCCCTCGTCGCCCTGGCGTGTGTCGCGTTCGTGGCCGGCGCCGCCCTGATGGCCGCGGGGGTCGTGATCGGATCGGCCCGCAGTCGCGAGGAGTTCGTGACCCTCGGCGGTCTGCTCCTGATGGCGGCTCCCCACCATCCGCCCGCACGTCGCCGCCTTCTTCGTGTGCTCGCGGGGGTCCAGAGTGTCGTCGGGGTCGGGGCTGCGGTCTCGCGGCCGTTCACGACGGTCGCGTTCGCGGTCCTCGTCCCGATGTTCGGTCTCGGCGTGATGGCATGGGTGGGAGCTCGGGACGGAGACTTCGACCCCCGGTCCGACGACCGGTAGGGTGCCGACCCGTGACGTCCGACATCCCTGACGAATACACCCAGGTGACCGCCCGGGTCCATGCCGACCCGGAGCTGTGTTACGCCGTGGCGTCCGACATCGCGAGTTATCCCCGGTGGGCCGACGGGGTCGCGACCGCCGAGGTGCTCACCGAGGACGAGCACGGTCGGGTTCTGGCTGCGAAGTTCGCGGCCGAAGCGGTCGGCCGCCAGGCCGAGTACACCCTCGACTACGACCACACGGCGGCGCCCGCCATGATCCGTTGGACCCAACGTTCCGGTGACATCACGCGCCGCCTCGACGGCTCGTATCGCTTCCGCTCGACGGGGGAGTCGGGGCCGGGTGGTGAGCCGGTCACCGAAGTCACCTACGAACTCGCCATCGATCTCGCACTGCCCCTGCCGGGATTCGTGAAGCGGCGGGTCGAGACCAAGATCGTCCGGGCCGCCCTGGACGGATTCCGGGCCGAGGTCGCCCGCCGCATCTGAGCCACGCTCGGGACGGAGGTCCCGTGATTCAGGACTCGGGCACACGGTGCCCCTTGCCGTTGACTCGGGCATGCGATTTCTCCGGCTCGACTTCGACGATGGGCATGGGTCGGTCGACCTGCACCCGTTCCTGACGGTCGTCGCCGGACTCGACGCTGACTCACGCCATCGGGTGCTCGATGCGCTCAGTCGCCTGGCGAGTGGCCAGCCAGGGGCCGTCGGCGGACTCGTCGAGGACGGTGGACTGCTGCTGGAGGTCGCCGCCGAACCGATCACCGTGGACCCCGACCACAGCGCCGACCACATCCTCGACTTCGACCAGCCCGTGGCGAGCGTGGAGACCCAGGCGGCGCTGTCCGCGGCCCTCGATCAGGCACACCGCCGAGCCCAGATCGATGCGGTCCGGGTCGAAGAAGCGCGCAACGAACTCCGCCCGGGCATCGCCGCGGCGCTCCGTGAGCTCGAGCTCGAGTTGCGGCGTGCGAACGTGTCGGATCCGTCGACCGATCCGTTGCTGTTGGAGGTCGAGGCCACGCTCGACGCCTTGCGTTCCGTGCCGTCGGTGGTCGAGACCACCGATCCCGAGATCGACGAGCTCCGCCGGGCCTGGTTCGACTTCGAGCAGCGCTACTCCGAGGTCGTCGACCACCTGGCCGGGTTGGAACGATTGGAACGGGAAGCCGAGACGAATCTCGACGATGCCCGAGCCGAGCTGGCACGCGCCGAGGCCGAGGCCGAACCGCTGTTGCTCGGCGTCGACGACGAGGCCCGGCTCGAGGAGCTGGCGAACCGCCCCGCCGCTTCGGGCATCCTGAGCTTCCGGGCGAAGCCGCCTCGCACCCCCGAAGAGGACGCCGAGCTCGCCGACCTGCTGGACAAGATCGATCAGCCGACCTACTCGGCTTACGTCATGTACCGCCTCCGGCCGACACCACGTGGCGACGCAGCGGCGAGGCTCGATTCGGCCCGCTCCAGGGTGATGCTCGCGACCGAGGAGGCGGCGGCGATCCGTCGCGACCTCGCGTCGGACCCGGTCCGTCACGAGATCGGCGAGATCCGACGCGACGTCGACGCCATGGCCCGCCGCCTGATGGGTCCGGTGCTGCCCGCCGATCTGGGTGCGTCGATCTCCCAGCTCGTCATCGCCGTCGAGAATCCCGACTACGCCGTGGCGGTGGCTGCGGCTCGCGAGGTCATGTTCTCGAACAAGATCGAGGTCCCGACCGAGATCGGTGTGGATCTGTTCGCCGATTGGTTGGAGTCGTGGGTCCGCCAGCGCCGAGCGGAGCTGACCGGATGGGCGCTCGAGCCCGAGGAGCTCGCCGCACTCCAGGCCGAGGTCGACCGGACCCGCCAGGTACTGCACCGCCACGAAGCCGCCCTCCTGCGGATCGACCGCCTCGAGGAGTCCGCCGCCGCGTCGTTGCTCGACTTCCGGCATTGCGAAGCCGAGCTGGATGCCTCCCGCCGTGGCCCGGTCAATGGACTCGCCGATGCGCTCGTCCGTCTCCGGGCGCGCCTCGACGCATCCCGACACGACACGGTGGTGACACCGCTCGTGATCACCTCGCAGTTCGACCATCTCGCCGATGTCGAGATCCGCGACCTGCTCGACGTCCTGATCGACACGGCGTCGTCCCGCCAGGTCGTGCTGGTGAGCGACCACCCCGTGGCACGTGCCTGGACCTCCGATGCCGGTCTCAGCCGGGCGATCCTGTCCAGGGTGTCGACGACGAACTGAGCGGTCCCGCCGCCTAGCCTTCACCCCCGTGGAATCGACACGGCGTTACATCGGTATCGACGTCGGCGGCACGAAGGTGCTCGGCGTCGTCTGCGACCCCACCACCGGGGAGATCGAGGCGAGGGCCCGGGCGGCCACACCGAAGCACGACCCGTCGCTCGTGCCCGAGGCGATCGTCGACGTCGCTCGCCAGTTGATCGAGCAGACCGGAAGCCCGGTCGCGATCGGGTGCGGCATCCCCGGCCTCGTCGACCACCAGGGTGTGCTGCGCTACGGCCCCAACGTCCAGGGAGTGCTGAACCTCGACATCGCCGGCCGGCTCCGACGTGAGTTCAACATCCCCGCGGTCGCCGAGAACGACGCCTCGTGTGCGGCGCTCGCCGAGCACCGACTCGGTGCCGCGAAGGGTCACGATCACGTCGTGCTCGTCACGCAGGGCACCGGGATCGGTGGGGCGTTGATCATCGCCGGTCGACTCGTCCGTGGAGCGAACGGGTTCGCGGGTGAACCCGGCCACATGCTGGTGGATCGGTCCGGTCCGACCTGTGCGTGCGGGCAGAAGGGCTGCTGGGAGGCCGTGGCCTCCGGGACCGGGCTCGCGAACCTCGCCAGGGTGATCGTCACCGAGGGGCGAGGGCAACGCATCGTCGACATCGCCGGCGGCGAGCCCGGGCTCATCCGCGGCGAACACGTCGCCGCGGCGCATGCCGAGGGCGACCGCGATGCGCTCGAGGTCCTCGACCGGTTCGCGACCTGGGTCGCCCAGGGCATCGCCTCGTTGGTGGTTCTGCTCGATCCCGATCTCGTCGTTCTGGGGGGCGGGCTGACGTCGATCAACCAGAGCTTCATCTCGGAGGTGCGTGAGCGCCTTCCCGGCGCGACGATGGGGGGCGATCACCGTCCTCGTGTGCCGGTCGTGCCGGCACAACTCGGGCCTGAGGCAGGCGCCATCGGCGCAGCATTGAACGCCCGCACCCTCTTCCGGAGTGAGTGAACGCAAGTTTGTTGCACATTGACGTGACGGATCCCCATCGAATCCTCCACGTCAACGACGGTGGTCGGGCCTAGTCTGCGCGGCATGGACTTCCGTCGGATCAACCATCTGCCGCCCTACGTGTTGGCGATCATCAACGATCTCAAGATGGAAGCCCGGCGAGCGGGCAAGGACGTGATCGATTTCGGGTTCGGCAACCCCGATCTGCCGTCACCGGACGTGGCCGTCGACAAACTCGTCGAGGCGGCGACCAAGGAGCGCAACCACCGCTACTCGGCGTCGAAGGGCATTCCGAAACTGCGTCAGGCCGCCGCGGATCACTACAAGCGTCGATTCGATGTCGACCTCGATCCGGAGACCGAGGTCCTCAACGTCATCGGCGCCAAGGAGGGATTCACGCACCTGATGTGGGTGCTGCTCCAGCCAGGTGACGCCTGCCTCGTGCCCGCGCCGTCGTATCCGATCCACATCTGGGGCCCCATCTTCGCCGGCGCCCAGATCCGCGAGGTGCCCCTCGCCCAGGGTGACGAGTTCATCCAGAACCTCGAGAAGGCATGGGAGTACTCCTGGCCGAAGCCCCGGACCCTCGTCATCTCGTTCCCGCACAACCCGACGACGGTGTGTGTCGACCTCGACTTCTTCGCCCGGGTGATCGACTTCGCCAAGGAGCGGGAGATGATCATCGTGCACGACAACGCCTACGCCGACCTCGGCTTCGACGGGTACCAGCCACCCTCGATCCTCCAGGTGCCGGGGGCGAAGGACTGCTGTGTCGAGCTGTACTCGATGACGAAGTCGTTCTCCATGGCCGGCTGGCGGGTCGCGTTCCTGATGGGCAACCCCGAGGTCGTGGCAGCGCTCGCGAAGCTGAAGTCGTACCTGGACTACGGCACGTTCCAGCCGATCCAGATCGCCGCGACCGTGACGCTCAACGAGGCGACCGAGCATCCGCAGCTCGTGAACGCGATCTACCAGAAGCGTCGCGACACTCTGGTCGAGGGTCTCAACCGCATCGGCTGGGAGATCGAGAAGCCGAAGGGCACGATGTTCGTCTGGGCTCCGATCCCGCCGGAGTACTCCGACATGAACTCCGTCGAATTCGCCTCGTTCCTCGTGAAGGAAGCCGAGGTGGCCTGCTCGCCGGGTTCGGGCTTCGGCCCGGGCGGTGAGGGCAACGTCCGGTTCGCACTCATCGAGAACGAGCAGCGAACGAACCAGGCGATCCGGAACCTGCGCAAGGCCCTCACCCGCCTCGACGGGGAATGACCGCGCCGTCGGTACCACCCGTACCGACCGCACTGCTGACCGAACGCCTGCGTCTGCGGCGTTGGATCGATGACGATCGGGTGCCGTTCGCCGCACTCAACGCGGACGCCGAGGTCATGCGGCACTTCCCGTCGACCCTCGACCGTGCGGCTTCGGACGCCATGATCGATCGGATCGAGCAGTCGTTCGACCGACGTGGCCTGGGGCTCTGGGCGGTCGAGCTCCGCGACCGGCCCGGGTCTCTCGGCTTCATCGGGCTCGCCGTACCCCGCTGGGACCTGCCGATCACGACCGCGAACCCCGGCAACGAGATCGTGGAGGTCGGCTGGCGGCTCGCCCGCTCGGCGTGGGGACGTGGCCTGGCCCCCGAAGGAGCACGGGCGGTGCTCGATGACGGGTTCGGTCGGCTCGGTCTCCACGAGATCGTGTCCTTCACCGGCACCCGCAACCTGGCGTCCCAGCGGGTCATGCAGAAGCTCGGCATGACCCGCGACCCCGAGGACGACTTCGACCACCCGGCGCTGCCGGACGGGCACGAACTGCAGCGACACGTGCTGTTCCGTCTCCGGCCGGACGACCCCGTCCGAGCCGGGGCTAGGTTGCGGCCGTGAACGAGATCACCGTCGACATCGCCGCCCCGGACGACTGGCACGTGCACCTCCGTGATGACGAGATGCTGGACGCCGTGGCGCCGTTCACGGCGACGACGTTCCGTCACGCGGTCATCATGCCGAACCTCGTCCCGCCGGTCACCTCGACCGCGGCGGCTGCCGCGTATCGGGACCGGATTCTCGCCGCCGCCGGCCCCGATGCCCGTCCGGACTTCACCCCGATGATGGTCCTGTATCTGAACGACCAGCTCGACGTGGCCGACATGCTCGCCGGCGTCGCCGACGGTGTCGTCTTCGGTGCGAAGTACTACCCGGCGGGGGCGACCACCAACAGCGCCGCCGGGGGATCGTCGCTGCTCGGCCATCGTGCCACCCTCGAGGCGATGGCCGCCGCCGGGGTCCCGCTGCTCGTGCACGCCGAGTCGACCGACCCCGCGATCGACCTGTTCGACCGGGAGGCCCACTTCATCGAGCACCAGCTCCTGCCCGTGGTCGAACAGATCCCGGAGCTCCGCGTGACCGTGGAACACATCTCGACCCGGGCCGGGCTCGACATCGTGCGGGACCACCGCCAGGTCGGCGGCTCGATCACCCCGCACCACCTCACCTGCGATCGCACCGATCTGTTGGCGAACGGCATGCGGCCGCATCTGTACTGCAAGCCGGTGATCAACTCCGCCGACGAGCGCCGAGCGATCGCCGCGGCCGCGACCTCGGGGGACCCGTCGTTCTTCTACGGGACCGACTCCGCCCCGCATCCGCTGAGTGCCAAGGAGGCCGCCAAGGTCGCCGCCGGCATCTTCAACGCACCGTACGCACTCGAGGTGGTGGCGGAGCTGTTCCACGAACTCGACGCCCTCGATCGGCTCGAGGGGTTCGTCTCCCACCACGGCGCCGACCACTACGGCGTGGAGCGATCGAGTGCGACGGTCCGGTTGACCCGTCGAGCCGACGACGCCGTCGAGCCCGCCGAGTCGCTCGTCACGGCCGATGGCACCGAGGTCCGCATCTTCGGCGCGGACGCCGCCCGCCGCTGGACGTGGGAGCCGCTCGGCATGAGCTGAGCCCGGCCGCACCCGGGGTCAGGTCCGGTTGGTCGTCATCCAGGCCTCGGCGAACTCGACCAGCTCCGGCATCGGCTCGAGGCGGGCCTCGGCCGCGCCGACACGGCCCGTACGGCCGCCCCCGTCGGCGATCCAGGCCGCACCCAGGCTCGTGAAGTCGTCTTCGTCGAGCTCGAGGTCGGTCCAGGTCACCCACTCCCGTCGACCGCCTCGATCCAGGATCGGCGCCGAGACCTCGACCTCACGTTTCGACGGCCAGGTCGAGCGGTGCTCGGCGAGGTGGAGCGCCGTGCAGGCCCCGTGGTCCACACCGAGCAGCAGGACGGACGCCCCCGCGGCGGTGAGGCGCCCGAGTGGCGACGTCTCGCCGAAGGCGGGTGCGAGGGCATGCGGGGCCATCAACGACGCGGCGTCCGGCCCGATCGCGACGAACGACAGCAACGGGTGGGCGGAGCGAACCGCCCCGGGATGGGATCGGGCGACTTCGGGCAGCACCCCCATCCCGCGGCTCGGCGTCAGAGCCGGATCGAAGGCGGGGAGTTCCGCCCGCAGGACCGGGATCCACGGCTCGGGCACGGGCGGGTCGCCCCATCCGGCGGGATCACTGAGCTGCCCCGTCTGGGTCGGGAACACCAGCGTGCCGGCGGACCCGACGGCATCGAGCAGAGCGAGCAGGACGGTCTGGGCTCCGCCCGGCACCCAGCCGAGGGAGGAGATCGACGCGTGTACCTCCACACGGTCGCCGGCGGCGACGCCGAGTTCGGCCAGGTCGGCGGCCAGCCGAGCCCTCGTGACCGGTTGCTCGGTCGCAGCGATCGTGTCGGCCTCGGTCCCCATGGCCCCAGTGTTCCAGGTGGGCCGTCCCGGTTCGCCGATCGACTCGACGTCCGGACCGATCACCGCCGCCGACGTCTGGCGGCGACGGGTGACCGCCTCGGTCACGAGTCGAGCCAGGCCACGATTCCGTCGAGGTCGTCGACGACGATGTCGGCGGCGAGTCCGGGGTAGCGGCGATCCGGATCGATCAGGATCGTCCGCATGCCCGCGGCGCGGCCGGCGTCGATGTCGTGACCGGTGTCGCCGACCATCACACACGCGGCGGCGGGCACTCCCAGCGCGGCAGCGGCGGCGAGCACCGGGGACGGGTCGGGTTTCGCCCCGTGACCGGAGTCGAAGCCGAGCACGGCGTCGAACCGATCGAGCCAGCCGAGCCGCGTCAGCTGGCGGATCGCGGCGGCCTCGCTGTCGTTCGTCATGACCGCTCGTGGGAGCCCCCTCCCGTCGAGGAGGTCGAGCAACGCCTCGGCCCCCGGCATCGGTGCGACGGCCCGGCCGGACTCCGCGTCGAGCACCTCCCGATAGCGGACGAGGTCGAGCAGGTGGCGCGTCGCGTCGTCGCAGGCGTCGTTGGGTCCGAGCAGGAACAACGAGTCGTCGGCGAACCGGCCGGTCTCGAGATCGAGCCCGAGCGCATCGGCTGCCTCCGCCGCTGCGGCGGGGGAGTGGGCGGCGGCACGGATCGCCCGGACCGACGGCAACGACCACGTCCGCTCGAAGTCGACGAGCGTGCCGTCCTTGTCGAAGATGACCGCCTGCGGCGGTGTGTCGAAGATGACCGCCTGCGGCGGTGCGTCGACGCTGACCGCCTGCGGCGGTGCGTTTCGGGTCTGGTCGTCAGCCACGGACGCCGTGCAGGACCATGCGCACACCCAGCTCGATGCGTTCCTGGATCTGGGCTTCGTCGATCGACGTCATCGCGCCACCCTTCACCTGTCCGGTGTCGGGTGTGGAGAGCTGACGGCTGATGCCGTTCACCGCGACGGCGAGGAGTTCGGGATCGCCCTCGGCGATGTCGCCGGCGTCGATCGCAGCCCGGAGGTGCTTGGCCGTGTCGGCGACGAGGATCTGTTCACCTCGACGGAGCGCATCGGCGAAGGTCTGCTCGGTCCAGGCGAAGGCCACCAGGCGGAGGATCTCGGGATGCGTCATCGACCAGGCCATCGAGGCGCGGACACCGGCTTCGAGTTTGTCGAGCGGACCGTCGACGGCGTCGATCGATGCCTGTTGGGTCTTGCGGAGGTCGTAGATCGAATCCCGCAGGATCTCCCGGAGCAGATCGTCCTTCGACGGGAAGTACCAGTAGAAGACACCCTTGCCGACTCCGACACCGTCGACGATGTCGGCCACGGACGTCGGGTGGTAGCCGTTCTCGGCGAAACGTTTCGTGGCGTACGCGAGCAGGCTCTGACGACGATCTCTGCCCCGAGGGGTCAGCTTGCGTTCATCTGCCGTCGTGGACACGCGGTTGACGGTAGGCAGTTCTTGACCGCTCGGTCAAGAACCGAGTCGTCGGAACCACGATGCGACGATGTGTGGTCCTCAGCTCGTGCGGGCCCAGCCTCGGCTGCGCTCGACGGCCTGCAGCCACCGGCCGTGGAGCCGGTCGGCGGCGGCTCGCTCGGACGTCGGTGCGAAGCGGGCATCGACCGCCCATGCGGCCGTGACCTCGTCGAGTGAGCCCCAGAACCCCTCGGCCAGTCCGGCCAGGTAGGCCGCGCCGAGCGCGGTGGTCTCCTGGTTCGACGGCCGGGTCACGGTCACGCCGAGTTGATCGGCCTGGATCTGGAGGAGGAGATCCATCACCGAGGCACCACCGTCGACGCGCAGCTCGGCCGGTGGGCGTCCGGCCGCTCCCGCCATGAGGTCGACCAGGTCGCGCACCTGGAACGCCATCGACTCGACCGTCGCTCGGGCGATCTCCGCTCGGCCGGTACCCCGGGTGATGCCGACGATCGTGCCCCGGGCATACGGGTCCCACCAGGGGGAGCCGAGCCCGGCGAACGCCGGCACGAGGAAGACGTCCCCCGAGTCGGGAACCGACGCCGCGAGCGGGCCGATCTCGGCGGCTTCGTCGATGATGCCGAGGCCATCGCGGAGCCACTGGATGGCGGCGCCGGTCACGAACACCGCCCCCTCGAAGGCATACGTCGGCGCCTGTCCTTCCCCGAGGGTCCAGCCGACCGTGGTGAGGAGCCCGTCGACGGGGTCCGGACACTCGTTGCCGACGTTCATGAGCAGGAACGATCCGGTGCCGTAGGTGTTCTTGGTCATCCCGGTCTCGAAGCAGGCCTGACCGAACAACGCCGCTTGCTGGTCGCCGGCGATCCCCGAGATCGGGATGCCGGCGCCGAGGGCGGTCGTGTCGGCGGTTTCACCGAACCGACCCGAGGTGGGTCGGACCTCGGGCAGCGCGGCCATCGGGACACCGAGCAGATCGCACAGCTCGTCCGACCAGGCCATCTCCCGGATGTCGAACAGCATCGTCCGGCTCGCGTTCGAGGGTTCGGTCACGTGGGCGGCGCCGCCGGTCAGCTTCCACACGAGCCACGAGTCGATCGTGCCCAGGGCGAGGTGTTCGTCGACCTGGACGCCGCCTTCGTTCAGCAACCACGCGAACTTCGTGCCCGAGAAGTACGGATCCAGCACGAGCCCGGTCCGATGCCGGACCGTGTCGAGGTGGCCCGCCGCCTCGAGGGCCTCGCAGGTGTCGGCGGTCCGACGATCCTGCCAGACGATCGCTCGGTGCCTCGGCGCGCCGGTGCGACGGTCCCAGGCGACCACCGTTTCGCGCTGGTCGGTGATCCCGATCGCCGCCACCGGCTGATCGAGGGTGCTCATCAGCTCCGCGATCACGGTCTGGATGGAGGTCCAGATCTCGGTGGCGTCGTGTTCGACCCAGCCGGGTTGCGGGAAGTGCTGGGTGAATTCCCGATACGACCATCCGACCACCGAGGAATCCTCGGCGATGGCGAGGGCTCGAACTCCGGTGGTGCCTGCGTCCAGTGCGATCACGACTGCCATGGAACGCACCGTAGACGGCGTTTCGTGCGCGTAGGCTGAACGGATTCGCAGCGCCGCGAAGCGACCGCCGAGAGATGGGCTCTGGTGGTACAGGGAGAAGCGGAGGAACGCGAATGCGAGTCGGCATCCTGACCGGGGGCGGGGACTGTCCGGGCCTCAATGCGGTCATCCGGGCGATCGTGCGGAAGGGCGAACGGCACTACGGCGACGAGCTCCTCGGATTCATCGACGGTTGGCGTGGCGTGATGGACGGCGAGTTCATGGAACTCGATGTCGAGGGCCTGCGGGGCACGCTTCCGCGGGGCGGCACGATCCTCGGAACCTCTCGGATCCAGCCGTACATGTTCCCCGACGGCGTGGAGCGGATCCGGGCGACGATCGAACGCGAACAGCTCGACGCGATCGTCGCGATCGGTGGTGAGGGCACGTTGTCGTGCACCGCCGAGCTCCACCGCGACGGGCTGCCCGTCATCGGTGTGCCGAAGACGATCGACAACGACATCGGGATCACGGAGCGCACGTTCGGGTTCGACACCGCCGTGTCGATCGCGACCGAGGCGATCGATCGGCTCCACACGACGGCCGAGTCGCACAACCGGGTGATGGTGATCGAGGTCATGGGTCGCCACGTCGGCCACATCGCGACGTGGTCGGGCATCGCCGGGGGAGCGACGATGACACTCATCCCCGAAGAGGCGTTCGACATCGAAGACGTCTGCGCCGCGCTCGCCCGCCGACACGAGCGGGGCAAGTACGCGTCGATCGTCGTCGTGGCCGAGGGAGCGAAGCCCGTGCCCGGGACGATCGAGATCCCGGCGGACGAATACGACCAGTACGGACACATCCGGCTCGGCGGCATCGGCAACCTCGTCGCCTCCGAGATCGAGCACCGCACCGGGTTCGAGACCCGGGTCACGGTGCTCGGCCACGTGCAGCGTGGTGGGTCACCCACACCGTTCGATCGGGTGCTGTCGACGTGGTACGGGGTCGCGGCGATCGACGCCGTGCACGACGAGGCATGGGGCCAGATGGTGGCCTACGTGGCCGACGAGGTGATCCGGGTGCCGATCGCCGACGCCGTCGCCGAGCTGAAACCGGTGAACCCCCAGCTGTGGTCGGTCGCTCGGGAGTTCTTCGCATGAACCAGGACGTTGTCGCATGACCACCGATGTGCACGTGTTCAGCCCCGGTCGGGTGAATCTCATCGGAGAACACACCGACTATTCCGGTGGCCTCGTGTTGCCGATGGCCCTCAGCGTCGGGATCACGATCCGCGGTGCGACCACGCCGGGCCGCATCGATCTCACGTCCGACACCGCCGAGGGTGCCGTGTCCTATCGCCTCGATGCCCCCGACACCGCCGTACTCGGATCCTGGGGCCGATTCCTGCCGTCGCTGCTCGCACAACTCGACCTCGGACCCGAGGTCGGGCTGACCGCACATCTGACGTCGGACCTGCCGCCCGCCTCGGGGTTGTCGTCGAGTTCCGCATTGTCCTGCGGTGTGGCGCTGGCGCTCGCCGGTCCGGGATCGGCATGGGACCACGACCGCATGGCGCTGGCGCAGGCCTGCCGTCAAGCGGAGATCGATGCGTTCGGTGTCAACATCGGGATCATGGATCAGGCGGCGATCGCCGTGTCCGGCACGGGCCAGGCGCTCCTGCTCGACTGTGCGACGCTCGAGACGGATCCCGTGACGCTGCCCGACGGTCTCGATGTCCTCGTGGTCCACTCCGGCGTGTATCGCCAGTTGGAGGGGTCGCAGTACAACGACCGAGCGGCGTCTGCGGCCGAACTCACCCGACGGCTCGGCCCGCTCCGCGAGGTCGCCCTGGCTGAGGTCGAGGCGCTCGACGATGCGGTGCTGCGACGTCGCGGTCGTCACATCGTGACCGAGAACGCACGCGTCCTGTCGATGATCGAGGCCTTCGCCGCCGGCGACGTCGTCGACGCCGGTCGGCTGCTCGACGAGGGTCACCGCTCGCTCGCCGAGGACTACGAGACCTCGAACGACGAGGTCGATGCGATGGTGGCCCGCGTGCGGGCCACCCCCGGCGTGCTCGGTGCCCGTCTCACGGGTGGCGGATTCGGCGGCTCGTTGGTCGCTTTCGCGGAGCCCGGTGTCGAGCTCGACGTCGAGACCTGGTGGAAGCGGGCCGCCCCGCGTGGCGGCGTCTCGTTCGTCTGACCGGGTCGCTCAGCCGTCCTCGGCGACGGTCACGGTCGTCGAGTCCGCCCCGTCCGGCACGGTCGTCGTGAGCAGGGTGGACTGCGGTTCGCAGCCGCCGTACTCCTCGATCGACACCGTCGGCTGCGGCGCGCCGTCACCGGGGCTGAACGGAATCGGCCCTTCGCCGTCTTCCACCGCAACCCGATCGACACCGACGAGGCGACCCATGGTGCAGACCAGCTGGCCGAAGATGTCGCGCAGGTTCTCGTCATTGCGGACCTCGGCCTCGTCTGCGACCAGGATCGTCAGCGTGCCGCTCTCGTTGCGGACGATCCGGGGCGCCGCCGTGGGCTGGAGCCGGGTGACGAGCACGGCGTCGGCTTGTTCCCCCACGGACGGCCCATCGACCAGGGCCTGGACGAGATCGGCCTGGGTCGTGCCCTCGGCGAAGGGACGCACGACCGACTCCAGTTCCTGGTTGCCGTTGATGAAGTAGAGCGCGAACGCGTCTCCCTGCACGAGGAACGGTGTCGTCGCCCCGGTCGACTCCGAGGTGTCGGGGTCGGTCAAGGCAGCGAATCCCTCGGTGTCGATCAACTCGACGTCGTTGTCGGTGGGTACGCCGCACGACGAGGCCACGACGGCGACGGCGATCACGGCCGACATGGCGCGGAACCAACTCATGCGAACTCCCCATCGGACTCGACGTCACCGACCGGGATCTCGACCACGAACCAGGCGCCGTCCTCGGTGTCCGGACGGTCGTCCACCCACACCCGTCCCTCGTGGAGCCGGACGTGTTCGGCCACCAGTGACAATCCCAGGCCGGAGCCGGTCGCCGTGGCGCGCCGACCGGCCTCGCCGCCGGCGCGGCTGAATCGATCGAAGATCCGTGCCCGGTCGGCGAGCGGAACCCCGGCACCCCGATCGCCGACCCAGAGTCGCACGACGTCGCCGCGGCCCTCGTAGCCGACGTCGGTGGCGCCGCCGCCGTACTTGTCGGCGTTGTCGACGAGATTGGAGATGATCTGGGCGAGGCGGCGTTTGTCAGCAGAGATGATGAGGTCGTCGGCGTCGGCCGGATGGCTGATCTCGACACCGGGCGCGGCGGTCGTCGCGACGACCTGTTCGAGGAACTCGCTGAGCAGCAGCGGTGACAGCTCGAGCGAAGCGGCTCCGGCATCGGCCCGACTGATCTCGAGCAGGTCCTCGACGAGACGCTGGAAGCGGCGGATGTCGGTGCCGAGGAGTTCGACGGCCTGGCCGGCGACCTCGGGCAGCTGATCCTGGCGGCGTTCGAGCACCTCGATGGACGCGGTGAGGGTCATCAGCGGGGAACGCAGCTCGTGCGACACGTCGGAGGCGAAGCGGGAGTCACGTTCGAGTCGCTCGGCGAGTGTGGCGACCATCGAGTTGAACGAGGTCGCGAGCCGAGCGAGATCGGGGTCGACGGCCGGGTCGAGCCGCTCGCTCAGGTCGCCGGCGGCGATGCGTTGTGCGGTCCGGCTCACGTTGCCGATCGGGCGGAGCAACCGGCGGGCCGACCAGGCCCCGAGCGCCGCCCCGAGTCCGGCGGTGCCGATCGCGGATCCGGCGAGGATGTTGCGGAGCGTCGCGAGGGTGTCGTCGAGTTCGTCGAGCCGAGCGAGCTCGTAGTACTCGGCGTCGATCGCGGCGATGAAGACACCGATCGCGAGCAGGCTCTGCCCATCGGCGTTGGTCGTGATGATCTGACCGGCCGAACCGTCCTGCACGACGATGCGCAGTGGTTGGGGCACGGCGTCGGCCTCCACACCGCCGATCGAACGTGATTCACCCTCGAACACGAGGAGCGAACGCGTCCGGTTCGGACGGAACGTGCCGTCCAGCGTGAGCTCGACGGTGTCGAGTTCGCCTTCGGCCACGGCTTCGCGTTGGTCCGGCGGTGGGAGGTCTTCCAGGCCGTTCCGGATTCGGCCGGCGTTGGCTTCGACCTGGTCTCTCGCCCGCTCGGCGGCGCTGTCGACGAGCCGGTTCCGGGTGACGACGAACGCTGTCCCGGCGAGGGCCGACGAGAACAGGAGCGCGCCGAGAGCGTAGAACAGCGCGACCCTGGCCTGGAGCCCGAGTCGTCGGGTCCGAGGCGGTCGCCGGGCCATCCGTCCGCCGGTCAGGTCTGCAGCTTGTAGCCGAGGCCGCGGGAGGTCACGACGTAGCGAGGGCTCGCCGGATCGGCTTCGACCTTCGTACGCAGCCGGCGGATGTGGACATCCACCAGCCGGCCGTCGCCGAAGTAGTCGTAGCCCCACACCCGCTCGAGCAGGGCCTCCCGGCTGAACACCTTGCCGGGGGAGGAGGCGAGCTCGACGAGGAGTTTGAACTCGGTCTTGGTCAGGTGGAGTTCCTCCCCACCCCGGTTCACGACCCCCTCGTCGGGACGGATCTCGAGGTCGCCGACGGTGATCCGGTCGAGTTCGCCGGAGTCGGCGTTGCGGCTCCGGCGCAGCAGCGCCCGGATCCGGGCGGAGAGCTCCTTCGGTGCGAACGGCTTGGTCAGGTAGTCGTCGGCGCCCGCCTCGAGGCCGGCCACGACGTCGTGGGTGTCGGCCCGAGCCGTCACCATGATGATCGGCACGTCACTGCGGCGACGGATGGAGCGACACACCTCGAACCCGTCGATACCGGGAAGCATGATGTCGATCAGGACGACGTCGGTCGGCTCCGCCGTGAAGACGTTGAGCGCGTCCTCCCCGTTCGCGGCTTCGGAGACCGCCCAGCCCTCGTCGAGCAGCGCGAGCTTCACCGCCTGGCGAATCCGCTCGTCGTCTTCAACCGTCAGGATGTGTGTTCCCACCGGCACATGTTGGCCCAACCGAGGGTGATCTGTCAGGCACCATGCCCGGCGACCCGGGAATCAGCCCGATGGTGGACGGTCCGCGTCGAGCCGGCGGAGCTCATCGCCCAGCGTCTCGGCGATGCCGGGCGTGGAGGCGAAGGTGAAGGTCGCGCTCGGCGAGCCGCCTCGGAGGTCGTCGACGACCGCTCCCGCCTCGGTGGCGATGAGCCAGCCAGCGGCGAGATCCCAGGAGTTCAGACCCAGTTCGAAGTAGGCGTCGAGGCGCCCCGCAGCCACCGAGCAGAGATCGAGCGCCGCTGCACCGTGGCGCCGGATGTCGCGGATCGACGGCAGCAGTTCACCGATGACGCCGGCCTGGTGGCGTCGTCGATCGGCGAGGTAGCTGAACCCCGTGCCGACGAGTGACAGACCGAGATCGCTCGTCGTCGAGCACCGGATCGTCGCGCCGTCGAGTTGTGCGCCGGCGCCCTCCGCCGCGGTGTAGAGCAGGCCCTTGCCGGGGTCGGACACCGCGGCGGCGACGACGCGGCCGGGTTGATCGGGTCGAGCGGGATCGATCTCCGCGACGGCGATCGAGACCGCCCAGTCCGGGATGCCGTAGACGAAGTTGGTGGTGCCGTCGATCGGATCGATGAACCACGACAGGCCGGTCGTCGACGCCCGGTCCCCGCCCTCTTCGCCGACGATGCCGTCGCCTGGCCGTGCGGCCGTGATGCCGTCGATGATGAGGCGCTCGGCGGCACGATCGGCTTCCGTGACCAGATCCGTCGCCGATGACTTGGTCTCGGCCGACGCGATGACGTCGTCGCGACGTCGGAGCGCGTCCTCACCGGCCTCGACAGCGAGCCCCGCGGCCAGGTCTCGTAGCTCGAGGTGCAGGGGTTCGGGAGTCGTCACAGATGCCCTCGTCGATTCGGATTCGGATCTTCGGGATGTTTGACCGCCGACCACTCGTTCATGGCCCGCAGCGTGAGGCTCGCCACGACGCCGACGCCGAGGGCCCCGACCACGGCGCCGATGACGGCGCCGATCGCGGACCAGTTCTCACTGCCGTCGGCGCCTTGCACGGTCTCGGTCCCGACGGAGCCGAGTGCGTCTCCGATCCCGAAACCGATGAGGCCGCCGAGCAGTCCGCCGAGCAGGATCGAGCCCATCGCCAGGACCCGGGCGCCGGTCGGTGGGGTGGCGTCGACGGGCTCGGGCGCCCGGAGGCCCTCGAAGGGAAGCGGATGCTCGGCCGGGTCCGGCACGCTCAGTTCGGTCCCGGGATCGGTCGCGTCGTCCGACGTCATGCCCGGAGCCTACGGCCCTGGCATGATGGCCGGATGTCGTCGATCCCGGATCCCGTCGCACTCCACGACGGCGACCACGCGGCGACGGCGGCGCGCTACGACCTCGGGTCCGAGGTCGTCGCCGGCCTCCGCCGGTGGTCGGTGGCCGCGGGGGTGGTCCGGCGGGGCGACTCCGTCCTGCTCGTGCAGAACCGCCGCCGCAACGGGAGCCTCGATTGGTCGACGCCTGGTGGTGTGATCGACCTCGGCGAACAGCCCGTCGAGGCGCTGACCCGGGAAGTGCGTGAGGAGACGGGGCTGTCGGTCGCTCGTTGGAGTGTCCCGCTCTACGAGGTCGAGGTCGTCGCTCCCGACGCCGGGTTCCATCTCCGGGTCGTGGCCCACCGGGCCGATCCCGCCGAGATCCACGGCGAGATCCACATCGACGACCCGGACGGGATCGTCGAGACCGCGGCGTTCCTCGATCTCGACACGGCGCGCTCGAATCTGATCGAGGGCCCACCGTGGGTCCACGAACCCCTGCTCGCCCATCTCGACGACGGCGTCGACGACGGCCGCCGCTTCGGGTATCGCCTCGACGGGGCGCACCTGGCCACGGCGCAACTCCATCGCCGGTGAGTGCCCTCGGGTGATGGGGTGACGACGCCACGACCTCAGCGGGAGCAGCCGACGGTGCTGCACGTCGACATGGACGCCTTCTACGCCTCGGTCGAGATCCGCGACGACCCGTCGCTCCGGGGGCGGCCGGTGATCGTCGGCGGATCCAGCGACCGGGGTGTCGTCGCCGCCGCCTCCTACGAGGCCAGGGTCCACGGCATCCGGTCGGCCATGCCCTCGGCCCGTGCTCGCCAGCTCTGCCCCCACGCGGTCTTCCTGCACGGCGACCACTCGCGCTACCAGGAGGTCTCCGCGAGGATCATGGCGATCTTCGACGACGTGACACCCTCGGTGGAGCCGATCTCGCTCGACGAGGCGTTCCTCGATGTCGCCGGCGCCACCCGCCTCCTCGGTCCGCCCGAGGCGATCGCCAGGGTGATCCGCGATCGGATCCGTGAGCAGGAGCGACTTCCGGCGTCGGTGGGCGGCGGGACGTCGAAGCTCATCGCCAAGCTGGCCAGTGTCGAGGCCAAACCCCGGATCGAAGGTCGATCGATCCTGCCCGGACCCGGGGTGTACGTGGTGCCGGCGGGAGGCGAGCAGGCGTTCCTCGACCCCTTGCCCGTCCGTGCGTTGTGGGGAGTCGGACCGAAGACCCACGACAAACTCGCCCGGCTCGGCGTCGTCCGGGTCGCCGATCTCCGGACGGTGACGCTCGAACGGCTCGTCGGGGTGCTGGGTCAGGCCCAGGGGCAACACCTCCACGCGATGGCGAGAGCGCACGATCGGCGCGAGGTCGAGACGAATCGGGCCGCGAAGTCGATCAGCCACGAGGAGACGTTCGCCCATGACCTGGTCGACCGGGGGACACTCGACCGTGAGTTGGTACGAATGGCCGACGCCGTCGCCGCCCGGATGCGTGCCAGCGGCGTGCGCGGACGAACCGTGGTCCTGAAACTCCGTCATGCCGACTTCCGGACCGTGACCCGCTCGCACACGTTGGAACGGAGCACGCACTCCGCTCCGACCATCCATCGAACCGCCCGGGAGATGTTCGATCAGCTCGATCTCGGCGACGGGGTGCGGCTGCTCGGTGTCGGTGTGACGTCACTCACCACCGATGCGGCGGACCAACTCAGCTTCGACGACGTGTTGGGAGCTGGCGATGGGGCTCCGGCCGAGGCGGGCCGGACGTCGGTCGAGGTCGACGAGGCGACCAACTCCGCCATCGACGAGATCCGCCGACGATTCGGGCACACAGCGATCGGCCCGGCGGTTCTGGCGACCGAAGACGGCCTCGAACAGGGCAAGCCCGGCGACGAGATGTGGGGTCCGGCGCAGCTCCCACCTCGCTGAGAACACCCTGGAAACGGGGATCTGGGCAGGAAACCCCGCCCGATGTCGTGCTGAATGTCCCGAAAAGCCAGGCTGGAGGGTGACATCGCCCTCCCCGGTGCCGATGGAATACTGAAGCCCGCGTTGTCTCGGGCACTCCGGTGCGCGAAACTTCCGTCGGCGTAGTGTGTGAGAGGTCGCTTGATGCCCCTGTCTGAAGACGAACAGCGGATCCTTTCCGAGATCGAGAAGCATCTCGAGGAATCCGATCCCCGGTTGGCCCGAGAGGTCTCCGAGACCACCGTCTACCGTCACGCGCTGGGGTCGATGAAGTGGTCGACGGCGCTGCTCGTCATCGGGGCCGCCGTGATGATCGGCACCCTCCGCATCCACTTCCTCGTCGCATTCGTCGGCTTCCTGATCATGCTCGTCGGAGCGCTCGGCTTCGAGCGGAACCTCCGACTGATGGGCCGAGCCGGGATGACCCAGGTCTCGAGCGCCATCCGCGCCGCCAATCCCGGCATGCGTGGCGACGGCACCCCGGACCCCGCCGACGACTGATCACCTCAGCGCCGCACCTCAGCGCGGGGTCGTCGACTCCAGCTCGATCGGGTCGAGACGCACGGTCGGTCGTGATTCCGGAAGCGCACGTTCGTCGGCCACGGTCCGATCGGTGGGGCGCAGGAGGCGCCTCGGGGCGAGATCCCGCCGGAGCCACATTCCTCGAGTCCCGGTGCGTCGCATCTGCGCGACGAGCTGATCGGAGAGCGATCGGGCGTGTTCGACCGAGGTCGTCGACGGTTCCGGCCCGTATCGGGCGGATGCGGTGAGGCGGGCGAGTCGTCGGAGCGACTCGCCGTCGAACCGCCGGTCCTCGCCGATGCGAGCGGCGAACTCGAGCTCGGTCTCGTCCCCACGACGAAGCAATGAGATGCCCTCGGCCGTTTCGACCATGTCCGCCCAGGCGGCGTCGACCGCAGCGGCCCGGGTGGGTGCTCGGCGGGCTCGCCGGGCACGTCGAGCACGATGGAAGGCCGGAACACCCACCAGATAGGCGAGGGCGGCGAGCACGATCGTGATGAGCCGCCATGGCAGGTCCAGCGGTTGGTCGACTGTCGCGCCGGTGCCCGCGGCGGCGTCGTCGGGGTTCAGGTCCAGGAGGTCGTCCAGATCGACCGAGGAGCTCGGCAACGCGAGCCCACTGCCGGGGTCGGTCGTGGTGGTCGTCGGTCCGGCCGGGTCGTCCGGTTGCACCAGCGAGTCCTGCTGGGCGGCGACGCCCGTGTAGGCCGCCGCAGCCGGGGCCCCTCGGCCCGGCGTGGGTTCGAACGCCACCCAGCCGAGGCCTTCGAACCAGACCTCGGGCCAGGCATGGGTCTGGCGTCCGCTCACCGAGTAGGTGGTGAATCCGTCTTCATCGGGTGGCCCGATCGGGTCGCCCCAGGTGAAACCGACGGCCACACGGGCCGGCGCTCCGAGGTGACGGGCCATGAGGGCGAACGTGCCGGCGAACTGCTGGCAGAAGCCGACCCGCTCGTCCAGGAACTGTTCGATCGGGTCGAGGTCTGGATTCCTCGCTCCGAGCCGCACGGAGTAGTCGAACTGCCGGAAGTGGTCCTGGAGGGCGAGCATCGATTCGAATCGGCTGGTGCTGTCGGCCGTGATCCGCTCCGCCTCGCTCGTCACGATCTCCGGGAGGTCGTCGGGCAGCGCCAGGAAGCGCTCGGCGATGTCGGCGGGGACCCGGGTGGAGGCCGCTTCGATCTCGTCGACGGTGAAGATCGGCAGCACCGATTCGACGGTGTAGCTGAGCCCTTCGACGATGGCGCCGTTCTCCGCCGTGATGAGCGAACCGGTCTCGGCGTTCCAGGTGACGCCGACGGAGTCCACCTCGACCTCGCGAGGTGCGTACGCCGCGGGGAGCCACTCACCCGAGAGGCTCGTGATGGTGACGTCCTGGCGCACGGCGACGGTGGTTCCGGCCCGGGTCTCGGCACCGGGCAGCGCGCCATCGGTCGGCGTGAAGTTGGAGAACACCTTCCAGATGTCGTCCTCGTAGAGATCGAGGCCCGCCATCCGCCAATACGCCGGACGTTCGGAGCGGACCTGGAACAGCTCGACCGAGGTCTGGTCGACCAGTCGGGACTCGATGTCGACGAAGGGGGAGAGCACGACGCGAGACGGATCGCTCCTGGTCCGGAAGCGGACGAGTTCCTCGGCGTCGGAGCCGGGGATGAGCGGCCCGGCGATCAGGCCGAAGGCGATCGCGACCGCACCGATGCCGAGGGCACCCTGGGCGACGCCGATCGGGCCGCGGCGTCGGTCGATGGTCAACCACGACTGTTCTGTGGCCAGTCGGACGGTTCGTTGGCTCACGGCCCAGGTGAGCGTCGCCGCGGCGAAGACCGCGGCCGAGGTGAGCCGCATCTCCTCGGAGCCGTAGATCGACCCGAAGATGAACAGCAGGCCGGCCGGGAGGACGGGTTCGAAGGCGAGGCGCAGCCGGTGTGCCCCCCAGTCGGTGAGGAAGGCGGCGGCCCACGCGGCGATCATCGCTCCGGCCACGAACGGCGCCTCGGACGGCACGGGTGCCTTGGTCGCCCGGAATCGCTCGATACCGACATCGAGCAGCGCCCGGAGGGTTTCGCGTGTCTCCTCGGTCGGAATGACCCCGGCGCGGGCCGTGCCCGGTGCGTAGCGCTGCTGGATGAGGAGGGCGAGCCCGACGATCGAGGCGATCGTGGCGAGGAGCAGTGGCACGCGGAGCCGCCGCAGGATCGCCGCGAGCAGCGTCGACAGCAGCGCCGCACCGACGATCGGCACCAGGGCGTCGTTGTCGAGGAACAGGCGGGTGAATCCGAACAGTGCGGCCGGTACCAGCAGCGCTGCGGTCAGCTCGAGGATCGCCGGTCGGTCGGGACTCATGCCGCCGACCTCGTGCGCACGGCTCGGGACCACTCGGCGACGGGGTCGTGCACGCCGTCGTGACGCACGATGCCCGTCACCCCCGCCGGGGCGCCGTCGCCGCAGACGATCGTGATGACATGGGCGAATCGGCGACGGGCCCGAACGAGAGTGGCGGCGACGTCGCTGTCGACGCCGGTGGACACGGTGACGAGGAGACCACCCCGGCCGGACCGTCCGAGCTGCTCGACGGTGCGCACGAGGCTGGCCGCCTCGGTGGTGGTGATCGTCGCGAGTTCCTCGTCGAGCCGATCGAGATCGGCACGGCTCCGGACCTCGACCGGTGGGGCGAGCCCCGTGGTCACGAACTGGACGGCCTCGCCGCCACGATGTGCGGCGACCAGCGCCGACAGAGCGGCCGAGACGGCCCGTTCGAACGCGTCGGGGTCGCCCTCGGGATCACGGCGGATGTCGAGGGCGATCGTGACCCGGCCGGTGCGGGCACGCTCCTCGGTCCGCACCACGAGTTCGCCGGTACGGGCCGAGTGGGGCCAGTGCACGCGGCGGAGCTCGTCGCCGACGACGTACGGGCGAAGCGAGTGGAACTCCTCGCCGGCCACCGCCAGCGCCCGATGGCGCTGGGTGTCGGCCACCGGATCGTGCCCCGCCGTCGCCCGGACGGGGGCGAAATCGAGCAACGCGGGGCGCACCACGAGGGGGGTCACCCCCGCGGCTTCGAGGCGCGAATGCACGAGACCGAGCGGATCGCCCAGGTCGAGTGAGAGCGGACCGACCGACAGCGGACCGCGGCGACGAGTCGGGAGACGGTACGACACCCGGGCGTCGTCGCCTCGACGGATCGCGGCGAGATGCAGACGCGCACCCTGGGTGTTCTCGACCTGGTCGACCAGCTCCATCACCGGTGTCGATCGTCGAGCGCGGTTGTGCAGCACGAGGTCGACCTGGGCGGGTGTGCCCGCCCGGAGCACCGCCGGGCTGGTGGTTCGGGAGACACCGAGGTCGAGGCCGAGTGTGAGATGGACGAGCGCGGCGAGCCCGAAGGCGGCGAGCAGGCCCGCCCCGAGCAGGAACAGCTCGAAGGCGCCGAAGAGCCGGCCGAGGCCGACCACGACGACACCGACGGCGAGGATGCCGAGGCCCGCTCGGGTGGGGCGCATCAGGCCCGATCTCGGGGTGTGGCCACCGCCGCCTGGATGTCGTTGATCAGCTGGGTGGGCGACGTGCCGTTGAGCACGGCCTCCGGTTGGAGCACGAGGCGATGGCCGATCACCGCCGGCGCCACGGCCTTCACGTCGTCCGGCAGGACGAAGGTGCGTCCGTCGGCGGCGGCACGGACCCGCGCCACACGCTGGAGGCTCAGGGTCGCCCGAGGAGACATGCCCAGCTGGATCGACGGGTGGCGACGGGAGGCGTCGGCCAGGTCGACGAGATAGTGGCGAAGCGCGGGACTCAGCTCGACCCGGGCGGCGAGTCGTGAGAGTCGCACGATGTCGTCGACGTTGGCGACCGGCCCCAGATCGTCGACGACCCCGCTGACGGCGTGGGTCTCGAGGATCGAGAGCTCGGCGTCCCGGGCGGGGTACCCCATCGAGATCTTCATCTCGAATCGATCGAGCTGCGACTCGGGCAGGGGATAGGTGCCCTCCTGCTCGATCGGATTCTGTGTCGCGATCACCATGAACGGATCCGGGAGCCGATGGGTCGTCCCGTCGATCGTCACCTGCTGTTCGGCCATGGCCTCGAGCAGTGCCGACTGGGTCTTCGGCGAGGCCCGGTTGATCTCGTCGGCCAGGACGAGTCCGGCGAAGATCGGCCCGGGTCGGAACTCGAAGGTCGAGGTGGCCCGGTTCCAGACGCTCACGCCGGTGACGTCGGCGGGGAGGAGATCGGGGGTGAACTGGATGCGCCCGAGCGGGGCGCCGAACGATGCGGCCAGGGCTTTTGCGACGGTCGTCTTGCCCACACCGGGTACGTCCTCGACCAGGAGATGGCCCCCGGCGATCAGGCACACCAGCGCATCGGAGAGGACCTCACGCTTTCCCTGTACGACCGTCGCCATGTTGTCCACGATCCGGGCGAATGCCCCGGCGAAGGTCGCAGCGGCGCCTTCGTCCATCTGCTTGGAGTCGGTGGGTGTGGCGGAGTCGGTCACGTGGTCGTCCTTCGGGCCGGCGGCGCTCGGGATCGTACAAGCCTGACGAGGCGCAGGCGGGTCGGGCCGGAGCTACGTCGGGCGGCTCGTTAGGGTCGGCACGTGCGTGATCGAGTTCCGACCGACCGACCGGCGACGACCGGTCCCGTTCTCGCGGTCGACATCGGCGGCACGAAGTTCGCCGTCGGAGCGGTCGACGCCGACGGTCGGATCCTCGACCAACGTCGGGTACCTCGTCCCGATCTGGACGAAGAGGGTCTCATCGGTGTCGTGTTCGACCTGCTCGACGACCTCGAACGACCGGACGGCCTGCTCGGGTGCGGCATCGGCTGTGGCGGACCCATGACGGCGGGCGGCGAGCTGGTCTCGCCGCTCAACATCCCGGCCTGGCGTGATGTGCCGCTGCGCGCCCGGGTCGCCGCACACGTCGAGGTCCCGACGTGGTGCGACAACGACGCCAAGGCGCTCGCCCTCGCCGAAGGGTGGGTGGGAGCGGCCGCGGGTGTCGACGACTACCTGGCGATGGTTGTGTCGACCGGTGTCGGTGGCGGGATCGTGTTGGACGGACGGCTACTCGATGGTGCGGCGGGCAACGCCGGACACATCGGCCATGTGGTCGTCGCCGACGACGGGCGCGCACTTCCGGATCACGTGACGGGCGTGCTCGAGGCCGAGGCGTCGGGAACCGCCCTCGCCCACCATCACGGCCGACCCGCGGCGGAGCTGGACCTCGAGGTCCGAGTGGAGACCGGCCGACTGGTCGGCCGCGCGGTCGGATCCGTGGCGAACCTCCTGGATCTCCGCCTCGCCGTCGTGGCCGGCTCGGTGGCGCTCGGCTTCGGCGAGGACTTCTTCGCTGCGGCACAGGCCGAGGTCGACCGGATCTGCCAGCTCGACTTCAGCCGCGGGACCCGGATCGTGCCGGCCGGTCTGGGCGCCGACGGTCCGTTGATCGGTGCGGCCGCGGTCGCCTTCCGACAGCTGCCCGGTTGGTCGGGGCCGCGCTGATCGGACACTCGACCTCTGGTCGAGGTCGACGGGTCACGACGTCCGCTTCACCCACTCGAGCCAGGTGACCAGATCCTCACCACGCATCGGGGCGGATCCGTCCCCGCCGTAGGCCGTCACGAGGCGGAAGTGCAGCCAGTCGTGGTCCGGCAGGGGCAGGAACGGTGCGCGTCGCCACCAGCCCCGCGGCGCGAGCCCACCGGTGGCCTTCGCCGCCGTCGCCCACAGATCCGGCCGCCGCGCCAAGGCGACGACGGCTTCCCGACTGAGACCCTCGATCACGACTCCACCCTACGGGCGACGGCGAGTTCCGAGCCCCTGGCGAGGAACTCGGTACGTGAGGTGAGCCCCAGCGAGCCGAACCACTACTTGGGGATCTTGTTCCAGGGGCCCTTGTCGGCCTTCGGTTCCTTGGGGAGGCCGAGGACCATCTCGCCGATGATGTTCGACTGGACCTGGGAGGTGCCGGCGTAGATCGTGCCGGCGCGAGCGTTGAGGAAGGTGCCGACCCACGAACCCGAGCTGTTGGCGGCACCCTTGGAGTCGGTCGAGAAGCTGCTCGACGGGAGCTGGCCCTCCCAGTGCAGGGCGTCGGCCCCGAGGATGTCCACGGCGAGCTCGGTGACCTTCTGGTGGTACTCGGACCAGTACAGCTTGAAGATCGAGGCATCGGGGCCCGGATGTTCGCCCTGGAGGAACTTCGTGAGGGTCCGCATGCCGAGGTAGCGCATGATCTCGACCTTCGAATAGCACCATGCGAGACGTTGGCGGATCGCCGGGTCGTCGTTCACGCCCCGTTCGATCGCCATCTGGAGCAGGCGATCGATCTCGCCCTTGAAGGCGACCGGCGTGGTCGCCGCGGCTTCGCCGCGCTCGTACCCGAGGAGGGTCATGGCGACGGCCCAGCCGCCGTTGACCTCACCGATCACGTTCTCCTTCGCGCACTTCGCATCGTCGAAGAAGACCTCGTTGAACTCGGACTCACCCGAGATCATCTGGATCGGTCGGACCTCGACGCCCGGCTGGTCCATCGGCACGAGCAGGAACGTGATGCCGCGGTGCTTCGCCGCTTCGGCGTCGGTGCGGGTGAGCACGAAGATCCAGTCGGCGAGATGGCCGGCCGAGGTCCAGATCTTCTGGCCGTTGATCACCCATTCGTCGCCGTCGAGCTCGGCCTTGCAGCCGAGGTTGCCGAGATCCGAGCCGGCGTTCGGCTCGGAGTAGCCCTGGCACCAGGTGTCCTCGCCGGAGATGATGCGGGGCAGGAAGTGTTGCTTCTGTTCCTCGGTGCCCCACTGGATGATCGTGTTGCCGACCATCTGGATGCCGAACACGTCGTTCGGCCCGCCCGTCGGCACACCGGCCTTCTGGAACTCCTCGGCCATGATCACCGACTCGAGCGCCGTCAACCCGGCACCGCCGTAGGCCTCCGGCCAGTTCGCGGCGAGGAGCTTGTTGTCGCGCAGGATGTCGCGCCACTCGCCCGTGAACTGCATGGCGGCGTCGTGGTCGAGCGCTCCGATTCCCTGCCAGTCGGCGGGCAGGTGCTCGGAGAGGAAGGCCTGGATCTTCTCGCGGAACGTCTCGGCTTCAGCGGTGTACGTCGGCTGCATGGCGCCAATCTAGACCGAGCGGTCAAGAGCGTCACAAGTGGGCCGATCCGGTCGACGGTCGCCAATTCGGCCGACCGGACCTCGCCAGGAGGGCTACCGTTCGGTCATGGGGCGGTGCCTGATTCTCAACGTGACGAACGAGCCGCTCAGCGTGGTGTCGTCGCGCCGTGCCGTCACCCTCACGCTCGCCGATCGGGTCGACGTCGTGGCCGAGAGCGGTCAGCACTTCCGGAGCGCGACGGGATCGGTTCCGGTGCCGGCGGTGGCCAGAGTCCGTCAGTACGTGCGGATTCCCCACCGCGCCACGGTGCCGCTGTCCCGCAAGGCCGTGCTGTTGCGCGACGGGGGACGGTGTCAGTACTGCGGTGGTCGTGCGGACTCGGTCGACCACGTGATCCCGAAGTCCCGGGGTGGCCGTCACAGTTGGGACAACGTCGTGGCGGCGTGTCGCCCGTGTAACACCCGGAAGAGCGACAAGCTGCTCGCGTCGACGAACCTCACCCTTCGGGCACTGCCGCGGCCTCCGGCGCATCGGCTCTGGACCTGGCTGTCGAACGGATCGATCCCCGAGAGCTGGGCGCCCTACGTGCCCACGCCCGACCTGGCCGCGGCCTGAACCCGTCCCGGCTCAGCGTTCGGCGATCCGTTCGAGCAGCGCTCGTTCGAGATCGTGTCGATCGAGGGACATGCCGGCGGGAATCGGGTCACTCGAGGGGTCGCCGTCGGTGAGCGCCGCCGCCCGGTCCGCATCCAGCAGGACGTCGGCCCAGGGAGGGTGTGGCGCCGTCATGGCCATCGTCTGGAACCGTGCCGCGGTGCGGGTCCGGCGTTGCGACAGTCCGACGACCTTCCGGCCTCGGGCCACGACCTCGCCCGGCCCGAGGCCGGCGAAGCACCACAGTCGGCCGAGTGGTCCGGGCTGCCAGCGACCGACCGTGACCGTCGACTCGACGCCGATGTCGCGCAACGCATCAGCCCACACGCGACCCAGCCACTCGAACGATCGACCGATGTCGTCGTGCCACAGCGGGTCCCCGGACGGCACGACGACATCGACCCAGAGGTTCGACTCGGGTTCGATCGGGACCAGGCCGCCACCACTCCGGCGGCGGCAGATCTCGACGCCGGCTGCCGCTGCGGCGTCGATGTGGACGAGCTCGAGCGGTTGGGTGGACCCCAGGACGAGCGCAGGGCGTGTCGTTTGGTGGACCCACACCGACGGCACCACGTGATCGGGCACGGGTCGCTCGTGCAGTGAGGCCGCAGGCCCGCGGGTCCGGGTCACGCTCCATCGGCCGACACGTCCGGTCGTCGGTGCGTTCTCGGGCCCGGACATGGCCGCACCGTAGCCACGCCGCCCGGTGGGAGCGGTTCGGATCGTCCGGTCGCCGGTGGGGTGTGGTGGGGGATCGGGGCGTCCGTGGGGCGTCGTCCCATCGATCCGGGAACCGGCAGAAAAAATCCCCCTCCACCCACCACCTCGCCCCACGGGAATCACACGCGTGTTTTTCCGCAGCGTGTGTGCTGCCCCCGGTCCGTGGATCGAACAACTGTTCTCACGTTCGGTGGTTGTGGGGTCACGAAAAGTGTCAGGGAAAGCTTGTCCGGTGGGGGGTCGAGGCATATGGTGGGTCGCAGTGGGGGAGCAGCCCAGGTTCACGCCGAAGCTGGTCCCCGAGTTGGAGAAGACACCCGGTGACCGGGACGAAGGTGCGGACTTGTTCGTCGGCGAATACGAGCACTCACTCGATGCAAAAGGTCGAGTCGTGCTGCCGGCGCCCTTCCGTGCCCACGTTGCGGAACGTGGCTACGTCACGGTGCTGGATGGCTGTCTCGGACTCTGGAGTGAAAGCGAATTCGAGAGGATTGCCGCCAAGGCCGCGAAGGCGGTCGAAGCGAACGAAATGGAGCCGGGTGCCTTCCGGCGGATGATGCGCAAGGTCAGGGAAGTCCGTTTGGACGCAGCCGGCCGCATCACCCTGCCGAGGGACCTCCTGGACGGGATGGGATTCGAATCCCAGGTCGTCCTGGCCGGCGGATACAAGCGGGTCGAGATCTGGCCCAAACAGGTCTTCACGGAGACCCAGGAGATCGACGAGTCGGCCGAGTCACTCGCCAACTCGATCGTGTCCCTCGGTTTCGACTGAACCCGTCCCCTTCAAACCAAGAACACAGAACGCACAACAACACAGACAACGAAGGGATCGGCAGCCGCCGCCATTCGTTCATCGGTTGCCCTCCGGGTGGTGTAGATGGAACTTCTGCCCCACAACTCCGCCCGCATCCATCGAGCATGGACCGGGGAGACATCCCGGCCATGCGATGCCATCCGGGGGGTTACCGATGAACGACATGGCCGACGAGCGGCGCCACGGCGGACCATGACCCACGAGCGAGCGATTCGAAGCGAGACAGCCACGAACGCTCCCGAAGAGGACGCCGATCGTGGGCAGTCGGCCTTCGATCACACCCCGGTGATGTGCGACGAGATCGTCGACGAGGCCCGCCTCGCTCCCGCCGGCGTCTGGCTCGATCTGACCCTCGGCGGTGCCGGTCATGCGAAGGCCGTGCTCGACGCCCGGGACGACCTCCGCCTCGTCGCCCTCGACCGCGATCCGGTCGCGCTGCGCGTGGCCGGCGAACGACTGCGCCCGCACGCCGATCGGGTCTCGCTGCATCGGCTGCGCTTCGACCGGCTGGACGAGGCCCTCGATGCCGCCGGTGTCGATGTGATCGCCGGGTTCCTGTTCGACCTCGGCGTGTCGTCCCCCCAGCTCGATCACGCCGAACGGGGATTCTCGTTTCGCAACGACGGCCCACTCGACATGCGCATGGGCCCCGATGCGGTGCGCACCGCCGCCGACGTCGTGAACGACAGCAACCACGGTGAGCTCGCCCGGATCCTGTCCCGCTACGGCGACGAGCGCTTCGCCGGACGGATCGCGTCGGCGATCATCGCCGCCCGCCCGATCGAGACCACCGCGGTCCTCGCCGACATCGTCGTGAACGCCATCCCCGCTGCGGCGCGACGCACGGGTGGCCACCCGGCGAAGCGGACCTTCCAGGCCATCCGGATCGAGGTGAACGACGAGCTCACGATCCTCGAGCCCGCGCTCGATGCCGCGACCGATCGCCTCGATGTCGGCGGACGTGGCCTCGTCCTCACCTATCACTCCGGCGAGGACCGGATCGCCAAGGCCGTGATCCGGGATCGCACCGCCGACACCGTGCCGGTCGGGCTCGCCGTGGCGGCGAGCCAGGAATTCACCGCACACCGGCCGCTCGGCCGGCGTCCCTCCGATGCCGAGCTCGAGCGCAACCCACGCGCCCGGTCGGCCCGTCTCCGAGGTCTGACCCGCGTCGCGGGGCGGGTGGCGGCATGAGTGAGCGCCGCGCCCAGGCCGCCCGTCGCGCTCCGGCGACCGCGCCGGCCCGGGAGTCCTCCCGCCCGAGTCTGAAGGTGGTCGACGCCCGGGCGGTCAACCGCCGACGGCGTCAGCGGCGCGTGCTCGTCGCGCTCGCGATCGTGTTCATGGTGGGCTGTTTCGTCGTGGCGGCCGCCCAGGCCGTCCTCGTCCAGGGCCAGCGCGAGCTGGACGACGTCCGCCTCCAGATCGCCGAAGCCGAGGGGGAGCAGGACCGTCTGGTCCAGCAACTCGTCGACGCTCGTTCGCCGGAGACCATCATCGCCCGGGCCGAGGCGCTCGGCATGGTCCGTGCCGACGACCCGGTGTATCTCGTCGCCGTGCGCGCCGAAGGCGACGCCCCATGACCGAACGCCGCGATCGCCGCTCGGGCCGTCCTCGTCGTTCGACGTCGGAGCCCAACGCCCGCCTCGAGCGTGGGCGCGCCGAGCGCGAACGGCGCACGAGTTCAGGCGGATCGTCGACGCGCCGCTCGACGCCGACCACCCCTCGTCGTCGGTCGACGACCCAGGCCGTGGCCGACGAGCGCCGTGATCGCTCGGACCGGCGTCGCGGCGTGGACCGGCGCGACCCGGCCCGTGCCGGCATCGCCCACAGCCCCGACCGTCGACGGGCGGATCGCCGTCGGACCAAGCGGCGTCGATCCGGCGAGACCGCGGCCCGTCACCGGGTCATGCTCGCCGTGGTGCTGTGCTCGGGTGTCGTGCTGTCCTACTGGTTGGCCCAGCTCCAGACCGTCGATCCGGATGGGCTGGCCCGCGCCGGCGAAGAGCAGCGGCTGACGAGCGATGTGCTGCCCGGCTATCGCGGGGCGATCCTCGACCGGGCCGGCTACGTGCTCGCCGTGTCGAGCCCCACCGACATGGTCGTCGCCGACCCTGCCATGATCGCCGAGGCGGGTACCCGCGACGAGGCGGCTGCGCTCCTCGCCCCCGAGCTCGGTATGGATCCGGCCGAACTGGCCGAGATGCTCACACCGGTCAAGGCGAACGATCGGTATCGCGCCGTCGCCACCGGTCTGGATCCCGTCGCCGCCGAGCGTGTCGCCGCGCTCTGGGACGATGCCGATCGCCGCAGGCTGCTCCAGGGTGTGTTCCTCCGATCGGAGGAAGCCCGCAGCTACCCGTCGGGCACGCTGGCGCGCAGTGTCGTCGGTCGAGTCGACGCCGGTGGTGAGGGCATCTACGGCATCGAGTGGCAGTTCGACGAGGTCCTCCAGGGTTCCGACGGTTCGGTCGTGTCCGAACGCGGTCAGTTCGGCACCATCACCGGCGGTCTCCACGAGGTCGACCCGGCCCGGTCGGGCTACGACGTCGTCCTCACGATCGACAGTCGGCTCCAGTACGTGACCGAGGCCTCACTGCTCGACACGTGTGTCGAGACCGGCGCCCAGCTGCTCACCGCGGCACTGTCGAACCCGACCACGGGTGAACTGCTCGCGATGGCGACCGTGGATCGCGACGCCGACGGCGAGTGTCGGGTGCCGCGGTACAACGCCGCGCTGGTCGATGCCTTCGAGCCCGGATCGGTCCTGAAGATCGTGACCGCCGCCGCTGCGGTCGAAGAGCTCGGTTGGACGGCGGGCACGCACGTCGAGGTGCCGCTCGAGATCGAGCTCGGCGACAAGATCTTCATCGAGGATCACATCGCCGCGCCGGCGACCTACACCTTCGACGAGATCCTCGCCCGCTCCTCGAACAACGGCACCATCACCGCCGCCCGGGCGATCGGGAGCGAGACGCTGCAGGGGTACGTCGCGGACTTCGGCTTCGGCCAGCCGACGGGCCTGCGGTTCAAGGGCGAGACCTCGGGACGGGTGTCGGACGAGTGGTTCGGCGCCGACCTCGGCTCGAACGCCATCGGCCAGGGTCCGCTCGTGAACGCCGTGCAGGTCCTGTCGTCGTTCAACGTGATCGCCAACGACGGTCTCTATGTCTCGCCGGTCCTCGTCCGCTCACGGATCGACGACGAGGGCAACGAGGTCGCGGGTCCGGCCCAGCAGACCCGACGGGTGATCGAACCCGAGACGGCCGAAGAGGTCACCCGGATGTTGACCTCGGTCGTGGAGTACGGCACCGGCGAAGCCGCGGCGATCCCGAACTACACCGTGGCGGGCAAGACCGGCACGGCGTGGCAGGTCTTCGAACAACCGGATGGTCAACTGGGCTACGGCGACGAGTCGAACCGGGTCTACACGGTCAGCTTCGCCGGCTTCATGCCGGCCGAGAATCCGGAACTGTCGATCGTGGTGGTCGTGCACGAACCGACCTCGGCCAACACCGCCGGCAAGATCGCGGCGCCGGCGTTCCACGACATCGCCCAGTACGCACTGCGCATCCTGAACATCCCGCCGTCCGGTTCGTCGGATCGGTCCGAGACCGGCGATCTGGTGCGGGGGACGCCCGCGGCCACACCGGTCACCGAAACGGGGACCGTCGAGGTCGATGATGCGGGGGCGTCCGCCGTCGAAGCCGCTGCCGGGGAAGGGCCGTGAGCGTCGCCGTCGCGGACCTCGCTGCCGCCGCCGGCCATGGCCTGCTCGAGATCGTCGACCGGCGCTCCGGCGTCGTCGACGGCCGGATCGACGGATGCACACTCGACTCCCGACGGGCCGGGCCCGGTGTCGCCTTCGCCGCCGTACCCGGCACCCGGGTCGACGGCGCCGACTTCGCTGCCGCCGCCGTGGCCAGCGGCTCCCCGGTCGTCATCACCCCACGTCGGCTCGACGTCGACGCGGTGCAGATCGTCGTCGACGACGTGCGACGACGTCTCGGTCCGATCGCCGCCGTCGTCTACGGACGACCGGCCGACCAGCTCGACGTGATCGGTGTGACGGGGACGAACGGCAAGACCTCCGTCGCCGAGCTGTCTCGGGACATCCTGGGCGCCGCCGGCCGCCGCGTGAGCGTGATGGGCACGCTCACCGGTGCGTTGACCACGGCCGAGGCGCCGGACCTGCAGGCATCGCTCGCCGCCTCCCGTGTCGGGCACGACACCGCGGTGCTCGAGGTCTCGAGTCACGCGCTCGAGCAGTACCGGGTCGACGGCACGGACATGGCCTGCACGGTGTTCACGAACCTCGGCCGAGACCATCTCGACTTCCACGGCGACCTGGCGTCCTACGAAGCGGCCAAGGCCCGGTTGTTCACCGATGGATTCGCCCCGTCGGCCGTCATCAACCGCGACGATCCCGCGGGGCGCCGCATCGCCGACCAGGCCCGATCCGCGGGTGTGGAGGTCGTCGAGTACGGCCTCGACGACGTCGGCGAGCTCGAATCCCGCGGCGCCCGCAGCCGCTTCCGGTGGCAGGGCCACGAGGTCACGCTCCATCTCGTCGGGCGCCACAACGTCGTCAACGCCCTCGCCGCAGCGACCGTCGGGCTCGTACTCGGCCTCGACAGTGCGGATCTGGCCGATGGCATCGGGCGGGTCTCACCCGTGCGGGGCCGGATGGAACTCGTCGAGCGGGGCCAGCCGTTCACGGTCGTGGTCGACTACGCCCACAAACCCCAGGCGCTCGAGGCCGCCCTGCTCGCGGGGCGCGACATGATCGATCCCGGGGCTCGCCTCATCGTGGTCTTCGGCTGCGGTGGCGACCGGGATCGGGGCAAGCGTCCCGAGATGGGAGCCCTCGCCGAACGACTCGCCGATCGGGTGGTGCTGACCGACGACAACCCCCGGACCGAGGACCGGCGCAGGATCATCGACGAGATCGCCGCCGGGATGACCGACGCCGCCGCGGCGACGATCGTCAACGATCGCGCCGAGGCCATCGCGGCCGCGCTCGGACTGGCCGAACCCGGCGATCTCGTGCTCATCGCCGGGAAGGGGCACGAGACCTACCAGATCGTCGGCGACGAACAGTTCGACTTCGACGATCGCCTGGTCGCCTACGAGGTCCTCGCGGGGCGAGACCCATCCGGTCTCCGAGACGGCGAGACTCCCGCACCATGATCCGCCTCCTGATCGCCGCAGCACTCGCGACCCTCATCTCGGCCCTCGGCACCCGGATCCTGATCGACATCCTGACCAGGAACCGGATCGGCCAACCGATCCGCGAGGACGGCCCGCAGGGCCACCAGGTGAAGGCCGGCACCCCGACGATGGGTGGGCTGGCGATCGTCGGTGGTGCGGCAGGTGGCTACGTGCTGTCCGACCTGCTCGCCGGCGGTGTGTTCACCGACACCGGCCTGCTGGTCATGGGGGCGATCTGCGCCGCCGCCGTCGTCGGGTTCGCGGACGACGCCACGAAGGTGCTGCGTGAACGGAACCTCGGTCTGAACAAACGGATGAAGTCGTTCGGCCTGCTGACCGTGGCGTTCGGCTTCGCCATCCTGACCGAACGCACCACGGAGGTCTCGACCGAGCTCAGCTTCACCCGTTCGGGCGCCCTCGGCATCGACCTCGGCTCGATCGGGTGGATCCTGTGGGCGGTGCTGCTCGTGGTCGGCGCGTCGAATGCGGTCAACCTGACCGACGGACTCGACGGACTCGCCGCCGGCTCGGGGGCCTTCACCTTCGCCGCCTACGGCTTGGTCGGGTTCTGGATCTTCCGTCAGGAGACCGGCGAACTGGCCGGCCTCTACGACGTTCCGCACGCGCTCGACCTGGCCGTGGTCGCGGTCGCCATGCTCGGTGGTTGCATCGGCTTCCTGTGGTTCAACTCGGCACCGGCCGAGATCTTCATGGGAGACACGGGCTCGCTGGCGATCGGAACGGGCCTCGCCGCGCTGGCGCTCACGACCAACACCCACCTGCTCCTGCCGATCCTCGGCGGCATCTACGTCGCCGAGACGCTGTCGGTGATGCTCCAGATCGGTTGGTTCAAGGCGACGGGCGGCAAGCGGCTGTTCCGCATGGCCCCCATCCACCACCACTTCGAACTCGCCGGCTGGAAAGAGACGAAGGTGATCATCCGCTTCTGGATGATCGCCGGTGCCCTCACCGCCGTGGCCGTCGGCCTGTTCTACGCCGACTGGGTGAACCAGGCCGACCTCATCGACGGCGCGACCGGACTCGGATCCGGTGATGCCCTGACCCCGGAGACACCTTGAGATGACGGCATCGGTGCAACTGGGACGGCTCAGCCGTCGTCGAACCCGCTCGGCCCGTCGGGCCGCCGGCCGGGCCCAGCGGGTCGCGGTCGTCAATGCGGGCGAGCGGCGTGCCGCGATCCTGACCCTGTTGGCGCTCGTGCTGTCGTTGTTCGGCCTCGTCATGGTGCTGTCGGCCTCTTCGGTCAGCGACTTCCACCAGCTCGACGCCTCACCGTTCGCCACCTTCGGGAAACAGGTCACGTTCTTCGTGCTCGGGGTGGCGGGCTTCGTGGTCACGTCCCGCCTGGACCCGACCGTCTTCCGCCGGCTCGTGCTGCCGGGTCTCGGTGTCGTGATCGTGTCGATGATCGCCGTGCTCATCGTCGGCGTCGAGGTCAACGGATCTCAGCGTTGGCTCCGCCTCGGTCCGATCAACGTCCAGCCGGGGGAGTTCGCCAAGCTCGCTTTCGTGTTGTTCGTCGCCGACCTGCTGGCTCGCCGCCGACATCTGATCCATCGGGCGACGGCGGTGGTCAACCCGGTCATGGGTGTGCTCGCCGCGCTGGGTCTGCTGCTGTTGCTCCAGCCCAAGATGGGCACGGTCATCCTCTTGACCGCCACGGCACTCACGATGCTGTTCCTCGCCGGGGTCCGGCTCCTGCCGTTGCTCGGCTGGACCGTCGCGCTGGCCTCCGGCGGTCTCGCGATGGCGTGGGCGTCCACCTATCAGCGGCAACGCCTGCTCTCGTTCCTGTCCAACGAAGCGGATCCGACGGGTGCCGGTTGGCAGACGATCCAGTCGAAGGTGGGCATCGCCTCCGGCGGTCTCACCGGGGTCGGGCTCGGTGCGAGCCGGGCCAAGTGGGGGTTCCTCCCGTTCGCCCACACCGACTTCATCTTCGCCGTCATCGCCGAGGAGGTCGGCTTCCTCGGTGCGCTCGGTGTCGTCCTCGCCTTCGTGATGTTCTGCTATCTCGGCATGGTCACCGCCATGCGGGCCGTCGATCCGTTCCACGCTTCGGTGGCTGCCGGTGTCACGGCGCTCGTGATGTTCCAGTCGTTTCTCAACATCGCCATGACGCTCGGGCGCGCCCCGGTGACGGGTGAAGCGCTCCCGTTCGTCTCGGCCGGTGGCTCCAGCTTGATCGTGATGCTCGCCGGCACCGGTCTGCTGGTCTCGATCGCCCGGCGGTCGGCCAACTGATGCTGGCCGACGGTCACGCCGCAGCCCGCGAGGCCACCATCGACCGCTGGAACGCGTCCGATCGACCGAGGGTCGTGATCACCGGTGGCGGCACCGCAGGGCACACGAATCCCGGGATCGCCGTCGCCGAAGCGCTGGTCCGTCGTGGCCTCGACGCCTCGGCGATCCGGTTCGTCGGAGCGGAGCGGGGCAGCGAGTCCGAGCTGGTGCCTGCAGCCGGATTCCAGATCGAGGTGCTGCCCGGGCGCGGGATCAAGCGCACGCTGTCGCCCGCGGGTGTTCGGGACAACGTCGGGGCCGTCATCGGTCTGGTGAAGGCCGGCGTGCGGGCCCGATCGCTGCTCGCCGCCTGGCAGCCCGAGGTGGTCGTCTGTCTCGGTGGGTATGCGGCGGTGGCCGCCTCGCTCGCCGCCCGAGCCGCCGGCATCCCGGTCGTCGTCACCGAACAGAACGCCCGGTCTTCCGCCACGAATCGGCTCGTCTCGCGATTCGCCGCCGTGTGCGCCCTCCCGTTTCCCGACACCGATCTCCCGAACGGCGTCGTCACGGGCAACCCCACCCGCCACACGGTGATCGACGCCGTTCGCTCTGCCGACCGCGAAGGGGCCCGGGCCGAGCGGGGCTGGCCGACCGACGCCGTGGTGCTGGCCGTGTGGGGCGGATCGCTCGGGGCACGCAGCATCAACACCGCCGTCGCCGACACGATCGAGACGCTGGCCTCCCGCACCGCCGGCCGTCCGGTGATCGTGCATCACGTGATCGGACGGCGTGACTGGGACGGTGATCCAGGCCGTCGGATCGGTGACCTCGACTGGCGCCGCCAGGAGTACGAACACGACATGGCCTCGGTGCTCGTCGGCGCCGATCTCGCCGTGACCCGGGGTGGTGCGTCGACCGTCGCCGAACTCGCCCTCGCCGGCCTGCCTGCGGTGATCGTCCCGTTGCCGATCGCCCCGCGGGACCATCAGCGTGCCAACGCCGAGGAGCTCTCGGCGGTCGGTGCCGCGGTGATCCTCGACGACGCCGAGGTCGGCGACCGTCTGCTCGACCTGGTCGCTCCTCTGCTCGCGGACGATGCCGATCGGGCTCGCCGAGCGGCGGCCGCCGCGTCGGTGGCGCGACCGGACGCGGCGTCCGCCGTCGCCGATCTCGTGCTCGACCGGGCGGAACCGTCCGGTCCGACCGACCAGGAGGCTTCGTGATGGACCCCGGCATCGACGTCGACCTGAGCCGCCCTCGGCGCATCCATCTCATCGGGGCCGGCGGCACGGGGATGAGCGCCATCGCCGAGATCCTCGCGGGCAACGGTCACCACGTGTCGGGATCGGACCAGGCCGACGGGGTCCCCCTCCGTCGCCTGGCTGAGCGGGGCGTGGTCACCCACGTCGGTCATGACGCCGCCCATGTCGCCGGCGCCGAGCTGGTGTTCGCCTCCACGGCCATCGGGCCCGACAATCCCGAAGTCGTCGCGGCTCGGGCAGCCGAGCTCCCGATGTTGCGTCGTGCCGACGTCCTCGCGGCCATCACCCGCCAGTACCGGTCGATCGCGGTCGCCGGCACCCACGGCAAGACCACGACGTCGGCGATGCTCACGATGGTGCTGCGGGGCACCGGCTTCGACCCCTCGTTCATCGTGGGTGGGGATCTCACCGACCTCGGCACGGGCGCCGCCGTCGGCTCGGGCGAGTGGCTGGTGGTGGAGGCCGACGAGTCCGACGGCACCTTCGTCGAGCTCGACACGAGCGCCGTGATCGTCACCAACATCGAACCGGACCACCTGGAGCACTACGGCGGGTTCGACGGCCTTCGCGCCGCCTTCGATCGATTCGTCATCCAGGCCGACGGCCCGAAGGTGATGTGCGTCGACGATCCGCTCACCGCCGAGCTCGTGCAGCGCCTCCGCTCGGCGGGAACCGATGCCGGCGTGGTGACCTACGGGACGTCCCCCGATGCCACCTGGCGTCTGACCGAGATCCTGCCCACCCCCGATGGGGTCGCGGCGACGCTCACCGGGCCCGATGCCGGGCCGATCCCGATCCGCCTCGCGCAGCCCGGCATGCACAACCTGCGCAACGCCACTGCCGCCGTGGTGACCGCGGTCGAACTCGGCGCCGGGGTGGACGACGCCGTGGCGGCCATCGGACGCTTCGGCGGTGTCGGCCGCCGGTTCGAACGCCGCGGATCGATCGGTGGCATCGACCTGGTCGACGACTACGCCCATCTCCCGACCGAGGTCGCGGCGGCGCTCCAGGCCGCCCGCTCGCTCGAGGCGGATCGTCTGGTCGCGGTGTTCCAGCCGCACCGCTATTCCCGCACCGAACAGCTCTGGGCGACGTTCACGGATGCGTTCGTCGACGCCGACGTCCTGATCCTCACCGGCATCTACGCCGCGGGCGAGTCGCCACGCGCTGGTATCTCGTCGTCGTTGATCGCCGACGACATCCGAGCGGCGCACCCCGAGGCCGACGTCCGCCACATCGAGTCACTCGATGACGTCGTCGCCCATCTCGTCGACGAACTCCGAGACGGAGACCTCTGTCTGACCCTCGGCGCCGGGGACCTGACGCGGATCCCCGACCGCGTGCTCGACGGGCTCGGGATCCGAGACGACGGATGACGCTCGCCGACCGCCTGACCTCCGCTGCGGCCGACCTCGGCCCACTGGCCGTCGTCGGCGCGCCGATGGGCCCGATGTGCACCTATCGCGTCGGCGGACCGGCGGCGATCTTCGTCGAGGCGAACTCCGTCGCCACCCTCGAACGCGTGCGCGACGTGGTGGCCACCCACGATCTGCCCGTGCTCACCGTCGGTCGGGGCTCCAACATGCTCGTCGCCGACGCCGGGTTCGACGGCGTCGTGGTCCGACTCGGAAACGACTTCGCACACATCGAGATCGACGAGCGCCCTGATGCCGACGGGCGGACCCGGGTCGTCGCCGGGGGTGCGGCACTGCTGCCCGTCGTGGCCCGCCGCACCGTGGCCGCGGGTCTCGCCGGATTCGCCTGGGCCGTCGGGGTGCCCGGCTCGGTCGGCGGCGCGGTCCGCATGAACGCGGGGGGTCACGGTGCCGAGATGGCCGATGCCCTCACGGAGGTCTCGGTGTTCGATCTCCGCACCGGTGGCCCGGAGGCGTGGAGCCTCGCGCAGCTCGACCCGGGCTACCGCCACTCCGCCCTGGAGGCCCATCACCTCGTGTTGGCGGCCGCGTTGTCGCTCCCGGCCGGTGACGTCGCCGAGTTGAAGGCGGAACTCTCGGAGATCGTTGCGTGGCGACGGGCCAACCAGCCGGGAGGTTCGAACGCCGGCTCGGTGTTCGCCAATCCGGAGGGCGACTCCGCCGGTCGTCTGATCGACGCCGCCGGGCTCAAGGGTTTCCGGGTCGGCACCGCGGCGGTGTCGACGAAGCACGCCAACTTCATCCAGGCCGACCCCGACGGATCGGCCGACGACGTCGCGGCCGTGATGCGCCACGTCCGTGCCGAGATCGAAGCCCGCCACGGCATCACGCTCCGGATCGAGAACCATCTCCGTCCCGAGCCCGACCCCACCCGCTGGGAGACCTCGTGACCACCCGCACCGACACCCGGACCCCGACCTCGCGCGGCACGACCAAGCGACCCTCCGGCCGATCCCGGACCGAGGCGAAGAACCGCGCGGCGATGGACCCGCGGCTGCGTGCCCGGCGGGCCGAGGTCGCCCGGGCCGAAGGGCGACGTCGCCTGCGGATCGTGGTCGCCCTCACCGTCGTGACGGTCGGCGTGTTCGCCGGGTTCTGGGCGGTCGACTCGCCCCTGTTCGATGTCGACGACGTGGTCGTGGTCGGCAACGACCGGGTCGACGCCGACGTGCTGCGGGAGGTCGCCGCGATCACGCCCGGCACACCGCTGCTCGATGTCGATCTCCAGGGAGCGGCGGACCGTGTCGCCGACCTGCCGTGGATCGCGTCGGTCGCCGTCGAACGTTCCATCGGTGGCGAGGTCGCCGTGGTCGTGGTCGAGCGCACCCCCGGACAGGTCCTGCCGGCCGCCGGGGGCGGCTGGGTTCTGGTGGACGTGAGTGGTCGTCAGCTCGAACGGGTGGAAGCGCCGCCGGTCGGCTCGATTCCCGTCGCAGGCATCGGTCTCGACGGTCGGCTCGGTCAGCCCGTCGACGCCGACGCGCAGCGCGTGCTCCGTGTGCTGGACGGACTCTCCACCGACGTCGGCGAGGCCGCGTCGCAGGTGATCCTCGACGAGGGCACCATCTTCCTCACGCTGGCCGAAGGTGGGCGAGTTCGCCTTGGCGACCACACCGGCCTCGAGGCGAAGATGGTCGCTCTGGAGACGATGTTGGCCCGGGTGGACCTGCGCTGCCTGCACGAGATCGACCTCCGGGTCGCCAGCGCACCGTCGCTCACCCGACGGAACGCCGGCACGGATCCCCACCAGCCGGTGACGGATCTGGAAACCTGTCAATAGGTGTCGGACACGCTCGATTCGTTTCGTGCCCGACTTCCCCTAGCCTCAGCTGGTCACCCGCAGCCCGATCTGGACGTTGATTTCGACCATGAGTACTCAGAACTACGTAGCCGTCATCAAGGTCGTCGGTGTCGGAGGCGGCGGGTGCAACGCCGTCAACCGCATGATCGACGCCGGACTCCGCGGTGTGGAATTCGTCGCCGTCAACACCGACGCCCAGGCGTTGCTGACCAATGACGCCGAGACGAAGATCCACATCGGACGCGAACTGACCCGCGGGCTCGGGGCCGGCTCCGACCCCGACATCGGCCGTCAGGCGGCCGAAGACCACCGGGACGAGATCGCCGCGGTCCTGGACGGCGCGGACATGGTGTTCATCACCGCCGGCGAGGGTGGTGGCACCGGCACCGGCGCCGCACCGGTGATCGCCGAGATCGCGAAGACGATGGGTGCGCTGACCATCGCCGTGGTCACCCGTCCGTTCGGCTTCGAGGGCCGTCGCCGGGCGACGCAGGCCGACAACGGCATCACCAAGCTCCGGGAGAAGGTCGACACCCAGATCGTGATCCCGAACGATCGGCTCCTGTCGATCGCGAGCGACAAGACCTCCATGGTCGATGCGTTCAACATGGCCGATGACATCCTGCTCCAGGGTGTGCAGGGCATCACCGACCTGATCACGACGCCGGGCCTGATCAACACCGACTTCGCCGACGTCCGCATGATCATGCACGACGCCGGCTCGGCACTCATGGGCATCGGCAAGGCCGAAGGGGAGGGGCGGGCACTCGCCGCCGCTCGTGCCGCCATCGCCAGCCCGTTGCTGGAAGCGTCCATCGAAGGGGCACGTGGCATCCTGCTCTCGATCGCCGGGTCGTCCGAGCTCGGCTTGTTCGAGGTCAACGAGGCCGCGGAGATCATCCACGACGTCGCCCATCCGGACGCGAACATCATCTTCGGCACCGTCGTCGAGGAAGACCTCGGCGAGGAGATCCGGGTGACCGTGATCGCCGCCGGTTTCGATCGCTGGGACAGCGGCCCGGCCGCCGCACCCTCGGTCGCCGACCTCGAGGCCAGTGCCTCGGGCGACGGCGACGGCGAACGCGACGAACCGGTGGACCTCTTCGCCGATGACGACGATCCCGACGACGATTTCGACGTTCCGAGCTTCCTGAAGTGACCGATCGGGTCGCGGTGATCCGCGACCGCCTCGCCGTGCTTCGGGCACGCATCGATGCCGCCGCGTCACCCGGGCAACGGGTCGCGGTGCTCGGCGTGACCAAGGTCTTCGACGCCGGTCTCGCCGCCGACGCCGTCGCGGCGGGCATCGGCATGCTCGGGGAGAACTACGCACGAGAGCTCGCCGACAAGGCCGAGATGCTGTCGTCGCGCTCGGTGCCCGCCGACTGGCACATGATCGGTCCGATCCAACGCAACAAGGTCAAGCTGCTCGTCGGCCGGGTCGCCTGCTACCAGACCGTCGATCGGATCGAACTCGCCGAGGTGCTCGCCCGCCGTGATCCGGGCGCCGCGGTGATGGTCCAGGTGAACGCGACCGGAGAGGTCACCAAGTCCGGCGTCGACCCGGCAGCGGTGCCGGCCCTCGTCGACGCCGTGGGTTCGCTCGGTCTCGACGTGCGCGGCCTCATGAGTCTCGGACCCACGGATGCGTCGACGGATCCGAGGCCGGGGTTCGCACTCGTCCGCTCCCTGGTGGACGAGCTGGCGCTCGACGAGGCGTCGATGGGGATGAGTCGCGATCTGGATGCGGCCGTGCGCGAGGGGTCGACGATGGTGCGGGTCGGCACCGACCTGTTCGGGCCCCGACCACCACGCGACGGCTGACGCTCTCGGGGTTTGCCGTCGCCCGGGACGGGACGCCCACTACGCTCGACCGGCGAGGAGGCCCGCACCTATGTCCATGTTCCGCACCGTCTTGGTCTATCTCGGACTCGGATCCGACGAAGAGTACGACGACGGCTACCTGTACGACGATGGTGCGAACGACGCCGACGGTCGTCCGACCTACGGTGCGGTGTCGTCGCCCGGTGGTCGCCGCAACGGCGACCCGTTGGGTGATGGACGAGTGAGTCGTGCCGCCTCTGACGACGAGATGACGGTGTCGCCGGTGCGTCCGCTGCGTCCCGTGCCCGACCTGGACGAAGACGATGGTGGGGTGACGGCCGTGCGCCCGATCAACAGTGGTGGCCGGAACGCCGATGACGACGATGCCGTCGCCGAGGTGATCAGGCCCGTGGCCGCCAGCCGGGCGAAGCCCCGCTCGTTGTCACCGCAGAGCTTCGGCGACGCGAAGGTCGTCGCCGACGACTTCCGCCGCCAGGTGCCGGTCGTGATGAACCTGATCGGTGTCGAGCGTGAGCTCGAACGCCGACTGATCGACTTCTCGAGCGGGCTCTGTTACGGACTCGGTGGGGCGATGGACAAGCTCGCACCCCACGTGTACCTGCTCGTGCCCAAGTCGGTCACGGTGTCCGACGACGACCGTCGTCGACTCGAGGAGCGAGGCTTCGAACGATGATCACGACCCTCATCTGTGTGGCGCTCCTGGTCTTCCAGGCGGCGTTCTTCCTCTCGATCGTGACCACCTACTTCCCGAACGAGCCGGGCACCACCGGTGCGGCGGTCCGCAACGCGGCGAACGCCATCGTGTACCCGGTGCTGCTGCCGGTTCGTCAGGCCGTGCCGTCGGCGATGGGCGGGATGTTCCCCGTCGCGGACCTCATCGCACTGATCGTGTTGTCGGTGCTGATCCGCGCGATCTGCTGAGTCGCGTCGCGAGATCCTCACGATCCGGCCGCGTCTTCACTACGTTGTTGTGATGGCTCTGCCTCCGGAAAAACTGCGCACGCTGCCCGAGCTGGTCTTCGATGAGGAAGAGCACGGGTATCGCAAAGACCAGGTCCGCCGTGTGCTGACACTCGTCGCCCCGGTGGCGGACGAACTCGAGTCGTTGCAGCAGCGGGTCGCGGATGCCGAAGCCCGGACGGCGGCGGCCGAGGCACGGCTCGTCGAGGCGACCCAGTCGACTGAACCGGCGGCAGCCGGAGAGCCGACGGCGGACTACGACGAAACGCTGCGCAAGACGCTGCTGCTCGCCCAACAGACCGCCGATCAGGTCGTGGCGGACGCCAACACCCAGGCCACCGACGTGCGTCGTCAGGCCGAAGCCGATGCCGCTGCGGCGCTCGACTCGGCCCGCACGGAGGCGGCCGAGATCCAGGCGCAGGCGGACCAGGCCCGAGCCGATCTCGACGCAGAGCTGGCCGCCGAACGGGCGCGGCGACTGTCCGAGATCGCCGCCGAGGCCGACACCCGACTCCAGCAGGTGCGTCAGTCGCTGGCCGAGGTCGAGGGAGCCGAGCGCAACATGCTGCGGAGCGAGGTCACGAACCTCGTCACCACTCGTGAGCGGCTCGTGACCGATGTCGAGACCCTCGAGGGGCACCTCGCCATCCGGAGGGAGACGATCCGGCAGGCGATGCAGGAGCTCGGCGTCGCACTCGACGATCCGGCGAAGCTGCGCCCGGCGATGCCGCCGGCGGTGTCGGAGGTGGCCATCCCGGCCGACGAGTCGGCTGCGCCGCTCCAGGTCGACGCGATCGATGCGCTGCATCGGGATGCCGCGACGGCGAGTGACGGCACGACGGTCGACGCCGACGCCGCCGATGCTTCGCCGGACGAGGTCGCGGTGGTCGTGGCCGACGACGATGCCGATGACGCCTGGGCGGCGCCGGATCCCGACGCCGACCCGACCCCGGCATCGACGGAGCAGATCGTGCTCACCGATGACGAGCCGACGGTACGGATGGACGACGGTGCGCCCACCGAGATGGTCGAACTGGTCACCGACGCCGGTGCTGATGAACTGGCCGACGGTCCCGTCGAGACATCGGCCGAGCGTGGTGCCGACGACGCGACGTCCGCCTTCGCCACACCGGATCGGGCCCCGGGCTCGTCGTTGGTGACCGGTGGTCTGCCGATTCCCGACCCGGCACTCGCGGACACCGGCGTCGTCGAGGCGCTCGGCGACGCCGACGTGGTTCCGGACGGCCCGCTCTGGGCGGATGAGGCGCCCGCCGACGACGCGACACCACCGTCGGCGTCGTCGTCCGGCAGCCCGTCTGCCGACCCGTTCCTCGAGGAGCTCCGCCGGGTCACCTCCGACGACGCCGCCTCGTCGGACGACGAAGCCCTCCACGCGTTCTTCAATGCCGAGGACGACGAGAAGCGCGGCTGGTTCGGTCGACGGAAGAGCTGATCCGACCCGAGAACGAAGGTCGCTCAGACCCGCTGGACCACCACGGCCAGCTGCTCGCCCTGTTCGGCGGACATCTCGGTCGCCAGCACCTGTTCCATCACCCAGTCCCGGTGTGACTCCACGGCGGCGAGCACGTCCGCCGGTGCGGTCAACGAGAGGTCGATCCGGTCGGTCACGACCAGGTCGGCGTCGCGCCGGGCCTGCTGGACGTGGCGCACGATGTCCCGCGCGAGCCCTTCGGCTTCGAGCTCGGGGGTGACGACGGCGTCGAGGGCGACGACGGCGTCGTTCCCGGGCAGCGGCGCAGCGGTGACTCCCTCGACCGGGTCGAGCCCGAGGTCGAACTCCTCACCGGTCAACTCGACCGTCGAGCCGTCCTCGAGGCTGACGGCGACCGTGGAGCCGTCGGCGGAGGCCGTCCAGTTGCCGGTCTTGGCCGCCTTGATGACGTGCTGGACCGTGCCCCCGAGCTTCGGCCCGAGCAGGCGGCCGTTCGGTCGGAGCGAGAACGTGCCGAACCGGGCGACGTCCTCGGTCAGCTCGACCGTCTTCACGTTGAGCTCGTCCGCGATCAGATCGACGAATGGCGCGAGCGCCTCGACGCCGCGGCCGGCGACGGTGGCCGACGCGAGCGGCAGACGCACTCGGAGGCCACCGGCTTCGCGGAGGCCGAGACCGGCGGATGCGACGTCCCGGGTCCGGTCCATGGCGGCGACCAACGCCGGATCGGCCGGGAAGGCGTCGGCGTCGGGCCACGGCTGCAGGTGGACGGACGACGAGTCGGCGTTCGCGTCGCCGGCGTCCGAACCGGAGAGCACGTCCCACAGGTCTTCGGTGATCATCGGGAGGAAGGGCGCGGCAGCCGACACGAACGCCCGGAGCACCGTGTAGAGCGTGTCCATCGCCGCGGCGGTGTCGCCGTCACCGGTGTCGGCGGTTCCCCAGAACCGGTCACGGGAACGACGGATGTACCAGTTGTTCAACGCGTCGATGAACCCCTGGAGCGACGCACATGCACCCGGAAGGTCATACGCCTCCATCGCGGTCGTGACATCGACGACCATCGCGTGGGTCTTCGCCAGGAGGTAGCGGTCGAGCACATGGGTGGAGTCCGTCCGCTCCGACGCGGTGTATCCCTCGGCGTTCGCGTAGAGGGTGAAGAACGACACGGCGTTGCGGATCGGCAACAGCACCTGCCGGGTGACCTCGTCGATGCCCTGATCGGAGATGCGGGCGTCGCCGCCGCGCACGATGTTGGAGGACATGAAGTACCAACGGAGCGCGTCCGCTCCCTGCGCCTCGAAGATCTCGGTCGGTTCGGTGTAGTTCCGCAGCTTCTTCGAGAGCTTGGCCCCGTCCTCGGCGAGCAGGATCCCGTGGCAGATCACGTTCTGGAACGCCGGTCGATCGAACAGCGCCCCGGCCAACACGTGGAGTGTGTAGAACCAGCCGCGGGTCTGGTTGATGTACTCGACGATGAAGTCGGCCGGGAAGTGGGACTCGAACCACTCGGCGTTCTCGAACGGATAGTGCACCTGGGCGAAGGGCATGGAGCCCGACTCGAACCAGCAGTCGAGGACCTCCGGCACGCGACGCATCGTCGAGTTGCCGGTGGGATCGTCGGGATTCGGCCGCGTCAGTCGGTCGATCGACGGACGGTGGAGGTCGTCGGGACGCACCCCGAAGTCGGCCTCGAGCTCGTCGAGCGAGCCGTACACGTCGATCCGGGGATACGCGGGATCGTCCGACATCCAGACCGGCACCGGTGAGCCCCAGAACCGGTTCCGGGAGATCGACCAGTCCCGCGCGCCGTCCAACCACATGCCGAATCGACCGTCGCGGATGTGACCCGGAACCCAGTTGATCTCCTGGTTGAGCTCCATCAGACGATCGCGGATGGCCGTGACTTCGACGTACCAGGACGGCATCGCCCGATAGATGATCGGGGTGTCGGTCCGCCAGCAGTGGGGATAGTTGTGGTCGTAGGTCTCGTGACGGACCACGACACCGTCGGTCTTCAGCCGGGCGATCACCTCGGGATTGGCGTCGAAGACGTTCATCCCGGCGAAGTCGGGGACCTCGTCGGTGAACTTGCCCTCGTCGTCCACCGGCACGACGAGAGCGATGCCGTTCGCCTCACCGACCCGCTGGTCGTCCTCGCCGAAACCCGGCGCCATGTGGACCACACCCGTCCCGTCGGAGGTCTCGATGAAGTCGCCGCCGAGCACACGGAACGAGTCCTCGTGGTCGGCGAAGTAGGGCAGGAGCGGCGTGTAGGTGGCGCCGACGAGGTCGGCTCCCGTCACGGTCGTGACGATCTCCGGATCGTCGCCGAGCTCCCGGGCGTAGCGCCCGAGCGCGGCCTCGGCGAGCAGCACGTGGGTGATCGAACCGTCGAGCGGGCTGGCGAGTCCGTCGGGCGTGGCGACGACCACGTAGGCCAGATCCGGTCCGACGGCGAGTGCCTGGTTCGAGGGAAGGGTCCACGGCGTGGTGGTCCAGGCCAACACGGCGGTCCCCGACGGCACGTCAGCGGCGGACGCGGCGTCGTCGGTGAGTCGGAAGGCGACGGTCAGCGCCGGATCCTGCCGGGGGCGGGTGGCGTCGTCGAGCCGGATCTCGAAGTTCGACAACGGCGTCTCGGCACCCCAGCTGTACGGCATGACCCGGTGGGCCTGGTAGATCAGGCCCTTGTCGTAGAGCTGCTTGAACGCCCACATGACCGACTCCATGTAGGGCAGGTCCATGGTCTTGTAGTCGTTCTCGAAGTCGACCCAGCGGGCCTGGCGCTCGACGGTGGTCTCCCACTCGTTGGTGTACCGCATGACCGAGGTGCGGCAGTGGTCGTTGAACTTCTCGATGCCGTACTCGGTGATCGCGGCCCGGCCGGAGACACCGAGCTGCTTCTCGGACTCCATCTCCGCGGGAAGGCCGTGGCAGTCCCAGCCGAACCGGCGGTCGACGCGCTTGCCCCGCATGGTCTGGTAGCGCGGCACGACGTCCTTCACGAAACCGGTCAGGAGGTGGCCGTGGTGCGGGAGCCCGTTGGCGAACGGAGGCCCGTCGTAGAAGACGAACTCGTCGTCCGCCGGCCGTTCGGCGATCGACCGCTCGAACGTGCCCTCGGCCTTCCAGCGCCCGAGGATCTCCTGCTCGATGGCGGGGAAGTCGGCACGGCCCGACAGATCTCGATACGGGGTGGATTCGGTGCTCACGGTGCTGCTCCGGTGGTCGTTCGGCCTCGGGGTCGGGCCGATCGAAGTGGCTTCGGAGGGTACCGTTTCCTCCCACGCCAGCCGAAGGGGTTTCGTCCGGCTCCCGGGCAGGGCAGAGGGGCGTCGGTTGCAACTCCGGGCAGCTTTCGTGCGTCTGAAGCGTTGGACGGCCCCGGTGCGGCCTTAGACTGCCGCATCCGTTCGGCCGAGAGGAGCCCCATGGCGACAGCGAAGAAGTCGACGGCGAAGTCTGCTCCGGCGAAGAAGCCGGCAGCGAAGAAGCCGGCCGAAGAGAAGCCGGCGGCCAAGAAGCCCGCAGCGAAGAAGCCGGCACCGAAGAAGTCGACGGCCAAGAAGTCGTCGGCAGGCGCAGCCAAGCCGAAGTATCTGACCGACGAGAAGTGGCTGGCCGCGCGCCGCGCCTCGCTCGAAGGCGAGATCGAGAGCCGGCGGAACATCATCACGGCCGCGACGGCCGACATCACCCAGCTCATGCTGGACCGCGACGCAGGCGACACCCAGTTCGACGACGAGTCGGGCGAGGGCGATCCGATGGTGGTCGAACTCGACCAGCTGCGTTCGCAGATCCTGTCGAGCCGCGCCGCGATCGAAGAGGCCGAAGAAGCCATCGAGCGTCTCGCGGACGGGACCTACGGCATCTGCAAGGTGTCGGGCGACTTCATCCAGAAGGAACGCCTCGAGGCCATCCCCGAGGCGACGGTGTGCCCCGAGTACAAGACGCAGATGTTCTGATCGGGGCGCCGACACCCCTCGCCGAGCGGTACCGGCGCTTCGCCGAGACGCTCGCGGTCGTGCTCGGCCTCGATCAGATCACGAAGGCCTGGGCGCTCGACGCGCTCGTCGACGGTCCGATCGAGGTGTTCTGGACGTTGCAGTGGCGCCTCGTGTTCAACCCGGGGGCGTCGTTCTCGACGGGCACGTCGCTCGGTCCCTTGTTCGGCGTGCTCGCCATCGTCATGGTCGGCGTGCTGGGCTGGATGGTCCGCGACACCGACCGCGGGGGTGCGGTGCTGTTCGGAGCCATCGCCGGTGGGGCGATCGGCAATCTCGTCGATCGACTCTTCCGATCCGATGACGGCTTCCTCGGCGGCGAGGTCGTCGATTTCATCGACTTCGGATGGTGGCCGGTGTTCAACATCGCCGACATCGGCATCGTCGGCGGCGTCATCCTGTTCGCCGCCCGGTCGTTGTTGACGAGCCGGGCCACATCGTGAGCGACGTCGATCCGATCGCCGGTCGGCCCGGCCGTTCGGTGGACGAACGCGTGCCCGACGCCCTGGCTCGTGAGCGTCTCGACCGGGTGGTCTCGATGCTCGCCGACATCAGCCGTCGGGAGGCCGCCGAGCTGATCGCCGGGGGCGCGGTGTCGATCGGCGACCGTGCCGTGACGAAGGCTTCGCGGAAGCTCAACGAGGGCGAGCGGGTGCGCATCAGCGTGCCCGAGCTCGCCCCGACGCTGGTCGCCGACGACACCGTCGAGTTCGGTGTGGTCCATGAGGACCGCGACGTGATCGTGATCGACAAGCCCGCCGGACTGGTCGTCCACCCCGGCGCCGGCACGACGGCGTCGACCCTCGTCCACGGGCTCCTCGCTCGATTCCCCGACGTCGCCGACGTCGGTGATCCGACCCGGCCGGGGCTCGTCCACCGACTGGACAAGGGGACGTCGGGCCTCCTCGTCGTGGCCCGGACGGCGGCCGCCCACGCCGATCTCGTCGACCAACTGGTCGAACGCACCGTGCATCGTCGGTATCGGTCGCTCGTGCACGGCCACGTCAGTTCGTCGGACGGCGTGATCGACGCCCCGCTCGGTCGTTCACCTCGCGACCCCCTCCGGCAGGCCGTGGTCGCGGACGGTCGTGAGGCCCGTACGTGGTACTCGGTGCAGGAGTGGCGATCGGTGCCCGGGATCGGCGATGCGGCCGACGAACTCGTGACCGAGGTCCGCTGCGAGTTGGAGACGGGTCGGACCCACCAGATCCGCGTGCATCTGGCCGCGATCGATCACCCGGTGGTCGGCGACACGGTGTACGGCGGACGCGAACTCGTGGGGGTCGAGCCGATCGGCCGCCCCTTCCTCCATGCCGAGGCGTTGGGCTTCATCCACCCGGGGTCGGGGGACGAGGTCGAGTTCGAGTCCGACCTGGCGGGCGACCTGACGGCGTTGCTGGAGCGGACCTCAGTGGTCGAGATGGGCTGAGTCCCACCCACCACGATGCACGATCTCGTCGAGTGATCGCCGCGGTCGAGACGACGACCGGGCCGGCTCGTCACGATCGGGGTCCGGCCAACCGAGCGCGATGGTGGCGACGAGGCGGCGGTCCTCGGGGATGCCGAACCTCGCCCGGACGGCGGGTTCGTGGTCGAACAGACCGAACTCACATGCGCCGAGGCCGACGTCGACCGCACCCAGCAAGACGTGTTCGATCGACGCGCCGGCGTCGACGAACCAGTACGGCACCGCCCAGGCATCGGTGTGTTCACCGAGCCCGGGCCGCGCCTTGTCCGACTCGGCGTACCGCTCGACGTAGGCATCGGGTCGGGTGACGATGATCATCAGCACCGGAGCGGTGAGCAGGCCTCGCCATCGGAACCGTGCCCGCACCGCCGGGGTCATGGTGGTCGCCCAGTAGGTGTCGACCTGGTCGGGTCGGTCGAGCACGACGACGTCGAGCGCCTGACTCTTGCCGGCCGACGGCGCACGTCGTGCGAGATCGACGAGCCCGTCGACGAGTTCGGCGGGAACGGGCTCGTCGGTGAAGGCCCGGACCATGTGGCGGGCCCGCACGAGCTCGGTGAAGCCGCGACCGCCCGGGTTCCGCTGAGGAGGAGATCCCGATCGGGTCACGGGTGAGCGGAGGTGGGCCACTCGATGTCGCCACGCGACATCGAGGCGACATCGGCGAGGGTGTAGCCCTCCAGGTGGCGACGCATGTGGTCACCGACGGTGTTCCACACCGAGAGCAGCACACACTGGCCCTCGTGGTCGCACGCACCCTCGGTGTGGGGCTGGCCGAAGTCGCCGAGTGTGATGGGTCCGTCGACGGCTCGGACCACGTCGGCGAGCGTGATGTCCTCGGGGCGTCGGGCGAGGATGTACCCGCCGCCGACGCCGCGCTTGGAGCGGACCAGACCGGCGCCCTTCAACGACAGCAGGATCTGTTCGAGGTAGGGCTGGGGGAGTCCGGTGCGCTCGGCCAGGTGGCGGACCGTCGTCGGCCCCGCGTCGTCGCCGAGGGCCAACGAGAGCAGCGCACGGCTGGCGTAGTCACCTCGGGTCGACACCTTCATCGGGCCCGACTGTACCGACCCGCCCGGTACGGTCGGGAGATGCCGTCCACGCCGGTGCCCGAGATGGTGCTTCCCACGGGCCACCCGAGCGTGACCGACCTCATGCCCGCCCTGGTCACCGGCCACGGTCCGGGCGTGGAGATCCTGGGGGCCGACGTGGTCGACGCCGCGGCCGTGGTCGTGCTCGTGCTCGACGGGCTCGGCGCCGAGCTGCTCGAGGCACGAGCGGGGATCGTGCCGACGCTCGCTGGCCTGCGGCGAGCGCGCGTGCGGACGGTGGCACCGTCGACGACCGCGGCGGGGCTCACCTCGATCACGACCGGCACCGCTCCCGGGGAGCACGGCGTGGTGGGGTACCGGATGCTCGTGCAGGGGGAGCACCTGCAGAGCCTCCGCTGGCGCACCGACGAGAGCGGTGATGTCCGGCGTTCGCTGCCGGCCGAGTCGATCCAGCCGATCCAGCCGTTCCTGGGTACCGCTCCGACCGTCGTGACGAAGGCCGAGTTCGAGACCACCGGGTTCACCGAGGCGCATCTCCGCGGTGGCGTGTTCCGCGGCTACCGGAGCCGGGGTGCGCTCGTCCATCGCGTCGTCGAGGCGTTGGCCGCGGGTGACCGTCTCGTCTACGCGTACGACTCGGGGCTCGACACCGTCGCCCACGAGTACGGCCTGGGCGACGCCTCGGACCACGAGCTGCGAGCGTTGGACGACCTCGTCCGACGACTGCTCGAGGCGTTGCCGTCCGGCGTCGCGCTCGCCGTCACCGCCGATCACGGTCTCGTCGACTGCGGTGACCTCGGTGCGGTCGATCTCGACGAGGACGTCGTGGCCGGCGCACGGACCCGCTCGGGTGAGGGTCGTTTCGTGTGGCTCCACGCCCGCCCCGGTCGGGCGGCCGAGATCCACGATGCGGCGACATCGGCCCACGGCGACATCGCCTGGGTCGCCTCCGTCGAGCAGGTGCTCGACGAGCGTTGGTTCGGCCCGGTTGTCGGCCCCGAGGCCCGGGCCCGACTCGGTGATGTCGCCGTCGTCGCGCACGCGCCCTTGGGGTTCACCGATCCGGCGGATCCCGGCGCCAGCCGACTCGTCGGTCGGCACGGATCGCTCACCGCCGACGAGATGTTCGTCCCCGTGCTGACGGCGGTCGTCTGAGGCACGGCATGATGGGGGGCATGAGCGATGTGCCCCCTTCCGAGCCCGAGATCGTCGAGCACCCGGCCGCCGAGGCCGACGTCGAGCCGACGCCGCCCACGAACGCGATCAGCGAACCGGCCAAGGTCATGCGGATCGGCGCGATGATCCGCCAACTGCTCGAGGAGGTCCGCACGACCGACCTCGACGGCGCGGGGCGCGACCGGTTGAAGGAGATCTACGAGACGTCGGTGGCCGAACTCTCCGAGACCCTCTCGCCGGACCTGCAGGAAGAGCTCGACCGACTGACCCCGCCGTTCGACGAGAACGAGGCGCCGAGCGAATCGGAGCTCCGGATCGCCCAGGCGCAGCTCGTGGGGTGGCTCGAAGGCCTCTTCCACGGCATCCAGGCGACCCTCATGGCCCAGCAGGCGACCGCACAGCAGCAGTTGATGCAGATGAAGGCCCAGCGTGGCAACGAGCTGCCGTCGGGTACACCTCCGGCATCGGGTGGCGGCGTCTACCTCTGAGTGGCGCACCCGGTCGGGAGCGCTGTTTGCCGAAACTTCCCGACTGCGAGACAATTGTGGGTGCGCCAGGGGACGGCGCTCGACGACAGATCTGCGGGGGACGCAAGATGGCCATCGAGGTCACGACGAAGGACTGCACGGCATTGACGGATGCCGAACTGGGCGACATGGCGGATCTCGTCGCCGCGCGGACCGGCTGGGAGGCGGGTCTGCTCTCGAAGGAAGCCGAGAAGTGGGTGCTGGTCAGCCAGGCCTTCGTCGACGGCCAGCTCCGTGGGTTCGTGTTCACGACGCTGGAGCGCATCGGTGGGACGCCGGCGGTGGTGATCGGACTGGGAACCACGGGTGGCGGTGACGACGCTCGCTCGGTGCTCAACGGTCTCATGTCCGACCAGTTCCACAAGGCCTTGATGGCCTTTCCCGACGAGGACGTCGTCGTCGCGGCGCGGATGCGGTCCGTTGCCGCCTTCGAAGCCTTCGCCGGCCTCGATCGTCATCGTCCGTGGCCCGGCGAGCGGGTCAACGGCGAAGATCGGGCGTGGGGTCGCCGCCTCGCGAAACGGTACGGCTCGGTCTCGCTCGACGAGCGGGCCCTGCTGGCCGACTTCGACGGTCCGGCTCTGGTGCTCGACCACGAGTCGGACACGGCTCCGCAGGCGCCCGAGCTCACCGAGCAACTGGTCGGTGAGGACCGCCATCTGCTCGCCTTCGGATGGGCGATGGCGGAGTTCCTGGAGCCCTACACCCAGCCGGTGAGCTGAGCCTCGGGGGTGGTGCGCGGCGTCAGCCCCGCACCTGATTCCATCCGACCCGGCCTGCGGCGAGTGCCGCGCCGGCCTTGCGCTTCGCCACGAACTTCGCGCCCACGAACGCAGCGACGCCGGGCCACTGTCGGGGGTCACGTGCGACGTCGATCAACCAGCGCCCTCCGGGCGCCTCCTCGGCGATGTCCCGACCGGTGTCGGCGGCCCACGCTTCGAACTCGGTGCGCCCGGCTTCACGCCGGATCTCCATGGTGACGACGTCGCGCAGGCGAGACGGCAACTCGTGGACGAACCAGTGGTCTCGCGCCGTCGCCCGCTCGTGCTCGTCCAGATGGCAGAGCGCAACGAGATCGTCGGCGATGATCGACGGCCAGCTCCCGATCCGTTCCGAGGCTTCCTGGGAGAGGGCGAAGAAGCCCGATCCGATCAGGTTCCGATCGAAATACGGCGCCCGGCGCCACACATCGGTGTAACGGCGAAGCCACCACGTCGCCGTCGGCGGTGGCGTCAGGCGGATGCTCGGGGCGCTGCCGTGGATCCCGGGCCGCTCGAGCAACTCGATCGCCGCTGACAGCGCCCCGGGAGAGATCTCGATGTCGCCGTCCAGATAGATCCGTGGGCCGGGAGCGGTGTGGGTTCGGCCGAGTTCGAGCGCGCCGGACTTCGATCCCACCGGTGTGTCGATCACCCGGATCGGAGCCCCGCGGCGGAGGGCACGGGCCGCGGTGTCGTCGTCACAGCCGTTGGCGACCACGACGATGTCGAGTTCGTCGGCACGCGGGTCGGCGAGGACCGCATCGAGACAACGGTCGATGGCGGTCGCTTCGTTGTGTGCCGGGATGATGACGGAGGCCCAGGCGGTGCCGGGGCGCGGCGCCGACACGGTCGGCTCGGGCGTGTCCGAGATGGCGTCGGTCATGAATTCCCTGTCGGCTCCGATGGGGGAAGGTGAAGTTCGCCCCGGAGATCGACGAGGCACCTGGACGAGTGTCGCCGATCCTCGCCTCGATCCATCCCGTGGAAAACTTTCGCCCCGGTCAATGTGACAGTTCCGTGACGTGCTACACATGTCAGCCGTGATGTGGGGAGAGACATCGCAGCGCCGCGTCGGTGCTGCCCTCCGACGCTCGGTCGCCGCTTCGCTGGCGACCCTGCTCTCGCTGACGCTCTGGGTCGCCGCACCGGCCGACGCCGCCGAGACCGTCGAGGAGTCCTGGCTGGTGGCCGCCTTCGTCGCCGAGCTGAACATCGAACGAGCCGCCCGCGATCTGCCGCCGCTGCTCTACTCGGGCGCCATGTCCGTCGCCGCCGACGACTGGGCCGAGACGATGGACGCCCGCAACGATCTGCGTCACTCGAACGGCACGATCGAGATCATCGGCTACGGGCCGAACACCGGGTCGATCACCAACGCCTGGATGCGGTCCCCATCGCACCGCCACCTGATCACCGATCCGAATCTGACGATCGCCGGCATCGGCGTGTCGTGTGAGTCGTCGACACGGATGTGGGTCGCGGTGCAGTTCGCTCGTGCCGACGTCACGCTCGGCACGCAGCAGTCGTCCTCGGCGACGCCCAGGATCATCGGCTCGGGCAGTGGCCTGTCGTGCGGGGGCTCCGTGCCCGACAGCCTGCCGCCCGCACCGGACATCGATCCCGTGCGCCGCCTCTACCTCGCGTACTTCGAGCGGGAGCCGGACCTGACCGGTCTGCAGTACTGGGCTGGCGAGGTGGCCTCGGGCACACGGCTCGAGATCGTGTCCGACGTCTTCGCCGATTCGGCGGAGTTCCGCAGCCGGTACGGCCAGTTGAACAACGCCGACTTCGTCGATCTCGTCTACGAGAACGTGCTGGGACGGTTGCCGGACCGCGCCGGCAACGGCTACTGGGTCGATCAGCTGCGCCGTGGCCTCACCCGCGGCGACCTGATGGTCGGTTTCTCCGAGTCGGCCGAGTTCCGTCAGTCGACCAACTGACGGGCGACCGCCGCGAACCGCGGTCGAGCGCCCCGGGTGTCACACCCGAACCGCTAGGGTCGAAACTCGTCACCGGGCGGTGATCGGATGGCGACCGACGCCGATCCGGGACCTCCCGCTCGCGCCGGTTCAGGGGGCTTCGTGGGGTCGTCGTTCACCCATCTGCATGTGCACACCGAGTACTCGATGCTCGACGGGGCAAGCCGCCTCGAGGAGTTGGTCGCGAAGGCGGCGAGCGACGGCCAGCCGGCGCTCGCCATCACCGATCACGGCAACATGTACGGCACGCTCGACTTCTATCGCGCCTGCAAGAAGCTCGACGTCAACCCCATCATCGGGTGCGAGCTCTACATGGCGTACGAGTCACGATTCGAACGTCCGGCTCGCCGGGGCCGGATGGACGACTCGGGCGGCTCGACCGACGGCGGCCGGAAGCTCTACTACCACCTGATCACGCTGGCCGAGAACGACATCGGCTACAAGAACCTGATCCAGCTCGCCTCTCGGGCCTACCTCGAGGGCTACTACATGAAGCCCAAGGTCGATTGGGAGCTGCTGTCGGATCACTCCGAGGGCGTCATCGCCACGACCGGCTGCCTCGGCGGTCGGGTGCTCCAGGCGCTGATGAACGGCGACAGCCGGGCGGCGCTCGAACTCGCCGGCCGTCTGCAGGACATCTTCGGGCGCGACAACCTCTTCATCGAGCTCCAGGACCACGGCATCCCCGAGCAGCGGGCGACCAACCCGATGCTGGTCGACATCGCGAAGCGGCTCAACGCACCGCTCGTCGCCACGCAGGACTCCCACTACACCCATCGTGAGGACCACACCGCCCACGACGCGCTGCTCTGTGTGCAGACCGGGTCGTTGATGTCGGACCCGGACCGCTTCAAGTTCCACGGCGATCAGCACTACCTCAAGACCGCGGCCGAGATGCGACGAGACTGGGCCGAGCTGCCCGAGGCGTGCGACAACACGCTGTGGATCGCCGAGCGGTGCAACGTCGAGATCGAGTTCGGTGCGCCGCAGCTGCCCGACTTCCCGATCCCCGACGGATTCGAGGGGGCGGACGACTACCTCCGTCACCTGACCTACGAGGGGGCGTATCGACGCTGGGGGACCCAGCTGTCGGACGAGGCCGTGGAGCGGCTCGACTTCGAGCTCAAGGTCATCTCCGACATGGGGTTCTCGTCGTACTTCCTCATCACGTGGGATCTGATCCGCCATGCTCGGGACTCCGGCATCCGGGTCGGTCCGGGCCGAGGCTCCGCGGCCGGCTGTGCCGTGGCCTACACCCTCTGGATCACCGATCTCGACCCGATCAAGTACGACCTGCTGTTCGAACGGTTCCTCAACCCGTCACGCATCTCGATGCCCGACATCGACATGGACTTCGACTCCCGCTACCGCGACGAGATGATCCGGTACTCGGCCGACACCTACGGCCGGGATCACGTCGCCCAGATCGTGACGTTCTCCCAGATCAAGGCCCGGGCCGCGGTTCGTGACGGTGCCCGGGTGCTCGGCTACCCCTACGCGGTCGGCGACAAGATCGCGAAGGCGATGCCGCCGCTGATCATGGGCAGGGACACACCGCTGCAGTACTGCTTCGAGGAGTCCGAGAAGTACGCCGACGGCTACAAGATGGCCGGTGAGCTGCGGGCCATGGTCGATGCCGAGCCCGACGTCGCGAAGGTCGTCGAGGTCGCACGTGGCCTGGAGGGCCTGCGTCGGTCCGACGGGATCCACGCCGCCGCGGTGGTGATCACCAAGGATCCGCTCACCGACTACCTGCCGATCCAGCGCAAGCCCGAGTCGGGGCAGGACCCCGAGGACGCCCCCGTCGTCACCCAGTACGAGATGCACGGCGTCGAGGACCTCGGCCTGTTGAAGATGGACTTCCTCGGGTTGCGGAACCTCGACGTCATCTCCGACACGATGGCGTTGATCGAGCAGGTGCACGGCGAGGCCCCGGACATCGACCGGGTCGACCTCGAGGACGCCAAGACCTACGAGTTGCTGCGTGCCGGGCAGACGATCGGCGTGTTCCAGCTGGAGTCCGGTCCGATGCGGGCGTTGATGCGCTCGCTCGCTCCCACCGAGTTCGAGGACGTGGCCGCGCTCGTGGCGCTGTATCGGCCCGGTCCGATGGCGGCGAACATGCACAACGACTACGCCGACCGGAAGAACGGGCGCAAGGAGATCATCCCGATCCACGACGACGCCATGGACATCCTCGGCGAGTCGTACGGCCTGATGATCTATCAGGAACAGATGATGCGGATGTCGCAGAAGTTCGGCGGCTACACGCTCGCCGAGGCCGACTCGCTCCGGAAGGCCGCCGGCAAGAAGAAGCGCGAGCTGATGGCGAAGGAGCGGGAGAAGCTGATCGCCGGCTGCGACACGAACGGCTACGGCGCCGCCTTCGGCGAGAAGCTCTTCGACCAGATCGAGGGTTTCGCCGACTACGCGTTCAACAAGTCGCACTCGTACGGCTACGGCTTCGTGTCGTTCCAGACGGCCTATCTGAAGGCCAACTATCCGGTCGAGTACCTCGCCTCGTTGCTCACGAGTGTGAAGTCGTCGCTGGAGAAGGCGGCGATCTACCTCAACGAGTGTCGTCAGCTCGGTATCCACGTGCTGGTGCCGGACGTGAACGTCTCCGAGCTGGACTTCACCTCGATCCCGGATCCGGCCGTCGCCGACGACGAACGGGACCCCGAGGCGCTGAACGTCATCCCGTTCGGACTCTCGGCGATCCGCAACGTCGGCGAGAGCCTGGTCCGACTGATCCTGGAGGAGCGGCGAGCCAACGGGCCGTTCCGCGACTTCATCGACTTCGTGGAGCGGGTCGACTACCAGGTGCTGAACAAGCGCTCCATCGAGTCGCTGATCAAGGCCGGTGCGTTCGACAACCTCGGGTATGCCCGCAAGGGGCTCCTGCTCGTCTTCGAGGAGATCATCGACAAGACCGTGGCCTCCCGCAAGGAGGCGGACATGGGTGTCATGACGCTGTTCGGTGAGGCCGCGGCCGACGACGGCGCCGGCGGCTTCGACGACCGACCGACCCCCGGCGGCGAGGAGTTCGACAAGACCCAGAAGCTCGCCTTCGAGAAGGAGATGCTCGGGCTCTACGTGTCGGACCATCCGCTCATGGGGGCCGAAGCCGCCCTCTCCCGGCGCGCCGAGGCCGCGATCGGCGACCTCGCCGAGGCGGAGGACGGCTCGGTGTCGGTCGTGGGAGGCGTCGTCACCGGCTTGCAGCGGAAGTGGACCAAGAAGGGCGATCTGATGGGGGTCTTCCTCCTCGAAGACCTCACCCACTCGGTCGAGGTGATGGTCTTCCCACGGACGTTCAACGACTTCGGGCACCTGCTCGAAGACGACCGGATCGTCGTGGTCCGCGGCCGGGTCGACGGGCGTGACGACGAGCCGAAGCTGATGGCCCAGACGATCGAGCTGGTCGATGTCTCCTCGCTCGGATCGGCGATGCCACTCACGCTCGAGTTGCGCCCGGATCAGCTCTCGGAGCGCCTCATCGAGGACCTGAAATCGGTGCTGTCGACCCACCCCGGCGACAGCCAGGTCGTGATCAACCTGAACGAGCACCGGGTGCGCCTCGCCGACGGTTTCGCGGTCGACACGTCCAATGGTCTGATCCCACAGCTCCGCGTCCTGCTCGGGGCCGATTCGGTGGTGCTCTAGACGTCTGGCGTGTCGGCGTCGTCGGCATCGACTCGGCATGAGGTGAGCCCACGCAGATGTGTGGGCGGGTTGACCCACCGAGCGGGACCCACCTGACGTGACGAACGGCCAGACTGAGGGCGGTTCCCGACCTCAAGGTCGGCCCTGGGGGGCCGATGGGATCGGAGCCCACCCGCCCGCCGTCTGACCGAGAGACTCGCCCCCTCATGGCCACCGTCACGATCATCATGCCCACGTACGACCGCACCGACCTGATCGGTGAGGCGATCGAGTCGGCCCTCGCACAGACCTATGGCGACTTCGTGCTCACCATCGGCGACAACGGCTCGAACCCCGAGACCGAGCGGATCGTCGAGAGCTACGGGGATCCTCGGCTCCGCTACCACCGCAACGAGGTCAACCTCGGGCCACAGGGCAACTGGCTCGATCTCGCTCGCAGGGCCGAAACACCCCTCGTCGCCTCGCTCCACGACGACGATCGTTGGGAACCCGACTTCCTCGAAGCGCTCGTTCCCCAGCTGCTGGTCGAGCCCGACATCGACATGGTCTTCAGCGATTACTGGCTGATGGACGGCGACGGGGTCCGACTGACCGAGGCGACGGAGAAGGAGTCGGCGATCAATCGTCGGGCTCAGCTCGCCCCGGGTCGTGTGCCGAACGACCTGGCCACGGGGCTCCGCCTCGTCATGGCCTGGAACGCACCCCAGCCCGCCTACGCGGCGATCTTCCGCAAGGACGCCCTCGTCCCGATCGAGTTCCCGCCGGAGGCCGAGCCGCTCTACGACATCTGGTTCAGCTACCAGATCGTGCGGCGTGGCGGTCACTTCCGCTACGACGCCCGCCGTCTCGCGAACTATCGGATCCATGTGGGGCAGACCACGAAGGCCGGCTTCGCCCGTCCGGAGGACTGGATCTTCCAGACCGTGCTCGAGGCGCACCAGGCCGATGAACCGGAGGCATGCGCCGAGATCCGGGACCGGTGGGCATGGCTCCGCTGGGGCCGTGCGACTCGCATGATGGCCGACCGGTCGCTCATGGAGGACTCACGCGACCTCCTCGACGAGATCGCTCCCGACCTCCACGGCACGCGGCGCGTGATGGCACGCGCCGCCGCGTCGTCGGCGCCGGCCTGGGAGACTCTGGCCGCGAGTCGACGGTTGCGTCACACCGTGATCACCCGGCTGCGTGGATCGTGAACGGGCGGCGACCCGAGCAGCACACGGCCGGTGAGAACCACAACCCGGCCGGCATCGGCCTGCTCGCCCTCTTGCGTGAGGATCTCCGATCCCACCAGAGCGACCGCCGGCGAGCGGGATTCCGGATTCTCGTCCTCCATCGCCTCGGCAATGCCCGGATGGACCTGCCCGGTCCGGCTCGCAAGCTCGCCTCGGCGCTGTACAACCCCGTCTGGCACTGGGCGACGCTGCGTTACGGCATCGAGCTCCCGTACACGGTGCGGGTCGGCCGTCGGGTCGAGTTCGCCCACCACGGCGGCATCGTGATCAACGGCTGGGCCGGGATCGGGAACGATTGTGTGGTGCGCCACGGTGTGACCATCGGCGTGCGTGGGGTGAACGAGGTCGATGAACTCCCGATCCTCGCCGATGGCGTCGAGGTCGGTGTGGGCGCCGTCATTCTCGGGGGGATTCTCGTGGGAGAAGGTTCCCGCATCGGGGCAAATGCCGTCGTCGTTCGCGACGTTCCTGCTGGTTCGACCGTCGCTGGAGTGCCAGCTCGTGTCATCTCAGCTCCCACGCAGGAAGGCGCCGTCTCGTGAACCACCCCCGTGCCGCATCCGAACCCGCGTCCATCGCGGTGTACATCTGCACCTACAAGCGAAACGACAAGCTCCGACGGCTGCTCGATTCGTTCCACACCGCGGCCAAGCACGCGGGCCAGCGTTGCCGGGTCGGCATCGTGGTCGTCGACGACAACGTCGATGGTCGGGCCAAGCAGGTCGTGACCGACTTCCCGCACGAGTTCGAACTCGGGCTGCACTATCGGCACACCGGCTCGGGCAACATCTCGATCGCCCGGAACACCGGCCTCGAAGCCGGGCTGGAGATCGCCGACTGGGTCGGCATGGTCGACGACGACGAGGTCGTCGTGCCGAGCTGGTTCGATGCGTTCTTCGACGTCCAGCGTCGCACCGGTGCCGACGCCGTGACCGGCCCGGTCTACATCCGCTACCCCGAGGACGCGCCACAGTGGTTGAGCGATCAGCCCTTCGCCCAGATCGGGGCGCCGCCCGTGCACGCGGACGGTGAGCAGGTGCCCGTCTGTTCGACCGGGAACTCGATGATCCGAGCACAGTTCCTGCTCGACCACCCCGACATCCGCTTCCGGGAGGATCTCGGCACCATCGGTGGCGAGGACATGGTCTTCTACATGACCGCGATGGCGGCGGGCATGGACGCCCGTCACTCGACCGGGGGCATCGCCTACGGTGTCGAGGGCCCCGAGCGTGCGACCTGGGCCTACCAACTCCGATCGGCGTTCTGGATGGGCAACACCGAATACGTGACCAACATCGAGTCGGGCCAGACCGGTCCGGGACGGCTCGTGCTGCGAGGCGGTCGACGCCTCGTCGAGTACGGGTCCCGGCCGTTCATCCGGTTGTCGAAGGGGGAGTCGCCCCAGTTCCGCTTCGCTCTGGCCATGTCGGCCCGTGCCGCGGGCATGATGATCGGGCCGCTCGGCGTCCGGATTTCGCACCATTGACCGATCTGCTCCCACGCCCGTCGTCCAGTCTCGGACCCGCCCCCGCTGAGCGCGGCGCGGTTCTGCGGCGTCACGGCGGCTGGGGTGGCGATCGTGGCGAGCTCGCTCCGCTGGCACGTTTCGCCGGCCTGACCTCCCTCGTGTTGTTCATGGCCACGGCGTGGGGTGGTGCTCCCTTCCTGCCGTTCCGGGCCCGGTGGCTCGTGCTCCTGGGCGCCTTCGGCGTGGTGATCCTCAGCCCGCAGCAGCGGGTGCGGCGCCTACCCATCTCGATGGGACTGCTTCTGCTGGTGCCGTTCCTCATCGTGTCGTTGACGTGGAGCTACCAACCCGACATCACCGCCTATCGGATCGAGCAGTACGTGCCTCTGATGGTGGGGCTGATCCTGCTCACCGGCGTGATGGCGCTCCGGGACGTGATCGACGGCATGATCCTCGGTGGTCGGCTCGTGTTGGTCGCTTCGTTGCTCGCCACGGCGGTCTCCCCGTCGACCCGCACCCACGAGGCCGTCAACGGTGGGTTGCCGATCGACGGGTGGCACGGGTTGTTCTTTCACAAGAACGAGATGGCGCCGTTCCTCGTGTTCCTGCTCATCACCCTGCTCGTGTTCGACCGTCCGGGGTGGTCGAAGACGCTGTCGATCGCGGGTATCGGCGTCATGCTCATCGGCTCCCAGTCGGCGACCGGCCTCACCGCCGCCATGTTGTCGTTCGGGCTGTACTGGTGGCTCACCACCTATCTCCGCCAGGAGGGCCGCTGGTCGACGGGCTACGTGGTCACGAGTCTCGCGTTGGGGTTGTGCGGCCTGTTCGCCACCCTGGCATCGCTTGCGACGCTGCTGTCGGCCGCAGGCAAGGACCTCACGTTCACCGGTCGGACCGAGATCTGGACCGCGGCCCTCGAGTTCATCAGTGCCGAACCATTGCTCGGCTACGGGCTCGGCGGCGTGTTCTGGGGCGGCGGCGGCATCGCTCCGTCGCCGACCACGGCGGCGCTGTGGCGGGCGATCGGGTTCAACGTGCCCCACGCCCACTCCGGCACGCTCGACCTGATGTTGCAGCTCGGCATCGTCGGCATGGTCCTGTTCTCGGTGGTCTTCCTCTCCAACTTCGCCTCGGGTGCCCGGCTGCTCCGCTCGGCACCTCCACTCGGCATCTGGATCCTGATGGTCGTGATCGCCCAGATCTGGATGTCGCTGTCGGAGCCGGTGTTCCTCGGCCCGTGGCTCGGTGTGCTCGCCATCATGCGCACGCTCTCGCTCCGACGCGAGGCCCGCACGAGCGGTGACGAGCTCGCCCCGTGGATCCGTCGATGAAGCCGCAGGTCGAGGCCGAACCGCGCGAGCCGGGAGACCCTGCGGAAGGCGACGCCCTCGACGGCGGCGGGCTGCGGAGCCTCGGCGTCGACACCCTCTGGGCCCTCGCCAACGACGCGTTCCTGCTCGTGGCCACCATGGCCTCGTTCCTGTTGCTCGCGTCCGAGCTCGACACGGATGGCTACGGCGAATACGCCGGGCTGTACGGCGTCATCGGACCGCTCGGCGGTGCCGCCTTCGCCGGCACGACCCTGGCGGTGCTCCAACGATCGATCCGTGACGGTGACGGCGCGACCAGCGTCGCTCGTTCGTCGCTGTCGCTCGGACTCCTGGCCGGGTCGGTCATGGCGACGGCTGCGGTGACCATCGCGTCGTTCACGATCGACGGCCTCTCCGTCACGCAGATGGCGCTCATCGCTGCGGCCGAACTGCTCGCCGCGGCGACCGTGTGGATCTCGGCGTCGCTGCTGCAGACCGTGGCCGGCCTTCCCGCCGCGTCGAAGCTGCGGATCTGCATGTCGATCATCCGCTTCTGTGTCGTCACGAGCCTCTGGGGCCTCGGAGCGCTGAACATCACGAACCTCGGTGCGACGCTGCTCGTCTGTTATTCGATCCTCGCGACGATCACCCTGACGGTGGTCCTCCCTCGGCACGGCATCCCGGTGTCGTTCGGGCTTCCCCGGCGTGACTTCGCCGGCGCCTCGGCGGCGTTCGCCTTCCCGATGTCGGCGTCGTTGATCCAGACCGACGGGGACAAGGTCGTCATGAACTACTTCGGGCAGGAAGACACCGCAGGCGAATACGGTGCCGCGTTCCGGTTCGTGATGTTCGGCCTCCTTCCGCTGAAGGCGCTCGACTTCGCAGCGTTCCAGCGGTTCCTTCCCCATGATGAACAGGCCACCGGTGTCCACCTCCGCCGCTCGCTCGGCTTCATCAAGTTGTCCACCGTGCTGATGATCCCGATCGCCATCGTGCTCTACGTGACGGCCCCGATCCTGCCGAAGCTCGTGCCCGGGTCTGCCGACTTCAGCGGGGCGACCGAGATGATCCGCTGGTTGATCCTCTTCCTCCCGCTGATCTCGGTCTCGACGGCCCCCAACAACGGGCTGCTCGGCCTCGGTCGCACCGGCGTGCGGGCCGCGAACTACGCGAGCTCGGCTGTGCTGAGCCTCATCATCTACATCACCCTCATCGAATCGATGAGCTGGCGAGGCGCCATCATCGGCACGATCGTCGGCGAGATCTATCTCGCCGCCATCGGGTGGGGCACGCTCGTCTACTTCCAGCGTCGCCACGACGCATCGGTGGCGGCCGGGCCGACCCCGACGCCCGAGCCGGCTCCGGTAGCCTGACCCCGCCATGGACGAGATCGCTTCGCCCTCGCCCGGGCCGTCCGGCACGGGCTCCCGTTCCGGCCTCATCGCCGCTGCCGTGGTGGTCGTGGCACTGCTCGGAGTCGGCGGTCTGGCCATCGCATTGATGGGCCGTGGTGGGGACGCCGGTCCCGGCACACCCTCGATCCCGTCGGTGTCGTTCGTGCCCCCCGAGACCACGGTGGCGATCGAACCCGCCGAGGCCGAGGTCCCCGATCTGCACGACGGGTATCAGTGGCAGGCACTCGAGATCGGCGGCGGTGGCTACGTCACGGGGATGGAGGTCCATGCCGCGGGGGTGCGGTTCGCCCGCACCGACGTCGGAGGCGCCTTCCTCTACGACGAGACCACCTCGCGCTGGAACCAGGTGTTGCTCCACGGGTCGGTCACCGACCCCGTGGAACCCGACTATCAGGTCGAGGCGGTCGCGATCGCACCGTCGGATCCGGATCGTCTCTACCTCTCGGGCGGGAACAGCTTCGACCGCGACGCCGGTCGGGTCCTCGTGTCGAGCGACGGGGGAGCGACCTGGACATCGGGCAGCCAACGGTTCCCGATCGACGGCAACGCCGAGTTCCGCACCGGGGGCGAGCGGTTGTCGGTGCATCCTGCCGACCCCGACGTGGTCTGGTTGGGGACCCGGGCGGGCACGTTGTGGCGCTCGACCGACGGCGCGATGACGTTCGAACCGGTGTCCGGTGTACCCGACGGCTCCGGCTGGGAGCCGGGGCTCGACCGAGCCGGCGTCACGTTCGTCGAGGTCACCGCTGACGCCGTCAGTGTCGGGGTGGCCGCCTCCGGCGTGTGGCGCAGCACCGACGACGGCGCGTCGTGGACCCAACTGTGGACCACGACCGGGCTGCCCTTCGACGCCGAGACCGACGCCGCCGGACGACTCTGGGTGGCTGAGCCGCAGGACACCCGAGTGCAACGGTTCGATCCGGCGACTGGCGAGACGACGTCGATCCAGCCGTCGGGCAATCGCACCTTCAGTACCGTGGCCACCGACCCGTTCGACGCCGACCGGGTGATCGTGACCGACCAGGGTGTGCAGGACCAGGCCATCTGGCGATCGAACGACGGGGGAGCGAGCTGGGACGGCCTCGACATCGACGTGTCGTGTGCCGTGCCGCCGTGGCTGGAGATCTATGGCTCGGCGTTCCTCTCCGCTGCGTCCATCGAGTTCGATCCCGCCGTGCCCGGCCGGATCTGGTTTCCCGAGGGATTCGCCGTCTGGCGGGCCGAGGGTGTGGCCGACGGCGATCTGACGTTCGTGTGTGACACGCTCGGGATCGAGGAGCTCGTCACGAACGACATCGCGGTCGCCACGACCGGGTTGCCCGTCTCGGCCCACTGGGACCGAGCGTTCTTCGCCCACCCGCCGGGCGGCGCCGCGACCGCGGTCCAGGGCCCCGACCCCCGGTTCAACTCGGCTTGGGCGTTGGCGACGACCCCCGCCGCACCCGGCCGTGTCTATGGCATCGTCGGCGACCACCGATTCTGCTGCGAGGGCGATGGCGAGGCCTACTGGGCCGGGTTCTCCGACGATGACGGCCTGACCTGGACACCGTTCGGCTCGTTCGCCGATGGCACACATCCCTACGATCTCCGCTTCGGCAATCTCGCCGTGTCCTCCTCGGACCCGGACGTGATCGTCTGGCTCCCGACGTTCAATCGGCCGTTGCATCGCTCGACCGATGGGGGAGCGACGTGGGCCGTCGTTCCCATGCCGGGTATGGAGAGCCGGTTCAACGACGACGGGAATCTCGAAGGCGGTTCGCACTTCGCCTACTTCCTGCGGCGTCATGTGCTCACGGCCGATCCCGTCCTGCCCGACACCTTCTACCTGTACCACGTCGAACTGGGGCTGATGGCCTCGACCGACGGGGGCGCCACCTGGGAGCAGCGGTCCGGGGACGCCATGGAGTTCGCCGGCAACGGATTCTTCAACGCCCGTCTCGAAGCCGTGCCCGGATCCGAAGGTCGGCTGCTGTTCACCACGGGTCCGCTCGAGGAGACGTTGACCCCGCTCTACGAGTCGGACAACGGCGGCATCGACTGGTCGCCGGTGCCGGGCACAGCCGCCATTCGAGCCATCGGTTTCGGTGCGCCGATGGTCGACGGCGGGCCACCGGTGGTGTTCCTCGCCGGCGAGGTCGACGGGATCAACGGGGTCTTCCGGTCGACCGACGATCTCGCGACGTTCGAACTGCTCGCGGAAGCGCCCGGCGGGAACTACGCCGGCATCGATGCGGTCGCTGGTGATCCCGAGGTGCCCGGCCGGGTCTACGTCGGTTTCGAGGGCAACGGCATCATGCAGGGCGATCAGCTCGGCTGACCCCCTCGAGCGGAGGGGGTCCACCCCCGTGTCCGGTCGGTGTTTTCCCTGGTCAGGCCGTTGAGATGGGCGTGTTCACCCACACCCGACGGGGCGGCTCACTCAGGTCGTGATGCACGGCTCGTCCTACCGTTTCCGTTGTGGAGCAGGTCGAGGTCGAGTGGGTCACCCAGGAGGTCGATGAGGACGAGTCCCGTCGAGCGCGCCTCGGATGGTGGTGGCGACATGGTGAGGGTCGCACGTACGCCCGAGTGCTGCTCCTCGTCGCGACGGTTGCGCTCGTCGGCTTCACCGCCATCCGTCTGGCGACGCCCGACATCGCCGGCGACGTCCGCGTCGAGGCCCGATCGGGGCCGGCAACCGACGAGGTCGCCCTCGGCGCCGCGGTCACCACGATGCGCATCGGCGCATCGTCGACCTCCGACGCGGTGGCACCGACGTTCGTGATCTCCGCACCGACGAGCTCGACCGAGGCGCCGTCGACCTCGACCACCGACGACCCTGTCGCCACGACCACCACCACCCGTCGGATCTCGACGACGCGCATCGCCCCGACGACGGCGCCGACCACGTCGATCTCGACGACCACGACCCGGGCCACGACGTCGACGACACGCCGGACGACGACCACCCGCCTCACCACGACGACGTTCGCCTGGACGACGACGACCCGGCCGACCACGACGGTGGCGCCGACCACGACGGCACCGCCGACGACGCTCGCTCCGACCACCACGACGACGGTGGCGCCGACCACGACGGCACCGCCGACGACGCTCGCTCCGACCACCACGACGACGGTGGCGCCGACGACCACGACGATCGCAGCCCCGACCACCACGACGGTGGCCGCTCCCGGCAACGGCGGGCCACCGAACTGATCGGCGGCGCCGCCCTCGCCGTCACTCAGTGGGTGACGAACCGCTTCCGCAGCTTGGCGAAGGGTTTCTCGATCGCGTAGTAGCTGGTCATCGCCACGACGATCGTCAGGGACTGCTCGGCGAGGATGATCCACACGAGGCCGACGTCGGGGAACCGGTCACGGCTGAAATAGACCTGGACCGGAACGTGCCAGAGGTAGAGCGAGTACGAGAGCTTGCCGACGTAGACCGCCGGGCCCCAGGCCATGAGCCGCGACCACATCGAGTCGCCGTTGACGAACACATGACCGATCATGGCGGCCGAGGCGAACGAGATGTAGGTCCAGTAGAGGTACGGCAGCGACGACTCCTGGCCGGCTTCGAACCACGGCTGCCACGGCGTTCCACCCTTGTGGGGTTCGAGGTGCTGGCCGTAGGGGTCGAACATGTCGAGGGCGAGCAGGGCGAGGGCAGCGAAGAAGATCGCCGGGTGGCCGAGGATCTTCTCCAGCCGGGGCCAGATCCCGTGGTGCAGCGCCCAGGCGAGGGCGATGCCGACGGCGAACCCGTCGAACGTGAAGAACGCCAACGACACGGCGTCGCCGGCACCGATACCGACGAGCAACCAGCGGATGAGCAGCGTCGCGAAGGCGAACAGCAGGAGGCCTCGGGCGACGAACTTCGGTGACCGCTCCGGGATCTTGGCGAACACCAGCAGCGATGGCCACAGGAGATAGAACTGTTCTTCCGTGGCGAGCGACCAGGTGTGGGCGAGCCAGGTGGTGCTCTCCGGAGCGGCGAAGAAGTCGCTCACGTGCGACAGCGCCGGGCGCATGTTGTAGACGTAGGTGCCGGACCACACGATCTCGCGGAAGAGGTCGCTGACCTTGTTCTCCTCCGTCACGAGGTGTCCGGAGAAGATCGCCAACAGGGCGAGCATGAACAGTGGCGCCGGCATGATGCGAACGGTGCGGCGTCCGTAGAAGGCCCTGATGTTGACGGTGTCGTCCCGGTCCCATTCCTCGAGCATCAGCTTGGTGATGAGGAACCCCGAGAGGACGAAGAACACCTGCACGCCGTTGCGGCCACCGTTGAACAGGTTGATGCCCGAGTGCTCGACGAGCACGAGGCCGATGGCGATCGCCCGGAGGCCGTCGAGTCCGGGGCGATAGCCGAGCTTGCGGCTGAAGTCGGCCCCGGTCTGCTTCGACGGATCGTCGTGGGCCGGGCGGGTCACGGTCTTCATGTCGAGACCTCCGCGGTCCAGGGTTCGGGGCGGGTCGGTGTCGTGCTTCCGGAGGCGGCGGCCTCGAACAGTGCACGGAGCCGACCGGCTTCGGTCATCGAGTCGAACTCACTGGCGACGACGGCGCGGCCGTTCACGCCGCGTGCGTGGCGCAGGTCGGCGTCGGCGAGGAGTTTGACGAGCCGGTCGGCGAGGGTGTCGACATCACCGGGTCGGAGCACGTCGCCGTTGACCCCGTCGGTCACCAGCTCGGTGATCCCGCCCACCTGGGTCGTCACGACCGGCAGGCCGGCGGCCATGGCCTCCATGAGCGAGACCGGCACACCTTCGGCGAAGCTCGGCAGAGCGAACACCGCCGAGTCGGCGAGGTGGGCGCGCACCTCGTCCTGGGACTGGTAGCCGACGAATCGCACGGCGTCGCCGACGCCGAGTTGGCGGGCCCGCTTCTCGTAGCGAGCCCGGTCCGGGCCGTCGCCGACGACGACCAGGGTCGCCTCTGGGTTCCGGGACACGACCTCGGGCATCGCCTCGAGCAGCACGCCGAGCCCCTTGAGTTGGGCGACTCGTGCGACGAACACGATCTGGCTTCGATCGGCTCCCACGTGGTCGGCCACGAGCGACGCGGCGGCGTCGATGCCACAGTGCACGATCTTCAGGCGGTCGGTCGTGTCGGGTGACGCGAAGACCATCGCCTGGGAGCGGGCGAAGTACGAGATGCAGGCGACGAAGTCGGCGCGGTCACACTTGGTGCCGAGATGCCAGGTGTCGGCCTCGAAGAAGATGCCCGGGCCGTGGAGGGTGAAGCTGTATCGCAGCCCCCCGATGGCCGCGGTCAGCATGGCGAGCGAGGTGGCCGAGTCGGCGAAGTGGGCGTGGAGGTGTTCGATGTCCCGACGGCGGAGTTCGTCGGCCAGCAGACCGGCTTCGGCGACGTAGGCGAGCTGTTTGAGGGTGCCTCGGAGCCCCTCTCGGCGGGTGTTCCAGGCGAGGCCGAGCGCGCCCAGATAGCGGCGCGGTGATGCCACGAAGAGACGGGCGTGTGCCCGTGCCAGCCCACCGATCGAGGGCGGCAACAGATAGGTGGTGCGGTCACGTTCGGCCCGCTGCTCCGGTCCGACCATGTGCTCGTCGCCGGTGCGGCGAACGGCGAAGGTGTGCACGTCGAGACCGCCGGCGCGGAGGGCCGCGACCTCGCGCTGGATGAAGGTGTCGGTGGCCCGGGGGTACTCCCCGGTCACGTAGGCGACACGTTCGAGGGTCATGACGCCGCGTTCACCGTGGTGTCGATCGAGAGCAGGTCGTCGGTCGACATCGCTCGGTCCATCGCCGTGTGGAAGTCGTGGCGTGGGCGCCACCCCAGCACGTGCTTCGCTCGCTCGTTGGGATAGCGGAACGGCTTGAACCGTGCGTCGAGCTGTTCGGGCACGACGATGCCGGGCAGCTTCATGTTGCCGTCGAACAGCGCTCGGTTGACCAGGTCACCAGCGCCGGCGGCTGCTCGCCACATGCTCCACGGCACCGTGACCGAAGCCGGCACGTCGAACCCGCGCGCCGCGAGTGCATCGACGTAGGCGTCCTGGGTCGGCAGGTCATCGTCGACCAGGTTGACCGTCTGGCCGTGGGCGTCGGCGGCCCGATCGGGGTCGATCAGCGCTTCGGCGGCGGTGATGAGGGCGTCAGCCACGTTCTCGGTGTAGATCAACGGCAGCGTCGCGGACTTGCCGATACGCAGGAAGCGAGGACCGAGCGGCGAACCGAGCAGTGCGTGCCACAGTTCCTCTCGGCCCCAGATCATGCCCGGCCGGACGATCACCATCCGGTGCGGTGAACCGGCGTCGGGCCCGACCGCGACGGTTGCATCGCCCCACTCGCGATACAGGGTCTCCTGCACGAGCTTCGTCTTGGCGTAATCATCGCGTTTGTTCGGCTCGGCGATGAGCGGCACGTTCTCGTCGAAGGCCGAACCGGCCTTGACCGCCGACTGGTCGTAGATGCTGAACGTCGAGACGGCGACGAGATCGCGGACCCCGGCGGCGTCGGCGTTCGCGAGGAGGTGTTCGGTCGCCAGCACGGTGCCGGCGAACCGGGTGCCGAAGTCACCGCCCTTCGACGCGGCGAGATGCAGCACGACGTCGTCGTGATGCAGCTGGCCGTCGAGGCCCTTCGGATGGCGGAGATCACCACGCAGGATCTCGAGTGCCGGATGATCGGCGAGGGACCCGAGGCTCGAGGTGGCCGTCGTCGGTCGGAGCACGGCGCCGACGCGGAATCCGCGGCGAAGGCCCTCGGCCACGACGTAGCGGCCGACGAAGCCGTTGGCGCCGGTGATGACGAGACGTGGCGAGCTCACACTCGGACCTCCGGGTCGAGGATGGCGTCGATGATCGATGCCGTGCGGATCATCTGCTCGGGGGTCACCGGCGGCTCGGTCCCGTCGGCCAATGCGGCGTAGGTGTCGTCGAGGAGCTGGTGGAGGCCGTGATACGGGGATCGCTGCATGAGCTTGCGGCCGACGTTGCGGAAGCCCTCGCCGAAGCGAGTGCGACCGTTGGCGATGTGGTTGGCGATCGGCGACAGCTGCCCGCCGCCGGCTCGGGGAACGTTGAGCTCGACGTAGGGCTGGAAGAGCTCGGTCACGCCGAATCCCTCGGAGCCGCGGACCGTCACCATGAACTGCTCCGGGCCCGTCAGCGCCGAGAAACGGAGCTTGCCGTGGACCGCACCCTCGGGCCCGTGGCCGATCAGTGTGCAGTCGAGGTCGTCGACGGTGAAAAGGTCGCCACCGCCGTGGTTCGACCAGCCGGCGGCGATCCGCTGCCAATCGACGTGGCTCGTGAAGTGGTCGAGCAGATACGTGAGATGGGTGATGAAGTCGTGCACGACACCCGCGGGCATCTTGTGGATGCCGTTCGGCAGGTTCTCGTCGGCGAACCGGCCGCCGGGGGAGCGGATGTCGAGGGCCATGCGGATCTCGACCTCGCGGACCGTGCCGAGCCGCCCGGCTGCGACGGCGTCGGCGAGCGCGACCACGCCGTCGTTGAACCGGTAGTTGTGGTTCTCGATCACGTGGCGGTCGGCGGCGGCGGCCTTGTCGAGCAGGGTGTGGAGCTCCGGCAGGGTCGGGGCCGCGGGCTTCTCGACGAGCACGTGGGCGCCGGCGTCGAGGCACGACAGGGCGAGGCCGACATGGCTCGACGGCGGCGTCAGCACGTGGACGACGTCGGGTCGGGTCTCGGCGATCATCTGGGCGGCATCGGTGAAGATCCCCGCGGTGCCGTAGAACTCACCCGCATACCGAGCGGTGATCGGGGAGAGGTCGCAGACACCGACGAGGTCGGCGCGTGCGGAGTCCCGCAGGTACCCGAGGTGTTGGGCGGAGATGCCGCCGGAGCCGATCACCGCAGCTCGCAGCGTGGACGTCGCAGCGGTTCGTCTGGTCGCGTTGGTCGCGCTGGATGAGGTCATCGGATGGACTCCGGTGGAGCGGCGGGATGGTTGGAGGTGGCCGTCCGGTCCCGAGCGATGTCGGTCGAGGCGGGCCTTGCATGGTTCATCGGACGGATTCGGGCTCGGGTGGAGCGATCACTCCGAGCTTCCTCAGCGTTGAGGGGTGGTGGTCCCGCCGTCACGTCGGGCTGGTCGGTCGTTCGCGCCACCGGACCCGTTCGACGAATCCGAGCCGTTGGCCGGCTCACTGACCGGCACGGCTTCGGCCCGGGGCTTCGGCTCGGCGGCCGGTTCGGCGACGACGCGGCCGACCTGGGCGAGTTTGGTCGCTGCGGCCGGCTTGGCGCTCGGGTTCGTGATGACGGGGAGCAGCCGATCCGAGATGGCGTCGAGCTGACGACGGACGGTGGCGAGCGCGTCGGCGCGCTGGTCGGCGAGCGGCACACACAGCACCACGGCATCGGAGGCGTGGCAGAGCTGCACCGTGACGGCGGCGTCGAGCAGCGGGCCGGCATCGATGATCACGACGCCGGCATGACGGCGGGCGCCCTGGAGAAGCGCCGGCACGGCGTCTCGGCGGAGCGTCGCGCTGCTCGGCTCACGACCGAGGCCGAGCACGTCGACGTTCGGGAGGCTCGAGGCGGTGAAGGTGGCGTTGTTGCCGGCGCGTTTGGCGCCGAGCAGTGCGGGGACACCCCCGTGGCGTGTGGCGTTGAAGCTCTGGGTGATCCAGGGGTCGCGGGCGTCTGCGTCCACCAGGAGGACCTTGTGGCCGGCGTCGGCGAATCGTCCGGCCATGGCGACCGCCGTGGTCGTCGCGCCAGCACCGCGCTGGGTGCCGATGACGGTGACCACGAGGGGGCGATCGATCGCGGCCCGGGCTTCGGCGTGCACACAGAGTTGGTCGACGGTGGAGGTCAGCGGCGCCGGGAGGTTCTCGAATCCGGCCTCGGGGTGTCGGGTCAGCGCCCGGGTGTTCGGGAGATCGCCGATCACCGGGACGGCGAGCATCTCGCTCGCAGCGACCTCGTCGAGCACCTTGTTCGAGAACTGTGCCGAGATGACCGCAGCGGCGACACCGAGCATGGCTCCGGCGACGATGCCGCCGAGCAGCGCCAGGTTGCCGTTGCCGGTCTGGGGCAGGCTGGGGAGCGTCGCGTTCTGCACGATGCGGGTGTTCACCTTCAGCCGGGCGGAGAGTTCGAGCTGGGTCTTGGCCTGGAGCACGCTCGAGTACTCGGTCTGGAGCAGGTCACGTTGGGAGACGAGACCGGGAACGACCTGGCTGGCGACGGGTGGGGAGATCTGGGCGTCGATGGCGTCCTGGATCAGCGGCGCCATCGTGTCCCGGATCTCGTCGTTGATGACGCCGAGCTGGTCCTGGATCTCGGTCAGACGGGCTTCGCGGCGGGAGATCTCGCCGTCCTGCGAGGTGTCGTTCTGCGCGATCAGGTTGGCGAGGTAGATGTCGACATAGGCCTGGGCGATCTCCTGTGCCCGGGCGGCGGAGTCCGCCGACGCGGTCACGTTGACGATGTCGGTCTCGGGCTCCTGTTCGATCGAGATGCTCGCGAGCACCCCGACCACGGTCGCGCCGTCGCCGATCTCGTCGGCGACCTGCTGGGCGAGGCCCGCCGAGCCGATCACGTTCACCTGCGACACGACGTAGCGGTCGGGCGCGGAGTTGAACACGGTGCCGGCACCGATCGGTGTCGGGGGTTCGACCGACAGCGTCGCCGTCGACTCGAAGGTGCCGGGTCCACCCGGCCCCGCGAGAAGACCGGGGAGGGCGCCGAGGATGGCGCCGAGCGCAACGAGCCACCAGCGGCGGCGCAGGGCGATGAGAATGAACGAGAGTTCCACGTCGGGCCTTTCGGCGTGGGTGCGGGTGAGGGACCGTGGCGGCGCGGATCAGGCGCTGCGGCGGGTCGTGGGTCGTCCTATCGGACGTTGGTCAGCCTAGGTGAGGCCCTTCGGCCTCAACCGTGGAAGCTCGTGGGTGAATCGTCCCGACCAGGACGGCCTCGGACGTCCGGAAACGCCTCGTTCAGCGGCGCTTGAGTTCGGCCCGGGCCAATCCGAAGAAGGCGCGGTCCCGCACGAAATACCGGTGGAAGAGTCGCTTGGGTTCCTGGGTGAAGCGGTACAGCCATTCCATCCCGAGGCGTTGCACGATCTCGGGTGCCCGCTTCCTCATACCCAGGTACATCTCGAACGACGCACCGAGACACAACACGATCGGCGGGCTTCCGGCGGCGACCGGCCACTGCTCGAGGATCTGCTTCGCGAGGAGCTGATCCTTCCCGAACGACAACCCGGAGAAGATGAAGCGCGGCCGCTCCTCGATCGCGTGTTCGATGCAGGCATCGGCGATGGCCTTGATGGCGACGTCGTCGTCCATCGAGAACAGCGGAGGGATGATGAAGCGGCAGAGTTCGTGTTCGGCGGCGAGGCCTTCGGCAACGTCGCGGCGGGGGGCGATCACGACCGACGGCGCGCCTTCGCTGGCGACGCGGTTCCAGAGGAACTCGAACAGGGTCGATCCGGGCAGTCGGGCCGACAACGGGGTGCCCATGCGCTTCGACAGGGCGACGATCGGCTGGCCGTCGGGCAAGACCCAACGGCTGTTGCGGAAGGTCTCCGCGATGGCCGGATCGCAGTCGGGTTCGCTCAGCTGGACGATGTGGTCGACATTGGGGGTCACGACGATCGGCAGTCGGAGGTCCCCGTCGGCGGTGTCGGTCTTCGACAGCGCCGCGGCGACCTCGGCGGCGGTCTCGGCATCGACGAACGGCAGGTCGAACAGCCACACCCGGCGGAATCGTTCGGCGCGCCGGGTGGTGCGGAGCACTTCGTTGTCGACGGTCACGTCGGTCTTGAGCATCGTGTCGCCTCGCTCGCCGCCGGGTTGATCCCGGTCTGTCGTGGTCTTCGGCGCGAAGCCCGGCGAGGTTGAACGAAGATCGATGATCGGTGCCGTCGCCTGCCAGGCGACGCGTCGCGGCGGAATGATCTCGAGATCGGAGATCGGGCCGTGCGCAGCGTGAATGGTCGTCATCGTGGGTGCCGTACCTCGGAGTGGGTTGCCCGCCACTGCCCCGAGTCAGGTGAACACGGAGCGTAGTGGAGACGCCTGGCCGGGTGTCGGAGTCGCGGCGAACCGGGCGTGTTCACTTGAATTCGGGTGGCGATCGGCCGATGGATGCAGCGACGTTGGGGCCCGACGGGCCCGCAGGCCTGCTTGACTTGAGCCGGGCAGCATTCGCAGGAGCGTGACATGAAGGTCGTCATCTGGGCAGGTGGACTCGGAACCCGACTCCAGGAGGAGACGGGCGACAAGCCGAAGCCGATGGTCGAGGTGGGCGGTCGCCCGATCCTCTGGCACATCATGAAGTTGTACGCATCGCAGGGCTTCGACGACTTCCTCGTCACGCTCGGTTATCGGGGCGACACGATCAAGCGGTACTTCACCGAGTACGCGCATCTCGCGTCCGATCTCACGGTGAACCTGGCCGAGAACAAGGTGATCCGGCACTCGGCGGCGCCGGAGGATCGCTGGAAGGTCGGCTTGATCGACACCGGTCAGACTCCGCACACGGGTGGTCGGCTCCTCCGCGTCGCGAAGTTCCTGGACGGCACGTTCATGGCCACCTACGGCGACGGCGTCTCGAACGTGGACCTCGAGAAGCTCCTCGAGTTCCATCGCTCGCACGGCAAGCTGGCCACACTCACCGCCGTCCGCCCGCCGGCTCGATTCGGCGCACTCGACATCCAGGGCGACCAGATCACCGAGTTCACCGAGAAGCCCCAGGCCGGTGAGGGTTGGATCAACGGTGGGTTCTTCGTGCTCGAACCCGAGGTCGTGGATTACATCGAGGGCGATCACATCGACTTCTCGAAGGAACCGCTCCAGAATCTGGCCAAGGACGGCCAGCTCATGGCCTACAAGCACGATGACTTCTGGCAGTGCATGGACACGATCCGCGATCGGGAGCGACTGGAATCGCTCTGGGACGGTGGCGAGCCGCCGTGGCGGATGTGGACGCCCCTCGCGGCCGAGACCTGAGATCGCCGCTTCCCCCTCGAGCCCCTGAAACCGGGGGGTGATCCTCGACGGTCGCCGTCGGGGTCCTAGGCTCGGCGCTCATGAAGCCGGGCGAGCGCGCGCGGCAGCCGCGCATCATCCGGCTGTCGGATCTGGAACGGCGCCCCGTGGCGTTCGAGCCGCTGGAAGACCGACGCACCGGTCGGCGGGCCGGGTTCTTCAGTTGGCTGTTCCTCGCTCGGCTCGGTTCGGTGACGCTGGCGGTGATCGCACTCGGGATCCTCGGCTACACGATCCGCGGCCTGGTGACACAGCCGGCTCCGCTCGAGGGCGTCGCCGTGCCGGAGACCGGCGTCTCGCTCGTCTCCGGAACCTCGGTGCTCGAAGAGGGTGGTGAGGCTGCCGTCGAGGGTGCCTCGGTCGAGCGCCTCGGCGGTACGACCCTGTCGACGTTCGACGGTGCGTTCGTGACGTCCACGTCCGGGCCCGACCCGGAGGACGGTGTGGCGCCGGAGACGACGGGGAGCAGCGAGGAGGCGGCTGGTGGTGGGGCCACGACCACCGGCGCCGGACCGGTGTCGACGGTTGCTCCGACCTCGACAGACACCGGAACCGATGGCACAGCCTCCACGGCTCGCCCGGCGACCACGGCGACCACCGACGGTGTGACCTCGAGCTCGAGCGATCGAGAGTCGACGACGACGACGCAGCGGACGACGACGACCACGTCGGAGCGCACGACCACGACGCAGCGGACGACGACGACGCAGCGGACGACGACGAC